>CANPYZ010000015.1 GCA_947589035.1 uncultured Clostridia bacterium | reverse complement strand
AAATCTCCGGTCGTAAAGGGGAATTTCCTCTTGGTTTCGTTGATTTTTTATAATATCCCCATTTAGCCACTCCTAAAATAAAAAAGTTCTTGACAAGAGAAAATTTTTGTGGTATACTATACAAGTAATCTAAAAAAGATTATGAGTATAACATTCTCCCCCCGCGGGATGGAGCAGCTCGGTAGCTCGTCGGGCTCATAACCCGAAGGTCGTTGGTTCAAATCCAGCTCCCGCAACCAGAAAAACGCCTATGTTCAGCAAAAAACATAGGCGTTCATTTTGCTTGTGTAACGGACAGGCGGTGAAAACCCTTATCGTACCCTTATTGAGTCCAAAACCTTGAAAAATAGGGTATTATGTGATATTTCGTGCAATTTTATGTTGCACAAGCTAACAAATCGAAAAAATCTTCGGCTGCTGCGGTGAAATTATTCATGAAGGTGAAAATTATTTCTGGATTAGTGATGACATTGTATGGCAATGATTGCAGAAGAAATGAGTGTGGGCTGTGAAAACTGCGACGAATTGATTGATAACAGCGAAGTGATTACGGACGACGGACATTTCGTATGACGTTTCTGTTACGAAAACGAATACTATTATGATTGTTACAGCAGAAAGAATCACACAATTCATGAGTACAGTTAGATGACAATATATACTTTATGTGTTTTGTCTGCACTGCCACAGATTGTCTTGCCATCAATGGCGATGATGCACCTGTCCGGAAGTTCTTCTTCCAGCCAGTTTACAAGATATTCGGATAATTTTTCGGGATGAATCTTTTCAAATATTTTATCATATTTTTGAGAGAAAGTAAATGCTGTTGCCGTGTTTAACTGTTAAATCCCTCTTGACAAATAAAAAACAATATGTTATACTAAAATCAGTTAAAAATTAATTTTTGCATGACTTGAAAAAAGTTCATCTATGTTTAATATTTGGAGGAAAATCATGGAATATTATGGAAATCTCGTGAACGTTGGCAAAAATCAACTAAATATTTACACAGAAGGAACTGGAAAAATAGCAATTGTTTTTATGGCTGGTTCAGGCATTACTTCCCCTGTTCTGGAATATCGCATATTATACAGAAAATTATCTGACCAATATCGAATTGCCGTTGTGGAAAAAGCCGGATATGGCTTCAGCGGTCATGCTTCCACGAAAAGGACTGTGGAAAATATGGTACAGGAAAGCCGGAAAGCTTTGCGCTTGTCCGGAATAAAACCGCCATATATTCTTGCGCCGCATTCCTATTCCGGTTTTGAAGCGGTATATTGGGCAAATACCCATCCAGAAGAAATTCAGGCTGTTCTCGGTATAGATATGGGTATTCCGGATATGGCATTACTACAGGCGAAAGCTTTTCCTGATGCGAAAAAGAAAAAAATGCTGGAAAAATATTATTGGTTTTTTTCTTTTGTCCGAAAAAATAGCTTGCTTGCCCGATTGCTGAAAAATCGAACAGTGAACGCTTCCGGTATGCTTTCCAGAAATGTTCTTTCTGAAAAAGAAAAAGCCCTCTACACGGAATTATTTTACCGGAATATTGCCAATCGGGAAATGATGGAAGAATCTTTGCGAATGACGGAAAATGCGCAAAAAGCTTGTTCTACTGGCATATTGAAATGTCCTGCTTGTTTTTTCATTAGTGATATGCCGTCCCCAGTGAAGACCATGACATGGCAAGAAGCCGGTATTCTTTACGCTCGAAAATGTGGCGGAGAATATCATCTTTCTTCAGAGGGGCATTTCATGTACAGCAAAATTCCGGAAAAAATGGCAGAAACATTCAAAACATTTCTTTCCCAAAAAATTACAAAATAACAAAATGAAAAGAGTGGAAACATGAACCAATACGCAAGAACAGAATTATTACTCGGTAAAAAAGCAATGGAAAAAATTCATTCCCGTAGAATCGCCGTTTTCGGTTTAGGCGGTGTTGGGGGGTATGTCGTAGAAGCCCTTGCAAGAAGTGGTATTGGCACGTTAGATTTAATTGACAGCGACAAAATCAGCTTAACGAATTTAAACAGGCAAATTTTCGCTACACGGGAAACCATTGGACAATATAAAGTAGATGTCGCCAAAAAGCGCATTCATGAAATTGACCCTGCAATTCAAGTCAATGCATTTCCCTGCTTTTATCTTCCGGATACAGCGGAACAGTTTGATTTTTCGCAATATGATTATATTGTTGATGCCATTGACACAGTAGCCGGAAAATTAGAAATTATTAAACAGGCGAATGCTTTACAGATTCCGGTAATTTCTTCTATGGGAACGGGAAACAAACTGAATCCGTCAGCATTGCGTGTAGCAGATATTTATGAAACAAAAGTTTGCCCTTTAGCAAGAGTCATGCGGCATGAATTGAAACGCCTCGGCATAAAAAATTTAAAAGTTATCTATTCTGAAGAAACACCTATACAGCCTGATGAAGAAGAAAAATTTTCCTGTTTAACTGAAGAAGAACGAACAGGAAGAAAAGCCATTCCAGGTTCAACAGCCTTTGTTCCTCCTGTAGCGGGTTTAATGATTGCCAGTGAAGTCATTCAAGACGTCATTAAACGCTGACAGAAAGAAAATTTTGAACTGATTTACAAAAATAGACCTGTTTAATAACCTTGACAAACCCAGTCAAAAGTGATATAATAAATTGCAGATGAAGTACTGTTCAATTAGTAATTTTTTGAAGTTATCGCCGGATTTTCCCCCACTATACACCGTACATGAAAGTTTCCCCTCATACGGCGTACCATCATTAGCATTAGCAATAGGCAAATGACCTTATTCCTATAAAATCCAATTAAAAGCAAAAAAAGTGTCAATCTCCAAAAAATCGGAGACTGGCATTCTTTTTGTTTGCATACACTCTTTTAATCATCAAGATAGCAGCTTGAATCACTTTCTGATCAAAAAATAAAGCCATTTTGCTTGGGGCAAAACGGCTGAATAGTTTTCGTCAATTTTTTCCATTTACGCCAATAGAAACATATTGTTAATAGACAAATATTTTTGATAGGCTTATTTTATTTTTTGGCGTATTTGTGCAATATTAACAGTTTTTTTTTTTTTTTTTTCTTGTATTTATACAACATTTATACAAAATAACTACAGAACTCTTGACAAAATGAAAATATCCTGCTATAATTTGAATTAAGAATGAGTATAACTCATAAAAAAGGGGCTTTACCAATGCACAAAGATAATGAAAACGGAATTGTCATTCAGAAAAAGCATATTATTATTTTTGCCGTAATATTTCTGATTATCCTGATTGGAAGTATTTTACTGGCATTTAATTGGCATAATTGGTTCGGCAAAGAGGAAATTCCGGCAGATACATCTTCAACTTCGATGAAATCCGGCATTGAACTTGACCCGAATGCAGGTGCATATAATGGCGAAACACCGCAAGACAAGGGCGGCGAGGAAGTCGGCATAAAAATTCCCGGCTATCCGTCCATTTCAATTTTGGCGGACACGAAAAATGTCACAATGTCACTGTTGAATCCGGAGGGCAACCCATGCTATTTTCATTTTACAATTGTTTTGAATGATACGCAAGAAGTTCTCTATGAATCGAAGTATGTTCCGCCTGGTCAGGCAATTACAGACGTAACGCTTTCGAGAGGACTTCCGGCAGGAGAATATCCGGCAATGATTCAGATTTCCACGATTGCGCTTGACGGAGAAACGCCGCTGAACGGGGCTAATGTGGAAACTGTCTTGATTGCTCAATAAGGGGGGATCGCTTGTGAACATCTTGAAAAATGCTGTTGCTGTTTTATGTGCAGCTCTTCTTTTGCTTGGTTCAGGTGTTTTTCCATATCATGATGTTGATTTTTCAATTCCGATTATTGCGAATGCAGAAGTAAAAGAACTAAATATTGCAAACGACAATATTGTGATAAATGATTCCGGTGAGTATAGAATAACCGGAACAAGCACCACGAACACGATTACGATAAACAAGGGCTGTTCTCCTACGATAACAATTTCAAATTTAAATATGACTTTTCAATCAAGAACAAGTCCAATAAAAATATCCAATGGTGCAAAATGTACATTAATAATTGAGGGTGAAAATGTGTTAAAAGGAGGATTTACGAAAAGTGGATTAAATGTGCCCCAAGGTGCAACGCTTGTAATTGATAAAAGTTCAACTGGAACGCTAACAGTAGAAGGTGGGTATCTTGCTGCTGCTATTGGCGGCGGTTCTAATGAAACATGTGGAACTATCATAATAAATGCTGGAACGATAACTGCCACTGGCGGAGCAGGAACACCCGCAATTGGAAATGGTGGAGTAAGCAGCAGTGGAGGTCTTATTGTTATAAGAGATGGTAATATCACTGCAAAAAATGCGAGTGGTTCAGAAAATATAGGCGATTTGGTCGGTCCCGAGAGCTGTGTCAAATTAGTTGGCGGAACAATAAATGGTGTAGAACAAGAACCAACCCCTGAAACCTACACAGTTACAATTCCGACTGGTGCTGAACTCGGTAAATCCTCGGAAATCAGCATAAGTGATGTGACTGGAATTGAAGATAATTATGACAAAATATGTGTAAAATTATCACAAGATATTGCTGAGGGAGAAATTTTTTATTTAAATTCTGAAGAAAGTAATACTTTTGATTACAATATTAAAGTAAATGGTAAATCTGTTTCCAATGAAAGCAATATCATTGAAACCTCTGGAAATACAACAGTTTCTTTAGAGTTTTCAGAACCTTTGTCAAAACCGAAGTATCCTGGCGAGTATTCCGGAACGCTTACGTTTACAATATCTGTTGAATGGCAATGAAAGGAGAAATGGCATGAAGAAAAATATTATCACTTTGTTTTCTTTTGCTGTGATTATGGCATTTACAATGCCGGCAACGGTCTATGCTGATAATACTATGATTACGAATGAAAGCCCTGACCCCAAAACAGCTACTATGAATGTCAGTTACACCGTTGAACCGTCATACACTGTTACTATTCCGGCAAGCGTTACAATTGGCGGAGAGGCGACGGTTTCGGCAAAAGATATATGTATTGAAAAAGGCAAAACGCTTAAAGTTACGCTATCCGGCGCACAAGCACAGAATGAAACAAGCGGACTGAAAGTCAGTGCAGGAGCTGATAAAGGTTCACCTGTTTTAGATTACAAAATTACAAAAGATTCTGATTCTATTGGGGTTGATTCTGAAATTATATCAACCACAGCAGGAACAGACGCAACCGCAAATTTAACATTCAATTTGTCGGGAAAATACACATATTCCGGCACATACAATGGCACAATCACATTTACAGTTTCCGTAGAATGGAACTAATGTGACAATCTGAAAGGAGTTTTTATCATGAAAACAAGAAAAATTGCACAGGTTCTGACCGCACTCGCTCTCGCAGCGACAATGACCGCACCAGTAATGGCAAATGCTGCAGCTACATGGACTGAAAAAACAGAATCGAATACTTGGGAAGGTTCAGTTTCGGGAACAGATGTACAGGCGGAGCAAAACCAGAACACAAATGTCACTCTGAATGCTGACCCGACTTACATTGTCACTATTCCAGCTACGATTAATCTTACTGACACAGATAGTAATGACATTTATGAAGGCAGCGGTGAAATTACAGCTACAAAAATTCATCTTGAGAAAGGTTCATCTTTGCGAGTTGCTATCAAAAGTGATTTTACACTAAGCAGTACAACTTCAGCGACTGACAAATTATTATATCAGGCATCGACAAGTGACAAATTTGATCCTGTACTTACAGATGGTGGCTTAGTTGGAACTTTTGAGTCGAATGTAGGAGATACACCTGATGATCCGCTTACAGTCTATTTTAAAACAACCGAAAAATTAACAAATGCCGGAAGTTATTCTGATACAGTAACATTTACATTTACAACAACAGTACCTGCAGTATAATTCAATGTCATAAGGAGATGATACCGATGAAAAAAACAATTGCATTTTTTACAGCAATAGGCACATTTCTGGCAGTTTCGTCGGTTTCCGTATCTGCCGAGGACAGAAGTTCGCTGATTACAACCACGATTTCACCGGCATTCACCGTGACAATTCCGTTGAGCGTGAGAGTTCCGTTCAATTCCACGGCAACCGATTTCGGGAGTGTTGTGCTTGATACTGCACGTCTGGAATCAGATAAATGTGTTGTTGTTACGCTCGAATCCGACAACACCCTCGACAACACTGCTGATTCAGGCAAAACAATCCCCTACAGCATTCACGACAAAAATGATGACAGCGTTTTTGTATCTGCAAAATATCTGTCAGAAGGTGAAAAATCTGACCTGACAATCAATATTTCACAGGACGACTGGAATCAGGCGGCTGCGGGAGATTACGAAGATACGATGATTTTTCATATTCAGTACGCTGACAGATAAGGAGGCGATTATGAAAAAAATCATAATTTTCTTTCTGTCGCTATGCCTGCTGTGGACAACTCCGCTGAATGGTTTTGCAGTCGGTTCATATGACTATGATGAAAGTGCAAAAATTACTGTTTCAGTTCCTGAAAAGCATGAAATTGAAACGGATTTTTCAGAAGACATCATGTTCTATGTGGACGGGAAAGTTGTTAATTTTTCGGAAATAGACAGACTGTCAGAGCATACTTTTAAAATGGACAGATTCGACAAAAACGGCAGGGAAATAAAACAAGTTTTCCTGAATGGCAAAGATATTACCGATGAAATTTTCGGTGAAGGATTTACAATTCCGTCTGTGCATGAAGATCTTAAATTTTCTGTTGTGTATGTTGACGAAGATTCACCGTCAACAACGGCAGCAGCAACAGAAACAACGAAAATCACAACCACAGAAACAACATCAACTAATACAACACCAGCAGAAATAACCCAAAATACAACTCGTTCAAAAATGCAGGCAATCACAAAATTCACTTCTGCAATAACTGCAACCCAGAATGATGACGGCAGTCCGGATACGGGCGATCATACGCCATTCGGAATAAGCATTTTTCTCATAGTATCGGCATTTGGTGTATATTTGTTCAGAAAAAAAGAATAACACTCAAACAGGAACATGAAAAATGTTCCTGTTTCAGCCTGTCAAAAAAGTCCTCAAATAAGCATATTTAATTGAAGCATCTAAGCCGATTGAATTTCTGAATTATAAAATTTCGAATGAAACAACGATAAAATATTCAGAAAAAGCAATATTAGCACATTGTTTGTGGGATGTAACAGCGTTCCTGTTTAATGAATAACATAGTCCTGAATTAGTGAAATTCAAATGAATGGAAGAACATGAAAACAGCTAAATGATGCGGATATCAGGATGATTATCAAACTTAAAATTTTCTTACCCAATAGATTATGAAAAATTGTCCAAGAAATTATAAGGCTTTCATTTCAAAATGAGTGTTTTTTATATATTAAACTCATCTAAACTTCATGGATTCAGGATGGCGATAAGTTTAAGCCTATTGACACACTCACAAACTGTCCCGCACAATTATATTTTAGTATTATAAAACCATAAAAAATTCAAATATACTAACTACATAGCACTTTTTCAAAAAAATTACAAGTTTTTTGAGAGTGCTTTTTTGTTGGAAAATTAGATTTTGCCATTATAATTTTTAGAATATATAAAAATATTTTTCAAGTTTCACAAACAAAAAATTGTCCAAAAAAGGGAGAATTTTTTCCTGAAACTCGTCACCCAGCCGTTCGGTACGCATAGCCGATTAAATCGCCTGCATAGCCGAAAATCAGATAGGGGAGCAATTTCAGAATGACCTTTTTTAACTTTTTGGTGCTGACCTGCAATGTTGTAATTTCCTTCTCGAAAATTCGGCATAAAAGCAAGCCGTGGAAATAATGTCACAGCGAAATCTCATCTTCTGTTCTCCCTCGTTTTTTCTCTCTGTTTCTGTTTGTGTGGTTTATTCCTAATTTTCTGTGCCTGCTGGTGCATCTGCTCACGGGTAAACTTGCCGCACTTTTTGCTCTGCCCTTTGCCGATATACTCCGAAAATGCTTTCTTGAAATCCTCTGTTCTGGCAGCAGAAAAGAAAACATGATATGTCGGTGGATTATTTTTATCTCTTTTTAGGGCAAAATCCACATCATATTTTCGTGTGATTTTCAGAAAATCCCCGATATTTCGGTCAGAAACTTCAATGTTGTCAAGTTTGGAAATAGACTTTTCCTGCAATTGTCTGTAAGTCATGCGACCTTTTTTTTCGGATTTGCCCGACAAAAATTCCTGCAAAGTGTCGAAATCCTCGAACATTGCATCAAGAATACACTTGTCTATTTTGCCTTCAACCAACTCCATAACAATGGATTCAAATTCGCTGTGAAAGGAATGGAACAATTCTTCTATTTCACGGCGTTCAGGCATAATCTCATCTCACAATCATCAGCACCACCCCTTTCAAATCACGCAGAATAGCCAAAATCTCTTGCAACAGCGTAATCAGCCCATCTGCTTTCACAGCCTTCATTGAACTAATGTGTCAGGGTTTCATTATTTGCTATTCGTAATTTGTTTATCCCATAAACACAACCATAAGGTTTTTCAATTTCAAAAAGAAAACCTCTTTTTGTTAATTCATTTACAGCAGTTCTGATTTCCTCGTCTGAAAAATCAGACAGAACATTTATTTGAACAATTTCGTCAATTGTAGAATAATCGCATTCTTTTTCGTTCATCATCATGTGCAGAATAGTCATCTGTTCCTCTGAAAATCTCAGATTCGGTACACCAATCGCACTTGGATTCGGCATAGAAAGACCTCCTTGTTGGCTCAGGAAAATATTTTTTTATTTCTTTTGCATAGATAAATCAGTATTTCATTCAGGGCATAAAAATAGCGGACAGTGTTTCTGGATATGAAACACCGTCCGCTATGGGATATTCAATTTGTCAACAGACTTCTGCCGATTTGGGCTTATTTTGGTTGTCTACCAGTTTTCTACCAACTTTTTCTTCCGTTGGTGTCTACCGATTGTCTACCAAATTTCTACCGGATTTCTTAAAATTTGTGATTTTTGAGAACAACGGAAACTCGCTGATTTCCTCATTTCTACCAACTTAAACAGCGATTCTACGCCAATTTGGCAACATTTCATGATACTTGGTGATAAATGGTGATAAAGTGGCTTAGTTTTAGCATATTTTTTGCAGAATGTCAAGCCGTAGGAAAACATTTTGTTAAAATACAGTATTGATTCTGTTGATTACGCTTGCTGAAATTTGCAATTCATGCTATAATTTTTTTATCGAAATAAGCGGAATGGGAGATGTTTATGACAGAATTTGGAAAACGGCTGAAGCAATTGCGCAAACAATCTGGTTTAACACAAAAACAACTGGCGAAAAAATTATGGGTCACTAAAGCAACAATCAGTAATTATGAATTATATGAACGTTCCCCTTCTCCTGAAATTTTAATTCATTTATCAGAAATATTTCATGTTTCTACAGATTATCTTTTAGGCATTGAAGCGAAAAAACAAGTTGTTGATGTTACCGGTTTAGACAACGAAGAAATTGCTTTTATTGAAATGGCTGTTTCTCTTCTGAAACAGAAAAAACCGTAAGTTTGCATGTTGTGTTTCAAAAGTATTCGCACTGTGTTTTTATGTTGAATAATCTTGAAAAATATGCTATACTTAGAACTGTAAATTTTTCACAAAGGAGAAAATGAGAATGTTTTGGACAAATTTAATGAAAACATTAGGAAAAGGTTTCGTCGTGCTGGGAATTATTGTTTCCGTCATTGCGGGACTGGGTGTCATGTCAATCAGTGACGAAACAAAAATCATCGGCGTTCTGGTGATTGTGATCGGCGTTGTGGGGTCGTTTATCAGTGCAGCCGGAGTGATGATGATTTGTGAAATCAGTCAGAACACTGCTGAAATGAAACGTCTGCTTGAACAAAATCAAAATCGCTATTATGGAGGAACTCAGGAATGAACATGAATATGAACCGGAAATGTACTGTTTTTATGACCGCTTTATGTTTATGTGCGCTGTTTACTGGCTGCGGCAGAACAAAAGTGAATTTGAATGATTATCTTAGCGTAGATTGTGATGGTTACGATACTGTCGGCACGGCTTCCAGTAATTTAGATATTGAAGCCATGATTAAAGAAAATCCGAAAGCATTCGGTTTAACGGATTCTTCCAGCGAAATGGACGCTTTAAGCGTGCAAATTCAATTAGAAGAAGCAATTTCCGGAGAACTGGACAAAACCAGTGATTTATCCAACGGCGACAGCGTGCAGTACCATTGGGAAATCAGCAATTTAGCTGCTTTACAGGAAAATTATCCCGTTAGTTTCAGTTATGAAGACCAGACGTATCCTGTTGAAAATCTCGAAAAAGCAGAAGAATTTGACCCATTTGACAATTTGCAGGTAACGTTTACCGGAACGGCACCTTACGGGCAAATTAATATGGAAGTCGGCAGTGAAAATGTCAGCAATTTAGTTTTCCATGCGAACCCCTACGAAAATTTGAAAAATGGCGACAAAGTCACCATTACAGCGGATTCATCTTCTGAAAGCAGTACATTGGAAGAGATTTGTATTCAAGCCGGTAAAATTCCTACTTGCACGGAAAAAGAATATACTGTTGAAGGCTTGACTTCTTATGCGGCTGAACTGAAAGACATTCCGGAAGACATGCAGGAAAAAATGAAAAATCAAGCTGCTGATGCACTCCGTTCCTACGGCACAACATGGGAAAAAGACTGCACTATGCAGGGAGAACCGGAATTTGTAGGGTATTATTTCCTGACAGGAAAAGAAGGTTTTTCCCCGTCACCGTATAATGATTTATATTTAGTGTATAAATATACGGCAAGCATTAACGCTTTAAAAAGAGGCGGAAGCAGCAGTGAAAAAGTTCAGGGTGAAGAAACCTATTATACATTTTATCGGTATTCCGATATTCAAATCTTAGGAGACGGAACATGTTCTGTAGATTTAAGCTCCGGACAACTCTGTGAAAACAGTTCAGAAAGTGACTATGGTTATGTCAATTTCATTGCAATCTTTTACCATTTCAGAGGTTATCGAGATATAGACAGCCTGTTTAATGCATGTGTCACCGCCAATGCGGAACAGTATAATTACGAATCAACCGTTCAATGAATCAATCCCCTGTCATACAGACAGGGGAATTTTTATTATCAGAAAAACGCCTTCTCCCCTCCCATGCTTATGGTAGAATTTTTAGCCTATTTTGCAGAATTTAGAGATACAGCAGGTATCAATTCATATTGGTTTGTATCAGAATAATCCCACCATTCGCCCCAATAGCCCGTGAAACCATGTCTGTACATCACTTCTTCAAGTAGTCTTGAATTTGCAGCAGCAGTTTCTGAAACGTCACTGTAATCCCGGTCGGCAATTGCTTCAAATTCATCAAATGCTGATGGCATTTCAACTGGAGAGCCATCTTCATAGACTAAAGAAATATCTATCGTGTTTCCACGGCTATGGCTTGTAATGCCATTATTAGGGTTTGCGACGAAAGTAGGGTCTGGATAAGTTTCCCATAATTTCCATTGCGCTTCTGTAGAACGATATGCGTCCCATATTAAAATTCGATAGCCCATTTCTTTCAGTTCATTCTGGACAGAAATAAGTTTCTTAACTGTGCCATAGCACAAATAAGCCTCCGAATCATCGTATATTACAGTACCTGTAAAATTATTGGTAGTTGCATATCTTAAATCAATTTCTGCATCGGGAATAAAGTCAAGAATACGGACTAATTGTCCATCTTCCGGAACAATTTCAGACACTACTTCAGTTGTTGTATTTGTTTCAATTGTTGTATTCGTGGGATTAGTGGGATATTTAGAAATTATTGTACTTTTTTCTTGCTGCGTGATAGAAATTAATTCCATTGTTTCAACAAAACTTGAAGGAGTATTCATTACAGGGGATACTGTTGTATCCGTTTCAATTGGGTTAGCGGGATTAGTGGGATATGTGGAAATCATCGTACTTTCTTCTTGCTGTGGGGTAGAAATTGACTCCGTTGTTTCAACAGGGTTCGCAGTAGTATTAATCATAGAAGTAGAAGATACTGAAGATATGGAAGTAATCGCTGCGGCTGTAGTTGAAGTAGTCGTTTCGAGTTCTGAATCATCAGATAAGACTTGCTTTTCACTGACTCGTGCGCAACCAGTCAACAATATTGTTAAAATTAAGAATGAGAGTAATTTTTTCATAATGTTTCGCCTTTACATGAATTATGATATGCTTATTTCGGATATGCAAGTATCTTCATACTTGTTTCCCGCATAAACAGATTGAATGATAATGGTCAATGATGATGTTTCCACATTTTCCCCAAATGAGAATGTATTATTCCTGTTCTCCCAACCATCTGCACATTCAAAATCATAGCTGTTTCCGTTTGATAATATAACGGAAATACTTTGCAGTCTTGTATTCTTGTAGAATAAATCTTCGTTTGTACATAAGCTGTTATATAGAGAAAATTCCGATATTTCATATGTATTATCAAAAAAAACCGTGATAGATTCCCCTACCCCGTACCCATCTACGCCTTCACTCCAACAAGTGGACAAATCATTATCAAATGCTTGTTCTGCTGAATGGACGTATGTTGTGTTTCCATACGTTTCATTCGCCAGATGACTACTTGAAGTAATGTCGGAAATATGAGAACTATAGTCTGATAGATGCGGTATAGTCATACTTGGATTCTGCACAACAGGTTCATCAGGTTCATCAGGTTCATTTCCTTCAACAATGACTTCTTCAACTGGGTCTACAGGAATATCATTGTTTGGTTCTTCTGGTAGGTAATCTTGCTGATTAACAGGCGGTTCACTTTCAATGATATAATTAGTTGGTATTTCTTCAGCTGGATTTATAGTAATAGTAGTACTTTCTGGTGGTACTGTAGTTAATACTTCAGCTTCTGTGTTTTCCACCATGTAATTCTGACGACTAAAAGACTGTTCACTTTCAATTGTACTACTGATTGTGCTTTCTTCAGCTGTAGTTGATGTACTTAATGATTCGGACTCTGTGTTTTCCATTATGTGATTCTGACGATCAGAAGGCTGTTCATTTTCAACTGTGTCATCAGAAGATTCAGATTCATGATCGGATTCATCATGTTCTGGGATTCCTAAAGCAATCCCGATGACAAGCAGAATAAATGCAATAACTACAGAAATTAACTTAATTGGAATTGTGTCTGTTTTACTATAAATTGGATTAACCGGAGTTGCTTGTGTGCCATAAGGCGTTTGATCATAATTATTATCATAATTATCATCAAATCCGGCATATTCTGTAGCATTGCCATGATATGGCGGCATTTGATCGTCATCACTTGCATATTCAGTTAAATTGCCTCGCCTTGGAGTTGGATAATCATCATTTGCATATGCAGTAGCATTAGATGGTGTCTGCATTCTATCATGAACGGATTCATATCTTTCATATAAACTCTGGTAATCATCTGCATACGCAGTAGCATTAGGATTAACAGATTCGTATCTTTCGTTCGGATTGCCTTGCCCTGTGGCTGGATAATAACCATAATTTGCATATTCAGTAATATTAGCTGTTGTTTGCGTTTTACCATTGAGTTCCATCAGCATATCATTAACGGATCTGTATCGTTCATTTGGATTAAAGGAACACGCTTTCAATATGATTCTTATAAATTCAAGAGTTCCGTTACAAGGTGGTGGAAAATTCACTGGTCCAGACATACGTTTGTCATAAGCCGTATCTGGATCTAATTTGTCTTCAAATGGCAGTTGCCCATTATTCATCATTTGATATAAGCATAAACCAAATGAATATATATCCGCTTGAGTGGTATAGCTTGCGTCAATGTTCGTTCTTGCACGGTAAATTTCAGGTGCCATATAGTATTGAGTACCTGCATATGTTCTGGTAGACACAGCTTTTTTTGAAATGTTAAAATCGCCCAGTTTGTAAATCCCCGCATCACTAACAAACATATTATCAGGCTTTATGTCTCTGTGAATTACTCCTATACTATGCGCAGCGTGTAAACCTTGCCCTATTTCTATAGCAAGCTTTTTTACATTTTCTTCTGAATAAGGAAACCATCCTTTTTTCATCAGGTCATAGACATTTTGCAAAAATTCCATTCTAATTAGATAATAATACCCTTCAAATTCACCATTTATATAGAGTTCCTGCATATATTCTTCTTCATATCTGACGATATAGGGGCAGTCACGGAGTTTTTTCATAATCTGTGCTTCGTTAATTGCCATCTGTTTTCTACTGTTGAGAAAAGTTGTTTTACGAAAACTGTCAGTGAAAATCTGTTTATCAGACATAATCGCTTCGACTTTAAGCGCAGAAACATCTAAACCACTTGGACGCTGTGCTTCTATTCGATAAACAACACTGAATGATCCAGAACCGATTTTTTCTTTAATATACCAATTCTCCCATAAGGGTTGTTTGATTTGTGGCTTGATTACCTGTTCAATGACATCACGAATATCCATATATACCTTTCTTTCAATTTTTTTCAATTTTTTGTTTTGTATTGATCACAATGCAGGTGACATTGTCCTCACCGCCGTTTTTTATTGCCAATTTCATGAGTGATTTTGCTGGTGTTTCGTCCTCGCTCAACAAAACAGACTTGATTTCTTCATCAGTACACATATCCGTTAAACCATCACTACAAAGTAAAAGAACTGATTCTGCTATCGGGAAAGGTTCATAGGCGTGATAAGGAACACCAAGCCCACGATTATCTAAACCAATATATGATGTGATTTTATGTGCATCAGGACTATTACGAGCCTCTTCTTCTGTGTAAATGTTGGCTTTCAGTTTTTTCATGGCAAGTGTCTGATCTTCTGAAATTTGTTCAAGTGAATTTTTATCGCAACGATAAATACGACTATCTCCGATATTAAACGCATAAGCCATTTCGTTCCAAATGACAATCAATGCCATAGTGCAGCCGCTGCGATGACATTTCTTTTCAGCAATCATTTCCATGATACGGCGATTCGCTAAAGAGATAAATTGCTTTATCTTCTTTTTCATGTCAAAGTCTTTACTGTCGCTATCGTCGAAATTTGCAGAAAATTCTTTTAATGTAGCTGACGCAATTTTAGATGCCTCTTCACCGAATGCTTCTCCGCCCATACCATCAAAAACCGCAGAAAAAAAGAATTTACTCTCATGCATGACTGCATCGCATGAAAATATAGCGCATGGTTTGTTGCCAATATGACTCACAAAAAAATTGTCCTCATTAACCTCTCGTATACAGCCTGGATTTGTAGATATTGAAACAGAAACAGTAATATTAGATTGGTTTGAGGAATTTTTTTGTATATCCGAATTTGATGGTTTGTTACTGTCTGTACCTTTTGAAGGTTTTTTCTTCTTGAATAAGTTAAACAGCATATAGCTCCCTCTTAGCCTTTCCTTGTATTTTCAAATTTCTTGATAAATTCGTCGCCACGTCCTTTTCCGCCTTCATAGTTAATTTCATACACAATATCGCTTAGTTTCTGTACGCCAAAGAATGATAAAGCATTCGGAACATCACCATAATAGGCAAGATGACCAGCATCGTCAATTTTGCTTTTGGCAAGAACAATTACTTTTGTATATTTTTCTGCTACATCATCAGGATAATGGGAAATCATTAACCCAGCTGTTCCATTCAAAGTGGCTTGCTGTAATTCTATGGCATTATCTTTTGATGATTCAGGAGTCAAAGGTTCCACATCTTTCAATATGGTTGAAGATAACTGATTAATTTGATCTTTACGCCCAGCAATATCCAGTCCGGCATCAGGTTCATCAAATGTGAAAAAGCTAATATCTCCTACAGCTTTTATCGCAACTTGCACTCTTTTTCTTTGTCCGCCGCTGATTACGGAAAGTTTACTATCACGGATGTTACTTAGCATCATATTTCGAATGACCGTTTCCACTTTCTGTTCAATTTCCTGTCTGCTATAATCAGAAGATAATTGCAGAAGTGCGGAGTCAAGAATTGTATGATACACTGTATCATTTGGTCTGTAATCCGGATATTGTGGAACAATGCCAATTTTGAGTTTTAACAATCGAAGATTGCTCTTCTTGTATAAATCCATTTTGTTCAATATTATTGCCCCTTCTACTTCTAATCCTTCCTGAACTTTTTGTCCAGTAATGGCTTTAATGAAAGTCGATTTTCCAGCACCTGCTCCACCCAATACTAAAATAAAATCTCCGGATTCAATATCAAGATTTATATTTTTTAGTAAAATCTTACTCTTAGAGAATAAATGGCTTTTCGTATACACTTGATTGATATTGACTGACATAATGACAGAACGTTCAGCATAACGGAATGGCTTTGCAACAGTTACATCAGAACGTCCTGCAACGTAAACGATTTCTTCACCAGTAAAAATTAAAGTTATGTTCGCTATCCGGATAACATCAAAAGGATTTACGATATGTTTTTCTTCAACTGCTTCATTGTTTACAAAAGTACCATTTTTACTGTCATTATCATATATAATCCAATTATTACCAAAATGCTTTAACGTTGCATGATGTCGGGAAACCATGAAATTCGGAAGCCGAATCCCGTCTACTTCCCGACCAATTTTCACTTCAGATTTTCCTTGCAGAGAATACTTAGCCCAATTATCATCTGGGGAAAAAGTCATACTAAAAATCATTTCAACCGCTTCAGGGTGTGGATTATTTAGTGTCTGCCGATCAATTCTAAGTACATCACCATCGTGTAAAGCCACTGATTTGGTGCCTTGTTTGTTATACGACTCCATTTTCTTTCCGTTAAGAAAAGTTCCGTTAAGACTATTGTTGTCTTTATAATAATACACACCATCTATATAAGAAAAATCACCATGATGACGGGAAACAATAGATGACCGTAATGTAATATCATTACGGGTTTCAGCTTCCTCCCGCCCTAAACGCATATCACCTTTCAATGTTATCACACGTACAGGTTTGCCACGCTCTAAAATCAGCAGCGTAGCAGGCTTAGATGGAAGAGGTGTATAGTACACCGTTTTATTGTTAATCATGATTATCTCTCCTTTTGCATTATTAGTCCGTCTTTGAGAAAGTTTTCATCGCTTTTGACAAAGTCGTTATTATATCTCATAATTATTATATCATGCTTTCATGGTTTTGTCAAGAGACTTTGTGTCAAAATTTGTATTTCTTCTGTATTGTTAGTAGAATTTAGGTAAAAATCAAACACAAAAAGCAACAAATAAAATAAAACTCCGTACAGAAAATTCAACTTAAAATTTTCACTGTCACCAGAGAAACTGAATCTATGTTCATGCTCAGTATATTCATTCTAACAATACTCTGAAAGAATAAAAACAACACTTGTTAGACTACTCAAAGGTTTTCAGTCCTTAAGCGTACCATTCAAAGATGGTAACACCGAGTCTACAAGTGTTGTTGTTATAAATATACCACAACTTTATCAACTTGTCAAGAGTTTTGACAAAAATTTTTTGAAAATCCGGAATCTTTTGGACGTGAAGCAAGAGAATCTAAATTACTTGGATAATGAAAAAGTTAACACATACAGCACATTTTCGGAAACGGAAAAGGACCGTGAGTCTGTGGCAGTGACAAAATCTGCTGAAAAAGAAATGGATATTCAGTCCAAGCCAACCAGAGCTGAACGGCTTTACGAAAAATTTACAGAACGATTTCCAGACATCGTAAACAGTACGCATACTAATGGACATTATGGTCATACCGGAAATGCCAATAAACCACTTTTTGTGGAACATCTCGGCGAAGAAACTTATGGAATAAAGAACTGGAAAAGAATTTAGAACATGTACTGGATTTTGTTAAGCAAATGCGCAATCTGCTTTCAGAATATGAAGACAATCAGGGCAAATGACAGTTTTTTTAATGCTGTTGAAAATTATCGTAAAAATAAACATGACAGCGTAATGACCAATGATAAATACAGAATTTCCGATTATGTAAAGTATTTCACATTTTCGTAAAAAATATAATCACTAACGGCTTTGGAATTTTTTCATAGCTGGTTTTATTTTATGCTTTTTTATGCTTTTCTTCTTGACAATTGCTTGAATATATGTTATCATAATTACAAAGTGAAACTTTTTGAAAAATGTAGTTTTACTTAGTGTAATTTAGATGTCATATGGTGTATACTGTAAAAGGAGGCAGAAATTTGAACTCTTTTGGTGCAATGCTTAAGCAAAACAGAAAGTTAGCAGGATTTACACAAGAACGGCTCGCTGAAGAATTAAAAGTATCCACTATTGCCGTGCAGAACTGGGAAAGTGGGAAAAATCAGATACGCCTTGAAAAACTTTCAAAGCTATCCGAGCTGTTTAATATTCCCTTGGAAAAGTTGATTTATGAAATGCTTATCAGTGAAGAAAATGATTTACCTGACCGGTTTCCGTATTTTCTATTTGACGAGGAAACAAATACTATTGTCAGAACACTTCATCTGACAATGAGTCAACAGGAACTTTTTGGAATCCTCTATATTTATCATGCGGAATTTCTTGACCGGAAAGAAATGGATTCAGAAAATTTGCGGGAAGATTTGAAACGGATTCCTTATCAATTTATCAGTCAGTTTGGCAGTATCAATTTATTGAATATTGCAGAAGGATTATATCATGTATTAAAATATGTACAAACTGATTTTCTGATAAAAGTGCTGCGGCTGAATCCTGAGAAAGAGTTTAATTTATGTCGCCTTTCTATGGAACAGATTTGTGATTTTATTGATTATGGGCATAAAAAGCTGGACGAGGCTGATTGGAATGCTGATTCTGACCATGCTTTATGGTTTCACGTCAATATGCACAAAGCCAAACAACTTCTCCCTGAACTGAAAAAAAAGCCAGTACATTTGACAAATGGACATTGGAGTAATCCTTTATGTGACGACGTTCCATTATGGTTAATTTGTACTGACAATGTCCCTGAATATCTGCAATGCCGGAGAAATGAAATTCCTGAATGGTATGGCAATGCGGAAAAATTCACAGAAGAATGGGACAGGTATCATAACCCCGCCAGAATCCGGAGCGGTATTGAAAAGCTTGTCAATTATACAGAAAACGAGCAGGCGGAATGGATACTTTCGATTAACGAACAAGGAGAAAAACTTTTGAACTGGTTCCATCAAAACGAATCGTAAAGGAGTAATTGTTATGAACAAATGGTATGAAGAATTTGAAGATGAGGAACTTGTTGACTATCGTGAAAAATGGTATGAGAAATTTCACGATCAAGAGTTTACGGATTACTATGAATCAGGAGAAGCCACTGTTGTTCATGTGGTTCGTGACCTTGCAATGGAAGTCAATACGAAAGGAAAATGGATTGACGTGCTTTCCATGAATACTTTCGAACCGAAATCTCCACAATTTGAAGGTCATCTGGGCTTTAACTGGATTATCGTGGAATTATTTCCAAGAATCCAACATCCAGTATATACTGTTGACAGAGAGTATAATCGCTATCTGACATGGCAAGCAGCCCATGAAGATATTGCTAAACATCGTGCTGAAAAACATCAGGGTGAAAAATTCCTTGTTTTGTGCAAACTGAAAAAAGTAAAGCACGTTGTCATCAATGAAAAAAATGAAAAAGAAGAAAGGGAACTTGTCGATTATGTGGTAATTGATTCATGCAAAGTG
Organism: uncultured Clostridia bacterium; assembly: GCA_947589035.1. Lineage (GTDB taxonomy): Bacteria > Bacillota > Clostridia > Oscillospirales > Ruminococcaceae > UBA3855. The sequence continues at coordinate 29,953 of CANPYZ010000015.1, read as the reverse complement.
AATCAAAAACAGATTAACACTATTGAATCGAATGCTGACGAGATTGTCAAGAAAATCCGTGCAAAACGGAAACCTTCTCTCGCCTTATTCCCTATTTAAAATTTAAACAAAATTTAAAAAGTACTTGCATTTTGCAGGTGCTTTTTTTACCTTGAATGAATGCTTAACTATTTTTTTGCCACATATATTCAGCATATGCTTCATAAAATTCATTCAGCCCAAACTGTATTCGTTTGGGCTGAAGTTGTAATTTTCAAGTAATTTGCATGATTAACAAATTTCTGCATCATTCGCTGTATATTCTTCAAGCGAATTTTCTTTCACCTGAATGCAAATATAGCTTATGCCGGAATCTTCTGCTGCAAAAAATTGTCTTTTTGCTTTGGGAGAAATTCTAAGCCAATCGCCTGTATTCAGTTCAACTGTTTCTCCGTCAATCACTGCTTTCCCCTTACCGGAAAGAATGGCGTAAATTTCTTCATTCTTCTTGTGCGCATGTACGAACGGCACACTCGCACCGGCAGGAAGATTGTTGATGCTGATTTCTGCACCCGTCAGGGAAAGCGAATCATGCAATTCTGTTCTTGCGTCCTGATTAACAGTAACTTTGTTAAAATTTTTCATTTTGAGAATACCTCCAAAAAATATGTAGTTGTAATTTACTTAATTACAACTACATTATAACATAATTACGTTGTCATGTCAATAGTTACACCTAAATTTTGTATACTTGCACAAATTTACATGCTTTTAATTGTAGATATTGACATTATGATAAAAGTATGCTATACTATAACTATACACATAAGGGAGGCGTATTTCTATGCAGTTTTCATCAAGATTTACCATTGCGACACATACATTATTATGTATCGCCATGTTTCAGAAAGAATATAAAGTCACTTCCAATTTTCTTGCAGGCAGCATCAATGTCAATCCTGTGATGATTCGAAATATTTTAGGACAATTATCCGCAGCAGGGCTTGTCAAAATCAAAGCAGGAATAGGCGGTGCATATCTTGCAAAACCAGCAGATGAAATTACTTTACGGGATATTTTCAAAGCAGTGGAAAAAGAAGAATCTCTCTTTCATTTTCATGAAAATCCAAATCCGGAATGCCCTGTCGGAAGAACAATTCATTCAGTGATGGACAGCAAAATAGATACAATTCAACTGGCAATGGAAAATAAAATGGCAGAAACGACACTTTTTCAATTACTTGAAGAAGCAAAGAAAAATATATAATAATATAATTAATTATAAAAATTTTGGCTTGTACTACCGAATCGGAATTTAGAGGGAGAAATTATAATGAATCAAGTTGATAAGGCTAAAGAATTGTTTAAACAAAAATATCACTGTTCACAAGCTGTATTCGCTGCTTTCAAAACAAGCCCTCAAAATAGGTGGATGTTTTGGAGGCGGAATGTGTAAAGGTGAAGTATGTGATACTTGTACAGGGGCGTTAATGGTATTGGGCTTAACATATGGTCAATGTGAAATTGATGATTTAGATAGCCGATTAAAAACTAATGATGTTACTGTAAAATTTCTTGAACTTTTTCATGATGAGAACGGTTCATATTTATGCAAAGAATTGTTGGGTTGTGATTTGGCAACTCAAGAAGGCAAAATCTATGCCAGAAAGCATAATTTGTTTGTTGAATTTTGTCCGGCAATGGTGGTTTCCACTGTGAAAATAGCAGAACAGTTAATTAAGTAAATTTTGATTTTTTAGCCATTTCAATGCAAAACAATTAGCTTTGCATTTTTTATGTTCGATTCAAAATTTCGGTTAAATTATTGATAATTTTCTGATTTTCACAAATTGGATTGACATTTGATTGAAAATGTGTTATAATTAACATGAATTTCAATTTCAGAAAGGAACGTTAATTATGGGTTTAATTAAAGCAGTTGTTTCAGCTGTCGGAGGAACAATGGCTGACCAGTGGAAAGACTTTTTCTATTGTGAAGCACTTCCGGCGAATGTGTTGGTGATGAAAGGGCAGAAAAGCACTTCCCGCCGTTCTTCCAATACGAAAAGCAATGAAAACATTATCACAAGCGGGAGCGGAATTGCTGTTGCTGACGGGCAATGCATGATGATTGTGGACAACGGGAAAGCCGTTGAACTTTGTGCAGAACCAGGGCAATATACTTATGATGCTTCTTCTGAACCGAGTATCTTTTCAGGAAGTTTGGGCAGTAGCATTAAAGAAACTTTCCAGAAAATCGGGCAGAGAATCACTTTCGGCGGCGGAACAGGACACGACCAGAGAATTTATTATTTCAACATGAAAGAAATCATGAATAATAAATTCGGCACACAAAATCCTGTACCGTTTCGGGTAGTTGACCAGAATATTCATTTGGATATAGATATTTCCATTCGCTGCAACGGGGAATATACTTATCGAATTGCCGACCCAATGTTATTTTATGCGAATGTTTGTGGGAATGTTTCCAGTCAGTACACCACAGACCAGATTTCCGGAACATTAAAAGCGGAATTTTTAACAGCATTACAACCAGCATTTGCGAAAATTTCCGCTTTAGGCGTGAGATACAGTGCTTTACCAGGATATACGCAGGAATTAACCGATGCCATGAATCAGGCACTTTCCCAGAAATGGAGAGAAAAACGGGGAATTGAAATTGTTTCCGTGATGATTAATTCGGCGACCGCTTCAAAAGAAGATGAAGAACTAATTAAACAGGCACAGCGAACCGGAATGCTTCAGAATACAGGAATGGCAGCGGCAACTTTAACGGAAGCACAAGCAGCAGCCATGAAAACAGCTGCCGGAAATGCGAATGGTTCCATGATGGGTTTCATGAATATGAATATGGCACAGCAGGCAGGCGGTTTGAATGCACAGCAATTATTCCAGATGAATGCCGCCCAGCAGGCACAGCAGCCTAAATTTACAACTGTTCCGGAAAATTCCAATACATGGACTTGTGTTTGCGGAACGAAAAATGCAGGTAAATTTTGTTTAGAGTGCGGAAAACCTAAACCAACGGCGAACGGTTGGACGTGTTCCTGCGGTGTGTTCAATCAGGGAAAATTCTGCATGGAATGCGGAAAGCCAAAGCCTTCCGGCGTGAAAATTTACCGTTGCGACAAATGCGGCTGGAAACCGGCAGACCCTTCTAAACCACCGAAATTCTGTCCGGAATGCGGAGATATTTTTGACCAGAACGACTTAGTGCAGGAATAACGGAGGGCGAACATGTTTACGTTTATTCTCGGAGAATGTGGAACAGGAAAATCCACAGAACTGATGAACAGAATCCGCAAAGACTTAGAAAACGGAAAACAAGTATGGCTGATTGTTCCGGAAGAATTTTCATTCGAGGCGGAAAAACGGTTATATGATTTTTTAGATGCAAAATTATTTAATCAGATGAAAACTTATAGTTTTCATACTTTAGCGCAGGATATTTTTCAGAAATGTGGTAGCTATGGAAAACCTTACGCCACAGAACAGGAGAAATTACTATTTCTCTGGCAGGCATTGCAGGCTTGCGCCAAACGGGAAGAATTAAAAGTACTGTATAAACAGCATTCTCCGGAATCGCTGATGAATTTACAGAAACTCGTGGTGAAAATTCGTCGGGAAGGCATTACACCGGAAGGAATACAGGATATTTCACCAGCATTGAAAGAATCTGTGCGTTTACAGGATAAAATGCAGGACATCAGCCATATTTTGACAGCATATAATGAAATTCTTAATGAAAAAGGCTTGCTGGACAGTCTGAATGATTTGACTGGTGCGGCATTATTAGCGCAGAAACATGAATTTTTCAACAGGAAAGAAATTTATTTCGATGAATTTGGTGTATTCAGCGGAGACCAGTATAAAATGCTGGAAGTCATTCTGCATCAGGCGGAAAACTTCACTATTGCGATACGGTCAGATGCTACTGTTTCTATGTCGAGTAGAATTTTTTCGGGAGGAAATCAGACATTCCGGAATTTGCAACAGAAAGCGAAAGAAATTAACCCGAATGTTTTACAGGTGTACACTTGCAAAGAATTTAAACGTTCGAAACATGCAGATATAAAAGCCGTTTCCGAACAAGTATTCCGCACGCCTGGAAAAATTACCCCTTGGCAAAATCATGTGCATATCATTAAAGCAGAAGACCCTGTTTCAGAAGTAGAATATTTCTGTGCGGAAATTTACAGACTGCTCTCTGAACATTCTGATTTACATTGTTCAGATATTGCTATTGCCGTGAAAGACCCTGACGTTTACCGCCCTATTTTAGAAAGAGCATTTGAACGCTATCAATTATCTTATGATATTGCGGCGGAAAAATCCATTTTACATAAAGAAGTCATCCGGTGTTTTCTGACACTGTTGGAAATTTTGTCTTCTTCGGAATGGCGTACAGAAACGATTTTGAAATATTTGAAAAATCGGTTTACTGGTGCAGATATGGAAACGGTTTCCATGTTGGAACATTATTGTTTCACGTGGAACATTGACAGAGACGAATGGACGAAAACGTTTTATGAAAAAGGCAATGAAGAACAAAATCAGCGTTCTGCACCGTTTGGCGGTGAAGCGATTGAATCACTCCGGAAACAGTTTATAGAAGAAATGCAGGAATTGCGTTCAGCTTGTCAAGATGCAACTGTCCGCCAAATTTGCCGAATCATTTACAAATATCTTGAACAGAAAAAATCTGTTGATGAAGAACGTTTTGCGGAAAATATTCTTGAACAGACAGAATATTCCGTTGTTTGGAAAATACTTTGTGAAACAATGGATACTGTAGTGAAAACAATGGGAGAAGAAAAAATTCCCATGAAGAATTTATTGCAGATATTCTTAATTCTGATTAAAAGCAGTAATTTTTCCACACCTCCGCAAACATTAGACAGTATTCGTGTAGTGGAAACATTATATGAAACGCTGACTGTGCGGTTAAATTCTCCGAAAATTGTTTTCGTTCCAGGAGTAATTGAAGGAAAATTTACCGGAAATATTCAGTCAAACAGCATATTCAGCCAACAGGAACTGCAAATTTTAGAAAGTTATCATATGCAGATTGCGCATTTACTGCCGGAATTATATGCAGATGAATTATTGATTATCAATAAAATTCTTTCTTCTCCGTCAGAACAGTTATATTTAACTTATCCGGAAAGAGATGCGGAACAGGTAATTACAGAGCCTTCACCGCTGATTGAAGAAATTCAGCACATGTTCCCAACAGAAGCAGAAATTTTCCTTGAACAGAGAGATATTCCCTTGACGTTCTATGCATGGACGAAATCATCTGCTTATTTTCATTATGTGCGCCATATGCAGGAAAACACGCCCGAAACAGCCGCATTGAAAAAAATTTTGCAGCAAGATTCTGTTTATTCGGCGAAAATACAGAAATTAGAAGAAAAATTTTCTGATTTATCAGGAAAAACTTCACCGGAAGTCATGAGGAAATTATTACCTCATCCGCTTGTATTATCTTCAACAGGAATTGAAGATTTCTATCAATGTCCGTTTTCTTATTTTTGCAAACATTGTCTGCATTTGTACGCTCCGCAAAAAGTAACATTTGATGCTTTACATATCGGGAATTTCACGCATTACTGCCTTGAACATTTAATTAGTCAGTATCGTGAAGCATTCAAAGACCTTTCCGAAGAACAACTGATACAGGAAATGGAAAAATTAGCCGAACAATTCCGGAAAGAAAATTTTTCCGAATCTGTCCAGAAAGACGGCAGATTTCAGTTAAATTACGAGATGTATAAGAAAAATATTCTGCAAGTGCTGAATTATATTCAGAGAGAATTAAAACATTCCGATTTCATTCCGGAAGCGTTTGAAGCCAAAGTCGGAACAGGCGAAAATTTTTCGCCATATGTGCTGAAAGACGGGGAAATTCTTTGTCAGGGGAAAATTGACCGTGTTGACGTTTGCCAGAAAGATGACCAGAAATTTATGCGTGTACTGGATTACAAAACCGGAGATAAAGTTCTTTATCCGGAAAAATTAGCTTTCGGGCTGGATATGCAAATGTTGATTTATTTGCTTGCATTGGAGCAAAATCAGGCTTTTTCCGGAGCAGAACCAGCAGGCGCATTATACGTTCCCAGCGGGCAGCCGGCTTCTAACTGTTACCCTCACCGGAAAGAAGGAAACCCCTCAAAAGAAAAAACTTTATCTACATTTTATCAGATGAGAGGACTTCTGACGGAAAATTCTCTCCCGTATATGCAGCAGGAAATTTTTTCTTCTGTTCCAGTCACAAAAAATGACCCGAAAGCGACTTTATTTTCCATGACGGAAGAACAATTTCAGCATTTAAAACAACATGTAGAAAAGAAAGTGCTGGAAATGGCGGAAAGGCTTTATGCAGGAGATACCGCCCCTGACCCGTATTTACATGGCGGATTCGTGCCTTGTCAATACTGCCCTTATGCAGATATTTGCGAAAAAAATAAATCTGAACAGGTTGCATTGACCGCAGAAGAAAAATCAGAAGCAATAAAAAGTGTATTTGGCAGTGAAGAAAGTGAGGAAGAAAATCATGAGCTGGACTGAACAACAACGGCAAGCAATTGACACCCAAGGCAGGAGCATTCTTGTTTCAGCGGCTGCCGGAAGTGGAAAAACAACGGTATTAGTGGAACGTTTGCTGAAAATTTTAGCAGACCCGTCACCGGATACCCGTGTCCCCATGGAAAAAATTATTGTGGTGACATTTACGAAAGATGCCGCTGCCCAGATGAAACAGCGATTGTCACATAAAATGTCCGAAATGATGGAAACTATGCATCATCAGGGAAAACAGCATGAACCGGCTTATGATTGGTTAATTCAGCAAAGAGCATCGCTGAATAATGCGAAAATTTCCACAATACATTCATTCTGTTTTGATTTTATTCGGGAAAATGCGGACGCTTGTGGAGTTTCTTCACAGTTCAGCATAGCAGAACCAGCAAGAGAATATGCATTCCGGAAAAGGGCAATGCACAATGTTCTGGAAACATACAGCCGGAAACATTCCGCAGAAATGGAACTTCTATATAATACGTTCTGCATGAAAAGTGATGAAGAACTGGAAAAACTGATTTATGACCTGGCAAAATATTCAAATTCGCAAGCGTTTCCGGAATACTGGATTAGTCAGGCAAGGGCATTCTGTCAGAATGGAAGTGAAGCATTTCTGAATCGTTTACGCAAAACAGCAATAGAAGAAATACAGAAATGCATTCAGCTTGCACAGGAATGTTATACTTTGGCGGAAGAAGCACATGAAGAATATCCGAAAACATTAAGAGAAGATATTTTTCATATGCAGTTGCACCAGCAGTATTTAGAAGAAATGGAATGTGAAGAATTATTAACTCACCCAACAAAAGCTGTTGTGGAATTTAAACGGCTATCCCAAAAGAAGAAAAATATTACTTTTGATGTTGAGGCAATGGGAAATTTCAAACAGGTTCGGGAAATTTACAAATCATGGTATGAATCTGTAGTAACCAATTTGCTTGAACCCTTAGCATTCTGGCGTGAAGACGAAAAACGGCAGCAAGCAGTTATTCCACTGCTTTTAGATTTGACGGAAGCCTATCAGAAAGCCTTATTCAAGGAAAAGCAGAAACAGAACGTGTTAAGTTTTGATGATGCGGAACATCTTGTGTTGTCTCTTTTAGGGCATATCGACGAAAACGGAAATATTCACCGTTCGGAATTAGCGAAAACACTTTCGGAAAATTATGCGTTAATTATGATTGATGAATATCAGGATTCCAATAATAAACAAGATTGTTTATTCCGGTTATTGTCGGCAGGTTGCGAAATTTCAGAAGACGGGAAAATTTTACATTACGGGAAAAATGCTTTTCTTGTCGGAGATGTGAAACAATCTATTTACCGTTTCCGTCAGGCGAATCCGGAAAATTTCCGGAGAGCCATAGCAGACAGCTGTTTACTGGAAGAATGTTCTTCTGATGAAATGGCAAGAATTTACCTGAATCAAAATTTCCGCAGTGCTTCCGGAATATTAACATTCATCAATCAGTTATTTTCTCGTATTATGTCGGAAACTTGCGGCGGCTTAGTGTACGATGAACGGGAAAAACTCAATTTCGGAGCGGTTTCTTTAGAAAAAGCCGCTGTGCAGGGAGTGCAGTTTCTTCTTCCTGATGAAAATGCATTTTTTGATGATTTTCAGGCGGAATGCGTTGCAGATACAATTTCAGAAATGGTGCGGCAGAAAGTGCAGGTAATGGAAAACGGCAAACAAAGAGATTGCAATTATCAGGATTTTTGCATTTTGATGCGTACACTGAAAAAATCCCCTTCATTATGTAAAGCATTACGAAAAAGAAATATTCCTTTTGTTTGTGATGACGGTGAAAATTTCCTGAATTTACCAGAAATTCGGTTAATCATGAATTTGCTGAAAGTCATTGATAATCCTATGACGGATGTTTCCATGATGGGCGTGTTGTCGTCGCCTATTTACGGATTTACTCCGGAAGATTTAGCGATGCTGAAAATTTCCGGAAAGGGCAGACGAATTTATTTACAAATGAAAAGCATGACAGAACAGGAAAACCCCGAATTATTCCGTAAATGCAAAGCATTCCTGGAACAATTATCAGAAATGCGTTTGTTAAGCGATACAATGCCTTTAGAAAAATTTATGCGGGAAATTTACGAAATGACGGATTTGCTTTCTTTGCAAAGTCTCTATGAAAACGCCGAACAAAGGCGAAATCATTTAGAATTTCTTGCGCAGTATGCGAAAAGTTACCGTGAACATGCTGATTTAACGGCACAAAGCAGTTTAAGTGGCTGGATTCGTTATTTGAATTATCTGAGAGAAAGCGGAGAAAATATTTATTCCGGAGCAATACAAAATCACACGGAATACGTTTCTGTGAAAACCATTCACGGCGCAAAAGGGTTAGAATATCCGTTTGTCTTTTTGGTATATTCAGAAAGAAAATTCAGCGCAAAACCAACAGCACCAGTCATTTTCATGGAAGAAAACGGCATGATAGGCGCAAGCATGATTGACCGTCAGCACATGTTAAGAATTGATTCTGCTGTGTGGAAATATCTTCACAGTATACAGAATAAAGAAGACATCAGCGAAGAAATGCGGCTGCTTTACGTTGCACTGACAAGGGCGAAACAAAAACTATTCATTACGGTTGAAAAATTACCGAAAAAAATAATGAATATGAAAGATTTTCTGTATCATTCACCGGAAATTGTTCCTATGGTAGTGACTGGTTTAAACAGTATGCAGGAATGGATTTTAGCATATCTATTGTCTGGAAATGAAGCAGATTATTTTCTGGAAGCGTTGATGGAAAGTGAAGATTCAAATTCTCCTGATGTGGAATATCATGTGTGGCGTTATCATGAACCGGAAGTGCAAACTGAACAGGAAGAAATTATTCCGGCGGAAGCTGATGAACAGACGTTGAAAAAATTACAGGCACAGATGAATTATCAATACGATTCACGGAAAACAAAAACGCCTGCAAAATGGGCTGTTACAGACCTTTCCCAAAAAGATTCAGAAGAAAATACACAAGTTGTTCCGGATTTCATGCTGGAAGATGAACGGGGACGGTTGAAAAAATTGCACGGCACGGCACGAGGAACAGCAATTCATAAAATTATGCAATTTATCAATTTCCAATTGGCGGAAAAAAATCTTTCTCAGGAATTGGAACGTTTACAGGAAGCGAAACTGCTTGAACCGATTGAAGCGGAATCCATTCAACCGGAAAAAATTCAGGAATTTTTCAACAGTGCATTATATCAGAGAATTTCTGTTTCTGACCGTGTGGAAAAAGAAAAACAATTATTCGTGCAGATAGGAAAAATGCATTTACCGGAAGATTCCACCTTAAAACAGGAATACGCCGGAACAGACGGAATTATGATTGGTACAGTGGATTTACTGTTTCATGAGCCGGACGGATGGGTAATTGTGGATTATAAAACCGATGCTGTAGACGATAGCACAGAACTTTTAGAAAAATATGCTTTGCAGTTATGGTTATATTGCCGTTCAATGGAATTAGTTCTCGAAGAACCGGTAAAACAGGCATATATTTATTCGTTTCATTTGAATCAGGAAATTGAAGCAGATTTATCCAAAACAAAAATATAGCACATTTCGGAAAGTCACGGCATAGAATATGAATATACTACCGAAAGGAGCAGTGAGTATTTTATGCCGAAAATTTTCCTGAGTCCGTCCACACAAGAATATAATGCTTATGTCAACGGCGGAACGGAAGAACAATATATGAATTTGCTTGCAGATGCTATGGAGCCATATTTAAAAGCAAGCGGAATTTCTTTCGTGCGGAATGACCCTGAACGAAATGCTGCCGGAGCGATTGCGGATTCTAATTCGAATTATTATGATGTACATTTTGCATTACATTCCAATGCTTCACCGGAAAGCATGAGCGGACAGCTTCAGGGGATAGACATTTATTATTCGCCTTACAGCATGTCAAGTGAACGGCTTGCCATTACTGTTGCGAATAATTTAAAAGGAATTTACCCGAATCCTGCAAAAAGTTCCGCAAGACCTACGACAACTTTAGGAGAAGTGACCCGAACAAATGCTGTAGCTGTGTTATGTGAATTAGGCTATCACGATAATCCGGAAGACGCTGCATGGATTAAAAATCATTTAGATGAAATTGCAGCGAATTTAGTGGATTCTTTATGCGACTATTTCGGCATACCGTTCATTATGCCGACGAAAGTCGTCAAGGGCGTAGTTGTTACAGATGGTTCAGGTTTAAACTTGCGCAGTTATCCGAGTGTGAACGGAGCATTAATTACTTCCATTCCGAACGGGGAAGCCGTAACGGTTTATGGCAGTGCTGATGAATGGTATGTCGTTTCATGGAAAAATTTTACAGGATATGTATTATCTGATTTTATTGTCATAGGTTGAAAATTACCGTCCGGAATTGCCGGACGGTAAATTTTTATTGATGTGATTTTTTCTTGTTTTGTTTCTGGGAATACATTGCTTTATCAGCTTTCTGAATAATTTCTTCAAATTCCGTATTCGCTGAAAGAAATCCCGTATAACCGCCGATACTGGCGGAAACTTGATAGTCTAAACCGGAAACTTGATTATAATTTTCTAAATATTGATGAATTTTCTGAATGATTTCCGGAACGCTGTATTCTCCGGCAATCACCGCAAGCATTTCATCTCCCCCGAATCGCACGCAAAGCGCATCAGGCGGACAGGCATTTTTCAAGGCTTGTGCAACGGTATGAATGGCATTATCTCCGGCATTATGTCCGAAAATGTCGTTAATTTTTTTCAGCCCATCAAGATCGGAAAGAATGACCGCCATAGGGACAGTTTCGCCGTTTAAATTTTGTTTCCATGCGCCAAATTCCCGACTGAAACAAAGGCGGTTCAATAATCCGGTCAGCGCATCATATTTATAAGTAAATTCGATTTGTTCCATTAAATAACGCTGATACTGCCAATTCATGAATACACCAAGACTTTGCCCTAACGTATTCACTAATTCATGAATTTTACAATAATTAGTCAATTCATAATTCGGGAAATGAAAACATAAATATCCCAAAGGCACACCTAAAAAACTAACCGCATTGAAAATTAAAGGATAGCCTGTTTTCTGAAATTCTTTCAGATTAGGCATAATGTCACGGCGATGAAATACACCCTGATGAAAATTTTCCTGTTCAGAAGTGAAAAATAAAAACATTTCCTCTTCAAAAGCAGAATCTTTCTGCACGGCAAAATGATTTACAGAATTATCCGTACACCATTGATTAATGATAAATGACATATCTTGAATTTGTTCGCAGAATAAACATTCCGCCGCCTGTTTGAATGTCAGGCAGGATTGCATTTTTTCCGTGAGTTGGTGAATAATTTGTGTGTCAATCTGATAGCGGTAAAATCTGTCATTAAAATTGAATTTCAAGTTATGTTTGCTGGTATTCCGGCAGCCGCAGGAATCATTGTAAATAATTTCAGGGCGGACATAATGACGGGAAATTTCCGCTTTTCCGGAAAGTATATTTTCTAATGCGGAAAAAATTGTTTCCGTTAAAGCACTGCTGCAACACTGTACGGAAGTAATTGACGGCACGGAAAAATAAATTTCATCAATTCCGTCAAATCCTGTGACAATGACTTGTTCCGGAACGGAAATGCCATGACTGTTCAGCACACTGACAACGTTAATTGCCATAATATCATTCGCACAAATAATAGCGTCCGGAAGATTCCCAGAGGCAACTATTTTTTCAGCGGCTTCTGCGGCAGGCTGCGCCCAGAACATGCCATAACTCACCATTGTTTCTTCATCGAATGGAATATGATATTCTTCTAAAAGTTTCCGGAAAATTGAAAGCCTCTGGTCGGAAAAGGGATTTCCCGGAAAACCGCCCATAAAATGCGGATGTCGGGCATGATGAAAATTCAATACATGCCGGACAACAGATTCAAAGCCGCTTTGATAGTCGAAACATACGGAAATACAGTCGGGATATTCATTATCCACGACAATGACAGGAATTTCCGCTTGTTTTGCACGGGAAATGACTTTCTCGGCAACCGTCCGGCTTTTAATTTTCTCGTCCATTAAAATGACTGCATCAGTAATGGAAAAATCAATTAAATCAAATACAGAAGCTTCTGCATGAAGATTTTTTTCGTTCCAATATAAATCAGTATTCACATGATAAATCCAAAGGACAGCATTCATTTTCCGGAGTTTTTCATTAAGCTGCATCACGAATCTGTGGTGTTCGTTGTCGTAAAGGCGGGAAATGCACAGTGTGATAATTTTTTGACCGTTAAGCATCGGCATCATCTTTCTTTCTAAGTCATAGGACTTCTTCTATACTGGTTTGATTTCTGCCGTTATGTTTGGAATGGTAAAGCACATGGTCTACTCTGGTACAAACAGAATCAGCAGATTCTTCCGGTTTGGCTTGTGTTACGCCGCAACTCACTGTATGATGACCGGAAACAGGAGAATTTGCGGCAGCGAATGTTTTTCGGATTTTTTCGGAAAGTTCATAAGCGGTTTTCGCATCGGCATGTTCTGTTAAAATCATAAATTCTTCCCCTCCCCACCTGCCAATGGAAACAGGATAATTAACAGATTCAGCAACAGATTGCATAATAGAAGAAAACGATTTCAAAATTGCGTCGCCTTCATCATGACCGTAAGTGTCGTTAATTTTCTTGAAATTATCCAAATCAAGCATAATTAAAGAAAATTGCTGTGCAGACTGTGCCGCCTGAATAATTCGCTGATGAATTTCCCGCCGGTTAAATACGTTCGTTAATTCGTCAATGGTTGCCATGCGGAGAAGGCGTTCGTTCATGGCTTCTAATTTATGATTCGTTTCGTCAAGCTCGTGGGAAGCCACATCAATGAAGTTCGCAAGACGGCGCACCATGCTGATATGTTCGTTATTATAATGATATTCTTTCAGAAGACCGGATTTATTTGCATTACAGGAAACATCTTCACGCATTCCCACAATGACGAGTGTCACATTATGCTGATTGAGGGATTTTCCGAAACGGTGAAATTCTCCTCCCGTGTAAAATCCGGCAGTGTCGGCAATTGTCTGGAAAGGCAGTGATTCACGGTTAATGTCTTCATTTCCCCAGAACGTGCGACGGGAAGCACAATCGAAAATCATAATTCCATCGGGAACGAAATCTGCAAGCGTTTCCGCCTCATGAAAAATACTTTTCAGAATTGTTTGCGGGTCGCCGTAAGAAATTTGTGCAAGTGCGCCTGTGGGCATATCGGATGTCATAATTAAAGAACCGTCTTCCAGGCATTGCGCCGGAACACGAAGAACGTTAATTCCGTTCCTTTCGTAAAAAATTGGAAATTCCAGCGTGTTACGATAAAAAAATTCATCATTTTCAATTTTCAGATAGCGGTAATAGGTATCAAAAGCCGGTTCTCCGCCGAGTTCGTAAAGGCGGTTAGCTTCTGAACGGGTAATACGCATTTTTTGACCGAGAGGTTTCCAGCCAGTAATATAAGAAGACTGAATATGCAGATGTTCGCCACCGAAAAGAACGAACACGACACCTTCTTCCAGAAAGCCATGATGTTCAGAAAATACACTGACATCGTATCTGTCTAAATTTTTATTGAACGAACAGCCCCCGAAAATCTGAATATGTTCGTCCATTTCCGACAGGCGGTCGCAAAAATAAGTAGTGGACATATCCCGTAAAGTAATCAGTAATTCTACAGCTTTTACCCAGGGGCGTTGTTTCACTTGTTCCAGTAAATCATCACAGACGGAAGACTGATTTTCCGCATTGAGCGAATATTGAAAAATTTCAATTTTCGTGTCGGGTTCTTCAAAAATTGTACAGACAGCAAGAATAGAATTTTCGTTAATCATGCCATTTTCGATATTGGCATTAGAAGAACAGCCGAGACAATGCGCCTGTGGAAATTCTTTGTGAATGAAATCCACAATTGGTTGTATTTCCGGTTGTCTGTCTTTATCGTAAAAAAGATGAATCAGATAACAGCAGTCTGAAAATTGGTGCTGAATCTCAAGCAATTCCTTTCGGAATGTATCTGCATTATCCAGAAGTAATTGTATTTGTTTCATTGTCTTTACTCCATAAAAAAATAATTTGCTCACGGGCGAGAGGAAAATATATCTTGTTATCTATTATAGCATATTTTTTCGGATTTGTCAAATATATTTTGTGAATTTGTGAAAAAAATAAAAGCCCCCCTGCTGAATCAGCAGGGAAGCCGGAAAACTATTTTTATTCGTCGTCATCTTCGTCGTATTCTTCATCTTCATCATATTCTTCTTCATCGTCATCATCTTCATATTCGTCATCTTCTTCATCTGAATTTTCAGCGTTTTCGGGAATTTCTTCTTCTGGTTCTGTTTTTTCCAGTACGGGTTTTTCCGGTTTCGGGGAAGAATTTTTCTTTTTGACGTTGACACGGGTTTTCTTCTTAGATTTTTTGGCTTTTTTCTTGCCTTTACTGCGGAATGCCAAAATGAAAATGGAAATAATTGCTAAAGCAACTAATACGCAAGTAACAATTAACAGCATCATGTTTTTATTGCCGAGTAAAGATGCATAATTTACAGTTCGTTTCAGCACTAAATTGCCTTCCTGATTTTCAAGCGTGTAATCCATCGCATCGCAAATGAAACAGTCTGAACCTGTCCATTCCGGCGCAAAAACGGCTTTTTTCAGATTTCCGGAAAGGCTGATGCCAATTTTCGCTTCAATATCTGTTCCGACGTTCTGCACATAACAAGGTAAAAGCCCGTCTTTATTTTCTGTTTCCTGCCAGAAAACTAAATTACTCTGTACGCCGTCAGCACTGTTATTCAATACACTGGGTTGTCCGCCAAGCTGAATTGGCTGCGTTCCCATGGATAAAATACCGCCGCCGACACGATTTTCACCGGAAGCAATATTACTCTGCACGGAAGTTGTGCCTTTCAATGTTAAAGAAGCCGTCTGGTTCAGCAAAATTCCTCCGCCATGAACGGCAACGTTGCTGGAAATTTCCCCTCCGGTTAAAATACTTTCGCCGGACTGTGCATAAATGCCGCCGCCGTCCTGTGCAGTATTGCTGGAAATTTCGCCGCTTGCGAATTTGAATGTACCGTCGGAAATGGCTACGCCGCCGCCGCATTGTACGGCAGTATTATTAGTAATTTTTCCATTTTCGCTGACACTGCACAAACTGCCTTCACCAGCGAGAAGAACGCCGCCGCCGCTGACTTCCGTTTGATTTCCGGTAATATTTCCGCCCCAGAGGTTCACAGTTCCTCCGGCTTCAATGTAAATTCCGCCTGCGCCGGTTGTGCTGTTCCCTCCGGTAATCGTTCCACTATTTCCCATGTCTGCATTGGTGTCCGTAATGTTCAGCGTTCCGCCGTCAGAAACGTGAATGACTTCCCCATGTTCAACCGCAAATTCTAAATTTCTGTTAATGCTGTATCCGTTCAAATCAATAGTAATTTCATGACCGGAAGGAACATTCAATGCACCGTCATAAATAAACCCGTCACCAGAACCGAATTTTGTTCCATAGGAAGAAGTCCAGTCGGCGTAAAGTGTCACCATAGCCGTTGAAGCGGTCATTGCCGTGTTCCACATGGCTTCTGCACCGCCGGAAGTGGCTTTATTATAATAATAAGAAGTCACATTATTTACTGTAACAGACGCAACCGCACCTTCCGGAACATAAGTGGCAGCGGACGTTTCCAAAGCAGAAACAGGCTGCAAAAGCAGTAAGCCGGATAAAACGGCAGCGAAAAAATGATTTATTTTCATGAATATCTCTCCAATCGAATTTTTTTACACCATATACTTATTATACAGCGAAACGGGAAAAATTACAATGACACAAAAAGACAAATTATTAGGTAAAAACCAGGTTTATTTTTGTGCAATTCTAACAAAAATGAAATAATTTGGCAAGTTTCTTGACAAATTCGAAAATTTGCGCTATACTTAAATTATATATTCTGAATAAACAGAGGAGAATGTTAAGAATGAAATGGCTGAATAAACTGGAACGAAAATACGGAAAATATGCAATTCCTAATCTGATGACAGTAATTATTTTCGGAATGGGATTAGTCTTTCTGTTAGACACGTTCACGGCAGCGAATCCGAATAATGTTTACACGTTGAGTTCGCTGTTGGCGTTCGACCGTGCAGCGATTGCACAAGGGCAAATATGGCGAATCATTACATTTTTGTTTATTCCGCCGGAAAGCAGCCCATTATGGATTATTTTTTCGCTATATTTCTATTGGTTAATCGGGCGTGCATTAGAATCACAATGGGGAAGTTTCCGGTTCAATGTCTATTACTTCATCGGGGCAATCGGAACAATCATTGCCGGTTTAATTATGGGCGTAACGGAAAACACCTATTTGAATTTGTCGTTATTTCTGGCATTTGCCGTATTATTTCCGGATTTTGAAGTATTATTATTTTTCTTCATTCCGATAAAAATGAAATGGCTGGCATATCTTGACGGGGCATTATTATTGATTTCATTAATAATTACCAGTCTCCCCTATAAAATCGCTATTTTAATGTCTCTGCTGAATTTCAGCGTGTTTTTCGGAAAAGACCTGATTCAGCGAATAAAATATTTTATCCGGAGAAAGAAAAATCAAAATAAATGGAAATAAATAATAAATTATCCCTCTGCCGAAAAAGCAGAGGGATTATGTTTCAGTAAACGAGTTTCTGTTCAAGGTAGGCTTCCAGTTCTGTAATAGGAATGCGTACCTGTTCCATAGAATCACGGTCACGAACGGTTACACACTGGTCTTTTTCTTTTGAATCGAAATCATAAGTAATGCAGAACGGCGTGCCGATTTCGTCCTGACGGCGGTATCTTCTGCCAATAGCACCTCTGTCATCATAATCCACGGGAAATTTTTTAGAAAGCATTCTGAAAATTTCTTCTGTTTCGGGGGCGAGTTTTTTGGAAAGCGGAAGAACGGCGGCTTTAAACGGCGCAAGATAAGGATGCAGGTGCAGCACTGTCCGGAGTTCGTTCGTTTCGGGAACGATTTCTTCATCATAGGCTTCCGTAAGAATTGCAAGGAATAATCTTTCCACGCCTAAAGAAGGTTCAATCACATAAGGAATATATTTTGTGTTGTCGTCCTGGTCGAAATATTCCATTGATTCGCCGGAATGATTCTGATGTTGTGTTAAGTCGTAATCTGTCCGGTCAGCAACGCCCCATAATTCACCCCAGCCGAACGGGAATAAATATTCAAAATCTGTTGTTGCTTTAGAATAGAAACATAATTCGTCTTCGCTGTGGTCACGGAGCCGGAAATTTTCTTCTTTTATGCCTAAACTTAACAAAAATTCTTTGCAATATGAACGCCAATAAGAAAACCATTCCAAATCTGTGTCCGGCTTGCAGAAAAATTCAAGCTCCATTTGTTCAAATTCACGCACACGGAAAATAAAATTCCCTGGAGTAATTTCATTCCGGAAAGATTTTCCGATTTGACCAACGCCGAAAGGAATTTTCTTTCGGGTTGTACGCTGAATATTCTGGAAATTCACAAAAATGCCTTGTGCCGTTTCCGGACGGAGATATAATTCAGATTTAGAATCTTCCGTTACGCCCTGGAAAGTTTTAAACATTAAATTAAATTGCCGGATTTCAGTAAAATTATGCTTTCCGCAATTCGGACAGGGAATTTCTTTTTCCTGAATGTAATGCATTAACTGTTCAGCCGTCCAGCCTGCCGGATTCGTGCCGTCGAAATCTTCAATTAAATTGTCCGCACGGTGACGGGTTTTGCAGGATTTGCAATCCATGAGCGGGTCGGAAAAACTTTTCAGATGACCAGAAGCCTCCCATGTTGCCGGATTCATTAAAATAGCACTGTCTAAACCGACGTTATAAGGCGATTCCTGAATGAATTTTTTTCTCCAGGCGTTTTTGATATTATTTTTGAGTTCGACACCCAAAGGTCCATAGTCCCACGTATTGGCAAGTCCACCATAAATTTCTGAACATGGGTAAACAAATCCCCTGCCTTTGCAGAGATTCACGAGTTTGTCCATCGTTTTTTCGGAATTTTTCAACATGATGCAACACTTTCTTTCCTGAATTTTCCGTCACTGGCTGTGACGAATATGTTGTTATTATATCATATCTGAAAGAAAATGTCAAGAGAAAATCTGATTTCTGGATTCTGAAAAAATTTTTCAGGCACTTGACGAATTACGGAAAACATGTTATAATAGTGAAAACGGAGGTGAGAGCATGAATTTGATTCAGCTTACGGAAACTGCGCCAGTAACAGGTGATTCCCGAAATATTGTTTTATGGGTAATTATTGCCATTGTTGCCGTCATTTTAATTATTGTGACAAGCGTTTTGGCGAAGAAGAAAAAATAATTTGTGAAATATGTTGAAATTCAACAGGAAAAATTTGTAGAAGTTTATTTGAATTTGCTCTTGCATTCAGAAGAAAAATGTGATATAATAAATAAGATTTCGCACGTCTGTGATTCGGTTGGCATGGTGCTTGTTTCAGGTTGCTGGCAGTCAGCAGACGGAGGAGTTAATAACCAAATTTTAACAGGAGGAACTACAATGGGAGTAGTCTCAATGAAACAACTGCTTGAAGCAGGTGTACATTTCGGGCATCAGACAAGAAGATGGAACCCGAAAATGGCTCCGTATATTTTTACGGAACGTAACGGAATTTATATTATTGACTTGCAGAAAACAGTCAAGAAACTGGACGAAGCATATTTATTCGTTCGTGACCTTTCTGCTGACGGTGGAGAAGTGCTTTTCGTCGGCACAAAGAAACAAGCAAGTGAATCCATTAAGGAAGAAGCCGTTCGGGCTGGTGCGCATTATGTGAATGCAAGATGGCTCGGCGGTATGATGACCAATTTCAAGACCATTCAGAGAAGAATCCAGAGACTGGAACAACTGCACGCAATGGCTGAAGACGGAACTTTCGCTTTACTTCCTAAAAAAGAAGTTGTGAAGTTAAATCTTGAAATTGAACGTCTGGAAAAATTCATGGGCGGTATCAAGAATATGAAGAAACTTCCGAAAGCGTTATTCATCGTTGACCCCAGAAAAGAAAAAATTGCCGTGGCAGAAGCAAAGAAATTGCATATTCCAATTATTGCTATCGTAGATACAAACTGTGATCCTGATGAAGTGGATTATGTCATTCCCGGAAATGACGACGCAATCCGTGCAGTAAAATTGATTGCCGGAACAATTGCTAATGCAATTATTGAAGGTCGTCAGGGTGCGGACGTTGTTTCCGCTGAAGATGCTAACGCTGCTGAAGTGGAAACTCCGGCAGAAGAAGTTCAGGAAGCATAAGAAAAGAGGTTAAGTTTTATGGCTGTGACAGTTGCACAGATTAATGAACTGCGCCAGATGACCGGTGCAGGAATTATGGCTTGCAAAAAAGCATTAACAGAGGCAGAAGGCGATACAGATAAGGCTGTACAGATTCTGCGTGAACAGGGACTCGCTACACAGGCAAAGAAAGCCGGCAGAATTGCCGCTGAAGGCTTAGCGTTAGCCTTAGTCAGCGAAGACAATAAAGTCGGTGCTGTGGTAGAAGTCAATATTGAAACAGATTTCGCCGCTAAAAATCCGAAATTCAAAGAATTTGTGGAAAGTGTTGCCAAGACAGTAATTGAAAAAAATCCTGCTGATGTGGAAGCACTGAAAGCAGAAACGATTTCCGGCGGAAATACCACTGTTGCGGAAGCATTACAGGAATTATTCCTGTCTATTCGGGAAAATATTCAGATTCGCCGTTTCGCTCGTTTAGAAGGTGATGCCGTTGTGGCTTACGTTCATCAGGGCGGACAGGCTGGTGTCATTACGGCTGCCAAAACAGAAGCCGGTGCTGCTCCTGCTGTTCTCGAAGCCCTCAAAGACTGCGATTTCCAGGTTGCCGCAATGCATCCGGATTTCTTAGTGCGTGAAGATGTTCCCCAGTCCAGAATTGACGAAGAAAAAGAAATTATTCTCAAGCAAATGGAAGAAGACCCGAAACTCGCTTCCAAGCCCGAACAGGCTAAAATTAAAATTGCAGAAGGCAAACTCGGAAAAGTATATTCTGAAATTTGCTTAATGGAACAGGCTTTCGTGAAAGAAAATAAACTGACAGTAAAACAGTATCTTGACAGTAAGGCAAAGGAAGCCGGTGCAGCAATTGATGTAACAGGATTCGTCTGCTTTGAACTCGGCGAAGGTATCGAAAAGAAAGCTGATGATTTTGCAGCAGAAGTTGCCAGCATGATTAAATAAGCCTGAAATTGAATAAAAGACGGCAGAATTTTGCCGTCTTTTTTTGTTAAAAAAATACTTGCAATTCTTTCAGAACTGTGCTATAATAGAAATAACCCTATCACGGAAAGGAGAAAATTTTAATGAAAAAGAAAAGGACTTCTGTATTTTCTGGTTTGGTTGTTTTTGTTTTGCTTGTGGTGATTGCCTGTACAGCGGCAGTGAATTTGCTTTTTTCCGGAGAACGTGTGCCGAAAATTGCCGGATATTATCTGTATATGCAAGAAACTGACGACATGAAACCAACAGTGGAAGGAAATTCTTTGGTTTTTGCTGAACCAGCAACAGTAGGAGACATTTCAGAAGGGAATGTTGTTCTCTGTTATTTAGCAGATGGAACGCTTGCCTTGCGGAGTATTTACAAAGTGGAAGAAACTGACGACGGAACAGTGAATTATTACCCAGGTACGAATAAGGAACAGGGAACAGATTTAGTGATTCCCCGAACGAATATTTTCGCTTTGTGCATGTGGGCAAGTCCGGAATTATATGCTTATGTGCAGTTTTCCACAACGGTTACAGGGCTGATGTGTCTTTTGGTTGCGCCGTGCGTGATTTTAATTATTATGCTTCTGGTGCATATTGCCCGAAATGGGGAAGAAGACATTGACGACGAAGAATTTACTTTCGAAGAAGAACAGCCTAAACAGAAGAAAAAAGCCGCCGCAGAAAATCCGCTTTACGACCCTGAAACAGCTCCAACTGCTGAAAAATTAGAAGAAAAAAAATCTTCCATTTCAGAAAATTTTGCCGCTAAGCCTGTGAATGAAAATTCACCATATCAGAAAGCCGTTCAGGAACGGGAAAAAACAATGAAATTCAGACGACAGGAAATTGAAGAAGAAGCCCTCAGGGCATTGGAAGAACCTTATCCAGGAAGGAAAAAACCAGATACACAGGTATATTCTGCCGAACAAATTCGTGAACAGGCAAGATTACAGGCACAGAAAGCAATGCACCCCGAACCGGAAAAGCCTGTGCCTGAAGTTGAACCCGTTCCCGAACCGAAACCAATTCCGGAAATTTCTAAACCGGAAAAGCCTTCTCCCATTCCTGCGCCAGAACCGCCAAAACAGGAAATTCAGCCGGAAAAGCCTAAGCCTGCACCCGTTTCCAAACCGAATTACAGCAGCCCGAATATTGATGATATTTTAAATGCGGACAAAAAAGCTAAATCAAGCATTTCTTCACAGGAATCTATTGATGATTTAATTCGGTTACTGGAAAACGAAAAGAAAAAATTATGAAAAATTCCCTGCTCCATGAAAGAATGTGAGCAGGGTTTTCCTTTAACGTTTACAGTTCCTGATAATCTGTGTCGACAATCGGGTCACGGTGAAATAATTCCGTTCCGCAATGAGGGCAGAATTTTTGATTTTCCGTAACGAATTGATGACATTTCTGGCAGACGAATGCCTGGTCAAGAGAAGTTAATTCCGCATGTGCGGCGGCAATCTGCGCACGGGCATTCGCAATATCGGCAATATATTGTGCTAAATCAGGGTCATTTCTGTTTCCATAAAGTTCTTCATATCTTCTGCCGAGTGCAAGTTGTGCTGCCTGAAGCTGATTTTCCGCTTTATGCAAACGGTTTTGAATACGGATTCTTTCACCGGCTTTGCGGGAAGTTTCAGCGGCGGATTTCGTTAATTTTCCGGCAGAATCCCGTACATTTGCGCCAAATGCGGTGAGTTTAGATTTCAGCTCATTGGTATCCATGAAAAAGTCCTCCTGTTCATGATTCAGGGAATTTTCCCTGTAGCAATTCTGAAAATTGCTGCATTTGTCCGGTGTCCGTCCGGAATACAATGACTGCTTTTTCCGGAAGTTTCCGGAACAGTGTTTCCGGTGAAAACGCTTTGAACACCTGCAACGCATACTGAAATTTTTGTCTATCTGGTTCACGCTGTAAAATATTATTCTCGTAAAATGTAAATTTTCCGGACTGGAAAACGATTTTCAATTTGTCATATTTTTCTGGCATGAATATGCCCCCAAATCCAGAATATGATTTGTATGCAAAGAAATCCTCCCACTGCGCCGACATAGTTTAAAATGAAATCATCAATATCAAATGACCCTAACAGCGTGAAAAGTTGTGAAATTTCCACAAAAGCAATCTGTAAAATACATGTCAGCGAAAAAATGAAGAAATTCCTTTGCTTTTTCCAAAGACACGGCAGAAAAACGCCCATCGGGAAAAATAAGGCTAAATTTCCAACTAAATTCACAAAGGCAATCCGGCGTAACGGATTAGAAACCGGAAGTCTTCTGGCATACCCTAAAATTGTCCGGAATGGTTTTGCCTGAATGTGCATTTTAATTTGTGTCCAGTAGGGAATATCTGGCTGCGGGTGGTGAAAATGCGACTGTTCGCCCATAATCCAGCGTTCCCCTAATACTAAATACAATACACAAAATAAGTAAAAGAAAAACGCTGCCACAAGAAATATATCCACCAGATAAACTATTGCATAATATGCTGATTTAGCGGAAACGGTTCTGGTTCTTGTCATATGCATAACCAATACTTTCTAATTTCTGTAAAATTTCCTGCATATTGCATTGATTCGCTGAACAAAATTCTTCCAGTGACGGATAGAAATCTCTTAACTGCGTATTCAGGAAACTTACTAAAATCATCGGGTCTTCAGGAATTTTCATGAGAAAATTTCCCCTTTCAGAGTAAATTTAAAATTTTTTTCCAATGCAATTTCAGTATAACATAATTTTCCGGATTTGTCAAGTGAGAAAATCACAAAAAATTTACAAATATGACTTGAAAAATTTTCCGCAATAGTGTATAATATAACTAAGGCTGTGCAAACAGCAAATTTATGTGAAAGGATGTCATTGAATTATGGCAGGTTTAAACAAAGTAACAGTAGAAGATCTTGATGTGAAAGGAAAGAAAGTTCTCGTCAGAGTGGATTTCAACGTTCCGTTAAAAGATGGCGTGATTACGGACGACAACCGCATTCAGGCGGCACTTCCGACAATTAACAAACTTACCGAAAACGGCGCAAAAGTTGTCCTCTGCTCCCATTTAGGCAAGCCGAAGAACGGACCGGAAGATAAATTTTCCCTTGCTCCGGCTGCCGCAAGACTGGCTGAACTCGTTCAGGCAAAAGTGGTTTTCGCTAAAGATGACACAGTAGTCGGTGAAAATGCGAAAGCCGCTGTTGCTGCTATGCAGGACGGCGAAATTGTCGTTCTCGAAAATACCAGATTCCGTGGTGCTGAAGAAACAAAGAACGGGGAAGAATTTTCCAAAGAATTAGCTGCTTTAGTGGATAACCAGATTTTCGTCATGGATGCATTCGGTTCCGCACACAGAGCGCACGCTTCCACTGCTGGCGTAACGAAATTCGTTGAAAAAACAGCTGTCGGCTATTTAATGCAGAAGGAAATTCAGTATTTAGGAAACGCTGTAGAAGAACCCGTTCGCCCATTCGTTGCCATTCTCGGCGGTGCAAAAGTTGCCGACAAACTGAATGTGATTTCCAATCTTCTGGAAAAATGCGACACGTTAATTATTGGTGGCGGTATGGCTTACACATTCATTAAGGCTCAGGGCGGAAATATCGGAAATTCCCTTGTTGATGATGAAAAATTAGATTACTGCAAGCAGATGTTAGATAAAGCTGAACAACTCGGAAAGAAAATTCTTCTTCCTACAGATACAGTTGCTGCTGCTGCTTTCCCGAATCCGATTGATGCGGAAATTGCCGTTGAAACCGTAAAAGCCGGTGAAATTCCTGCGGATAAACTCGGTTTAGACATTGGCGAAGAAACGCAGAAAACGTTCGCTGAAGCTGTAAAGACGGCGAAAACTGTTGTTTGGAATGGTCCTATGGGCGTATTCGAAAATCCGACACTCGCTAAAGGCACAATTGCCGTTGCACAGGCTCTCGCTGAAACAGATGCCACAACAATTGTTGGCGGTGGTGACTCTGCCGCAGCTGTGAAGAAACTCGGCTTTGCTGATAAAATCAGCCACATTTCCACAGGCGGCGGTGCTTCTCTCGAATACCTCGAAGGAAAAGTTCTTCCTGGCGTAGCCGTAATCGCTGAAAAATAATTATTATTAGTGATGAACGAAACAAAATATATTGTCAGTTATACTGATTTGAATGAAGACGGCGTGAACGTCACTTGTTTAACAGAACGGTTTGACAATTTCACAGAAGCCGTCAGCAGATATGCATTATTTTGTGGCGTGCCGAAAAGATGTGTTATTCTTGCCGACGTGAAGAATGATAAAATTCTTCAGCAGTTCGGCTTTATCGGCGACAATGCCATTATTAACTGAATATCATCAGGAGGTTTTTTTCGAATGAAAAAAAGTGCAAGAAAAGCAATCATTGCCGGAAACTGGAAAATGAACAAAACCAGACCGGAAGCGAAAACTTTATTAGAAGACATTAAGCCCCTCGTGGCTAATGCAGAAGGCAATGTGGAAGTGATTGCCTGCGTACCGTTCACGAATTTAGAAACAGCCGTGAATGTCACAGCAGGTTCTAATATTAAAGTCGGTGCTGAAAATGTACATTTTGAAAAATCCGGCGCATATACTGGGGAAATTTCCGCAGACATGTTAGTGGAAGTCGGCGTGGAATATGTTGTTATCGGACATTCCGAAAGACGGCAGTATTTCGGCGAAACAGACGAAACTGTCAACAAGAGAACACTTGCCGCATTAGAAGCAGGACTGAAACCAATTGTTTGCGTTGGTGAACTTAAATGGGAAAGAGAATGCAACATCACAGAAGAAGTTATTGCCCGCCAAATTAAATTGGACTTATGGAAAGTATCCAAAGAGGCAATTAAGAATGTTGTCATTGCTTACGAACCAGTCTGGGCAATTGGCACTGGCTTGACGGCTTCCCCTGAACAGGCACAGGAAGTTTGTGCATTTATCCGGAAACAATTGGCAAAACTTTACGATGAAGAAACAGCAGAATCGGTTACTATTCAGTACGGCGGTTCAATGAATGCGGCAAATGCTGCTGAATTACTGGCACAGCCCGACATTGACGGCGGTTTAATCGGCGGAGCTTCTCTGAAAGCAGATGCCTTCAACGTCATTGTGCAGGCAGCTGTCAATGGTTGATGATACGGGAGACCATTGCGGTCTCCCGTATTTTAAAGTGAAAATTTAAATTTTGAACATTATTTTAAAATAAAACGAAAGGTTGAAGTGTTATGGCAAAAAAACCAGTTGCTTTAATCATTATGGACGGATTCGGTTACAATCCGGATTCTTACGGAAATGCAATTATGGCAGCAAAAACGCCTAATTTAGACAAATACATGAACGAACAGCCTAACACAATTATCGGAGCATCCGGTTTATGTGTGGGCTTGCCTGACGGACAAATGGGTAATTCTGAAGTCGGTCATACGAACATTGGCGCAGGAAGAATTGTTTACCAGATGTTAGTGAAAATTTCTAAATCTATTGAAGACGGAGAATTTTTCAAGAATCCTGCATTAGTGCATTCTATGGAAAATGCGAAAAAAAATCATTCTGCTTTGCATGTTATGGGTTTACTTTCCCCCGGCGGAGTGCATAGCCATATGACACATTTATTCGGAATTGTGGAAATGGCAAAACAATTCGGATTGGAACAAGTTTACATTCATGCCTATTTAGACGGGCGTGACGTTCCGCCTTCTTCAGCGGCGGAATATATGCAGGAAACTGTGGAAAAATTAAATGAAATTGGTTTAGGGAAAATTGCCACAATTGCCGGAAGATTTTACGCTATGGACAGAGATAATGCCTGGGATAGAGTGGAAAAAGCCTATTCTGCATTAGTTTACGGTGAGGGCGTTCAGGAAACTGACCCTGTTCAGGCAATTAAAAATTCTTATGCTAATGAAGTAACTGATGAATTTATGTTGCCGATAGTCGTTGACAAAAACGGCATGATTAAAGAAAATGACAGTGTCATTTTCATGAATTTCCGCCCCGACAGAGCAAGACAAATCACAAGAGCATTCGTTGACCCTGAATTTACCGGATTCGAACGGAAAAACGGCTATTTCCCTGTACATTTCGTTTGTATGGCACAGTATGATGCCACAATGCCGAATGTGGAAATTGCTTTCCCACCGGAAGAACTTTCCATGACTTTAGGGGAATATTTATCTAAGTGCGGAAAAACGCAGCTCCGAATTGCCGAAACGCAGAAATATGCCCATGTGACATTCTTTTTCAATGGCGGGGAAGAACGGCAGTTTGAAGGAGAAGACAGAATTTTAATTAAATCTCCTGACGTGGAAACGTTCGATATGAAGCCGGAAATGAGTGCCTATGAAGTGACAGACGCTGTTTTAAAGGCTATCGAATCGGAAAAATATGATGTCATTATTTTAAATTATGCGAATTGCGACATGGTCGGGCATACCGGCGTATTCAATGCAGCTGTAGAGGCAGTAGAGGCTGTCGATACTTGCGTTGGAAAAGTTGTAGAAGCCGTATTAGCAAAAGGCGGAGCGGCTTTAATTACCGCTGACCACGGAAACGCCGACAAAATGTATGAAGCAGACGGTTCACCATTCACGGCGCATACAACGAACCCCGTTCCCTTCATCGTTGTTGGAGTCGGACAGAAAACATTACGCACCGAAGGCGGCGTGTTAGCTGACCTTTCCCCAACAATTCTGAAATTAATGGATTTACCGCAGCCGGAAGAAATGACAGGCAATAGCTTAATTATGGATTGATGTTTTCAGGAAAAGTGCTGGACGTTTCAGCACTTTTCTGTTTTAGTTTTTCCCATAATTCAAGGCATTTGAAACGGACTTCATATTTTTGCGGCTGTTCTAAAATTTCCGCCGTTCCGGTATCGAAATAAATTTCCGGTTCAGCAACGGGCAAACATAACGGCGGATACATCACACACCACCAGTTATGCCCTTCTGCTTTCCCGATTAAAATTCTTAATGCGTCATAGCACCCTGCCGGCATAGTAATTTCTTCATATTGGCGTGTGTCGAAATCCATTTGCACAAGCTGAACGGAAACGTCCTGTTCACAGCCATTTTCTTCTAAAACGGATTTCGCAAGAAGACGAATAGTTTCTTTCTGTTCAATGGCTCGCTGTTTCATTTCGTCGAGCGAGTTACAGCCCTGAAAAAGTGTTTCCGATTCAGCTAATAATTTATCACGGACTTTTAATTTTAAAGACTGGTCTTGTTCAGAATCAGAATTGGCTAAAATATGCAGCCGGAGAACATCATGTTGTAAATTTTCCAGTTTTTTCGCAAAACTGGAAAAACTCCCCATGAAAATCGCAAGAATAATGCCTAAACACATTGCCGTTTCTAATTTTCTCATGTAAAAAACCCCCTGTTTTTTTGTTCAATGGCAGTATGCTGCATGACAGGGAAAATTATACAACGAGGTGAAAAATTATGCAAATTTATGATTTAATTCAGAAAACAAGAAGAACTCAGCCGTTGACTACAGAAGAAATTCACTATTTAGTCAAAGGCTTTACTTCCGGAGAAATTCCGGATTATTGCATGTCAGCGTGGTTAATGGCAGTATGTTGTCAGGGGTTGACTGATGAAGAAACTTTGCAATTAACCTTGGCTATGCGTGATTCCGGCGAATGTTTAGATTTGTTTGGAATTGGAAATATTACCGTGGATAAACACAGTACTGGCGGAATCGGAGATAAAACGACTTTACTAATTGCGCCAATTGTTGCTTCCTGCGGCGGTTACGTGCCGAAAATGTCCGGTCGGGGTCTCGGTTTCACTGGCGGAACAATTGATAAATTAGAAAGTATTCCTGATTTTTCCGTTGAATTAAGCCGGGAAAAATTCATTCAGCAAGTGAAAACAATTGGTTGTGCAGTCATTTCCCAGAGTGGAAATTTAACTCCTGCGGACAAGAAAATTTACGCTTTACGGAATTTAACCGCAACAGTGGACAGTATTCCGTTAATTTGCTCAAGCATTATGAGTAAAAAATTAGCCCTCGGGGCGGATTGCATTTTATTAGATGTCAAATGCGGAAACGGCGCATTCATGAAAACGCCCGAATTAGCGGAAAATTTAGCCCGTGCAATGGTGACTGTAGGAAAACTTGCCGGAAAACAATGCCGTGCAATAATCACGAATATGAATGCCCCTCTCGGTTCTGCCGTGGGGAATGCCTTAGAAATCAAAGAAGTACTCGCCATTTTACAGAACCGGAAAACGAATGCGCTTTCTGAATTAGTGCTGACACTTTCGGCGCATATGCTGGAACTTTCCGGAAAGGGAAATCTTCAGGAATGCCGGAATAAAGCGGAAAAAGCTTTACTTTCCGGAAAAGCATTAGAAAAATTCGGGGAAATGATTGCCGCACAAGGCGGAAATGCTGCTGTAACGGAACATTCAGAATTATTGCCGGAATCCGCCGTGAAAATTCCCTTACGGGCGAAATATTCCGGTTATTTGTCCGGCATTCACAGCGAAAAAATTGGTCTTGCCTGTTTAGCCTTAGGAGCAGGGAAAACCGCTGTCCGGAATGAAATTGATTACGGCGCAGGTGTGGAATTTTTCCGTCAAATTGGCGAATATGTGCAGGAAGGTGAAATTCTTTGTGAAATTCATGGCAATTCGGAAATGCTTTGCGAACAAGCGGAACACAGCTTGCAAGAGGCAATTCAATTTTCAGAAAATCCTGTAAAAGAAGAACCAATGATTTTTGGCATAATTTAATAATAGACCTGTTTAATAACCTAATTTTGAAAATTATAAATACCGTAAATTAAAGAAACACGAAGACTGAAATCTCTTCTTTTATTTCTGTAGCGAGAGGATAAAATTTTAAGAACCTGCATTCATAGACGTTTCAAAAGAGAGAAAGCATGAGAAATGGTAATCATGCACTCAAAAGAACGAGAAGAAATCTCATCATCTTTAGATAATCTGCGTGAAAAGTTTAGCCAAGCAAAAGTTCGTTCGACAACCCAACGCTTTGGTATAACTTGGAATCCCTTTTGTTCTTTTATCTGCATGGAAATATC
>CANPYZ010000014.1 GCA_947589035.1 uncultured Clostridia bacterium | reverse complement strand
TGATACTCTGCGTTGCAATCTACGCTTTTTCTTTTTTAGTTTTTTGACTTTTGCGGTCTTGTTGATGTTTGGGTAACTATACTTTATGACAACATTTTATCAAAATGCTTTAACTGTTAAACGCCTTCTTTTCAGTGTTTGCCTTTTTGAATATCTCTGTGCATTTTATGCACACGGTAACCCTTTTTCCAAAGAGAATCGCCGACAAGTTCCGCAAATGTCACGCTGCGATGTTTTCCGCCCGTACAGCCGAACGCCACAACGAGTTGACTTTTTCCTTCACTAATATATAAGGGAAGTAAAAATTCCAGTAAATCGTTAATTTTCGTCAAAAGCGTCTGAGATTGCGAAAACTGCATCACATAATCCCGAACACAAGCTTCTGTTCCGGTATGAAATTTCAATTCCGGAATATAAAACGGATTCGGCAGACAGCGAACGTCAAAAATTAAATCCGATTCCGCCGAAACGCCGTATTTATAGCCGAATGACATCACTTTCACCATGAGGGAATCCAGTTGATTTTCTAAAAATAAAGTTCTGATTTCTTCGCCGAGTTGGGCGGTGCTGAGGTGAGAAGTTTCTAAATAATAATCCGCCTGTGTACGCAAGGGAAGAAGTGCTTCCCGTTCTTTCTGGATTGCCTCCTGCATACTGCTGTATTTTTCAGCAAGAGGGTGACGGCGGCGAGTTTCTTTGTATCGCTGAATTAACACTTCATCAGAAGATTCTGTGAAAATAATTTTCACTTCTCCAGGCATAGTTTTTTTTAACTTTTGGATAACAGTATAAATTTCTGAAAACATTTCGCCTGTGCGAATGTCTACAGCGATAGCGACTTTATTTAAACTTCCGCCAGTGTGGTTGCAGAGGTCTGCAAAATTCGGAATAAATTGCGGCGGTAGATTATCAATACAGTAAAATCCAATATCTTCCAGAACTTTCATTGCTGTGGATTTTCCTGAACCGGACATTCCTGTAATAATCATTAGTTGCATAAAAAGTCCTCCTGCTGTATGCCGAGAAGAACAGGTTCTAATTCCAGAATATAGCCTGTTTTTTCAAGTACTTTATTCTGGACATAACCGCATAACCGGAGAACTTCTTCACAAGTCGCCCGATTGATATTAATGACAAAACCGGCATGTTTTTCACTGACCTGCGCACCGCCTACACGGAAACCTTTCAAACCGCATAAGTCAATCAATCGGGAAGCGAAATCGCCTTTCGGACGTTTGAACGTACTTCCGGCACTGGGATAATTCAACGGTTGTTTGCTTTTCCGACATTCAGCATATTCAGACATTCTTGCACGAATTGCGCCGGAATTATCCGGCTGAAGCTGAATTTTCACAGAACAAATAATGCAGTCAGAATGTTCCGTGAAAAAACTATGCCTGTAAGACAAATTTAAATCATTACGCTGCAACGTGTGCAAATTTCCGGAAGCGTCTAAATAATCACAGGAAAGAACAATATCTTTCATTTCACGTTGATAAGCCCCTGCATTCATACATAATGCACCGCCAACTGAACCAGGAATGCCGCTGATAGCTTCCATTCCGGAAAGCTGATGTTTCGCAGCCATGTTCGCAACAGAAGAAAGCATTGCGCCGGACTGACAAACCAAAATATGATTTTCCTGAACAGACATTCCTGAAAATTCTTTCCCTAAATGAAGAATGACTCCCCGATACCCTTCATCAGAGGCAAGCACATTACTGCCTTTACCCATAACGAAATGCGGTGTTCCCGTTTCATGACAAAACCGTAAAACGGCACTAAGCCCTTCAACAGAATTGATTTCTATCCAGAAATCCGCCTTTCCGCCAATCTGAAATGTTGTGTGTCCGCCAAGAAGAACATTTTTGAAAAATGGCATATGATATGCTTCACAAAGTTGCTGCAAACGTGTTTCCATGAATTAAAACCTCCATTAAAATGCATCGTAGTCTTTTACCGTTTCTGTGCCTTCCATATCCATTCCGAGACGGTCAAGAAGTTCTGTAGCGGCATTATAGCCCATTTTTTTCTGACGGTTGTTCATTGCCGCAACTTCAAGAATAACTGCAAGATTTCTGCCAGGCTTTACCGGAATTGTCAGAGAAGGCACTTTCACGCCAAGAATAGAAGTATATTCTGTGTCTACACCCATGCGGTCATAAATTTTTTCCGGATTCCAGAGTTCCATTTCCACAACGAGGTCAATTTTTTCCGTCATTTTGACAGCACCCATACCAAATAAACGCCTTGCGTTAATAATACCAATACCACGGAGTTCCAGAAAATGACGGATATTTTCAGGAGAGCTGCCAACAAGGCTGATATTAGAAACTTTACGGATTTCCACGGCATCATCTGCTACAAGGCGGTGTCCACGTTTCACGAGTTCAATAGCTGTTTCGCTTTTGCCCACGCCGCTTTCACCAGTAAGAAATACGCCTTCACCGTAAATTTCAATTAACACGCCGTGACGGGTAATTCTGGGGGCAAGATTTAAATTCAAGAAGGCAATCAAGCCGGACATAAAATTCGACGTACTTTCTTTACTACGGAGTAAAGGCATTTCATATTTCTGGGCGAGTTCCAGCATTTCAGAAAAATAAGGCAGTTCACGGGTGATAATTAAAGCAGGTAATTTCTGAGAGAAAAGCAATTCCAAACGTTCTCTTCTGGTTTTTTCGTCAATTGTGGACAAATACGCAAATTCCATTTTCCCGATAATTTGAATGCGTTCGGGGTTGAAATATTCGTAAAAGCCCATAAGCTGCAAACCTGGACGATTGACATCATTTTCATCAATCAGAAGTTCAGCCGGGTCAGAGGGAGTGTAAATTACTTCTAATTTAAATTCATCAATGATTTTTTTCAGGGAGATAGTAAATTTTTCAGCCATAAAAATTCTCCTTTTGCATTAATTTAATCCGGATTAAGGACATAACTTTTTTTCCGGAAATCATCAGGAAGAACGGAAAATTCCGGAATAATGGGGACAGTCTGGGAAAGTTCCTGAATTTGTTCCCAATTTTGTTCTTGTGTTGAAATTAACAGGCAATCTGCCGGAAAGGCTTCTGCTGCCTGAATGGCTTCCGTATTGCCGGAAAGGGCTTCTTCACCGTCAACCCGAACGAAAAAAACTGTTTCAGGGGCGGCGGTACGCATAGCCGTTAAAAATTGTGTTAAATATTTCCAGCGGTCAGTTTCACTGCATTCAGGATTTAAATTTGAAAGTTCTGTACGGGGAAAATTAGGAAACACAAGCCCGTCACAAATTATTGTCCGGAAACCAGCTGTTTCCAATTCAGTACAGAAGGCGGAAAGATATTCCTGTGCTAAAATGCTAAACGGTGCAAGCCATGTTGTTTCTTCCGGCGTGGATTGGTCTTTCCAGAGTGTACCGTCAGCCGGAAAATAATAGGAAGAATCTGGATAAGTTTTAGAAAAGAAAGTATCTTCCAATGTGTTAATTAACGCCACGGGTTCAAATCCCTTTGCAGAAACTGTCTGGTAAATCTGGGAAAGCGGAAGAAACGCCTGTACTGCCTGACATCTTGCGGCATCTTTCACGGAAGTTGCATAATACACTGCACCGCCTTTCAATTTCAGCGGAATGAGTAAATGAGAAATTCCTTCCGGAATAGCATCAAGTGCAGAAGTTAAAGTATTTTCAGACATTAGCGCAGATTCATCTAAGAGATAGCCTTTTACAGAGGGGGCTTTCTGAACGAATCCGAGATTTTCTTCTGTTTCCGGTTCTGTTTCGGTTTGGGAATCTTCTGTTTGTTCATCAGAAGAATCATCAGAAAAATTATTTTCTGTAGGAAAATATTCTTCTGTTGCAATTTCCGTATATTTAACAGAATCTGCACTGTACTGTTCAGGCGGTGCGAGGAGATTTCTTTCTTTCAGAAATTGGAAAACCGGTTTTCCGGCACTATAGCCAACAAACCCAATCACAACGGCAATTAGCAAAGTCATCATTGCTGAACCGGTATCATGACGGAGTTTTTTATAAAAAGCGATTTTATCTTTTCTGTGGTAAATTTTTCTATATTTCTGTTTCATTTCCCAACAGGGAACTCCTTTCTAAGAGAACAAACAGCAGAATGCATATCTGTTTGCCGGAAAAGATAACTTCCGGAAACAAGCACGTCTGCACCTGCCTGAAGGGCTTCCGGAGCGGTGACAGCATCAATACCGCCGTCAACTTCAAGCAAAATTTTCCGGTTCTGAATCATTTTCCGGATTGTGTTAATTTTCGGGGTAATTTCATGCATGTAACTTTGCCCGCCGAATCCAGGTTCAACTGTCATGACGAGAATCACATCTAAATCTTCCAGAAACGGCAATAATGCTTTTGCGGGCGTATCTGGTTTAATAGACATACCCACCTGACAATGCTGGTTTTTAATCGCCTGCACAACCTGAAAAGGATTACTCTTACTTTCAAGATGAAAAGTAATTAGTTTTGCGCCAGCTGAAGCGAAATCCTGAACATATGCCAACGGATTTTCAATCATTAAGTGAACATCTGGAAACAAAGTTGTTTGTTTTGTCACAGCTTTTAGAACGGGCAAGCCGAAAGAAATATTCGGCACGAAAACCCCGTCCATCACATCAAAATGCAGCCAGTCTGTGCCAGCCTTTTCCAGTCGGTTCAGTTCGTCATGTAAATGCAGCATATCCGCACTTAAGATAGAAGCAGCAATTTTTGTATTCAAGTTCCATTCCTCCGGTAAATGTTTCTCTATTTCTATTATAGCGGAAAATTCGCTTTTCGTCAATATCCAAGCTGTAAATTTTTTGAAAAATATTTTCAGCATATGGGAAAAAATTTAGGCAGTATGCGTGCAGCGTACTGCCTGAACGTTATTTTTTGACAAGATAGGACGATTTCACGAAAAATTTTACGGCGTTCGGGTAGCGGTCAGCATGTCGGAGAATGTGATTCTGCACGGCAATGAATAATAATTCTATCACAAGCATGACAGAAAAACAAATGATAATCCCTGAAACAGTATCTGTTTCTTCTGCCTGAAAATTTTCAAGGGATAAATAAATTTGCTTTTCAGAAGAAATCTGATGAATTACAAAATTTACTTTTTCGTAATCTACAGTGAATAACTGCCCATTGTTGACTTCCTGCTGTAAATCGGAAAGATTGATTTTCTGGTGACTGTTTTCATGAAGAAAATAGTTTTGTCCGGATTCGTCTGTAAAAATTAGTCTTGGATTATCATTTTCATCATATTCTAAAGAACAATTTGAAAATTTCATTTCACTGTGCTGTAAATTTTCCAGCGGAACGGGGCGCAGCATTACCACGCAGAAAATCATTGCCCCAATTGTTAAAACAGGCATTGCCACACTGAAAAGAATAAATTCTTCCGGATTTTTCACATTGCCGTTAAAGGCTTTTTCCCGTTCAGGAGTGGTTAATTTTGCCTGTTTCGCATGAGAAACAGCAACCGCTAAAAAATTCTTATCCCCTGAAAAAGAAGATTCTATGTGAATTTTTTTCTTGCCAATGTAAATTGTACTGGTGATATTTTTCCGGATTCGGGTAATTTCGCTGTAACGGTAATGAACAGACTTCCGGAAAATATTCCGGTAAGTAAAACCGTTTGAATCATAATCAATTTTCCAGTTAATTGTTAAAATCAAATAACAGGACAATAGCACGAAAACGACCATAAGCAGCCGGAAAGATAATTCTTTGCATAAAATCATCAGCAGCAGGAAAAACGGCAAAGTCAACATTCCGGCAATCCATGCAGTATTCGTGACGGTGCCTTTTTCGATATATTTTTTCTTTTTCTGCCGATGGTTTTTCAGTTTCATGTCAATCAATCCTTTTCAAAAAAACCAAAATGTTCCATTGCCTGTTCAACTCCATCATGCCATAAATCCGCCGTGACATAATCCGCATAGGGAATTAATTTTTCACCGTTTCCCATAGCAATGGAAGTTCCCACGCCTTCAAACATTGGTAAATCGTTCAAGCTATCCCCGATAGCATAAGCATTTGTTTTAGATAAATGATAATAATTTAACACAAATTCTATTCCGGTTTTTTTACTGCACGACTTCTGCGCCATTTCTCCGAATCCCTGCCCACGGTCAATATATACGAAATGCGGTGCAATGCCCTTTTTAAAACGTTCTAAATCGGTTTTTTCGTCGTAGGCAATCACGAATTTGTCAAAACTGAAATCTTCATCTTGTACACTTTGCCAAATATTTTTTTCCTGCATTCGGAACGTGTCACGAATTTCCTTGACGAAATTCAATTCACGGCATTCAGGGTCAAAATAAAATGCATCTCTTCTTTCGTAAAGCGGGGAAGCATTGCAACTCCGCACAAGCTGAGCAATTTCAGCGCAAACTTCTTTTGAGTTCGTCTGGTAGAATAATTCTTTTCCGTTGCATTCGATATAAGAACCACAACCGCAGATATATCCGTCAAACCCTAAATTCCGCACATCGGCATCAACGTTAATGACTGGTCTTCCGGTATTAACATACAGTAAATGTCCGGCATTATGGGCTTTTTTCAGGGCATTTACGGTACTTTCCGGAACGAAATGTGAAGAAGAATCTTCCATTAACGTTCCGTCAATATCGAAAAACATAATTTTAGACATCAGTATTGACCTTTCTGAGCATCTGCACAAGTTCAAGTGCAGACAATGCGCAGTCATAGCCTTTATTTCCGGCTTTTGTTCCGGCTCTTTCAATAGCCTGTTCAATGGAATCCGTTGTCAGAACGCCGAAAAGAACCGGAATTTCCGTTTCAAGGGAAACGCTTGCAATGCCTTTTGATACTTCTGCACAAACATAATCATAATGGGAAGTTGCTCCCCGAATGACTGCTCCCACGCAAATAATGGCATCATATTTTCCGGTTTTGGCTAATTTTTTAGCGGCTAACGGAATTTCAAAAGCCCCTGGCACCCATGCAAGAGTAATATTTTCTTCTTTGACGTTGTGCCGCCGGAGGCAATCTTCTGCACCGCTAACGAGTTTATTCGTGATAAATTCATTGAAACGTGACGCAACAATAGCAATGCGCAACCCGTTTCCCTCGTAAAAGCCTTCTAAAATATTCATGAAAAATCTTCCTTTCTGTGTTTGTTATTACTGAATATTATCCAACAAGTGACCCATTTTCACCTGTTTGGTTTTCAAATAGAATAAATTTTCCTTTTTGGGAGGAATTTCAATTGGTTCACGGCTGAGAATGTCAATGCCGTATTCGGACAAATCAGAAATTTTATCCGGATTATTAGTCATAATGTTCAGCCGGAATGCGCCTAAATCTTTCAGAATTTGTGCGCCCTCGCTGTAATCTCTTAAATCCGGCGCAAACCCTAATTCAATATTCGCTTCTACCGTGTCACGCCCTTGTTCCTGAAGGGCATAGGCTTTAATTTTATTCAATAAGCCAATGCCCCTGCCTTCCTGCCGGAGGTAAAGCAAAATGCCCCTGCCTTCTTTGGCAATACGTTTTAAGGCTTCCTCAAGCTGTTGACCGCAGTCACAACGGCTTGAACCGAATACGTCACCTGTTAAACATTCCGAATGTACCCGACATAAAACCGGATTCCCGTCAGCGACATTTCCCATCACTAAAGCAACATGTTCCCTTCCGGTAATCTGATTCTGATAGCCGTAAATGGTAAAATTTCCGTATTTTGTCGGAAGTTGTGCGCTTGTGATTTTAGTCATAAATTGGTCGTGCATTTTCCGGTAACATTGTAATTCTTTAATTGTGGTAATCACTAAATGATGTTTTTCAGCGAATTGAATTAATTCTGTTGTGCGCATCATGGTTCCGTCTTCAGCCATAATTTCACAGCATAAACCGCATTGTTCCAGACCAGCAAGGCGCATGAAATCCACTGTTGCTTCCGTGTGACCGTTTCGTTCAAGAACGCCGCCGGCTTTCGCTTCGAGTGGAAACATATGCCCAGGACGGCGGAAATCTGCCGGACGAGCTTCCGGTTCAGTACACATTCTTGCAGTAAATCCTCTTTCTTCTGCGGAAATTCCGGTAGTTGTTTTCACATGGTCAATGGATTCTGTAAACGCTGTTTCGTGATTGTCCGTATTATGGGCAACCATCTGATGAAGACCGAGTTTCTGAATGTAGGCTTTAGACATGGGCATACAAATTAAGCCCTTTGCCTGACTCGCCATAAAATTGACATTCTGTGTTGTGGCGAATTGCGCTGCACAAATTAAGTCACCCTCATTTTCACGGTCGGGGTCATCAATCACTAAAATTAGTTTTCCTTGCTGTAAAGCGGCAAGGGCTTCAGGAATTGTATTCATGAACATTCACCTTTCTGAATCATTTCTTCAAAATTAAAAATTAAGCAATCAATTTCATCTTTCCATTATATGTTCGCCGAGAAGGCATTAAACAGTTAAAACATTCGTTTAATAAAATCCATGTTCTGCGAGAAAACTTTCCGAAAGAACGGAAGAATTTTCCGGTTTACATAATTTTTCAATATATTTGGCGAGAATATCGCATTCTAAATTAACCATATCGCCGGATTTTTTGGTTAATAGAATTGTTTCTTCTCCAGTGTGCGGAATAAGCGAAACGGAAAAAGTTTTCGCATTGATTTCCGCAACGGTTAAGCTTACGCCGTCAATAGCAATTGAACCCTTTTCAACGATGTAACGAAGTAATTCAGGGCGGGCGGAAATTTTCAGCCAGACGGCGTTTTTTTCTTTAGTGAATGATTGAATGACACCTGTTCCGTCAATATGTCCGGAAACAATATGACCGCCGAATCTGCCGTTCGCCGGCATGGCACGTTCTAAATTTACCGGAGAACCGGAACGTAAAGCATTTAAATTCGTGCGCCGGACGGTTTCCGGCATAACGTCCGCTGAAAAAGAATTTTCATTAAAACGGCAGACCGTCAGACAAGTGCCATTTACGGCGATACTGTCGCCAATGTGCATATCAGAAAGAATTTTTTTTGCAGAAATGGTGAATATGCAGGAATCTGAACTGTGATGAATGCGCTGAATTTTTCCGATTTCTTCAATAATGCCTGTAAACATTTTCAACTTCAGCCTCCGATTACATCATAATCTAATAGAATATCTTCATCATAACGGCGAATTTCCGGTGAACTAAGGGAATATGCTTCACTAACTTCCGCAACGCCTGAACCGCCGACAGCAGATTTAGCGGAAACACCGCCGAAAATTTTCGGCGCAATGTAAATTTGCACATGCTGAACAATTCCGGAATGGAGTGCAGCTTCATGAATTTCTGCGCCGCCTTCAATGAGAACGCTGTCAATTCCTGAATTTCCGAGTTTTTCCATAAGTACGGACAAATCCACATGCCCTTCTGAAATAGGAAGCTGAAGAATTTCCGCTCCGGTCTGCTGAACAGCAGCTAATGCGGAATTTTCTTTGCAGCTTGTCGCAATAATTGTAGGAATGGTTTTCGCTGTCTGTAAAATACGGGAATTTAAAGGAATGCGCAATTGCGTATCACAAATAATTCTTGTCGGGTGACTGGGGTTTTCCGTTCGGCAGTTCAGCAAAGGGTCATCTGCAAGTACTGTTCCAATTCCACAAAGAATTGCTGAAAAGCGTTTTCTTGTTTCGTGAACATGCTGACGGGCTTTTTCTCCGGTAATCCATTTAGATTTTCCGGAACGGGTTGCTATTTTTCCGTCGGCAGTCATGGCAATTTTTAATAAGCAATAAGGCTTTCCGGTAGTAATATAATGGAAAAAAATTTTATTTAATTTATCACATTCTTCTTTGCAAATTCCGGTGAATACTTCAATTCCGGCATTTCTTAGCTGTTGAATCCCTTTTCCGGCAACTAAGGGATTCGGGTCATTCGAACCAACAAAAACTTTCCGGATTCCTGCCTGAATTAATGCTTCTGTACAGGGGGGATTTTTCCCGTAATGGCAACACGGCTCTAAAGTCACATAAATTTCCGCATTTTCGGGGGATTCCGTGCAATGTTTAAGGGCATTCCGTTCAGCGTGGGGCTGACCGTAGCATTCATGCCAACCTTCACCGATAATTTTTCCATTTTTGACGATGACAGCACCAACTAAAGGATTAGGATTCACGAAACCAATTCCGTTTTTGGCTAAAGCAATGGCTTTTTTCATATAGTCCACATCATGCATTTACATCACTCCTAAAAAAACATACCCCGAAAAATTCGAGGTATGCGAAAACAGCATTCTTCTTTCATCCGGACTGTTACCGTCGGTACTGGAATTGCACCAGTTCAGCAGGGAAGGCTTGCGGACTTTACCGCCGGTCATGGCTTGCACATGACCTCGAAGAATTTACATTTAATTTTATTTAACTATCATTATAGCATGTGGAAAAAGATTTGTCAAATTTTTCTGAAATCTGTTGCAGAGTGAAACAAATTAGTTTTCAGGGGCATTAAGTTCAGCATTGGCAAATTCTTCCGAAAAGGGAATTGCAGGAGCAGTTACAGGGGGTTCTTCCGTAGCAATAACTTCTGTAATTGTCTGTTCAGGGGGTTCAACGATTGGTTCAGAAATGGTTGCAGGTTCTTCTGGAAAAGTTTCTGGAAGTTCTTCAGGGGGTTGTGTTGTTGTAGTAGATTTTTTAGTTGTCGTTACTTTAATGATATTGCCGTAAATATCTGTTTGTGTAGTTGTCGTGAAAATTTTATCGTACCACGGGATTCCGTCGGGGTCACTGGTGGTATCAAGTGTTTCCGCTGTTGCCGCCCATGTGGAAAGGGTGTGCGATGGTTCTCTGGTTGTGGAGGGCTTAACAGCCGGAACTTTTTGAGTAGTTGTTTCAATAATAATCGGTGCAGACAATGCAGAACTTTTGTCTCGTGCTTTAATGGGGAAAAGCATCAGGAAGAATAACGCAACAGCTGTCATTGCAATTATAACGGAACAGGCAATCACAGTTGCTTTTGTAGAATTATGCAAATTGGCAATAATTCGTGAGAATTTCATAAAAAATTTCGCTCCTTGAAATTAAAGGCAACCTATAAAAACTCTATGTTTTCATTTTTTGTCAAAATTATAGATTTTTAAAGATACCTTTAGATTTAATGATGATAATTGTGACGATGATTAACTTTCAATTCAGGAATTATTGAGGTAATGATAAAAATTTATTTCCAATCATTGCAAAATTTACAGCCGAAACAAGATAAAAATATGCTATGTTTGGAACATTTTGGAAATCCGCAATAAATAGGGTCATTTTCATCACTTTCATTAAGAAAATTTTCAAAATGATTAGAATCAATATTTTTTCGCTGTCAGTTTTTGCAAGTTCTGAACCGCTGACAAGCAAGTAATCAAGAAATACATCCGTCAACCCATTTGATATTGAAAGAGAGTCATCATTTTCAGATATATTTTCGTCAAAAGATATGATATTTCCCATTAAAAATTACCTTTCAAATTTGAGAGTTTGCCAAATCCATTCAACTATGCTATTTTAGAAAATTATTTTTTCTGTTCTTTTTTCTGGTTTTCTTTGCAAACTTTACGGTAAGCTGAAGGTGTCATTCCGACATGGCGTTTAAACTGACGCATGAAATACACATCTGTTTCGAATCCGCATTTTTTGGAAATATTCGAAATGACTTCATCTGTTTCAGTAAGTAATTTTCTGGAATACGCAATCCGGCTCGCAATGACATCCTGTGTGCAGGTTGTGCCGAATGCTTCCAAGTAAAGTTTGTGGAAATAAGGACGGCTAATTTCAAGTTCATTGCAAATTTCCTGAATGCGCCAATGTTTCCCCGGATTAGTATAAATATTATGGCGAACAGCAGCAAGTTTTTCATAATGTGGGACTTCTGCTGCACGATAAATCGGATTATTGACACATTCCATTAAAAGATACATCAAAAGCTGGAGTGCATGTTCACCGATTTCAGAAGAACAAATGCTAAATTCATTTTGAATGAAATGCATCAGCAATTTCCAGATTTCTTCAACGGTGATGGGCTGGGGTAACGTATGAATTTCCATAAGATTGACTTTTCTTTCCGCAAGAATCCTGAGATAGTTTTCCGTCAAATATAATTGCATATAACGATAGGAAGCGTTGCGGGGTACGTCAATTATTAACGGTTCATCATCAAGCGGAAGCAGCAGAAAAGTGAATGGCTGCATGTTGTATTGCTTATCACGAATGTTAAACATCGCCCGTGTGCCAGACATAATCAGCAAGAAATTTTGCCTTTCGTCGGGCGAAATTTCTTTCGTTCCGTTCTTTACTTCTTGACCGCAGTCAACTAAAGTAATCTCTTTCGTTTTAATCATCATAAAACATTCTCCCTTACAAATAGAAATCGAAGTAATCTTTAATCTATTATACCACATTTTCAGGTAATTGTCAACATAGAATTAAATTTTTTTTGACAATTTCAAATTATTTTTCTTCGTTTAAATAAAAGTAAGGTTCACGAAATTCTGTCAGTGCCTGACTGATTCTGTCTTTGGCGTGGAAAAATGCCTCTACTACGATTGGGTCGAAATGTTCGCCGCTTTCTTTCCGAATAATGTCATAGGCTTCTTCAAGGCTCATAGAGCCTTTATAACATCTCTGGGAAACGATTGCATCAAAAACATCTGCAACCGCCATAATTCTTGCGCAAAGGGGAATGTTTTGCTGTGAAATGCCTTGCGGGTAACCTTTCCCGTTCCACCATTCATGATGACAGTAAGCCATTTCCGCCGCAATATTCAAATAGCTGAAATTGCCGAGGGCTTTTTCAGCATGAAGCAATAATTTTCTGCCTTCGATAGTGTGACTTTTCATAATAGCATATTCTTCATCAGTTAATTTTCCCTGTTTTTTCAAAATCGAATCGGGAACGTGAATTTTTCCAATGTCATGAAGAGGGGCAGCAATGGCAATATCTTTGATATATTGGGGGTTGATGATATTTTGATACCAGCCTTCTTCAAAAAGCGTTTCAGCAATAATCTGCACATAAGTTGCTGTCCGGCGAATGTGACCGCCTGTGCTTTCGTCACGGTTTTCCACAATATCCGCCATAGTGACAATAATATTATGCTGCATTTCCAGTAAATCCTGCTGTATATGGGCATTTTTATTTCCGACTAAAATTAAGATAATCACTGTCAGCGTGACCGCAAAACCAGTGACTGTTGCCACGGAACTTTCCAAAAGGGCAATTTTCTGAAAATTTCTTTGATTAATTGAACCATAAGAATAAATCGCTGCAACGAAACCGTACATTAAAATGCCAATCACAGATAAAATTACTTCTTCCCAGGTTTCCAATTTCCGGTAATTCAGTTCTTTCCGGAAATTTTTCCGCCATTCTCGCCCAAAAAGGACAAATCCAATTAACATTACCCCGAAAATTAAGTAAAGCGCAAGATTATAGCATTCTTTGGCGTTCTGACTAAGGTGCAGAATAATTGCCGGAAATGTTTCCAATGGCATTAACAGCCCGTAAGTAATGCCGGAAATCGGAATGAACCGCAATGCCTGAAGCCACGAATGTTTACTTTTTTTCGCCGTGAGAAAACAATACGCCGCCATAGAAATATTCAGAAAAACAAAAGCCGGAATTATTCCTGTAAGCAGGCAAAGTATCATCAGTAACAGGTAATCTCCGAAAATAAACAGGAACTGTGCGGAAAATTTTTTCACTTTCTGCTCCATTGGCGGAATAAAAAAAATATACCTCGACAGCATGAACATGATAATAAAATCCAATGTTAATTTTGCACATTCATAAATATGCGTTTGCATAACAATCACATCTCCAAAATTTTAATCAACAATTTGCTAATATACTAATTATAGCACACTGTTTTCAAAATTGCAAGAGTTTTTTCATATTTTGTTCATAATATAAAAATTTTTCTCAAACACTTGAAATTTCTTGTCAAATATAGTATAATGAAATTATTACGAACATCTGGAGGTGAAAACCATGTCATTTTCCCATGATATTCGGGAATGCATACGAAATTCTCTTAGTAATGATTATCAGAAATTCGCTTGTCTTTATGGCATACTTCTGTTCGGCAGAACAGTCACTCGTGAAGAAATTGAACTGAAAAGCGAAAGTGAAGTATTCCGTTCATTGTTTCCATCATTACTTCAGCA
Source organism: uncultured Clostridia bacterium (assembly GCA_947589035.1). Classification (GTDB taxonomy): domain Bacteria; phylum Bacillota; class Clostridia; order Oscillospirales; family Ruminococcaceae; genus UBA3855. The sequence goes on along the minus strand of CANPYZ010000014.1, from coordinate 35,642 downwards.
TGTATGCAAAGATTCCGCTTCCCTGCTTTCCATGGAAAATAAACCCAGAAAAAACGGCAGCATGATGACAATTTACAAAATTACCAACGAAAAAGCCGTGACTGCTGTCCGGCGGAAATTTCATTTACATGAAGAACGCCGGATTGATATGCGCAATTTGTCCAAAAATCGCACAGGGGCATTTTTAGGGGGAGTTTTTTTAATTTGCGGCAGCATGACCGACCCGACAAAAGAATATCATTTAGAATTTTCCCCTCCGACGGAAACGCTTTGTTCAGATTTATGCCAAATTCTTTCACATATCGGACTGCACCCGAATGTCATGCGCCGGAAATATAATTATTCCGTATATTTGAAAGTCAGTGAAGAAATAGAAGATTTTTTAACGTTTATCGGTGCGCAGAAATGCACTTTACGTTTAATTGACATCAAAATTGACAAGGAAGTCACTAACCAGGCTACCCGCCGGACAAATTGCGATATTGCGAATATCAATAAAATTATTTCCGCTGCTGAAAAACAATGTCAAGCCATTGAAGAAATTATTCGTCATGACGATTTGAAAAATCTTTCTCCGGAATTGCAGGAACTTGCCCTGTTACGGTTGGAAAATCCCCATTTAAGCCTTGCCGACCTCGGAGAAATGCTCCGCCAGCCTATCGGGCGTTCCGGTGTCAATCACCGTTTCCGGAAAATTTCAGCTATTGCCGAAACTTATCAGAATCATATTGAGGAAAAATCATAATGCAGACAGCAATTCAACATTCAGATTTCGTGCATTTACATGTACACAGTGAATATAGTTTTCCGGACGGGGCGTGCAGAATTAAAGAACTCGTTCAGCAAGTGAAACATTTCGGTCAGAAAGCGGTTGCTTTAACAGATAAACAAAATCTTTATGGTGCAGTAATTTTCTATCAGGAAGCCGTGAAAATTGGCATTCAGCCTATTATTGGTTGTGAATTGCGCTGTACAGACCAGCATTCTGTTTTGTTGCTGTGTCAGAATCAGCAAGGCTACCGGAATTTAGTGCAGTTAGTTTCTTTGGAAAAGCCGCTTGATTTCGCCACGCTCCGGAAATATTCTTCTGGTTTGTTCTGCCTTTCGGTGTTTTCTCCGGAAACACTCACGGAAGGCAATTTTTCTACTGTTCAGAAAAATATTCTGCAATATCAAACTATTTTCGGCAAAGAAAATTATTTTTTAGAAATTCAGCAGCATCATCTTCCGGAAGAAAAAATTTTATTCAATTTGCTTCTGCGTTTGTCTGAAATGACAAATATTCCTTTAGTTGCGGGAAATTCCGTGAATTATTTACGTTCTGAAGATGCGCCTATGCAGAAAATTTTAACTTGTATCCGGAATAATCAGCCTTTAGAAAAAGTTTCTTCTGAAAATGCGGAATATCATTTGAAATCTTCCGCTGAAATGGAAAATTTATTTTCCGATTTTCCGGAAATTTTACATAATACGAAAATCATTGCTGACCGTTGTCATTTTGCGTTCACGTTCCATGAATGGAAACTCCCGCATTTCGTGCAGGAAGGTGTTAAAGATAATCAGGCATATTTTGAACAATTATGTCAACAGGGATTATTCCGGCATTACGGTGAAAATCCCCCTCAACACGTCAAAGAACGTTTACAGCATGAAATACAGGTTATTCAACATATGGGCTTTACGGATTATTTTTTAATTGTGCAGGATTTCGTGCGTTACGCCCGACAACAGGAAATTCCCGTTGGCCCCGGCAGAGGTTCAGCTGCCGGAAGCCTTTGCGCCTACTGTTTAGACATTACGGAAATTGACCCCATTGCGGAAAATTTACTGTTTGAACGTTTCCTGAACGCCGGAAGGAAAACTATGCCGGATATTGATATTGATTTCTGCATTGAAGGGCGAATGAAAGTGAAAGATTACGTCGTCAGGCGTTACGGAAAAAATCATGTTGCGGAAATTATTTCTATTGATACGCTGAAAGCCCGTGCAGCAGTGAAAGATACCGGAAAAGTGCTGAACATGCCGGAAAGTTTCATTCAATCCATAGTCAAATTATTAGACAGCCGTCTGACTATTGCGCAAACATTGGAACAATCCGACAAATTAAAAAATCTTTATCAGGAAAATTCACAAGTTCAGTTTCTTTTGCAGAATGCGCTGAAAATTGAAGGTTTTCCCCGTCATACTTCCGTTCATGCTGCCGGAATTGTCATTACGGAAAAGCCAATTACTAATGACATTCCCGTTTGTCACCGTGACCGGATGTTAATCACGCAATATACTATGACCGCCCTTGAAGACCTTGGTTTTCTGAAAATTGACTTTCTCGGCTTGCGCAATTTAACATTGATTCAGGACACGGAAAAAGCAATCCGGAAACAGTTTCCGGAATTTTCCCTGAAAACAATTTCTACAGAAGATTCTGCTGTCTATGCCTTGCTTGCATCTGGGAAAACTTCCGGTGTGTTTCAGCTGGAAAGCGACGGCATGAAAAATTTTTTAACAAAATTAAAGCCCGTTTGTATGGAAGATTTACTCACGGCATTAGCCATTTACCGCCCAGGTCCTATGGATTCCATTCCCGATTATCTCCGGAATCGCCAGAATCCGGAAAAAATTGTTTACCTTCACCCTATTCTGAAAAAAATCCTTCAGCCCACTTACGGTTGTATGCTCTATCAGGAACAGGTTATGCAAATTTGTCAGGAAATGGCAAATTATTCCTATACGGAAGCTGACAATGTCCGTCGGGCAATGGCAAAGAAAAAAATGGACATCATGCAACAAGAACAACAGAAATTTCTTGACGGCGCAAAAGAAAATCATATTCCCGAAACTATCGCTATGCAGGTTTTTTCCCAAATGCAGAAATTCGCTGAATATGCATTTAACCGTTCCCATGCTGCCGCCTATGCGAAAATTGCCTACCAGACAGCCTATTTGAAAACGCATTATTTCGGTGAATATATGGCTGCTTTATTGACAAGCACGAGTGACGAACAGGAAAAATTTTTTTCTTATTTAGAAGAATGCCGTCAGAATCATCTTGTTATCAGTCCGCCGGAAATCAATTCCAGTGAATGGAATTTTGTTTTTCAGGGGAAAACGATTTCTTTCGGGTTGCTTGCCGTCAAAGGGCTTGGAAAAGGCTTAATTGACAAAATTCTTTTCGAAAGAAGAAAAAACGGAAATTTCCGGAATTTTTCAGATTTTTGTGAAAGAACTATTCCGATTGGGTTGTATTCGCAAGCATTGGATTCTTTGATTCGTTCCGGCACGTTGGATTCTCTCGGCGAAAACCGGAAACAAATGCTTTCCCAGAAAGAAAAATTATTTCATGCACATCAAGGGGAATTATTCATTGACGGGCAAATGAGTTTATTCGGCGCACCGGAACAAAAAAATTTTTCCGATTTCACCCCTGAAGAAAAATTTCAAATGGAAAAAAATTTTTTAGGCATTGGCTTTTCTTCTGCGTTTCCGGAATTGCCTGCATGGGTAAAACAAATTCTGCATATTCAGCCGATTGCTTCCCTTTCCCGACTTCCCGAACGGACTTCTGTCAGAATATTCTGCTGTTTGCGGTCAGTGCAATCTTTTCAGGCAAATTCCGGAATGACTATTCCTTTTTTTCAATTGAAAGATTCTTCCGGCAGCATTCACGCCTTCCCCCTTCCGAAAGTGAACACTAATGTTCAGCAAAATCAATATGTTTTCATGACCGGAAAAATTTCCCGTAAAGCGGAAAAAATGTATTTACTTTGTGATTTTCTTCAGCCGTGGGAAAATTTTTCTTCATTATTTGAACAGATGTTTCTTTGCCTGAAAATCACACATTCCGAAAATTTACAGTTTCTTCCGCAATTTTGCCGGCAGTATTCCGGAAAAACAAAAATTTTATTTTATTACACAGATACAAAACATTATGCTTTCCCTGAAAAAAAATTCTCTGTTGCATTGTCTTCCCATTCATTTTCGGCTCTTTGTCAACATATTCCGGCGGAAAATATCGGCTGTATTCCTAAAAAGCACTTGACAAATTTATAAAAATATGGTACAGAAAAAAATTAAAAATATTAAAATTCAATATTGACATCATGTGAAATTTGTGCTATAATGAAAAAAGAGCGAACTTGGAATTTTGTTCAAATAGCTGTTGCAAAACTGGTATTTGACCGGATTTTAAGAAATGTGAACAATTTATTGCATTATTGCTTGCTGATGCAGAATGGAGAAGAAAAATTATGAAAAAAATTGGTGTTTTGACAAGCGGCGGAGACGCTCCAGGCATGAATGCGGCTGTCAGAGCAGTTGCTCGTACCGCCATTAACAAAGGAATGGAAGTGATTGGCATTCAGCGTGGTTACGTTGGTCTGCTTAATCGTGAATTTGTGGACATGACCGCAAGAAGCGTTTCCGGCATTATCCAGAGGGGCGGAACTTGTCTGTATACGGCAAGATGTCCGGAATTTCGCAACATGGACGGCGTTTTAAAGGGGAAAGCCGTTTGTGAAGAAATCGGCTTAGAAGGTCTTGTCGTCATTGGCGGAGACGGTTCTTTCCGTGGGGCTGGGGATTTATCCAGCGTGGGCATTCCTTGCATTGGTATCCCAGGAACAATTGATAATGATATTCAATGCACGGAATACACAATTGGTTATGATACGGCAATGAATACCGCTATGGAAATGATTGACAAACTCCGTGACACAACACAGTCACATGACCGTTGTTCCGTTGTGGAAGTTATGGGAAGAAGAGCCGGATTCATTGCAGTAAATGTGGCTATGGCTGTCGGCGCAGAAGCGGCAATTACTCTCGAACGCCCTTACGATTTAAACGAAATCGCTAAAAAAATGACTCAGACGATGAGCGAAAAAGGCGGTAAACATCATTTTATTCTCGTTGTGGCTGAGGGTGTCGGACAAACTGAAGTGATTGCCAGAGAAATTCAGGAAATGACCGGCGTGGAATCCCGTGCAACCGTTCTCGGACATGTACAGCGTGGCGGTTCTCCAACACTCCGTGACCGAATTATGGCTACAGAAATGGGCTATCATGCTGTAGAACTTCTTGAACAGGGAATTGGTAACAGAATTGTCGGTTTAAAACAAGGCAAAGTATATGACATTGACCTTCAGGAAGGTCTTGCCATGAAAAAGCCGTTCCTTGATGAAAGATATGATATTCTGGCGGCAACAGCGTATTAAAAATTTTTGCATACACAGAGTAGAAGTCTGTGCGTTAAGTGTTAGCTGAACGGGGAGTTGTCAGCTAAACGAAGAGCCTTGCTTGCGGTACAGACTTCGCATCCCGCTTCGTATGACATAACAGGAAAAATCAGATAGAGATACCTCTTTTTCTCATGCTTTGTCATCTTGCGGAAAAGGAGGTATTTTTTATGTTTCAGAAATCTTGTTCCGAATTTAAAAATATTCGTTCCCTTGCGATTACGGGAATGTTTATTGCAGTTTCAATGGTGATTGAAAAATTTACAATCAATATCAGTGCTTCACTGAAAATTAATTTTGCATTTTTGGCAATTGCCGTAATTGGTATGTTGACAGGTCCTGTAATGGGATTTTCCGCCGGATTGATTTGTGATATTGTAGGGTATTTAGCGAATCCGACAAATACATATCTTCCGGTTTACACGCTTGTTGCAGGGCTTCAGGGGTTCATTTACGGAATATGCCTGTATCGCAAGCAGGAACATTTTCAATTATTCGGGCTGAATGAGGAATTTTCTTTAATTATCCGGTCAGTTGTGGCACGCTTGCTTGATGTGGGCGTAATCAATTTATGCTTGAATACATGGCTGAATATGCATTACGGCTTCATTCCGAAAGAGGCGTTCGGCGTGGCAATTTCCACAAGGCTTGTGAAAAATTTACTTGAACTTGTGGCAGATATTCCCCTGTTGATTGTTTTACTTTCAGCGGCGTTAATTGCTTACAAGAGGGCATTCCGAAATCACTCCACGATGTCTTGAAATTTTTACAAAAAAACACTTGCTTTTTATGCATTTTGTTATATAATTAAGAGCAGTGTTTTTAATTTGAAAGGATGAATTTTCATGAATCAAAAAATTACCGTTGGTTTTATTGGTGCCGGAAATATGGGTACCGCCATTATGAAAGGCATTCTGAATTGTGAACTTGCGCAGCATACGGAAGTTTACGCTTTTGACCCCGACACACAGAAAGTACAGGCATTAGTTTCTTCTGGCGTGAATGCGTGTTCGTCCGGCTTGGAAATCATGCAGAAATGCAAATTCGTTTTTCTTGCCGTAAAACCGCAAATGTTTTCACAAGTGCTTGACCAGATTAAAGACGGCACAACGGAAGAAACAGTATTCGTTTCAATTGCTGCCGGAATTACTGCCGAATATATCCGAACGAAAACCCTTGCTAATGCTAAAGTCATTCTCGTGATGCCGAATACGCCGTTATTATTAGGGGCTGGGGCTTCTGCTTTAGCAAAATCGGAATTTACCACGGAAGAAGAATTTTCCGTTGTGCAGAATATTTTCAACGCTTGTGGAATTTCCGCACAGCTTCCCGAAACGAAAATGAAGGAAATTATTGCCATTAACGGGAGTAGCCCTGCATTTATTTATTTGTTTGCGAAAGCGTTTGTGGATTACGCCAAAACGGAAAACATTGAAGAAAGTGTTGCTCTTCCGTTATTCGCACAAAGTTTAATTGGTTCAGCAAAAATGCTGACAGAATCCGGTTATTCGATTGATGAATTAATTCGAATGGTTTCTTCCCCAGGAGGAACAACGCTTGCCGGATTAGAACAATTATACCAGGGCGATTTGACCGGAACTGTGAACAACGCCTGCACGGCTTGCACAAAACGGGCTTATGAACTTTCTGAATAATCTGGTATAAAATTCCGGACATGCTCATACACTGTATAAAAATTTAAAAAATTCAGGAGGCATGAGCATGAAATTAATTCAGAAACGAAATATACAACTATTAATTTTATTTCTGATGATTCTTTTCGGAACAATTGCCGGAAGTATTCTATACGCATTATATCCGCAATGGAACATCTGGAATAATGTAACTTTTTTGCAGGGAATAGGCATTCTGAAAGAACAGCATTTTTATTGTATTATTGCGCCGCTGTTCTGGCTTGCTGTTGTTGCCGTTCTCGGACTTTCTGCCGCCGGAATGCCTCTTGTATTATTAGTGCTATTTTTACGGGGGGCGGCTATTGGTTCAGTTTTAGAAACGCTTTACACGAATGAATCCCCTTTGCGTGCCGGAATGAATCTGCTGTTAATTGTCCCCTACGCCTATGCCACTTCTTTTGTAATGTTATTCGCCGCAAGAGAAGCCTTGCGCTTTTCTTTACAAATTACCGACCTTGTCTGCGAGAAAATGACGGAAGAATATTTTTCCGTAAAATTATATACTCTCCGTTTTCTGGTGTTATTCCTGTTTATGACGTTATTCGGCATTCTCCAGAATTTCTTGCTGATTCATTTTTCCTGAAAGGACTGAAAAAATTGAGCCTGTTTGGAAACGATTCTTCCGGTGCAGGCATTGCCAAAGACGCACCAAAGAAAAAACCTTTTTTCCGGTATTGGGAACTTGCATTCAACAAATTCTGGAAAATTATTGAAATTAATATGCTTATGGCATTTTCTTCCGTGCCGGTATTGCTTGCCGTAACAGTAATTTTTTATTTCGTGGAAGATTATACTAATATTGCCTTACTGATTGCGGCAATGTTAATTTTAATAACAGCAATCTGTTTCGGCGGTGTCATTGCCGGCTGTACGAAAGTTTTACGCAATTTCGTTCTGGAAAAGCCTACATTCATGATGCACACATTCTGGAAAACATTTCGTTCCTGTTTCAAGCAATCCTGCATTATGGGAATAATTGACCTTGTGATGACAGCTTCCGTGCTGAGCAGCTTTTACGTTTACCCGAAAATCATTGCCCAGATTAAAGAACAAGCCCTCGGCGGGGAAACAATTTATTATGTTTTGTTTGTGCTGACATTAAGTATTGCCATAGTTGTCACGTTAATGAGTTTTTACGCATATTTAATGATTGTTTCAACAGAACTAAGCATGACTAATATTTTGAAAAATTCTCTCGCCCTTAGTTTTATCGCCCTCAAAAAGAATACACTCACGCTGTTGCTTGCGGTTTTCATTATGGGAATTTTCGGATTATTAACTTACTATGTTCCCTATTTAATGATTATCTGGCTTTTTGTTCCAACGGGATTCGTTGCCTTCATGATTGTGTTCAATTGCTATCCCGTCATTCAGCAATTCGTCATCAATCCCTATTATGCACAGCGTGGTGAAATCAATCCGGAATTAACTTATTCCGAAAATGACGGGCAGAATCTCTTTGAAGACATGGGCGGAAAAGAAACTGCCGCTCCTGCGCCGGAAACTTCCCATTCTTCCCATTCTTCCAAATCCAACAAAAAGCGGAAAATTATCTCCTGAAAATTTTTTCAAAAAATTTTCAAAAACCTCTTTACAAATCCGAAAAAATGTGTTATAATATACATTGTTCCGTGTACTCGGTTCAGGGGTTATGCCCGATGTGGGAATTTTCGCCTTCCCTGTTCTGCGTTGACGGAAAATTATGAATTAAAAGAGGTGAAATTAATTATGTTGCGCAAAGAAGAAAAAACGGCTGTTATTGAACAGAACCGTAACCACGAAACAGACACAGGTTCTCCGGAAGTACAGATTGCCATTCTGACACGTCGGATTAATGACCTGACTGAACATCTGAAAATGCACAAAAACGACCATCATTCCAGAAGAGGTATGCTCAAAATGATTGGTCGCAGAAGAAATCTTCTTGCTTATCTCAAGAAGAAAGACATTAACAGATACCGTGCAATTATTGCAAAACTCGGTATCCGTAAGTAAACACCATACAAAAGGCAGAAGAATTATTTTTCTTTCTGCCTTTCTGTGCATGTTGTCAGCAGCGGTTGCTTAGCATTCTGCCGTACTCCGGAATTTCCGGAGCAGGGTTTTTCGCTAAAAACGCTGCCTGACACAAAAAATTTATCTCCAAAAAGCGAGGATTTTTTATGTTTGAACATTACAGAACTTTTGAAACTACTTATGCCGGCAGACCGGTTAAAGTCGAAACAGGAAAAACTTGTGCTTTATCCAACGGTTCTTGTTGGGTGCATTACGGGGAAACAGTTGTTATGGCGAACGTGACTGCCAGTGCAAAACCCCGTGAAGGAATTGATTTCTTTCCGCTTTCTGTTGACTATGAAGAAAGATTATACGCTGTAGGAAAAATTCCGGGGTCTTTCACTAAACGTGAAGGAAAACCTTCTGAAAAGGCAATTTTAACTTCCCGTATGGTAGACAGACCAATCAGACCATTATTTCCGAAAGATATGCGGAATGATGTTTCTGTTGTCATGACAGTGCTTTCCGTTGACCCTGACTGTTCACCTGAAATTGCCGGAATGATTGCGACTTCTATTGCAATTTCTATTTCAGACATTCCGTGGAATGGTCCTATTGCCGGAATTAGTGTCGGACTGGTTGACGGGGAAATTGTGTTAAATCCTGACAAAGACCAGAGAGAACACAATGACCTTGTTTTAACTGTTGCCGGAAGTGCTGAAAAAATTGTCATGATTGAAGCCGGAGCAAATGAAGTTGATGAAAAAACCATGTTACAAGCCATTTTAACCGGTCATGAAGAAATTAAAAAAATGGTTGCTTTTATTGCTGAAATTCAAAAAGAAATCGGTAAACCGAAATTCGCTTTTGAATCACAGGAAATTCCGCATGAATTATTTGAAGAAGTGGAAAATCTTGTTGGCGAAAAAGTACAGCTTGCATTAGATACGAATGACAAAAATGTCCGTGATGAACGGTTACAGCCTATTATTGATGAAGTTCATCAGGCATTTGATGAAAAATTAGCTGAACAATTCGGTGATGCTGCTCCGGCGAAATTAGACGAATGTTTATATAAACTTCAGAAAAAAATTGTTCGTAATTGGCTTTATAATGGGAAACGTGTTGACGGCAGAGGCATTGACGAAATTCGTCCTCTTGCGGCGGAAGTTGGCGTTTTGCCACGGGTACACGGTTCAGGACTGTTTACCAGAGGGCAAACGCAAGTATTAACAGTTGCCACTTTAGGACCTGTCAGCGATGCACAGAAAATTGACGGCTTAGATGAAGAAACTTCTAAACGTTACATGCACCAGTATAATTTCCCGTCTTATTCCGTCGGCGAAACAAAACCGTCCAGAGGTCCGGGAAGAAGAGAAATCGGTCATGGTGCGCTTGCGGAAAAAGCCCTTGTTCCTGTTCTTCCGTCTGTAGAAGAATTTCCCTATTCTATGCGGCTCGTTTCGGAAGTGTTAAGTTCTAATGGTTCAACTTCTCAGGGGTCAATCTGCGGTTCAACACTTGCCTTAATGGATGCCGGAGTGCCAATTAAAGCCCCCGTTGCAGGCATTTCCTGCGGATTAATTACTTTACCTGATAGTGATGATTTCATGACTATGGTTGATATTCAAGGCTTAGAAGATTTCTTCGGCGACATGGATTTCAAAGTCGGCGGTACACATAAAGGAATTACCGCTATTCAGGTAGATATTAAAGTTGACGGCTTGACACCTGCCATTATTGAACAGGCTTTCGAAAAAACCAGAAAAGCAAGATTATATATTTTAGATGAAATTATGCTGAAAGCCATTCCTGAACCTCGTCCGGAAGTCGGCGCATACGCTCCGAAAATGCTTCAGACAAAAGTTCCTGTTGACAAAATTCGTGAAGTCATTGGTCAGGGCGGAAAAGTCATTCAGAAAATTTGCACAGAATGCGATGTAAAAATTGACATTTCCGAAGAAGGAAACGTTTTCGTCAGTGGTTTAGACCTTGCCAACACGAAAAAAGCCATTCAGATTGTGGAAACAATTGCCAATGACCCTGAAGTCGGTGCTATTTACAAAGGCAAAGTTGTCAGAATTATGAATTTCGGCGCATTCGTGGAAATTGCCCCGGGGAAAGACGGGCTTGTTCACATTTCCCAGCTTGAAAACCGCCGTGTCGAAAAAGTGGAAGACGTTGTGCAGATTGGTGACGAAATTGTTGTCAAAGTCATTGAAATTGACAAACAAGGAAGAATTAACCTTTCCCGAAAAGAAGCCCTCGCCGATATTGCCGCAAAAAAGAAAAATTCCTGAAAATAAGCAGTCTGGTATTCAGCCAGACTGCCTTTTTTGATAGTAATTATTATACCAGAACATTCCCACAGCCGCAAAAATAATAATTCCATAGCCGATAAAGCTGTACATGTCCGGAATTTCTGAAAATAAAATTCTTCCTAACGTTGTTGCAAAAATAATTTGTGAATAATCATAGACGGAAATTTCTTTCGCTGGTGCGTAACAATACGCCGACGTAATAGAAAATTGCCCTCCTGCTGCCGCAACGCCTGCCCCTAACAGAAATAAAAGCTGTTTTCCGGTCATTTCATGAAAATCTAATATTAAAAATGGCAATGCCACTACACAGGAAAAACCTGAAAAAAATAGAACAATGAAATTTTTGCTGACACCTTTCTGACCGAGGATTCTCACAACGGAATATGCCGCTCCGGCAGCAATTCCGCCTAATAAACCAATTGCGGAAGCTCCGAAATCAGAAAAATCCAAAGTTGGTTTAATAATTAATAAACTTCCGAGAAATGCGGTGAATACTGCTCCAGCCTGCACAGGCGAAAGTTTTTCTTTCAGCAGAATCCATGAAAACAATATTGTAAAAAATGGTGACATTTTATTCAGCATAGAAGCATCTGACAAAACTAAATGGTCTATTGCGTAAAAATTACAAATAATTCCAATTGTTCCACAGCCTGCCCGAAGAAAAAGCCAATGCCAGTTCCCTTTCGGAACGGATAAACTATTTTTATCTTTCAGGCAAGCTGCTGCCGCAATCACTAAAGCAACTAAATTCCGGAAAAAACTTTTCTGAATTGCCGGCAAATCTCCCGAAAGCCGGACAAATGCATTCATTAACGCAAAACAAAACGCCGAACAAATAATAAAAATAATGCCTTTATTTTTTGTATTCATTGAAATGCTCTTTTCTTTGAGTTAATTTTCTGATAAATTAAATTCAATAATATCATTGATATGATCAAAAATATATTGTTGTGCCTGTTCCGTATAAATACAGATTGTATGATTAAAATTATTTCTCACGAAATTTTTAACAATAATGCCAATTCTTTGGGAAAAATAAACCGTTTTTCTTCCTGTTCTTTTTTCTGAATGAGTTGGTTCATGCATTCCGCTGTAAAATTTAAATATTTTGCAATAGCAGGTTTCCGCACAGTTTCCGTTTCCGGTAAAGGCTGTTTTGTGAAAGGGTCTACACCTTGCGCAAGCAGTCTGAGACAAGCTTGCGCATTTTTCATTACTTCAAGTTCCGTCATCATTTTCCCTCAGTTCGTAATGTCGTTCACTGTCCCGATAAATAACGGCAAATTGCTGCAATTATCCACAATCATGTAAATAAATGGTCTGTCTAAACGGACATATTTCGGTTCTCTGGTGTCTATAGCCGCAGCAGAAGGTGTCGCTCCGACAACAGTCGCCGCTGCGGCTTTTGTTCCCTTTTCGTCTACTTCAACATGTGTTTTATGCAGAACCATGCTAATGTTTATTGCCGCATCTGTCATATTGGAAAAATCCGCACCAGCTGAAAAAGCATTTTCCATTCCTAAAGCCTTGAGTGTGTTTGTAAGATTACAGCTGTAATCATTTGAAAATTTCGGCATAGCAGCGAACACTTTTTCATATTGTGCATTGTCAAGAAAATTGATTAAATATTCCGCATCAATCGTATTCAGATAATCCTGCATGTTTACGCCTTCATTCGGAAGAAGAGCGATAAATTTATATCCTCCACGATAATATTTTGAAAACCCTGTGACATAGTCGTCTTCAAAATAATAGTCTTCTTCACTGTTCATCATAGATACTGTACGTTCTGTACCGTTATATGCTGTGAAAATATCCTCTTCAACAGCTTCATCACGATAAGGGTCAGACCATTTGGAATCGAATGCTAATGCATTCACTAAATAAATTAAAGCATTCTCATCAATTGTATCTAAAATGGAAGGTATCATTTGTTCTGTGTGTTCATTAACCCAGCCGTTAATTTTATCTTTTGTTTCAGAAGTAAACGGTTCACTGAACACTTCCGAATGATACATATTATTGGCAATATCCATAAAATCTGGTTTCACTTCGAACATCGGGTCATCTTTCAGCCAGATTGAATTTGCGGAAATGAGTCTGCTGTCGTCTTCTGAGGATTCCAGAGTGGAAAGATATTTCTGCAAATCTTCATTCAGTGTCGGAATATCTTCTCCGAAAAAGGCTTCCATTTGTTCACGGGTTGTTGAATTTGCGCCATTTGCCGTAAGGGCTAATATTGTAGAAATAGAAAACGGCGAAAGTAAAATATTTTCCTGTCCATCTGTTTCCATTTGCTTTTGCATGAGTTCAAGAGCAACATTCATTTGCCCGAACCGGAAATTATCATTCATTCTTTCCTCCGGAATATATCTATCGAGATCTGACGGCTCCCTTGAAGGCGACGGTGAAGCGGGTATTATTTCCGCTTCTGTAACTGGTTGTGTCGGGGGTTGTGTTTCAGTTGCTGTTTCAGTTTCTGATTCCGTTTCCGTTTCGGTTTCTGTCTCAGTTTCGGTTTCTGGTTCAGTTTCTGTTTCAGGTTCTGTTTCAGTCTCTGTTTCTGTTTCGGTTTGCATGACTGTTTCCGGAACTTTTTCAATTGTGGAAGTTGTTTCCTCCTGTTTTCCGCAGCTGGCAAGCAGCAAAGCGCACAAGGCTAATATGCCTGTCTGAATCAATTTATTCATTAAAATTTCCTCTTTTCTCAGTTTGTAATATCGTTCACTGTTCCGATAAATAACGGCAGATTGCTGTAACTATCCGTAATCATGTAAATAAATGGTCTGTCTAAACGAACGTATTTCGGCGGTTCGGGTTCGTCTAAAGTTGCAGTGACTAATGACATTTCTACAGCAGTTGCCGCTGCGGCTTTCGTTCCGTTCTGGTCGACTTCAATATGTGTTTTGTGCAGAACTGTGCTGATTTTTACTACAGCATCTGTCATATTGGAAAAATCTGCCCAATCAGAAAAAGCATCTTCCATTCCTAAAGTTTTAAGCGTTTCCGAAAGGTTACAGCTGTAATCATTGGAAAATTTCGGTATCGTAGCAATCACATCTGCACGCTGTGGATTATCCAGAAGATTGAGTAAATATTCCGCATCAAGCATATTCAGATATTCCTGCATGTCCACGCCTTCATTCGGAAGAAGGGCAACGAAATCATAAATTCCCCGATAATATTTTTTAAACCCTGTGACATAATCGTCCTCAAAATAACGACTTTCTGTATTGGTCATCATGGGTACTGTCCGTTCCGAACCGTCATACGCCGTGAAAATATCATCTTCAATTTGTTTGTCAGTATACGTTTCAGACCACTGAGATTCGAAAGCTAATGCGTTAATCAGATAAGTAACAGCACTTTCGTCAATGGAATCTAAAATAGAAGGAATCATTTGTTCCGTGTGTTCGTTGACCCAACTGTTAATTTTCTCTGTTGTATCAGAAGTAAATGGTTCACTGAACACTTCTGCATGATAAATATTATTGGCAATGTCCAGGAAATCCGGCTTTACTTCAAACATTGGGTCGTCTTTCAGCCAGATTGAATTTGCAGAAATGAGCCTGCTTTCATTTTTTGATTCCAAAATGGCAATATACTGCTGTAAATCTTCATTCAGTGTCGGAATATCTTCACTGAAAAAGGCTTCCATTTGTTCAAGGGTTGTTGAATTTGCGCCGTTTGCCGTAAGGGCTAATATTGCGGAAATGGAAAACGGTGAAATTAAAATATTTTTCTGTCCGTCTGTTTCCATTTGCTTTTGCATGAGTTCGAGAGCAACGTTCATTTGACCGAATCGGAAAGTATCATTCATTCTTTCCTCCGGAATATAACCAGGTGAACCTGGTGATGATGGTGTAGCTCCAGGCGTTGACGGGAAAGCGTGCGATTGTGTTTCGGGTTGGGTTGGGGGTTGTGTCGGGGGCTGTGTTTCTGTCTCAGGTTGTGTTGTAGGTTCTGTTTTAGGTTCTGTTTCCATTTCTGTCTCCGTTTCTGTTTCTGGTTCGGTTTCGGGTTCTGTTTCAGTCTCTGTCTCAGTTTCCGTCTGCATGACTGTTTCCGGTACTTTTTCGACTGTGGAAGTGATTTCCTCCTGTTTTCCGCAGCTGGTAAGCAATAATGCACACAAGGCTAATATGCCTATTCGGGTAAATTGATTCACAAAAATTTCCTCCTGTTGAAAAGATTTACTTACATTAATATTATATAATATTTTTTTCAAAAAGTCAATATTTTTTCAGCTGTTCTGAAAAATTTTCCCTTGACAAATTGTGCAAATTATGCTATGCTAAAGAAAACAAACAGAAAGAAGTGTTTTTCATGGTATTTCAGACAAATGAACAATATTTTCATGAAATTTTAGAAGAAAGTTTTTCCCGTTTCGTTTTAGTGGATTTTTATGCCCCATGGTGCGCTCCTTGTCGGTTGCTTGCGCCTGAACTGGAGCAGTTTTCTGAACAGGAAGAAAATTTCCTTTCCGCTTATTCCGTCAATATCGATACGGAAAAAACGCTTGCTGAACGGTATCACGTTCAGGAAATTCCTACAGTCATTCTATTCCGGAACGGTCAGCCGTTTCAGCAATGGGAAAAGCAAATTTCCCTTGAAAAAATCCGTAATGTTCTTGACAAGATAAAAAAATCCGGTTCATAAAGAACCGGAGATTTGCTTTATACAGTTTCTGTCAGGTTTCCGTCAAATACTGTGTCAATGAATTTTCCTGAACCAATTGGCGTATATACCCAATGGTCAATATGATTTTTCTGGTAAAAATATTTTAACGGTTCGGGTTTGGCGTTATCTTCACAAACATCCACCAGAATTAATTTCACTTTCAGTTTTTCCGGAATTAACGCCTTAATGTAAACGCTTGTGCGCTGTCCAACCTGCACTGGCTGGCGGAGTTCTGCCAAACCTGCCAAATTTGGCATTAATTCAATGAATACGCCGTATTTTTCCACTGAACGCACAATACCGCATGTTGTTTCTCCCACATGGAATAATGATGCATTTTCTTCCCATGTACCTAATAATTCTTTATGAGAAAGCATAATCCGCTTGTCTTGTTTTCCTTTGATAATGACCCGTATATTCTGCCCTACGACAAAACGGTCAGCCGGATGTGTAATTCGGGAAACGGAAATTGCATCAATCGGCACCATTGAAGCGATTCCGGAACCAATGTCCACAAATGCCCCGAACGGTTCTAAATGCGTTACCTTTGCGTCAATAATATCCCCCGGCAAAAGTTGACTCAAAAATTGTTCCATGCACTGCTCCTGCACGGCTCTACGGGACAAAATCGCAAGTTCTTCCCCTGTTTCATCTGTTTCAATGCGTATTACTTTGAAACAAACAGGTTTGCCTACTCTTGCAATCAGCGCAATATCACGCAATTCCCCTTCAGCAATGCCGACAGCACCTTCTTCACGGGGAATCAATCCACGCATACAAGGCAAATTGACCCACATATTATGCTCGCTGTCGCAAGTCATTACACGGGCTTCCAGAATCCGTCCGCTGAGTTGTGCCTGCATAAGCCCCTGACGGCTGGAAATGGCTGTCTGGTTTTCAAGGGTGTCCAGAAGTGTCCCCTCTGGACAAAAATGTTTCTGATACATATTTTCGACCTCCGATGTTTACTTTTAGGAAAAGTCCTGCTGTAGTTTATGCCGGATTGTTTTAGAATAGAACAACTACAGCAAATGACTTTCTGATATCCGGCGTTTTCCTTCTCTTTCATGCTATCATATTTTCAGCATTTTGTCAAGAGTATATTTGATTACTTTTTTGTCACAATGGTCAAAATCTGGTAACAATTTGAATCAGCGTTAGACTATGCGGATTTGCATTGCCCCTAATGCCTGCATTGTGGCGGAAACGTCTGCTTTATTTTCCTTGTCGCAAATTACTGTTAATTCAGCCGTTTTTCTATACCAGTATTCCGGATAAACAGAATCACTCATTTCAGAAATCAATACATCTGTTGCATAATTTTCCATGCGTAAGTTCGCCGGAAGCATAGTATAATGTTGTTTTCCATTCATTGAAGGGAAAGCCTTTCCTAATTTGCGAATGCGTAAACTGCGGATATTTTTCAGACTTCTTCTGATTCTTCCGGCAGCTAATTCCGCTAATTCTTCTGAGGCAAATTCGCCTTTCATTCTGCAAAGTTCCATTTTTGCATTCTCTCCGTTTCTTCAAATAGTTTGAAAATATAGCAATCTGAACAGGATACAGCTGCTATTTTTATTATGATTGCACAAATCGGAAAAACTATGCATTCTGAATCTTGCCTTTTTGAAAAAAATGCGGTATAATAAAATAGAACACAAAACAGAAAGAGGTTTTGCATTTGGATATTCGTGTCAATGACAAATTATTGATGAAAAAACAACACCCCTGCGGAGGAAAAGAAATGCTTGTGTTAAGAACAGGCATGGATTTTCGTTTGCGCTGTATTCGCTGCGGGCGGGAATTTCTCGTGCCGAGACTGAAAATTCAAAAATATATCCGACAAGTTACACACCAAAATTTGAAAGACGGTGAACAGAATGTTTGAAAAATTATTGGCAATGTATGAAAAATATCAACTAATTAGTCAGCAGCTTTCCCTTCCGGAAGTGCTTGCTGACCACGAAAAATATATGATTTTAATGAAAGAATATAAATCTTTAACACCAATCATTGAAGCCTTTACGGCTTACCAGAAAGCACAGCAGGAAGAAGAAGAAGCGAAAAATTTACTGAATGATGCGATTCAGGATGAAGAGTTGAAACTTATGGCACAAATGCAACTGGAAGAAGCACGAGTTCAACTTCAGGAACAGGAAAAACAACTGAAAATTTTACTTTTACCGAAAAATCCGGACGACGACAAAAATGTCATTATGGAAATCCGTTCCGGTGCGGGCGGTGAAGAAGCATCTTTATTCGCCGGTTCATTATTTCGCATGTATAGCATGTACGCAGAAACAAAACATTGGAAAATTGAAATTTTAAATGCAAACCCGACAGAACTCGGAGGGTATAAAGAAATTTGTTTTTCCATTGACGGAAATGCAGCATATTCCCGTTTAAAATTCGAAAGCGGCGTGCATCGTGTTCAGCGTGTTCCGGAAACAGAATCACAAGGCAGAATCCATACTTCTACAGTTACTGTTGCCGTTCTTCCGGAGGCTGATGAAGTGGAATTAGACATTCTTCCCACAGAATTGAAAATTGATGTTTTCCGTTCCAGCGGCGCAGGCGGTCAGCATATCAATAAAACAGAATCCGCCGTCAGAATTACGCATTTACCGACCGGAATGGTTGTAGAATGTCAGGACGAACGCAGCCAGCACAAAAACAAAGAAAAAGCGTTAAAAGTTCTTCGGGCAAGATTATTTGAACTCGTTCAGCAAGAACAAAATCAGAAAATCGCTTCCGAACGGAAATTACAAGTTGGCACGGGTGACCGTTCCGAACGAATCAGAACTTATAATTACCCACAGGGCAGAATGACCGACCACAGAATTAACCTTACGCTTTACCGTTTGGAAAGCATTCTCAACGGCGATTTAGAAGAAATTTTTGATGCACTCGCTACGGCGCATCAAGCAGAAAAATTAGCGGAGCAAATTTTATGATAACACAATTATTAACAAATACAAATAAAGATTTACAATTCGCAGCGAATTTAATTCGTCAGGGGGAACTCGTTGCTTTTCCAACAGAAACGGTTTACGGCTTAGGTGCAGACGCACGAAATGCGGAAGCGGTGCAGAAAATTTTTACCGCTAAAGGCAGACCGGCAGACAATCCTTTAATTGTTCATCTTGCCAATTTAGATATGCTGGAAAGCGTTGCGAAAGAAATTCCCTCTATTGCGTGGACTTTAGCAGAACAGTTCTGGCCTGGTTCTTTAACGATGATTTTCCCGAAACGAAAAGAAATTCCGGAAATAACTTCCGGTGGCTTAGATACTGTTGGTGTACGCATTCCGGCGCATTCCGCCGCAAGGGAATTAATTTCCCTTTCAGGCTGTCCAATTGCTGCACCTTCTGCTAATCGTTCCGGCTTACCGAGTCCGACAACTGCTGAACATGTTTTACAGGACATGTCCGGAAGAATTGCCGCTGTGCTTGACGGTGGTCAATGTTCCGGCGGTGTGGAATCCACAGTTATTTGTTTTGATGATGCGCAAACGATTCACATTCTCCGCCCGGGGCTAATTTCAGAAAATGACCTCTCCCCTTTCACAAAGTCTGTTTACATTGACAAAGCCGTTTTTCAGCAGATTTCCCCTGAAACGAAAGTTTCTTCCCCTGGAATGAAATATAAACATTATTCCCCTAAAGCGAAAATTCTTCCTGTAGATGCTCCGGATTTCGAACATTTCCGGAATTATGTGGAACAGCATAAAACTAATTATACATATTGTTTATTATTTGATTCTGACCCCGAAATTCATTCCATTCCTTGTCTTCGTTACGGGGACAACGGCGTTCAGCAAGCGCATGATTTATTTTTCCGGTTCAGGGAACTGGACGAACTCGGCGCAGAAATTGTTTACGTCCGAATGCCGGAAAAATCCGGTACTTCCCTTTCCGTATATAACCGCTTAATGCGTGCAGCAGGTTTTGAGGTGATTAGTTTATGAAAAATGCTGAACATACTCTCATTGCAGGCTTAACCGGTCAGACTGGCGCAGGGAAAAGCACGGTTGCAAAAATTTTCCTTCAGCATGAATTTATGTTAATTGATGCGGATAAAATTTCCCGTCAGGTGGTTGAACCTGGCTTGCCTTGTTTAGAGAAAATTTTTCATTTTTTCGGCGATTCCGTCAAAAATCCTGATAAAACCCTGAACCGGAAAGCTCTTGCGAAAATCGTTTTCAACGACAAACAACAATTAGAAAATTTAAATGCAATTTGTTATCCGTTTATTATTAAAGAAATTTCAAATCAAATTCAGGCATTTTCCGCACAGAATCAGAAATTTATTCTTTTAGATGCGCCGACACTGTTTGAAAGTGGTGCTTCTGATTTTTGCGATGTAATTATTTCCGTTATTGCGAATGCTTCTATTCGGTGTGAAAGAATTATGCTTCGTGACAATTTAACCCGACAAGCCGCACATGAACGCATGAATGCACAGCTTGATGAACAATTTTTCATTCAGCATTCTGATTATCTTATTCATAATAACGGAAATTTCGCTGAACTTTCGGCTTTATCCGCAGACGTTGCCGAAAAAATAAAACTTTTCCTGTAATTCAAAACAGCAGTTTTCAAAAAACTTGACAAACTGCTGAATTTTTGATATAATTAATTTGTGATTATTTTTCAGAAAGAAGTGTTTTTATGTCTAATTCAGAAAAAGAAAAAAATGAAGTTCAGTCGCTGAAAGAGAAATTATTCTATCAGCGTAAACATGCCGCTATGCGTTTGTCAGAAGAAGAATTGCAGGCATGTCAGGAATTTTGTGAAGAATATAAATTTTTCATGAATACTGCTAAAACTGAACGGGAAATTAACACGTTCATGACAGATTTCCTTCAGAAACAAGGGTATCAGCCATTTCATTCCGGTATGACTCTTCATGCAGGCGATAAAGTGTATCTGAATAACCGTGGAAAATCTGTCATTATGGCGACAATCGGAAAAAAGGATATTCGTGAAGGCGTGCGCATTTGTGCAGCGCATATTGACTCCCCCCGTTTGGATTTGAAACAGCATCCGCTTTACGAAAGTCAGGAAATGGCTTATTTCAAAACGCACTATTACGGCGGAATTAAAAAATACCAGTGGACAACAGTTCCGCTTTCTTTACATGGTGTAATTATTCGCAAAGATGGTTCTACTTTAACGGTTCGCATTGGTGAAGAAGAGGGCGACCCGATTTTCTACATTACAGATTTACTTCCACATCTTGCTGATGAACAAATGCGCCGTTCCGCTCCGCAAATCATCAAAGGGGAAGAATTAAATCTCGTCATTGGTTCTATGCCGTTCAAAGCAGAAAAAGGCAATGATTTAGTGAAACTCGCTGTAATGAAGTTACTGAACGAAAAATACAACATTACAGAAGAAGATTTTCTTTCCGCTGAATTAGAAGCCGTTCCGGCTTATCCGGCGAAAGATGTTGGCTTTGACCGGAGTTTCATTGGTGCTTACGGGCATGATGATAAAGTTTGTGCTTATCCGGCATTTCGGGCTTCTCTTGACGTACCCACTCCGGAACATACCAGTGTTATCGTTCTCACGGACAAGGAAGAAACCGGAAGTGACGGCAACACGGGCTTGAAATCTTCCTATTTGAAATATTTCCTGTATGATTTAGCGGAATGTTTCGGCGCAAATGGCAGAACAGTAATTAGTGCATCAAAATGCCTTTCCGCTGATGTAAATGCAGGATTTGACCCGACATTTCCGGACGTTCTCGAGAAAAATAACTGTGCTTATTTAAATCACGGTGTTTGTGTGACGAAATTCACTGGCGCAAGAGGAAAATCTGGAACTTCTGACGCTTCAGCAGAATTTGCCGGAGAAATCCGGAAAATTCTTGACGAAAATCATGTTATCTGGCAAACCGGCGAACTCGGCAGAGTTGACCTCGGCGGCGGCGGAACAGTTGCGGCTTACATTGCCAATTTAAATATTGATACAATTGACATTGGCGTTCCGGTTCTGTCCATGCACGCCCCGTATGAACTCGTTGCGAAAACGGATATTTGGGCGGCTTACCGTGCATTTAAAGTTTTCCTCGAATCTTAAACGGTGAACACATGGGAAATTACACAGTTAGTTTTTACGACAGGGACATGAACAGAAAATTTTTCCGGCATTTTCAGAACGTGGAAATTCAACAGAATGGAAATTATATTTCCATTCAGGACGAAAATCAAACGCTTCTGATGTTGATTTCCACTTCTGCCAATACAATTATTATTGAATCAGATAATGCTTATTTACCGGAATAAATTTAATATTTAATTTTAATATTAATTTTATTATAAAAAGAAAGGATTTCATTTATGAAATTGATTTCATGGAATGTCAACGGTTTCCGTGCTAATCTGAATAAAAATTTTACTGAACAGTTTTATGCCCTGAATGCAGATATTTTCTGCATTCAGGAAACAAAACTCCAGCCGGAGCAAGTCACTGTTGAATTTGAAGGCTATACCCAATATTTCAACAGCGCAATCAGAAAAGGCTATTCCGGCACGGCGATTTTCACGAAACAAACCCCTTTACAGGTGACATTCAATTATGGAAAACATACTGACGAGGGCAGAACAATTATTGCGGAATATGAAAATTTTATTCTTTTGAATATTTACGTTCCCAATGCACAGCGTGAATTGACAAGGCTTGACTACAGAATGCAATGGGAAGACGATTTCCGGAATTTTGTCACGGAACTTGACAAGAAAAAGCCTTTAATTATTTGCGGCGATATGAATGTCGCACATCAGGAAATTGACCTTAAAAACCCTAAAACGAATATTGGGAATGCAGGATTCACTAATGAAGAACGTGGGAAATTTTCTGCTTTATTAGCTGCAGGGTTTACGGATTCTTTCCGTTATTTGTACCCAGATAAACAAAATGCTTACACTTGGTGGTCTTATATGCATCAGGCAAGAATGCGGAATGTTGGTTGGCGGATTGATTATTTTCTTGTGTCGAACCGCATTGCCCCGAAAATTACACAAGCGCAAATTTACCCTGAAATTACAGGCAGTGACCATTGCCCTGTCGGGTTGGAAATTACATTATAATTAATAATTATAATTAAAATTTAATCATAATAAATATAAATAAAGGTGATCATATGCTGCTGAAAGCGGTGAAAATTCATAAAATTTATAACGGAGTAAAATTATTTTCTGATATTGATTTACAAATTGAAGAAACTGACCGCATTGGTTTAATTGGTGCTAATGGCTGTGGGAAATCTACTTTGCTGAAAATTCTTCTCGGTGAAATTCTTCCCGACCATGAACAGGAACAAGACGGACAAATTATTCGTTCCGCAAAAATTTCTGTTGGCTATCTCGCACAGTCTGCCGCATTGGATTCTTCTTTGACGGTGTGGGAGGAAATGCGGAATGTTTTTTCGGTTTTGCTGAATATGCAAAAACGTTTTCAGGAGCTTGAACAAAAATTAGATTCTCATCAACCTGAAATTCTTGAAGAATATGACAAATTATTTTCTTATTTTACGCTGAACGGCGGCTATGAAATTGACGTGAAAATTAAAACAGTTCTGTTCGGTATGGGCTTTACGGAAAAAGATTTGAACAGAACGGTTTCCCAGTTCAGCGGAGGAGAAAAAACTCGTCTTGCGTTGTGTAAATTACTTCTTGAATCGCCGAATTTGTTAATTCTTGACGAACCAACAAACCACCTTGACGTGGAAACGATTCAATGGCTGGAAGAATATTTATCTTCCGCAAAAAGTGCTTTATTGATTGTTTCCCATGACCGGTATTTTTTAGATAAACTCTGTACGAGCATTTGTGAAATTGAAAACGGAAAATTAACCCGTTTCAAGGGAAATTATTCAGCTTACACGATATTGAAAGAAGCCGCTGTTGAACGTCAGGCGAAAGAATATGCACTCCAGCAGAAAGAAATTGCTAAATTAGAAGATTATGTCGCACGCAATATGACAAGGGCTTCCACTGCGAAAAGTGCAAAAAGCCGCCAGAAACAGTTAGATAAAATGGAACGGATAGACAAGCCTGTAATTATGCAGAAACGTGCTAAATTAAATTTTACTTATGAAATAGAACCTCCTTTAGATGTGCTGGAAGTCCGGAATGCAGATATTTCCGTCGGAGAGGGCAACCAACGGAAAACGTTAATTCGAAATATTGAATTTACATTGCGGAGAGGTGAAAAATTAGGCATTATCGGGGCGAACGGAATTGGGAAATCCACTTTACTGAAAGAAATTTTATCTATTCTTCCCCATGAAGGAATCATTTGCTTTAATAAAAATATTAAAACTGCCTATTTTGACCAGGAAAGCGCAAATTTAAATCCGGATAATACTGTTATTGAAGAATTGCATGACCGTTTCCCAGCTATGCTTGACGGGGAAATCCGTGACCTTCTCGGGCAAGTCAGAATTACCGGTGAGGACGTATTCAAGCCAATTTCAGCGTTAAGCGGCGGAGAACGGGCAAAAGTCTGTTTCGTTCTGTTAATGCTGGAACATGCTAATGTCATGTTGCTTGACGAACCAACGAATCACCTTGATTTGCCAATGAAAGAAGTTTTAGAAACTGCCCTCTCCCAATATACCGGAACATTATTATTCGTTTCGCATGACCGCTATTTTCTGAAAAAAATTGCCACACAAATTCTTGAACTTACTCCGGAAAAAGCAATTTTCTACCCGTGCAATTTTGAACGCTATCTCGAATTAAAAGCCCGCCAAAAAGCTGAAGAACAGGAATTATTCCAGGCACAGCAACTCGAAAAGGCAAAACAGGAAAAACAAACTGCTACGGCAATTTCCCACCGTTCAAAAGCACAGAGAAGTGCTGACGCTGCTAAAAGAAACCGTATTCGTGAATTAGAAAACCAGATTGAAAAATTAGAAGTTCAAATTGCTGATTTGGAAGAAAAATTATCCCTTCCGGAAATTTGTTCAGATTATCAGAAAATGCAAGCTGTCTGTTCTGAACTTGAACAGGCGAAAAATCAGTCTGAATGTTGTTTTGCTGAACTTTGTGAACTGGAAGATTCGGCATAAATTTAAATGCTTATAATTTAATTAAATTTGATGAAAAGAGGATTTTTACCATGAAAAAATATGTGATTTGTTTTCTTACGGCTGCATTGTTCAGTTCTGTTTTTATGGCTTGTAATCAATCTTCGGACAGTTCTGCTCCGGAAGAAACTATTTCCACTTCTGAAGATATTGTTCATGAAGCACCGGAAACTTCCCCTGTTGCCGCTAATGGTGATGTCGATGCGACTAATGCTGCACAGAATATTGATTTCGAACCGGCAAATTCTGCTGAATCCGGTCAGGCGTATTTAGCTATTGTTGACGGTCAGTGGTGGGTGCAATATTGGGGAAGTGCTGAAAAAGACGGTTATATGCTCGCTTACAATGCCGGAATTGCTGATATTCAAGGGGATGGCTCCTACACTGTCAGCGTAACCGCTGATACGAAAGGCTGCCGCTATGACGTAACCGGAGACCCCGACGAACCCTATACGCCGGAAGGGCTTAGCTTTTTGTCGGTGATGATTCCGGACGGGGAAACATTATATCCAAATGCTGTAATTACTATTGACAGTATTAAAGTAGACGGCAACGAACTTGAACTCAGTGCGAAAAATTACACTTGCAGTGATGACGGCAAAGAAACAAGAGCGAATATTTATAATACTTATGTAACAGCTCCCGCAACAGATGCACGTTCTCCGGAAGGTGCGCTGTATGATGCGGAAGGAAATGCTTTAGAAATTTGCGATGAATATTCCGCTCAGATTGTTGACCCGGAGGCGTTCGCCACATGGACAACTGTAGAAGTGAATTTCACCATTACCGGAACGGGAAATTCTGCTCCGGCAGAAAATTCCTCTGAAGAAACTGCCGCTCCAGAAGCATAAAAATTGATTTTTCGCAAATACTAAATATAATTTATTTTTAGATTAGAAAGGAAATTTTAACATGATTAAAAATTTAAATGAAAATCAGTTTGAAGAAACGATTCAATCGGAAACACCTATTTTAATTGATTTTTGGGCGACATGGTGTGCGCCGTGCATGATGCAAGGGGAAATTCTTCATCAGGTTGATGCAGAAAATTCTTCTTTCTGTATTGGGAAAGTGGACGTTGACGAATGCCGGAAACTTGCTGAAAAATTCAGCATTTCTGCAATTCCGACAATGATTCTTTTCCAGAATGGTCAGCCTGTTGAACGGGTAACCGGATTGCAGAATGCCGCTCAGGTGAAAATGCTTTTCCAGAAGCACGGAGTTTCTTGAATGGTTCGGCTTAACGAAAATCAACAGATTGTGAATCTCGTCCGTGAGGGACTGAAACAAACCGGCGGTTACTGTCCCTGCCGGACGGAACGCACCCCCGAAACGAAATGCATGTGCAAAGAATTTCGGGAACAAATTGCCGACCCGAATTTTGAAGGCTATTGTCATTGTCTGTTGTATTACAAAGATAATCAGAAATAATCAGAAATAATTTTCGAAAGTCTGAAAGGAAAAACGCATGAAACTTTTTGAACTGTTTCAGAATCAGGAAAAATTAACTCACCCTGTATTTTACAAAGAAAAAACACCTTCTACACAAGTTGCTGAACTGGAAAAATTGCTGAAAAAAAGTTTACCTCCAAAAACCCGTGAAGAAATTCAACAGGACATTCAAAACTGTAAAGCCGGTGATGCCGGAGAAAAACAAGTACGTTACATTTTAAGCACGAGTTATCAGCCCATGTATATTTTACATGATGTGTATTTCAAAGAGAAAGATTTGTCTGTGCAGATTGATTTTCTAATTATTACTAAAAAACATATTCTGATTTTAGAATGCAAAAATTACAGTAAAGACGTTCAAATTGACAGTTCTGGACAATTTATTCTGACTGGAAAAGACGGAACGAAAGAAGGCATTCCCACGCCTGTTGAGCAAAACCGGAGACATTTAGATTTTCTTTGTCAGATGTTTCCGGAATATAAGAAACGTTTTCTTCCGGTTGTAGTATTTTCTAACGCACAAAGCATTCTGAACAAGAAAAACGCACCAGAAGAAATTGCCAGTCAGGTATGCCGTGCAGACCAGTTAGTGCAGTTTATCCGTGAAACGGAAGAAACGCATCGTTTTTCTTCATTTTCGGATAAGGAAATGGAACGCCTTGCGGAAATGTTCAACAAAAAATCTCAGATTAACACGACTGATTACACGGCAAAATATCAGCAATATCTTCCGAAAACAAATGCACCTGCTCCGAAATTAAAATCTTCCCCTACTCTGGCTGTACGCAAACCAGCTGAACCCGTTCAGAAAACAAAATTTTTACTTTGTCCGAAATGCAAAAAGCCCGTAAGGAAAAGTGGATTTGGTTGGTATTGTACCGGAAAATGCGGTATGATATTAGATAAAGTCTATGGTGTAACGCTTTCTGATGAACAAGTAGAAAGCTTACTTCAGGGAAAATCTGTTGTTTGCCAGACAAAAAAACGCACAACCGTTCTGCCCGAAGCAGTAGAAACTTTTACTAAAGACGGGAAAAAATACATTCAGTGGAAAACGAAATAATTTACTCCACCCGAAAATTTTCGGGTGGAGTTTTGTTTATTTTTCGTCGTAAAGCCGTTCAAATTCATCTAAAATTTCATTGAACATTTCAATTGCGCTGTCGAAAGCGTCTGTTTTGGTCATGTCCACTCCGGCAATTTTCAAAGAATCCACAGGATTTTTCTTTGTGCCGATTTTCAGAAATTCAAAATATTGTTCTAATGCGCCTTCTTCATGGTTTCGGATTCGTTTCACAATATGGCTTGCGGCAGTCAGTCCTACGGCATATTTATACACGTAGAAATGATAGTAAAAATGCGGTACTCTTGCCCATTCCCACGCAATTTCTTTATCGAGAACGACTTCTCCGCCGAAATATTTTTCATTTAAGGCGTAATATTTTTCGCAAAGTAATTCCGCTGTTAAAATTTCGCCTTGTTCGGAAAGGTCATGCGTGATTTTTTCAAATTCCGCAAACATCATCTGGCGGAAAATTGTTCCCTTGTATAATTCAGCTAAATGATTCAGAATGGAAAGCTTTTCTTCCCTGTTTTCAGTGTGTTCCAGCCGGTAATAGGCTAAAATTAATTCATTAACAGTAGACGGTACTTCCGCAACAAAAATAGTATAATCCGCATATTGTAAAGGATTATTTTTTCTTGTGAAATAGCTGTGCATGGAATGCCCTGATTCATGCGCCAATGTGGAAACATCATCTTCTGTATTCTGGAAATTCAGCAGAATAAACGGTTCCGTTGTGGCACACCCTCCTGAAAATGCTCCGCCGACTTTCCCGTCATTCGGGTAAACGTCTACCCAGCCATTTTCATAGCCTTGTTTTAAAATTTCAGCATATTCTTCCCCGAAAATTTTCACGGCAGATAATACTTCTTCCACGGCTTCTTCATAGGAATATTGTTTCTGATGTTCCGGCAGCATAGCTAAATAAATGTCATAAATATGCATTTCCTTCAAATGCAGAACTTTCTTTTTCAGGCGGTAATACCGGAATAGTACGTCTAAATGCGCTGAAACACTGGAAATCATATTATTATAAATTTCCGGTGTCACATGGTCACTGAATACGGCACTTTCTAAAGCTGAAGAAAAATTCCGGACTTTTGCCATAATTTTTTCCGTTTCAATCTGCCCTGCATACAAAGAAGCAAACGTATTCCCATATTGGCGATAACCGGCATATAATTTCTGAAATGCCTGTTTTCGAACTAAACGGTCTGCCGAACGCAAATATACTGTATAATTCGTGTCTGTTAATGCTACTGATTCCCCTTCTTCATTCAGGATTTCCCCGAAGCGCATATCTGCGGAAGTTAATGTTTCATAAGTGTCTGAGGCGGTTTCCCGTTCTTTCTGGAAAGCGGCTAATAATTTTTCTTCCGGTTTGGAAAGTGTATGCGGCTTGTAACGGTAAGTTTCTTTCAGTAAAATTTCATACTCTTTCAGTCCGTCATGCTCTTGTAAATACTTCTCCAGTTCTTCCGGTTGTAATTCTAATAATTCACTGTCGAAAAATGCTGTTGCTTCTGCATAAGCAGTCAGTAAATTCTGCGCCTGTCCCATTAACGTTTTCGCTTCTGCGTTAGTTGTATCTTCCGAATAACGCAAATGCGCATACACATATACTCGGTTCACTTGTTCTCCGGTTTCCGTAATGAAACGAATTGTCTGGTATAATTCTTCTGCTGAATTGCGCATGTGTTTTTCCCGTTCCGGAAAAAGGTTCAACTTCTGCTGAACGTCTTCTGCTTCCTGTTTCCAGGCAGTTTCATTTTCGTAAATTGAAGATAAATTCCATTTATCTTTTTGTTCGATTTCGCTTCTTTTCAAGCTAATCAACCCTTTCTGCATGATGTTATTCTTATTATAACAGATTTTTTTCTGAAATGCAAGTCTTTCCTGACGAAAATTGATTTTCATGTCTTCTGGAATTTTTCTTGACAAACCGGAAAAAATATGCTATACTGAATATAATATATTAAAAAGAATGTATTCCAGATTAACTTAAACTGAAAAGGAGAGAATTTCATGAAAAAGAAATTTCTTGCTGTTTCTGTTGCGGCGTTTTTATTGACTTCGCTGGGGTCTGCTTTTCCGGCAGCCGCTGAAGGAGACAGCTATGCACTTGATGTCACAGTAGACGTAAACAGTGCGAAAAAATCCATTAGCCCGTATATTTACGGAATTAACGATGCCGGTTATTTAGATGATGTCACCACGACGGCAGTCAGACAAGGCGGAAACCGCTATTCAGCGTATAACTGGGAAAATAACTTTTCCAATGCCGGTTCTGACTGGGTGAACAGTTCCGACACGTTTTTAACGAACGGTTACACGGAAGAAGAAGCGAAAACACCAGGTGCTTGTGCATTGCATTTGTCTGAAGATTGCGTAAGTCATAACATTCCGTATAAAATGGCAACCATTCAAATGGCTGGTTACGCTTCCGCAGACGCTGACGGAGAAGTCACACCGGAAGAGGCTGCACCTTCCGCAAGATGGAAACAAGTGAAAGCAACGAAAAATGCAGAATTTTCCATGACACCGGACACCACTGATGATTATGTCTATATGGACGAATATGTCAATTATTTAGTGAACACCTTAGGCGATGCTTCCACGGCGGAAGGCATTAACGGGTATAACTTAGATAATGAACCAGGGTTATGGAGCAGTACACACAGTTTAATGCACCCTGATAAGACAACTTATGCGGAAATGGTTGACAAATCAACAGAATACGCTGCCGCAATCAAAGCCGTTGACCCGAAAGCGGAAGTTTTCGGTTTAGCATTATATGGATTCGGGTCTTATACGGAATTGAATGATGCACCGGATAAAGATTCTTCCTATAACTGGTTTCTTTCGTATTACTTAGATAAAATGGCGAATGCGGAAAAAGAAGCGGGAAAACGCTTAATTGATGCCATTGACGTGCATTATTATTCTGAAGCAATGGGAACGGACCGTGTGACGAACTGCATTGACAACACGCATGAAGACTGCATTGAAGCAAGAGTGCAGGCACCACGTTCCCTTTACGAAACAGGTTATGTGGAAAATAGCTGGATTGGGCAATGGGGGCAGGCACATCTTCCGATTCTTCCGAATATTCAGGATTCGATTGAACAATATTACCCCGGAACGAAACTTGCCATGACGGAATATAATTTCGGAGGTGGTGACCATGTTTCCGGAGCAATTGCAGAAGCAGATGCTTTAGGAGCATTTGCGGCAAATGATGTTTATTTAGCAACATTATGGCCTTTGACTTCTGACATTGATTATCAGCTTTCTGCCATTAATTTATACACGAATTATGACGGGAAAGGTTCTTCTTTCGGGGATACACTTGTTAGTGCGAAAACTTCCGACATTGAAAAAGCGACTTCTTACGCTGCAATTCACGGTTCTGACGAATCGAAAGTGACACTCGTTTTAACGAATAAAGACTTACATCAGAGTCAGAAAGCAACCGTAAAATTGAATGGCGATGCACAATACAGTTCAGCGGCAATTTATGGCATTACCGGAGAATCCAGTGATATTCAGTTATTAGGCGCAGTGAATGATATTGCGGATAATCAATTCACTGTGGAAATTCCCGCATTATCTGTTGTACAGATTGAAGTGTCTTCTGATGCATTTACATTAATGGGTGATGTCGACACTGACGGACAATTCAATTTAACGGATGTTGTCATGATGCAGAAATATTTACTCAATGCCGGAACGCTTACCGACTGGAAAGCAGGCGATTTTGACGGGAACGAAATCATTAACATTTTTGATTTCGTTGCCATGAAGAATAAACTTCTTTCCGGACGTGTGCCGGAAGAAACAGCGTGGGATTTTGAAGAAATCAACACAGCAACCTGGAAAGCGAAAGACGGCGTTGCCGGAAAAACATTAACCTGCACCGTTTCCGGAAAAGCTGGTTATGCGACTTCATGGGGCTATGGTTATTGGGACAACACGAAAGAAGAATGGATTCAGGGAGATGAAACTTCTCTCGGCAATCATACGCTGAACGGACAAGGCGAAGCGACATTCTCTTTTGAAGTTCCGGAGAATGCAACCAGTCTCCAGGTACAGGCATATTATTATGCTTATTATGACGCTGCACTCGGTGAATCTGTAGAACAGGATTTATCTGAACTGACCATGAACAGCATGACCATTCACTGAAATAATTAACTTACACTGAAAAAATCCGTGTCCGGCAAATGGACACGGATTTCAGTTTTTGAAGTGGTATAAAAAAGTCAAAAGACAATTTCGGCGAAATATAGCCAAAAAGAGTTAATGTGTGTAGGTCGTATCTTAAAATCCTTTTAGGTGAAATTTTTTCAAAAATTAAGTGATATAGAAAGTTTAGGAAATGACTTGCACGACTTACACATCGGCGATATATAGCGATATTTTAATTTTGCGAAAGCGAAAACTCCGATAAAACAATACAAAAGTAAAGACAAAATGATTTTCATAATAGTTCAGAAAGACCAAGCATTTTTTCATTCAGAAGATGTTCAGCAGATTCATAGAAAAATAATTCTGCATATCGGGGATATTTTTCATAATAGGGCAACTGGTACAGCACTTCTGACTGATTTGCATGATGATTAATTGCCTGCATAAACTTTTCTGTTAAATCAGAAGTGATTAATGTTTCCCATATCTGACAAATTTCAGAATGTTTTGCTTCAAATTCAGAAATATCATATTCGCTGTAATCTTCATAACAATACAGCATCGGAAAGCTGAGAGCCTTTAATTGCTTAATTTTTAATTTTAAATTCATAGGAATTTCAATATCAGGCTGGCAATTTTCATAATACCATTCATTCAGTGGGCTAAGATTTGCAAAACAGAAATCACAAAACAAAATATCTGTGTTTTTATCCTGCATGTAGAATCTTCGCAAATGGTCATATAATTCCAAATAAGACTGGTACGAATTAAAATTTTTGCCGTTATCGGTGTAAATTTGATATTCCTGATATTGAAATGCTGTTTTCAGATTCGGCATGAAGTGTTTCCTTTTCTGCATCATGCCGTGTTTACGGCTTAATACTGCAAAAATTAAATAAGGCTTAATTGTTTTTAAATTCTCATTGCTGTTAAGATTTATCAGTAAAGACTGCAAATTTTCCTGATAAATTTGATTTTTATTTGCTCCATACAGAAATGTATGCTGAATTGTCAGCTGATATAATAATTCAAATTCCTGCATAAAATTATCATTATTTATAATTTCTGATTTTTCAAGATTTGCTGTTAAATGTTTTAATTTTTCTTTGCATTCTGTCTGTATTTTCATGAAATTAGTCAGTTTCTGAATTTTTTCTTTTTGACGAATAAAATTTCGAATCATCTGTTCTTCTGTCCGTTCTCCTGTATTGATTGGATTCAGTAACCCTGTATCCGTTAGAATACAGAAATATAAATATTGCAGTTCCTGATTTTCCGGAAACTGATGAATTTGTTCCATTAAATCATAACAGAAACTAACAAGATTCTGATTTTGGATATGATATTTTTTCCGGATAAAATGATATTTTTCTTTTAATTCAGCTGCTTTCTGTAAAGCTGTATCGTAGGTCAGTTTTTTCTGTGAGAGCAGTTCTTTCAGCGGAATATAATTTTCCGCCTGCTGATTGATATATTGATAAATTTCATAATCTATATCATTATTCATATTTCAGTTTTCGCCTCTTTCGTCTCATTTCGTTTTTGATTTTATTTCCCTCTCTGCCTTTGAGAATCTTCAAATCTTCAAGTTGTAACAAAATCAGCTGTTTCCATAATTCTTCATCAGATTCCCTGCATAGTTCCAGAATGAAAATCATCCGGTTCAGTTTAGCCTTCTCTTCTTCGATATTTTCCAGACGTTTAATTGTTCTCTTCTGGACAGCCTTATATTTCTGCATCTGCATCACCCGTGAATAGTATAACATAAATTCTGAATGATTGTCAAGATAAAATGATTCCAAAAAAATAAAAAATTTCGGAACTGTTTTGCATTGACTCTATTTCATTTTTGTGCTAAAATGAGTGTAACAAATATTTTCAAAGGAGTTATGTAAAATGAAAATGAAAAAGAAAATTACTGCGTTAATCATGGCGGGAGTTTTGTTGTGCAATTGTACAATGTTTTCAGCAAATCATGCTGTACAGGAACAAATTTACGCTTCAGCAGCGGTGACTGACACTGTTCCGGAAGGATACACACCCATTTACACAATTGATGACTTATACTGATAAAATCACTAATTTAAAGGAGAATTGCTTTTTGAACATTAAAACATCTGTAATTGTTTTGCTTTTCATCATCCGCAGGCTGTTCTGTTCTGGAAGAAGCGATAGAAAGTGCAAATAATGATGTTTCCGATGATGACGACGGTATCAAAAGTTTACAAAATTACCAAAATAAAACAGATTTAGCTTTATTTATGTCACTTCCTGAATCCGGAGCATTTAATGCCCATTCCTATGAATATCTTTACTAATCATGTTACCGGTTTCACGCCTTTTAAAAACATCCGCATAAAAAACAAGGCGGCGGAAGTCGTTTTGTTCATGGCGGTTTTTCTTTGCAGGAATGCTGTGTGCCTGTAGTGAAATTCAGAAATATTCCGAAAAGTTCAAAACATTTCGTAAATACTAAAAAATTCAGGTCAGACTCATCAGCATGACAAGAAAAATCAGTAATACTATTTTTTCACTCGATTTCATGCAAATTGAAGCCGTCAGCGGAAAACTCGTTCCTGCTGAATATGAAATTTATTTTTGCGACAATAAATTAAATTTTGTTAGTAATATTCAGACAATGCTTGCAAATAAAACCGGAAAACCTCAGGAAAGAGCCATAAAATTAAGATTTACGCTGAAAAATATCCATTTTGATGAAAATGCTGTGTATTATCTGAAGATTGCTGATAAAGAAACAAGTGCTATTATTGAACAGATGGAATTTTCCGTGAGAGTTGCTTTTGTGAATCATTCTGATTTCTAAAAATTAAAAATGCCCGCACACGATAAAGTATGCGGGCAAATTTTTATTTCAAAAATTATTGAAAATTTTGTTGTGTCATATAGGTTTTCATGTCATCAGTGAAAGAACCTGCACCAATCATTGCAGCATATTGTAAAATATTAGCTGCATCTTCTGCATTAATACGGGTATCTTTATTGACATCACCAGCAAGTATTTGTTGTTCTGTAAATATTCCATCATTGCCTGCACCAAGCATTGCAGCTTCTACCAGAATATCCGCAGCATCAACGGCATTTACAAGACCATCACCATTCACATCACCGAGAGGAAGTTCTTCTTCAGGAATATCAGGATTTGTTGTTTCTTCTGGTGTTGTGGTTTCTGGTTCAGTAGTTGTTGTAGTGGTTTCCGGTTCGGAAGTCGTGGTTGTGGTTTCAGTAGTTGTTGTTGTAGTCGTTTCCGGTTCAGAAGTCGTGGTTGTGGTTTCAGTAGTTGTTGTTGTCGTTTCCGGTTCGGAAGTCGTGGTTGTGGTTTCAGTAGTTGTTGTTGTAGTCGTTTCCGGTTCAGAAGTCGTGGTTGTGGTTTCAGTAGTTGTTGTTGTCGTTTCCGGTTCGGAAGTCGTGGTTGTGGTTTCAGTAGTTGTTGTTGTAGTCGTTTCCGGTTCAGAAGTTGTGGTTGTTGCTTTTGCTGTAGTGGTTTCCGGTTCGGAAGTTGTGGTTGTTGCTTTTGTTGTAGTGGTTTCTGGTTTAGAAGTCGTGGTTGTTGCTTTTGTTGTAGTGGTTTCCGGTTTAGAAGTCGTGGTTGTTGCTTTTGCTGTAGTCGTTTCTGGTTCGGAAGTTGTGGTTGTTGCTTTTGTTGTAGTGGTTTCCGGTTTAGAAGTCGTGGTTGTTGCTTTTGTTGTAGTGGTTTCCGGTTCGGAAGTCGTGGTTATGGTTTCAGTAGTAGTTGTTGTAGTGGTTTCCGGTTTAGAAGTCGTGGTTGTTGCTTTTGCTGTTGTAGTGGTTTCCGGTTCGGAAGTTGTGGTTGTTGCTTTTGCTGTTGTAGTGGTTTCCGGTTCGGAAGTTGTGGTTGTTGCTTTTGCTGTTGTAGTGGTTTCCGGTTCGGAAGTCGTGGTTG
>CANPYZ010000013.1 GCA_947589035.1 uncultured Clostridia bacterium | reverse complement strand
GAAAAGCTGACAACAAGCCGAAAGAAGAACAAACAGAAGTTTAATCTTGTCAGGTTGGCAGAGCCTGGCAGAATCCCTGTTGATGCGAAATACTCCAATCCAAGAATTACTTTTGACGGCTTGCATTGGTGGATTTCCGTTGGCATTGACTGTGAGGAATCACAGGAAAAGCCAACAAATCAGGGAATTGGCATTGATGTTGGTATCAAAGACTTAGCAATTTGTTCTGATGGGAGTCGTTACCCAAACATCAACAAGACCGCAAAAGTCAGAAAACTAAAGAAAAAAAAGCGTAGATTGCAGCGCAGAGTATCAAAGAAATACTCAAAAAACAAGAAAGGAGAACGTTACTGTAAAACACGCAATATTGTAAAAAGTGAAAGAAAACTTTTGAAACTCACCCGTAAACTAACGAATATTCGTCACAGCTATCTGCATTCTGTGACTTCTGAAATCATAGACCGAGAACCAAAGTTTATTGTTTTAGAAGATTTGCATGTAAAAGGCATGATGAAGAACAGACACTTGTCAAGAGCAGTTCAGGAACAATGTTTTTATGAATTTTACAGACAGATTCAATATAAATGCGCATGGCATAACATTGAATTTATCACGGCTGACAGATACTATCCGTCCAGTAAATTATGTTCCTGTTGCGGAAACATCAAGAAAGACCTGAAATTGTCTGACAGAGTTTATCATTGTTCTGTATGTGGACTTGTGATTGACAGAGATTTTCAGGCAAGTGTGAATTTAATGCGATACAAGAAACTCATTGCATAGCTAAAACAAATGCAATTTGTGTGTACCGATACGTTAGTCGGGAATTTACGCCTTTGGAGTGTCATATCAAACACGAGTAGATAATGACTTGTCATATCAAAAGTGGACACAATGAACAAGGAATGAAACAGAAAAGTTTGTTTTATCACTTTTTATCAGTTTTCAGTAACGGCATAGCGATGCCGGAAGAAACAGCAATACAGAAAGTAGTTGATGTTGTAGATGATTTTTCCTGTCCCTATCAGACAAGTGATTATCAGGAAGCATTCCGTTCATGGCGGAGAAGAAAACAAAATCCTTATGCATTTCGTTTTACAGTGAACCCAAAAGAAACCGCCTTTTCAGAAAGTCATGCAATTGTCAGGCAATCGCCTGCACAAGTGGAACAGAATGTATTGAATCGAATGGGTAGATTGATTGGTTGTGCGATGATGATTTATCTTGTTGTGGAAAATCTTTTTGATAAAGTCATTGTATGGGCAATGCAATTTCTGCATTTACATATTGAGTTAGTATTTTTGGGGGAGAATAAACTTTACGGAGATGAACAGCTTGTATTCTGGCTGGAATTTATCGTACATATTTTGAAATATTTCATTCCGGCGTTAGTAGTGCAATCCGTCATGAAATTGCCGGTTCAGGTGAGTATGCCGTTGAAAATGCGAAAGCCGCAAAAATTACTGTCGGGTATTTCTTTAATTATGCTGTTAAGTACCGGAATGGGAATGCTGAGCGTGCCGAGGTCAGCAGATTTGGAAAAATACAGAACAATTTTCGGCATGATTGGCGCAGAAGACCATAAAATGATGATTTATCTTTTAATGGTAATATTTATTTCGCCGTTAGTCATGGAATTATTTCTGCATGGGTGTATGTTTCAGGCGTTAAGACAATTCGGGGATTTATTTGCGATGATTTCCACAGCAGTTTTAGCGGGGGCATTAACACATAATTTTTTTGACGGGGTGCGAATCGGGCTAATTCATTTAGCCATTTCATATTATTTCATTCATACCGGAAGTTTCTGGTCAGTGGTTTGCTTACGAATTATTCATGAAATTTACATGTTTGTATTATTTTATATTGACTCTGTAGATAATGACGGGTCAATAAAATGGTGGGTAATTTTAGGAATTACCTGTATATTTTGTTTCGCAACAGGAATTTATATTTTTCTTCATAAAAATTCCGCCAGTACAGCCATTCAGAACAGAACCTATTTAACATTGCAGGAAAAATTAGAAGCTTTTTTCACCGCTATGCCGATGGTATCTTTTTTAGTGT
Source organism: uncultured Clostridia bacterium (assembly GCA_947589035.1). Classification (GTDB taxonomy): domain Bacteria; phylum Bacillota; class Clostridia; order Oscillospirales; family Ruminococcaceae; genus UBA3855. Next base: position 55,960 of record CANPYZ010000013.1, on the reverse strand, counting down.
GCAGTGTGTTGTTATTAGTGATTGAGGTGATGTTATTCTAAATGGAAGAACATTATATGCGTATTGCGTTACAATTAGCGGAACAAGCCGAAAAAGAAGGCGAAGTTCCCGTTGGTGCGGTAATTGTTCAGCGGAAAACCGGAAAAATTGTCGGAAAAGGATACAACCAAAGAGAAAAGCGAAAACATGCGCTTTCTCATGCGGAATTATTAGCCATTGATGAGGCGTGCAGGAATCTTGGCGGCTGGCGGCTTCCGGATTGTGCAATGTATGTCACGCTTGAACCGTGTTTAATGTGTGCAGGGGCAATTTTACAGGCAAGAATTGAAGAAGTGTATTTCGGCGCATATGACTGTCATAATGGCGCAGTCAATTCCATTCTGGAAGCGTTTCTACTGCCGAATCAGTTTAAAACCATTGCCCAAGGCGGAATTTTACAGGAAGAATGCAGTCAGAAACTTACTGCTTTTTTCCGGAATTTAAGACTTCAAAGAAAAGTCCCCTGAGAGGGACTTTTCTGTTATTCGAGTTCGAATGCGCCAGTGTAAAGCTGGTAATAATTTCCTTTCTGGGCAATCAATTCTTCATGATTGCCTTTTTCAATGACTTTACCATGGTCAAGCACCATAATTAAATTCGCATTCCGGATAGTGGAAAGCCTGTGTGCAATCACGAATACTGTTCTGCCTTTCATTAACTGGTCCATTCCAGCGGAAACAATAGCTTCCGTGCGGGTATCAATAGAAGAAGTCGCTTCATCTAAAATCATTACAGGAGGGTCAGCCACAGCCGCACGGGCAATAGCAATTAATTGTCTTTGTCCTTGAGAAAGATTAGCACCGTTTCCGGACAATTCCGTCTGATAGCCGTTCGGCAGACGGGTAATGAAATCATCTGCTCCGGCGAGTTTAGCTGCCTGAATGCATTCTTCATCTGTAGCGGTTAATTTTCCGTAACGGATATTGTCTAATACTGAACCGGTAAAAAGATTAGTTTCCTGAAGAACAAGCCCTAAAGAACGCCGTAAATCAGATTTTTTGATTTTGTTGATGTTAATTCCGTCATAACGGATTTTTCCGTCTGCAATATCATAAAAGCGGTTAATTAAATTAGTAATTGTCGTTTTTCCTGCTCCAGTAGCACCAACGAAAGCAATTTTCTGACCGGGTTTAGCGTAAACGGAAACGTCATGCAGAACAGTTTTTCCTTCTTCATAGCCGAAATCTACGTTAAACATACGAACGTCACCTTTAAGGGGCGTATAGGTAACGGAACCGTCTGCCTGATGAGGGTGTTTCCACGCCCATTGACCAGTATGTTTTTTCGTTTCTTTAACTTCACCATTTTCAGAAATTTCCGCATTGACTAAAGTCACATAACCTTCGTCTGTTTCGGGGATTTCGTCCATGACGTTGAAAATTCTTTCCGCACCGGCTAACGCCATAACAACGGCATTGACCTGCTGTGCAACTTGATTGACGTTACCAGTGAACTGTTTCGTCATATTCAGGAATGCAACAACAATGCTCACTTCCAGCACCGAACCGGAAAAGCTATAATTTTTGACATTATTTAAAACTAATAAACCGCCAATAACACCAATCAATACATAAAGAATATTACCAATATTCATGACAATAGGTCCGAGAGTATTAGCGTAAGCATTAGCCCTGTAGCTATCCTGACAAAGGCGTTCGTTGATTTCGTCGAAATCTTTCTGACAGACAGATTCATGATTGAAGACTTTTACCACTTTCTGCCCGTTCATAATTTCCTGAATGTAGCCTTCCGTGTCGCCGAGGGATTTTTGTTGACGGAGGAAATATTTTGCACTGCCGCCGCCCATGAATTTAGAAACGGCAATCATCGCAATTACACCAACAATTGTTAAAAGCGTAAGCCAGAAACTATAATACATCATAATGAAAAATACAGCAATGACAACCGTTCCGGCTCTTAGCAAAGTAGGCAGCCCCTGTGAAATTAACTGCCGGAGTGCGTCAATATCATTCGTGTAATAACTCATAATATCCCCGTGTTTATGTGTATCGAAATAACGAATGGGGAGATTCTGCATTTTATGGAACATGGACTGGCGCATTTTATTCAGAAAACCTTGCGTAATGACTGCCATTAACTGCGAATAAACTGTAATTGCCACAGTAGCCAGCAAATAAAGCATAACTAAAAAAATCATCATGGGAATAATTTCAGCACTTGCTTTATTCCAATTCCAATCATTTTCGAGTGCTTCCACGATAATGGCAACGACTTTCTGAATATACATATCCGGAATAGATGAGGCAATAGAAGAGAAAATAATACAAATAATTGTAATCGGTACTAATTTCGGATAAAAGCTGAACAGCATTTTCATCAGGCGTGAAAATACGCCTTTTTTGGGCTGTGGTCTTTTTTTCAGATCGGGCATTATTCCTCACCTCCATGTGTTTGTTGTTCGTAAACTTCACGATAAATATGGCTGGACTGCAATAATTCTTCATGCGTACCAATTGCACTGATTTTCCCATTATCTAAAACAATAATCTGGTCAGCTTCCTGAACGGAAGTAATTCTCTGTGCAATAATAATTTTCGTTGTTTCGGGAATAAATTCACGGAACCCTTGACGAATTAAAGCATCTGTTTTTGTGTCAACAGCACTGGTTGAATCGTCTAAAATGAGAATTTTCGGTTTTTTGAGTAAGGCTCTGGCAATGCAAAGTCTTTGTTTCTGCCCGCCGGAAACGTTTGTACCGCCTTGTTCAATGTGTGTGTCGTATTTATCCGGAAAAGATTCTACAAATTCGTCAGCTTGTGCAAGTTTGCAGGCTTCTATAATTTCCTGGTCGGTTGCCTGTGCATTTCCCCAGCGGAGATTTTCTTTAATTGTTCCGGAAAATAAAACATTTTTCTGTAAAACCATAGCCACGGCATCACGCAAAGTAGTTAAATCATAATTGCGGACATCTACGCCGCCAATTTTCACAGAACCTTCCGAAACGTCATATAAACGGGGAATTAACTGAACAAGAGTAGATTTGCTTGAACCAGTACCGCCGATAATGCCAACTGTCTGCCCTGCCGGAATAGTAAGGTTAATATTTTCGAGGGCGAATTTATTTGCCTGAGCGGAATATTTAAAGCTAACGTTTTCAAATTCAATTGTTCCGTCAGTAATCAATTCAAGACTTTGTTCAGAATTATGTAAAGTAGGTTCTTCTTCCAGAACTTCACAAATACGTTTAGCAGATTCAACGGACATTGTCACCATAACGTAAATCATTGACAAGAACATTAAAGCCATTAAAATTTGCACACCGTAAGTCAGCATAGCAGAAATATGCCCAATATCAATTGTTCTGTCAATAATTGCCATTTTAGAACCAACAAACAAAATAAAAACCATGTCGAAATACAGACAAATTTGCATTAACGGCGTATTCAAGGCAATAATTTGTTCAGCCTTAGTGAAATCTTTCCGAATATCTTCAGCAGCGTTGCTGAATTTTTTCTTTTCGTATTCTTCACGGGAAAAGCCTTTCACAACACGCATTGCACGGACATTTTCTTCAATGGATTCATTCAGTTTATCGTATTTTCTGAATACTCTATGGAAGGCTGGCATAGCATATTTGCTGATAAGACCAAGCCCGATAACTAAAACCGGAATAACAACGACGAACGCCATAGCGAGTTTTCCGCCCATGTAGAACGCCATAACCGTTGAAAATAAGAACATCAGCGGACTTCTTAACCCCATGCGGATAATCATCATGAACGACATCTGAACATTAGTAATATCTGTAGTCATTCTGGTAACAAGGGAAGAAGAAGAAAATTTATCGATATTTTCGAATGAATACATTTGAATTTTTTCGAACATGTCATGACGTAAATTTTTAGACAAGCCAGTAGCGGCTTTAGAAGCAGTAAATCCGGCTGTTCCTCCGCACAGCATGGAAATCACTGCCATAATTGTTAAAATAATTCCCGTTCTCAGAATAGTATTCATAGGGGAACTTTCCTGAATTTGCGTGACAAGATTAGCCGTAATAAAAGGGAGAAGTGTTTCAATGACTGCTTCACCGAGAATGAAAATCAATGTCAGAATCGTGGGAAGTTTATATTCCCTTATGCAGGAAAGCAGCCTTTTGAGAATATGCATAAACATCTGTCCTTTCTTTAAGATTTTTTCGGATTGATTTTTCTTTTGTGCAGATTGCAGAAACATTCATGCAAAGTTTTCAGAGCCTGATAGAATTGTTCTCGTTCGTCAGGGGGCATTTCTTCGAAAAGATTTTGATAATAACCGGCTTTTTCCGAAAGGAAATGCCCGATATAATCTTTTCCCTGCTGAGTGAGTTTCAAGCGGACAATTCTTCTATCATTAGGGTCAGGGGAACGTTCAGCGAAATTGCATTCCGTAAGCCGGTCAACAGTTTTAGTCATTTGCTGTTTAGGGCTGTGTGTGAATCGGGCAAGTTCGGACATCGTAATTGATTCGCCGTGTTCTTTCAGCATCTGAAGGCAGTAATACATACTTAAATTGATATTGTCATCAAGTAAAGGCTTGAATGGCTTATCAATCCAGTAATGCCACTGCGGCATTGTTGCAAGTAACAGTTCCTGCAATTCAGAAGTTTTCATTTAACTTCACCTCTTTTCTGATTCAGAAAAAATAATTCTCTTTTATGCATAGTCAATAAAAAAGAACTGTCATAATCAGTTTACTATTTTTAGGGAAGTTTGTCAATAGGTTTTCGGAAATTTGTAGGAAACAACAAAAAAAACAGGACTGTAACCAGTCCTGTTTTACTAATTTCACAAAAATTAAGATTCAAGAACGGGATATTTTGCAAGCACCTGAATATGATTCTGGGCAAGTGTTTTGACTGCCTTGTCTAATTCACGTTCATTCAGCGGGGAAGCCGTAAGGAATACTGTTTCTTCTTCATCTGTGGAAATTGTTTTTTCCTGAATTTCGCCGAAAATTTCCGTTAATTGGTGAACGTCCGCAGAACTTGTCCGGAAATAATATTTTGCGGCAAAAGAAGCGAAATTTTCAATAAAGCTGTTATCATGAATATTCTGCCATGTCTGGGAAATGCAAGTATGTTCGAGTTGAAGCTGTTCAATCATATCCCCGAGAACGGCACTGGCTGTAGGGAATTTTCCGGCACCTTTGCCGTAGAACATTGCTTTCCCGATACCATCCCCCCGAACCATAATGGCATTATACACGCCGTTGACCTGAGATAATAAATTATCTTCTTCCACTGCCATAGGAAGAACCGCAGGAAGAATTTTTCCGTTGTCGAGTTTCTGCACTCTGGCAATCAATTTAATGGAATAGCCGAGTTGACCGCAGAATTTCGCATCTTTGAGTTCTACTTCACGGATTCCCTTTGTGTAAACGGATTCAGGGTAAACATGTTTCCCGAAAGCGAGTGAAGAAAGAATGCAAATTTTCCGGCAGGCATCGTAGCCTTCAATGTCAGCAGTGGGGTCTTTTTCGGCATAGCCTTTTTCCTGGGCGAGGGCTAAAGCGGAAGAAAAATCCATATTTTCCTTAATCATTTTATTTAAAATAAAATTCGTCGTTCCGTTAAGAATACCGGCAATAGCAGAAAATTCATTTGCTGCAAGGCATTTATGTAACGGGCGAATAATCGGAATAGCTCCGCCAACGCTTGCTTCAAAGAAGAAATTGCAGTCATGTTCTTTGGCTTTTTTGAGCAAAATATCTCCTTTAGCGGCGACTAATTCTTTATTAGAAGTAGAAACGCTTTTTCCGGCTTCAAGACAAGATTTCACGAAATCGAAAGCCGGATTGACACCACCCATACATTCAGCGACAACGGAAACTTCCGGGTCATTAAGAATGACCTGAATATCTTTGACGACTTTATCAGCGTAAGGTTTATCGGGAAAATCACGCAAATCAAGAATATACGCTAATTCGAGTTGTTTTCCGCAGCGTTTCTGAATGAGTTGTTTATTTTTTTCGAACAGTTCAACGACACCCGAGCCGACAACACCGCAGCCCAGAACGGCTAATTTTTCCATGTTAAAAAACTCCTTTTGTTGATTGAATGAATGATAGTAAATTATTCTCCTGATAAAATTTTCACTTTGACTATGCCGTCAATATGCATGAGATGTTCCTGAAGGTCAGCAGGAGAATAGCGACTGTTTGAAAGACGGATAGAAAATGTTACTTCTGCCACGCCGTCAATGGGGATATTCTGATTGACCGTCAAAATATTTGCATCTAAATCATAAAGCGCAGACAGAACACTGGAAAGCACGCCGGCTTCATCACGAAGGACAGCATGTAAATTCATAATTCTCTGTGTCAGTTTATCTTCATAAGAAAAAACGCAGTCTTTATATTTATAATATGCGCTTCTGGAAATGCCAACACGTTTACAGGCAGCAGCGGAACTTTTTTCTTCTCTGTTGGCTAATAATTTTTTGACTTCCAACACTTTATGAATGACAGTTGGCAGAACAGAGACATCGACAATAATCAATTGATGTTCCACGCAGAAGACCTGCTACTCAAAATATGGACAAATATACCCATATGGAGAAAATTCCTGCTTCAACCTGTATGCTTTTGAACGTGGCAAGCCACTATCTACTCACAAGTTCATGTACAGTCCACAGGCGTAAATTTCCGTATAGCCTACGGTATTACTTATCATAGCTTTTTATGCAATTTGATAAGTCAGACAATCTCTTAAATTCAAGCTTGCATTGAAATCCCTGTCCGCTGTGTAACCACATTCAGAACAGTGATAAATTCTGTCAGATAGTTTTAAATCATGCTTAATACAGCCACATTGATGACAAGTTTTACTTGACGGATAAAATCTGTCTGCTAATCTTAATTCAATGCCGTATACTTTACACTTTGCAGTTAATTTTGTTCTGAACTCAAAAAATTTCTGCTGTGCAATCGCTTTTGAAAGATGTCTGTTCTTCATCATACCACTGACGTTCAGATTTTCAAGCGTAATCCAGGCTGGTTTGGTTTTCACCAGTTCAGAAATTACTTTATTGAGGTAATCTGTTCTAATACAATCCAATTGATGATGAATTTTTTGTACTTTCAGCATTTGTTTCTGGATATTCTGTCGAGTAGCTTCTCCTTTCAAGTTATTTGGTGATTTTTTCAAACTTTCGTATTTCCTCGAAAGTTTTCTTTGTTGCCGTTTCAGACTTTTTTCCAGTTTTCTGATTCGGACAGATTTGTTAATATTTGTAAAAATTTTGCCGTCTGAACAGACTGCAAATTCTTTTACACCTAAGTCAATGCCAATTCCGAAATGATTCAGAACGGGCTTTTGTGGTGCTGGTTCTTCTACCAGAACAGAAACATAATATCTTCCGGCTTTCATAGAAACTGTACCATTTTTAATGATATGTGTTTCTGCATTTGTTGGAATATAGCCTTTTTCTTTTATTCTTACCCAACCCAGAGTAGAAATTTTGATTCTGTGCCGTTCGCAGGAAATAAGACGTGTTTTTCCATTTCTGACAAAATACATTTTCACATCAGAATTTGACTTTTTCTTCCAGTTGGGAAAACCTGCTCTGTGTTCAAAAAAGTTTCTGAATGCCCTTTCAGCGTTCATGATGCTTTGCTTGACGGATTTACTGCTGACTTCCTGAATCCATGAAAATTCTGGATTTTGTGGAAGATATTCATGATTCAGCCATTTTGAAAATTCATATCCTGAAACGAATCTTTCTTCTTTTTCATCAATTTCTTGATTATGTGCAATGTAAAAATTGTAGACGAATCTGCACATGCCGATTGTTCTGTGAATGATTTGCTTTTGTTCAGGTGTAGGGAAAATTTCGGTTTTATAACTTCTTAGCAATTTCTTCATCTCCCTTAATCTTAGTTTTGTATTTTCTTAACCCATAAATCCTGTATGAGTATATTATACGTTCAAACACTTTTGTCAATATTTTTACTACTTATTTTATCACTCCCCGAATATCAAATCGTCCGTGTACAAAAAACAAATGTACTTGCATAATTTACTATAACATAAATTCAGGAATTTGTCAAGTGATTTCCGGATTATTTTTCTTTGTCAACTTTTTAAAAAAATAGTTGACAATTCGGAAAAGATATGCTATAATGAAATTATCATGCAAATGCAAATCAAACAGAAATGAGGAATGAAACATGACAGAAACAAGTTTAAGAAAAACACCGCCGAAAACGGCATGGACAACGAAAGATATTGCCTATACGGCAATGTTTTCCGCATTGATTGCAGTTTGTTCGTGGATATCTGTGCCGACAGAAGTTCCCTTCACGCTGCAAACGTTTGCCATTTACTGCACTTTAGAATGTATCGGCGGAAAGAAAGGGTTTTATGCGATACTGGTGTATATTTTGCTTGCGGCGGCAGGCGTTCCAGTGTTAGCAGGGTTTTCCAGTGGAATCGGGGTAATTTTAGGAACGACAGGCGGTTATATTATCGGCTTTTTCGCTACAGCAATTGTTTACCAGATAGCGGAAAAATTCCCCTTGTATGAAAAATTATGGTTTCGAGTGTCAGCGTTAATGATTGGGACGGTGTTATGCTATTTATTCGGAACATTATGGTTCATGTGGGTATATACCCGAGAAACGGAAGCAATTAGTTTCGGTATGGCGTTCAGCTGGTGTGTAATTCCGTTTATTGGTGCGGACATCTTGAAAATGATTCTTGCCTTTTTACTGACAAACAGGGTGAAAAAATATGTCCGTTTTTGAAATAAGACCGCATCACGGGTTATGCATTCACTTTTTTGAAGGGAAAGGCTACAGCGAAAATTTCGTCAGACATATGGCAGAACTGATTGAAGAATTAAATGCTTTCCGTCCGGAAATCCGGCTTGTTCTGCATGTGGATTATTTTTGTTATGCATGTCCGCATAATGTGGGAAGTATTTGCGAAAGTGCCGGAAAAGTTTTACAATACGACAAAAATATATTAAATTTATGTCATCTGGAAGAAAATCAGATTTTATCATGGGAAGATTTTCAGGAGAAAATTTTTTCCCATATTCTGAATGCGAGAAAATTATCTCTCGTGTGCAGTGGCTGCCAATGGGAAAATTTATGCACAAGAAAAACAACAGGATAATAATTCTTCCGGACGGGAAATTATTTTCTTTGCGCCGTGCTGTAAAAGAAAATTTCTATCCCGAAAGCCCCATTCAACGCTGATACAAGGCATGTGTGCATGTTCAGCGGTAAGAATATCCACATCAGAATCACCAATATAAATTGCCTGTTCCGGCTGAATGTTTAATTTTTCCAAAACGGAAAATACAGCATCCGGAGCAGGCTTTTTCCGGATATTATTTTTTTCACCAATGGCAACATCAAACAAATCAGGGAAATATTTTTGACAAAGAATTTGCACAGCGTAATCTGCTTTATTAGAAACAACTGCTGTTTTGCAGCCGGAAAGGCGAATTTTCCGTAACACTTCCGGAATACCGGAATAAGGTGCAGTATGGTCAGCGCAATGTTTTTCGTAATGGGAAGTGAAAACTTCATGCACTTGTTGAATTTTCGTTTCGGAAGTATTTTCCGGAACGATTCTTTCCATTAGTTTCCGGATTCCGTTTCCGACGAATTGACGGATTTCGTCAAGACTTCTTTCGGGGAATTGATTTTGTGTTAATGCGTAATTGGCACTGAAATATAAATCTTCTAAAGTATTTAAAATTGTGCCGTCTAAATCGAAAATCATAAGTTTAATCATGGTTTTCCTCCTCTGATTTAAGTATAGGCGCAACGCCGTTGAACGCCATTTGACTGACAATTTTTCCGATTTCCTCCATAGTGAAAGGCAGATTCCCTTTTAACCATTCTTTGTAAATTTCCAGCATTCCGGCAAGAATGAACCTGCTGTACAAATGAAGTTCTTTTTCTGATATAGTCACTTTATTTTTATAGGCATGACAAAGGGCAGTCATTAAGGATTCGCAACTTTGTTCCCAGAAACGTTCACAGTCTTTAGTCATAGTAATCTGCCGGAAAAATTCTAAATTCTGACTAATCATCTGATTAACGGCAAAACAAAGTGAACTCATGGAAAGTTCCTGTTTCCCTAACAAAGAAATAAATTTTTGAATTAACTGCTGATGATAATCATACATGACATCGTCTGTTGTGACATAATGCAAGTAAAATGTTTTCCGGTTAATATTCGCCCGTTTAGTTAATTCTGTAACAGACATGCGGGTTGTTTTTTTTTCGGAAAGCAATTCAAGATAAGCCTTGCGGATAGCGGCACGGGTTTTTTGCACTCTTTTATCCATAAATTTGTACTCACTTTCTTAAAAAATGTGGAATAAACGCCAAATTGAATAATATTGGCAATTGATTTGTGCGTCTGATTATATTATAATACTTTTAGGGGCAAAAGTCAAGAAAAATGCCTTACATGACAAAATCAGAAAGGGGAAGATTTGAAATGGAAAATTCAGAAAAATATGCGCTGATGCATTGCCATAATGCGAAAGAATGCCGGAAATTAATTTGCTATCTTGCGAAAAAACTGGAAAAATCCGGAAGAATTGACGTGACAAAGCAATTCAGCCAGCATGGGGACTGTTCTGTATTTGAACACTGTGCCAATGTCGCCTATGTCAGTTGCATGTTATTCCGGAAAATGGGCATAGAAGCGGACTGGAAAGAACTGATTACAGGCGCACTTCTGCATGATTATTTTCTGTATGACTGGCACAACCGGAAAACCTGCCATCCGGCGCACGCCGTATATCACCCGACACTTGCCCTGCACAACGCCCGGAAAGATTATTCGCTTACGCCCAAAGAAGAAGATATTATTTTACATCACATGTTTCCACTGACGATTCTGCCGCCCAAAAGCAAAGAAGCATGGGCAGTATGTTTAGCAGATAAATTCTGTGCAGTAACGGAAACATTCGGAAAGGTGTGGATACGACAATGACACTTGAATATTTATTTCTGAATTTTATGCTTTACAGTTTTGCAGGCTGGGTATTTGAAACAACAATCTGTTCATTATGGGAAAGCGGGTATTTCCTGAACAGAGGTTCATTGCTTGGTCCTTATTGTCCGGTATATGGTGGAGGGGCATGTTTCGGAATATTATTAGGAATGCATATTGAAAATCCGGTGAAATTATTTTTCTGTTCAGCTGTATTATGTATCATTGTAGAATATACAGCGGCTTGTGTGCTGGAAAACATTTTCAGCATGAAATTATGGGATTACACCGGAATGGCGTTTCAAATTCAAGGCAGGATATGCTTGTTAGGATTTTTATTTTTCGGTACAGCGTGTACAATTATCAGTAAATGGATTAACCCGTCAGTAATTTCCTTATTTGACAGAATGAATCCACATTTCCGGCGGTTTTTGGCAATCAGTCTTGCGGTTGTGTTAGCATTGGACATTCTGCTTTCAGCGTTGGCATTCCGGAGAGTGAACAAAACGTTATACCGTTTTTATATCCGGTGGCACGCTTTATTAAACAGAGAATTTCGTAGTTTATCTTATGCGTTACAGAAAAGATACCCTGAATGGCTTTTAGAAGATTTATCCGACATGCAGGAAGTAATTCTGGATAAAAACAGAGATTTATGTCAGAAACAGGCGCAACAGAAAGAAATGCTGCTGGAAAATTTACAGCGATTTAAAAAATCCTGAACAATTCAGAAAACTGTTGTAGAAATTACAGCAGTTTTCTTTTTTTTTCAAAAAAGGCTTGAAAAGTGTAGCATTTTCTGGTATAATGAAATAAACGAAAGAAAAATTTCTGGAAAGGTCTTGATGATATGCATTCTGAAAATCAAATTCGCCGGAAAGTTCTGGTTGTAGATGATGAATTGATTAACCGTGAATTATTAGGGTTTATCGTGGGCAGGGATTACGATGTCATTTATGCAGAAAACGGCGTAGAGGCATTAGAACAAGTGAAACAAAATCAGAATACACTTTCTTTGATTCTGTTAGACTTGCTTATGCCTGAAATGGACGGATATGAACTTTTAGACATTTTAAATCATGACGAAGAATTAAGAAGAATACCGGTAATTGTATTGACTTCTGAAAAATCTGCTGAAGTGCAGGCATTACATCAGGGGGCAGTGGATTTCATTCCGAAACCGTATGACATGCCGGAAGTGATTTTAGCAAGAGTACAGCGTTCCATTCAGTTAGCGGAAGGGAATAATTTAATTCATGAAAATGAACGGGACACATTGACGAATTTATATACGAAAGTATTTTTCATGCAGTACGCACGGCAATATGACCGTTACTATCCGGAAATGGCAACAGATGCCATTGTGCTGAATATTAACCGGTTTCATTTAGTGAATGAATTACACGGGAGGGATTACGGAAATAAAATTCTGAAAACCCTTGCGGAATTAGTGCAGGAAATTGCCGAAAGAACCGGAGGACTTGCGTGCCGTTATGAGGCAGACATGTATTATTTATACATTCCCGCATGTTCGGACTATGATGCATTAGTGAAACAATTTTCGGAAAGTTTCATTGAACGGACGGACTCAGCGAAAATTAGCATTCGCATTGGCGTTTATCAGAATGCGGACATGAGTATTGACATGGAACAGCGTTTTGAACGGGCAAATACGGTTTGTGCCAGTTTGAGAAGTTCTTACCAGACTGCCTACATGGTTTATGATAATCAGTTACATGAAAAAGAACTGTATCAGGAAAAATTAATCACTGAAATGGATTCCGCCCTTGCTGAACGGCAATTTAAAGTATATTTCCAGCCGAAATACAGCATTCAGGGGAACAGACCGGTATTATCCAGTGCAGAAGCGTTAATTCGCTGGATTCACCCTGAAACGGGTATGATTAGCCCGGGCGTATTTATTCCGCTGTTCGAATCGAATGGCTTAGTGCATAAGCTTGACCGTTTCGTCTGGAATGGTGCTGCTGAACAAATTCGTAAATGGAAAGAAAAATATCAAATCAGCATTCCTGTTTCCGTGAACGTTTCCCGAATTGATGTGTATGACCCCGAATTTGAAAACGAAATCACAGAAATTGTTCGTGTGAACGAACTCGAACCGGCGGAAGTGCTTTTAGAAATCACGGAATCCGCCTACACAGAAAATTCCAGTCAGATTATTGAAACCGTGAATCGATTAAGGGCAATTGGTTTCCGAATTGAAATGGACGATTTCGGGAGCGGTTATTCTTCTTTGAATATGCTGACACTTTTACCGATTGATGCATTAAAATTAGACATGCAATTTATCCGGAATATTACCACAAGCGAAAAAGCCTATAAAATGGTAGAACTCATGCTCGAAATTGCAGCTTTTTTAAATGTTCCGGTTATTGCTGAAGGCGTAGAAACAGAAGAACAATATCAATTACTGAAAAAAGCCGGTTGTGATATTATTCAGGGGTATTATTTTTCAAAACCTCTGCCGGCGGAAGAATTTGAAAAACTAATCGAAAAAGAAAAGCAACAGAAATGGGAAGATGCCAATTCCGACAAAAAAAGCAATTAAAAATTGGACATAATTAACAAAATTTACGCAAGCAGTCAAAATAACTGGACTTTTTAAATTTTGTGTGCTATAATAAATTCTGGACATTATTTTTGTTTCAATAGAGAAAATTAAAACGATTCTGATTAGAAAACAGAAAAATTTGATAAAATCGGTAGAACAGAAAGGAATGGTACAGGTCAATGCAAGGAGAAGAACCATCAGCGACAAAAAACAAATCCAGAACAGTAGTAACAGTAACTGTTAAGAAAAAACAAAATCCTGCCGGAAGTGAACTCGTCCGGAAAAAGCCTTCATCACCGGAAGCGCAGCTCGTCCGGAAAAAGCCTTCATCACCAGAGGCGGAACTTGTCCGGAAGAAGCCTTCATCACCAGAGGCGGAACTCGTCCGGAAAAAGCCTTCATCACCGGAAACAGAACTTGTCCGGAAAAAGCCCGTTATTCCGGAGAAAGAACCAATAAAGAAAAAAATTCCCGTTCCGGAAACTCATTCAGGAAAACCAGCCGTAACTGCTGAAAAGAAATCCACTACTACTACACCAAAGAAGAAAAAATATCGGTTAAAGAAAAATGTAAAATCTACATTACTGGGCTTGTGTGTAGTAGGAATTTTCGGGGGAGTGGTAGCCGTCTGGGCATCTTATCGTAACACATTGAAAAATGAAGAAGCGGTTGCTGCTGCGATGGAAGCGACAGCAGAAACAGAACCGGAAATAACAGAAGCCCCGACAACGGAAGAACCCACGACAGAAGAACCAACAACAGAACCAGATGAAAACGCTGCATTTATTGACCCGCATTATAAAATTGATATTAGTAAACCAATGGTTGCGCTTACTTATGACGACGGACCGTTAAGCGGTTCAACAGATGAAATTTTAGACATTTTAGAAAGGTATCACGCCCACGCAACATTTTTCGTTGTGGGGGAAATGGTGACACCGGAAACAAGAAAAATTTTACAACGGGAAGTAAAACTCGGTTGTGAAGTAGGCAATCACACATGGAGTCATCAGAGTTTAAAAGATTCGTCCATAGAAGATGCATTAGAAGAAATTAAAAAATGTGATGATGCTGTTTACAAAGCAATTAAACGTTATCCGCAGCACGTCAGACCGCCTTATGGGGAATATAGTGAAGAAATTCAGAAAGAAGAAGAAAGATCTTTCATTTACTGGTCGTTGGATACGAACGACTGGAAATGGCTGGATTCTCAGAAAGATTATGAAGTACTCATGGAAAACGTATCAGACGGAGATATTATTTTAATGCATGACATTCATCCGGAAAGTGCATTAGCTTCAGAGCGAATTATTCCGGATTTGCTTGATGAAGGCTATCAGTTAGTGACAGTCAGTGAATTGATGTATTACCGGAATTTTGAAGATAAGGACGATATTGTTTTATTTGATGTACACCCGAACGGGGCGTATTATCAGGACGCTGAAGGAAACTATATAGATGAAGATGCGGAAGAAACCATTGCCGAAGAAGAATACGTTGACGATGAAGAATATACCGACGATGAAGAATATACCGACGATGAAGAATATACCGACGATGAAGAATATGTTGACGATGAGGAGTATATTAATGAAGAAGAATAACTGCAAATTTACTAAAACACTATTTTGTTTAATGCTTGCCGGAGGAATGATTTTATCTGCGGGGTGTCAGAACACTTCTTCCGATTCTTCCGGCACAGCAACGGAAGAAACAGTTTTTGAAGGGACAGAAGTGCAGGCTGTACTTGGTCAGGAAGCGGAATTTGGCGGAATGAAATTAACCGTACTTTCTGCGGAAGACCCCGAAATGGTTATGGAAGATTCCGGAAATATGGCTTTATTCTTTCAGATACAGATTGACAACCAAACAGAAAATACAGTAAATGCCAATTACTTGAATAATTTTTCTTTAACAGCTGACGGAGTGGAATATCCTTCTGATAAATGCTGTACAATTCCGGTCATGCGGAAATTATATGATTTCTATGGCATTGATGCACTGAATGAAGAAATTGCTGCCGGTAGCTCCTGTACAGGCTATATTGCCTGTGAAGTGAACAAGAATTTTAAAGCCCTGGAACTGCATTATACACCGAAAACAACAGACAGAGCTTCAAGAATTACTGTTCCCATTACGAAAGAACAAATCGTAAAAGCCGAAAAAAATAATCAGTCTTGAATTTTACAGGGAAACTTCCAGAAAGTTTCCCTGTTTTTTAAAAAGGCGTAGTGTCATATTTTTCCCGTAATTTTTTCAGGGCTTTTTTTTCTAAACGGGAAACATAAGAACGGGAAATATTTAATTTTTCGGCAACTTCTTTTTGCGTTAGTGGAATATGCTGATAAAGTCCGTAACGGTAAACCATAATTTCTAATTCTCTCTTGTCAAGGCATTGTTTCAGAAAATCATATAACTGTTTGGAATGAATGGAATATTCAACTTGTTCTTCTAAATTCGTGCCGTCCTCTAATGTATCCATTAAAGTTAATGTGTTTCCGTCTTTGTCAGTCATCGTGGGTTCATTCATGTGTATGTCGGAAAGATGTTTCTTTTTTGCCCGGAAATGCATTAAAATTTCATTTTCCACGCATTTTGAAGCGTAAGTGCTGAAACGGGTGTTTTTATGATAATCGAAAGTATCTACAGCCTTAATCAGTCCGAATGTGCCGATAGAAATCAATTCTTCCTGTTCTTCGCTTCCGTGATATTTTTTGACGATATGCGCCACAAGCCGGAGATTATGTTCAATAAGTCTGTGCCTTGCTTTATGGTCATGTTGTTGTTCCATAGCCTCAAAACAAGCGAGTTCTTCTTCTGGTTTGAGTGGCTTAGGAAACTGATTCGGCGTGTCTGCGTGAAGAATCCAGAGAAAAAGCTGATTGAACAAAGATAACAGCATAAACGAAAGCCTCCTCTTTTCAAATCATATATCAAATAATATATAGTATATGCAGGAAGGCTTTTCCTTGTGAATCTAAGTTTGCATAGGCTAACAGAAAGTTGACTTTTTTCCGCAAACATGCTATAATAACTGATAAGCAGAACTCTACAGCTTTTGCTAATTTGAAAACAGGAGTGAACAAATGACATGGCTACATTGAAAGATACGCAAATCGGGCAGACTGTTTGCGTAAAAGAATTAGGCGGTGACGGGGCGTTAAGGCAACATTTTCTGGATATGGGAATTATTCCTGGTACGGAAATTACGTTAATGAAATATGCCCCTATGGGCGACCCGATAGAATTACGCCTGCACGGCTATGAATTAACCATTCGGCTTGCCGATGCAGAAAAAATTGAAGTTTGTCCGGTGGAAAATCCGAAAAAAATTTCTTCTGAACAACATGAACATAAACCGCTTGAACACCCTGGATTAGGGGAAGGCGGAAAATTTCACGCCAAAGGGGACGGGAATCCATTACCAGAAGGAACGGTAATGCGGTTCGGTTTAGTCGGAAATCAAAACAGTGGGAAAACAACTTTATTTAACCGGCTAACAGGTGCGAAACAGCATGTTGGAAATTTCCCAGGCGTAACAGTGGACAGAAAAGACGGTGCAATTAAAGGACATCCGGACACGTTAATTACAGATTTACCTGGAATTTATTCCATGTCGCCTTATAGCAGTGAAGAAATTGTTTCCAGAAATTTTGTTTTACAGGAGAAACCCCATGCGTTAATCAATATTGTTGATGCAACGAATATTGAACGGAATTTAAATTTAACAATGCAGCTTTTGGAAATGGATATTCCCATGGTAATTGCCTTGAATATGATGGACGAATTAACAGCGAATGGCGGAAGTGTGGACGTGAACCGTATGGAACAGATTTTAGGCGTTCCGGTAGTGCCGATTTCCGCAGCGAAAAATGAAGGTATTGAAGAACTCGTTGAACATGCCATACATATTGCGCATTATCAGGAATGCCCTGTATATCAGGATTTTTGCAGTAAAACGGAACACGGCGGAGCAGTTCACCGCTGCATACATGGAATCAGTCATTTAATTGAAGACCATGCAGAACGAACGAATTTACCGTTAAGGTTTGCTGCTGGAAAAGTCATTGAAGGTGATTCTTTGGTGATTTCTCAGCTTGCATTAGATAAAAATGAAGAAGAAGCAATGGAACATATTGTTACACAAATGGAACATGAACGAGGACTTGACCGGAGTGCAGCAATTGCCGATATGCGATTTTCCTTTATACAGAAACTTTGTGCGGAAACAGTTACTAAACCGCATGAAAGCCGTGAACATATCCGGAGCAAAAAAATTGACCAGATTTTAACCGGAAAATATACAGCAATTCCCATGTTTATTATCATTATGGCGTTGATTTTCTGGTTGACATTTAATGTGATTGGTGCATGGTTACAGGGAATTTTCGAAACAGGAATAGATGCATTCACGGAAATTGTGGATACTGCATTGACGAACGCACAAACGAATGATGTTCTGCATGGGTTAATTATTGACGGAATATTCGCAGGGGTAGGCAGTGTATTAAGCTTTTTGCCAATTATCGTAACATTGTTCTTTTTCCTTTCGATACTGGAAGACAGCGGCTATATTGCCCGTGTAGCGTTTTTCATGGATAAATTATTGCGGAAAATAGGACTTTCCGGAAGAAGTATTGTTCCGCTTTTAATTGGGTTCGGCTGTTCAGTTCCGGCAGTCATGGCAACAAGAACATTACCAAGTGAACGTGACCGGAAAATGACCATTTTATTGACACCGTTCATGAGTTGTACAGCGAAATTACCGATTTATGCATTTTTCGTGAATGCGTTTTTTCCGGAATATAGTGGTTTAATTATGGTTGGGCTGTATATTTTAGGAATTATTGTTGGAATTTTAGCGGCGTGCCTGTATAAGAGAACCATTTTCAAAGGGGAAGCCGTGCCGTTCATCATGGAATTACCGAATTACCGATTACCGGGAGCAAAAAATGTATTACAGCTTTTATGGGAAAAAGCGAAAGACTTTTTACAAAGGGCATTTTCAGTAATTTTAATTGCAACAGTGGCAGTATGGTTTTTACAAAGTTTTGATTTGAATTTAAATTTAACAGAAAATGCAGAAAATAGCATTTTAGCAGCAGTAGCAGGAATATTTGCGCCGTTAATGAAGCCAGTAGGTTTAGGCGATTGGAAAATATTAGTTGCTTTAGTCAGCGGATTCATGGCAAAAGAAAGTGTTGTTTCCACGTTAGAAATTCTTTACAGCGAAGATGTCAGTGCAGCAATGAGTTCTTTATCAGCAGCAGCATTATTAGTTTTTTCGCTGTTATATACGCCTTGTGTTGCTGCAATTGCCGCTGTAAAGCGTGAACTTGGCGGACGTTGGGCAGTAATTTTAGTTATCTGGCAATGTGTTGTAGCGTGGATCATTTCGTTAGCGGTGTATTGGATAGGAGTAATGCTTGTATGAATATAATTGATATAATTTTAATAATTCTGATTGGAATCATTATCATTAAAGCCATTTTCACCGTAATCCGGAACAAAAAGAACGGAAAAGGCTGTAGTTGCGGTTGTGGTTGCGGAAGTTGTTCAGGCTGTTCCGGTTCAGACAAGAAAAAATAATTAAAAGGCAGAACTTTTCAGGTTCTGCCTTTTTAAATTAAATATTCAAGCATTTTCGCATAGTTTCATGACGATTTCGGCAACTCTTTCAGCGGCAAGAAGTTCAAATTCGTCAAAACTCATTGCCCCGTCATCATCGGCTAAATCGGAAATACACCGAATACTAACGAAAGGAATTTGATTTCTCCACGCTGTCTGACCAATAGCGGCGGTTTCCATGTCAACGGCGTAAGGGTGAAATTGTTCAATTAAATTTGCTTTAATCTGGCTATCCGTAATAAAAGCATCTCCGGAAATGATTTTTCCCTGATGATAAACAATGTTCATTTCACGGCATATTTCACAAGCAAGGGACTGTAAAGCCGTATCGGCTTCAAATTCTGCATGATATGGCGGATAATCCGCTAAAAAGTGTGCATCTAAATCATGCGGAAGAACGCTTGTAGAAATGACAATTTCCAGAACATGAATATTTGTTTTTAGTCCTCCGGCAATTCCGGTGTTAATAATATGTTCCACGTGGAACATATCAATTAAAATTTGCGTGCAGACAGCGGCATTGACTTTTCCAATACCACAGCAAACAGTAATAATTTTATTCGTGCCGTGCATACTTTCATGGAAATCATAGCCGGCAATTTTTTTTATTACGGGATTGACCTGAATGGTTTGAATATTTTTCAGTTCGGAAGGCATTGCGCCAATAATACCAATAATTTTCATTGTTTTTCTCCTTGGAATAATTATTTTAAATTTTTAAGAATATTTTGCCGATAGGCAAAAGCGGCTTGTTCATGTTTATTTTCTCCGAAATGATAATAAACATGGTCTTTAATTTCATCAGGAAGATATTGCTGAGGAACGTAATGATTCGGGTAATCGTGCGGATAAAGGTAATGTTGACCCTTTATTTCAGCCCCTTCTCCGTCAAAATGTTGATTTTGTAAATGACGGGGGAAATCTAATGCGCCGTATTGGTTTACATCTTCAATAGCGGCATCTATGGCAAGATAAGCACTGTTAGATTTCGGGGAAGTTGCTAATAAAATGACCGCTTCCGCAATGGGAATGCGGGCTTCCGGAAGTCCTAATTGTAAAGCGTTATCCACACAGGCTTTCACAATGGGAACAACAGCAGGATATGCTAAACCAATATCTTCAGAAGCAATGACGAGTAATCTTCTTGTTAAAGAAAGTAAATCTCCCGCCTGAATCAGTCGGGCGGCATAATGTAAAGCAGCATTTTCATCACTGCCCCGAATGGATTTTTGCAGGGCGGATAAAATATCATAATGGGAATCGCCGTCACGGTCATAATTCATATTACTGCGCTGAGTTAAAAGTTTCGCCGTTTCAAGGGAAATGTAATCTTTTCCTTCTGGAGTTTTTTCAGCGGAAAGAAAGCATAATTCCACAGCGTTCATTGCTTTCCGGACATCTCCGCCGCTGCCGTGGGCAATATGGGAAATTACCCCGTCTTCTAAAATAAAATCAGTATAATTGATTTTTTGGAAAGCTCTTTCCACGGCTTTTTGCATTTCGGAAAAATTTAACGGCTTAAATTCAAAAACTGTACATCTGCTGATAATTGCATGATAAATTGAAAAATAAGGGTTTTCCGTTGTGGAGGCAATCAGGGTAATATTGCCGTTTTCAATATAGGGCAGTAAACTTTGCTGTTGTTTTTTGTTCAGATATTGAATTTCGTCAAGGTAAAGCAAAATACCATTCATTCCGGCGAATGTGCCTACTTCCGAAAAAATAGATTTCATGTCGGAAATGCCTGCCTGCGTGGCGTTGAGGGGGTGAAAAGACATATTCGTCTGTTCGGCAATAATTCGGGCAACGGTAGTTTTTCCGATACCGGACGAGCCGTAGAAAATCATATTCGGAATATGACCGCTTTCAATAATTTTTCGCAAAGGTTTTCCCTTAGCAAGTAAATGTTTCTGTCCGAAAATGTCATCTAATGTTTTCGGGCGGATTTGTTCGGCAAGTGGCAAAGTTAATCACCTCGCTGATTTTGGTTAATTTGTTGTTGATATTTGGACAATAATTCCATGAGTTCTTCTTTAGAGGAAGAATTTTTTTCAGAATTTGGCTGTTCAGCATGAACATAAGCATATTTCCTCAAATGCGAATACCGGAAATCTCCGTGCAATTCCTGATAATAATTCAAATAGGACAGTAATTTTTTTGCGTTAGGATAACCGCCAAAATATTTTTCAGAGCGAGTTATTACATCAGGATAGCCGAGAACGATAATAATTTTACGGGAATGCACAGTCATCATCAGCACTTCTTTCATGCTGCGGCGGAAATAGTGTTCTTCTATCGTTAAGTTTTCAATTTCGGAAGCGTGAAAAGTGATTTCTTCCCGAAATAAAGAACAGAAAGAAAAGCGATTTGTTTCGCCGTTGAACGTCAATTTCCAGCTGAACATATACCAAATCCATAAAAAAGCCGCTAAAAAGCAAAAAACAGAAATAATTGCTTTAATTCCGTGCATGGAATAAATCCCGTATAAACATAAAACTAAAGCGAAAACAAAATAATCAAATGAAATCATGCGGACAGTTCCATGCAATGATTGAATTATTTGTGTTTTGAATAATTGATTTAAATCAAAATCCTGATGTCGGGAGGGGTTACTCATTGGTGCAGCAGACAAATCCGAATGCAAAGGCTCAAGCTGTAAAGATTCAGCAGAGGGAACAGGTTCAGAATGGGAATTTTCTGATTCTGTGGGGGGAACGGGTTCAGGAATTTCTTCTTTTGTTTCAGAAGGGGAAAGTGCAGTTTCCGGAAAATTTGCCTTAGGGAAATCATTCAGGGAAGTTTCCGGAAAAGAAATATTCCATGATTGCAGAAGAGCCTGTAATTTTTCGGAATCGTCCTGTTGAGATTTCTTTTTTCGCATAAACGTTCGCTCCTTAAAAAGAAAAGGCGAACAAAGTCCGCCTATTTCAAATTGTTGTTTCAGGAAAAATTATTCATATAAAGGGAATTTCTTGCAAATTTCGGTTACGCCTGCACGAATTTCATCGGCTTTATGTTCAAAATCGGTTGCACAAAGGAAAATATATTCAGCGATTTTGTCCATTTCTTCCACGCCAAGACCTCTGGTTGTGACAGCCGGAGTACCAATGCGAATGCCACTGGTAACGAATTTCTTTTCAGGGTCTTTGTGGATAGCGTTTTTATTCACCGTGATGTAAACTTCATCAAGACGGTGTTCGAGTTCTTTTCCAGTGATGTGGAAAGGACGTAAGTCAACAAGCATTAAATGGTTATCTGTACCGCCGGAAACGAGATTGAACCCACGTTTCAGCAAGCCTTCTGCGAGGGCTTTAGCATTTTCCACAATTTTCTGCTGATAAGCTTTAAATTCGGGTTTGAGGGCTTCCCCGAAACAAACAGCTTTTGCAGCGATTACATGCATGAGAGGACCTCCCTGTGTGCCTGGGAATACAGCGGAGTTAATTTTTTTCGCAAGGGCTTCATCATTCGTTAAAATTAAACCGCCACGGGGACCTCTTAAAGTTTTATGTGTGGTTGTGGTTACAATATCGGCATAGGGGACGGGGGATTGATGCACACCAGCGGCAACAAGTCCGGCAATGTGTGCCATGTCTACCATTAATAAAGCACCAACGGAATGCGCAATTTCAGCAAGGCGTTGGAAATCAATTGCACGGGGATAAGCTGATGCGCCGGCAACAATCAATTTCGGCTGATGTTCTTCAGCGAGTTTCTGCACAGTGTCATAATTAATTGTTTCTGTTTCGTCGTCTAAACCGTAAGAAACGAAATGGAAATATTTTCCGGAAATATTCACTGGTGAACCGTGGGTGAGGTGTCCGCCGTCGTCAAGGCTCATGCCGAGAACAGTGTCACCAGGTTGAAGAACAGCTACATAAACGGCAGTGTTTGCCTGTGCGCCGGAATGTGGCTGAACGTTAGCGAATTTTGCGCCGAATAACTGGCAAGCTCTTTCTATGGCAATCTGTTCCACAACGTCAACGCATTCACAACCGCCGTAATAACGTTTACCGGGGTAACCTTCGGCATATTTGTTTGTCAAAACACTGCCCATTGCTGCCATTACTGCCGGGGAAACAATATTTTCGCTGGCAATCAATTCTAAATTTCTTTTCTGGCGGGCAAGTTCTTTCTGCATACCTGCGCCGACTTCAGGGTCAACGCTTGCAACGTAACCGATCGTATCCATTAATTCTTTGTACATGGGAAACTTCTCCTTTTTTTAAAGAAATAGATTTGCTTTTCCTCAAAGCACTAAATCTATTATACAAGATTTTCAGAAAAATTGCAATACTTTTCTGAACTTTTCTGAAATATTTTGCAATTATTCTAATTCGTTGATTTTTTCGTAAATATCCTGCATTCGCAAATCTGTATTAGCGATAATTTCGGCACAATCCTGTAATTCTTTTTTCAGGGATTCAGAAACGACAGATTTTGTTTTATAATGCAGCTGATGTTCTAAACTTGCCCAGAAATCCATAGCAATAGTTCGAATTTGAATTTCAACGGGAACTTCTTTTTTCTGTGTAGCAAGGTAAACAGGAACCATAACAATGACATGTAAACTGCGGTAACCGCTGGGCTTAGGATTTTTAATATAATCCTTAATTTTAACAATTTTGTATTCCCTCTGTGTGAAAAGCAGTTCAGAAATGGCGTAAATATCGTTAATATAATAGCAAACGACCCGAACGCCGGCAATATCCATAAGATTTTTCTGAGCGGATTTAGCGGACAATTCCAGACCTTTTTTCTGTAATTTTCCGACAATGCTCTGAGGGGATTTAATACGGCTTTCAATGCTGTGAATGGGATTTCTTTTGAATTTCACGCTAAATTCAGAATCGTAAATGCTGAGTTGAGTTTTCACTAATTCAGCGGCGGAAGTGTACAAATGTTCGAGTTCGATAAACTCATGAAAAACGTTCACCAGTTCTTTTTGTTGGGCGGGGGTAATCTGTACAACAGTATCAAGCATGAATTGTTCTTCGTCCATAAACATACGCCTCAATTCTAAAATATATTTCCTATATTATAGCATATTTGCCTAAAAAAAGCAAGTCAGTTTCTGAAATCTTTCTGAAAATTTTCTGAAAAATTCTTGAAAAACGGCTAATATGTTCCCATTTCTGACAAAAAAATTTTTTTCTTCACAAAAAAGGCAGACACTCTGAACGAGTGCCTGACCTTATTTTAATAGTTTAATCATGCTAATTTTTAGAAATTTTATGCATTTGTGGACATGGTAATGCCGGAATTACTTTCATAAAAAGGAACGGCATCACGTAAAGCAGCTTCACCGAATCGGTTTGTTGTCGGAGCGATTGCCAATTCCACGCCACGCAAATGTGGTTTAGCCGCCTGAGAAATGCCGTTAAATAATTCTCTGACTTGTGTTTCTTCGGAAACGCTTGTATCAATAAGAAGTAAGAAATTCGGGTTCGGCTTGTCTTCACGTTTCATGACACGCAAATAAGCCTTATTCACTTCAGGTTTTGTGGCTAAATATTCTTTAAGAACATCTAACAGTTCAATCGGGTCTTCTTTCAGTGTGCCAATTTGAATTTGCGTACCTGGGGCAATGGCTTCTGTGTTAAGAATCCGGTGAAGGCTTGCTAAAGGAATCATAATATTCTGCCCGTAAGGGTTCACTACAGCACCAGCGATTTCATTTTCAGGATTTCTTTTCAGAAATTCGCACAAATCCCGATAGGAAAGCGCAGCAAGCTGATGCTGATTAGATTCTTTCCATTTACGAAGTTCAGCAATATCCGTAAACAAGGGGAAAAATTTCTTTTTCTCGGAGTCATTGAACAGAACGAAACTAATTTGTGGTTGTTCTTTAAGTTCTACAGTACCGTCTGAATTTGCCTGAGCGTTCTGAACAGTTTTAATATTTGCCGGAACGAGGAAACGTGCAGCCTTCAGATGATTAACAAAAGTGACTTCTGTTTTCTGGTTACGTTCTTGTTTCATAGCGTCCATTGCCTGAACGAGAGCCGGATTAGTAATCGGCTTTTGACTTTGTTTAATTTCTGCCAAAATATTCACCTCATTGTAAAATTAAAAACTTATTCGATGAAAATCATCGAAACGGAACTTATCTTATTTTATTATACTACTGATTTCTGGGTTTGTCAAGCATTTTCGCATAAATTTTATTCTAATGAAAAAATCAGGGGTACATGACGAAATAAGCCTTGACTCCTGATTGATTTTCATTATGTGGTTTACGCACGTTCCACCTTACCGGAACGCAGACATCTGGAGCATACATAAATGTGACAGGGAGAACCCTTGACAATAGCTTTCACACGCTGTACGTTTGGTTTCCAGGTTCTGCTGGATGCTCTGTGTGAATGGGAAACCTTATTTCCGAATGTCACGCCTTTGCCACAAACTGAACATTTTGCCATGAAATACACCTCCCTTTTGAATTTGAAACCGTGTAAAAACACCTATGTCATATATTATAGCACAAAGTCAGAAAAAAAGCAAGTGTTTTTTTCAAATTTTTCAAAAAAATTTTTTTCAGGGAAATTTTTCAGAAAATAGGCTTGCAATGTGGACGAATTTGTAGTATAATATAAGAGTATTGTGTTACACAAGTAGAACGAGAAGGGAGTAAGGGAATGGCTTCTGAACAGTTAATTGAATATTTTGTGCGGATTATGATTATTTTGCTGATTAACCCGTTACATGAATTTGCACATGCATGGTCAGCCTATAAATTAGGAGATGACACGGCTAAAAATGAAGGAAGAATGACACTTTCCCCGTTAGCGCATGTAGATTTTTTAGGGGTAATCTTGTTATTTTTCTGTGGGTTTGGCTGGGCTAAGCCTGTACCAGTCAATCCGAATCGGTTTAAGAATCCGAAAAAGGGCATGATGCTGACAGCAATTGCAGGACCACTTTCTAATTTATTGGCGGCATTTGTGGGAATGATTGTTTTCCGGCTGCGTTCCGGAGAAATGGACACTGTAGGGTATATGTTGTTTTATTTTATTTTGATTAATATTAATTTGTTTGTGTTTAATATGATACCTGTTCCGCCTTTAGACGGTTCGAGGGTATTAACATATTTTCTCCCGCCGAAAGCGGCATTATGGTTCATGAAGAATGAACGGTATTTTTACGGGATTGTGATGTTGCTGATGATTACAGGAATATTAGGCATTCCCTTGTCTTATCTTGGCAACTGGATTTATCAATTATTATATTATTCAACGAATTTTCTGGTGATGGTAACATGACCGGAATCCAATTTAAATTAGATGTATTTGAAGGACCTTTAGATTTACTATTGCATTTAATTTCCCGTCATCAGCTGAATATTCATGATATTGAAATCACAAAATTATTAGAACAGTATTTATCTTACATGGATCAGGCAAGGGAACAAAATCTTGAATTAGCAGGCGAATTTTTAGAAATGGCAGCGAGACTGGTTTATATTAAAACTATTTCGCTTTTGCCGAAACCGCAGGAAGCCGAAAAAGCAAAACAGGAATTGCAAGGTACACTAATTGAATACGCACTTGCGCAGGCGGCGGCGAAAGAATTAAAAAAACATTTTATTGCAGATGATTTTTTCGTCCGTTCGCCAATGAAACTCCCGAAAATTAAACAACAATATTCTTTACAGCATTCACCGGAAAAACTTGCGGAAATATTTGCACAAATCGGCAAAAACCAACTCAGAGGGCAAATTCTTTCTGAACGGATAACTAACACAGTCACACAACAGGAAAAAACCGTTTCTGTTCTTTCCAGAGTGACAATTATTTTAAAAAAATTATATCAAGGGAAAACAGTTTCTGTAGATTCCCTTTATGAAGGGGTAACGAATCGTTCAGCGAGAGTGGCAACATTTTTAGCTGTGTTGGAATTAACCCGTTCCGGAAGAATTGCGTTAAATGAAGATAATACTATGCTGACAATGTGCGAAACGAAAAAGGCGGTGACAGAAGAATGACAGAAGAAAAACAACTTTGTGCAGAAGTGGAAGCGATTTTATTTGCAATGGGTGACCCCGTGGAAACGGCGAAACTTGCCCAATTATTAGAAGTTACGAAACAGGAAATATTACTAATTATGGAAAAATTAAAGCAAAAATATGCTGAACCGGATTCAGCTTTACAGCTTTTGCATTTAGAAACGGCGTGGCAGTTAGCCGTAAAGCAAGAATTTGCCCCGATTATTCGGACATGCATGGAAACCAGAAGAATGCAGCCCTTATCTAATGCAGCAATGGAAGCCTTAACCATTATTGCCTATAATCAGCCAGTCAGCAAAGGATTTATTGAACGAGTCCGGGGAATAGATAGTTCTTCCGTAGTAAATTCTTTAGTGGATAAAGGCTTGATTGAAGAGGCAGGAAGAATTGACGTTCCCGGGCATCCGATAGGCTACCGGACAACGGATTTATTTTTAAGGGTATTTGGTTTACAATCGCTGAAAGAATTACCTGACCCGAATCCGAAAGCCTTTACAAGGGAACTAATGAAACAGGACGTGTCTGAATGATGATAATTTTAGGGCTTTTAAGCATTCTGAAAATTCTGTGGACAGTCATATGGATTATTTTAGCCATTATGATAATCATTTGTTTATCCAGTATTATTGTACATGTGCAGTACTGGGACGGAGAAATTTTCTGGAATGTGCGATATTTTGGAATTAAGTTACTGCCTTCTAAATCAAAACGCAAGAAAAAAACTGTTTCTGATTCTAATTCTAATTCCAATGCTAAACCTAAAAACAAGCATTCGCCTGAACCGGAAACCGAAACAGAACTTGAAAAACCGCCAAAAAAATTAATTTTAGATAAATTTTCAGAAAGAATGCAAAAATTAGTGAACCGGTTAGACATGGCAGAAAGCGGAATGCACGCTTTACCGGAAACAATGGTTTATTTAGGGAAAGCAATGACATGGGATTCCATTGAAACGGACATTTTAATTGCGGCAGAAGATGCTGCGGCTTGTGCGGAAGAATATGGACTCATGCAAATTATTTTGCAGAATTTATTCAGTCAGACGGGAATTTGGGTGCATGTCAAAAGGAAAAACATCCAATTAAAATATGATTTTATTGAGGACAAAAGCAAATATAATTTTCGCTGTAAAGTGAAAATCAATATTGGCAAATTTATTTTCGCTCTGTTTGTATTTTTATGGTATTATCTGAAAGATAGTCATGAAGCAGGGCAATCCGTTATTCGGAAAAAATTATAATCTTAAATAAAGGAGAATTTTCATGAGTGAGCATAAAATCAATGATTTTATCGGAGTAAGTGTAGAAAAAATTCGTAGTATGGTAGATACAGACACAATGGTCGGAGAACCAATTTCCTGTCAAGACGGCGTAACCGTCATTCCTGTATCGAAAATTTCCGTTGGTTTTGCCTCAGGCGGTTCAGATTTGCCCACACGCACGAATAAAGAATATTTTGCAGGCGGTGCGGGGGCTGGAATGAGTGTGAAACCAGTAGGCTTTTTAGTCGTTCAGCAGGGAGAAGTCCGCATGATACAACTTCCCGAACACGGAGAAAGCAATACTGCTGTCATTATGGATAAACTCCCTGAATTACTGGACAAACTCAGCAGTATGTTTTCCAAAGAGAAAAAAGAAAAAGTGAAAGTCAGAAAATCCGAAAAAACAGAAACTTCCGGAACAGATTCATAAAAAATATGTTGTCCGCATATACTGAACTGAAATTTTTTAAATACGGAGGGCGAAACAATGTATACTGTTTTGAAAAAATGGGCTGTCCTGTGTATTTTGCCTATATGGTTTCTGTTCAGTATTCCGGAAATGACTGTTCATGCGGAAATGGATATTTCTGCAAAAGCCTGTATTTTGATTGAATCGGCAACAGGGGAAATTTTATTTGAAAAAAACGCTGAAGAAAAATTGCCAATGGCAAGCACAACAAAAATTATGACTACGCTTTTAACGATTGAAAGCGGGGATTTAGATGCGGAATTTAGAGTTGATAATCAAGCAATTCATGTTGAAGGTTCGTCAATGGGATTACAGGAAAATGATTTAGTCACGAAAAGGGCATTATGCTATGGAATGCTTCTTCCTTCCGGAAATGACGCAGCGAATGCGGCAGCGGTAGCGATTGCCGGAAGTATTCCGGCATTTGCGGAGAAAATGAATGCGAAAGCGAAAGAAATTGGCATGACAAGGACTTGTTTTGTTACGCCTTCTGGATTGGAAGGTACCGGACATGGAGCCTCAGCGCACGACATGGCAATTTTAACAAGGGAAGCCCTGCAAAATGAAACATTTCGGGAAATTTGCGGTCAGACATCTGCATTAGTGAAATTCGGCAATCCTCCCTATGAACGGCGGCTGTATAATTCGAATAAGCTTTTGCGCATGTATGACGGCGTAATTGGCGTGAAAACGGGGTTTACAGATGAAGCTGGAAGGTGTTTAGTTTCCGCCTGTGAAAAAAACGGCGTAACGTTAATTTGCGTAACACTTAACGACCCGAACGACTGGAACGACCATATGCAGCTGTATGATTACGGCTTTTCGCAAGTTCAGCCAGTAACATTAGAAATTCCGGAAGTACATCAGCAATTATTGAACGGCGTACAGGAGCAAATTTCGTTGAAAATTGAAAATCCGGTTGTTATTGGCGCAACGAAACAGAATATTTCCGGCATTGACTATAAAATTCTTCTTGCGCCGTTTTCGTATGCACCAGTGAAAGAAGGAGAAGAATTAGGCAAATTAGAATATTATTTCAACGGAATAAAAATTTGTTCTTTGCCCCTTTTAGCGGAAAATGCAGTTGCAGAAAAAATTATTCCTGAAAAAAATGCAATCATGAAATTCTGGGATAAATTGCAAACAATTTTGAAAAATTCGAATGAAACAAGAGAAAGAGAGAACAGAAATGGCAGAAATCAGAATACAGAAATACATTGCCGATGCGGGATATTGTTCACGGCGCAAGGCAGAAAAATTAATTGAAACAGGGCATGTGAAAAAAAACGGCAGACCTGTGAAATTAGGCGATAAGGCTTCTAATAAAGATATGATTACTGTAGACGGGGAAAAAATTATTTTATCCCGAAAGAAAAATTTCCGGTATATTATGTTAAACAAGCCACGAGGTTATGTGACAACTGTTTCCGATGAATTAGACAGGCGTTGTGTCATGGATTTAATTTCCGGTGTGGAAGAACGGGTTTACCCGATAGGAAGACTTGACCGCAATTCGGAAGGCTTGTTGTTATTGACGAATGACGGAAAATTCGCTAATGAAATCATGCACCCAAGCAAACACATTACGAAAACTTACCGTGTCACGGTCAGACCCTCTGTAACGGAAGAACAACTTTCGGAAATGGCATCAGGAATAGTTCTTGACGGAAAGAAAACACAACCGGCGAATATTATTGTTCTGCATAACGAAACAGGCAGAGTTGTTCTGCAAATTACGATTAAAGAGGGCAGGAACAGACAAATTCGCCGTATGTGTGAAGCAGTAGGGTTAGAAGTTGCCCGATTGAGAAGAACTTCCATAGGACCAGTACGGTTAGGAATGCTGAAACCAGGGACATGGAGAGAATTAACACCGGATGAATTAAGGGCAATCCGGAACGCTATAGGAAAGGAAAACTGAATTATGCTTAGAATTTTAGAACAGAAAAATTTATCGGCTTATCAGGAAATCGTCAGTCAATGTTCGCTTTCAGAAGAAGTGCAAATGCATTTGTCTGAAGCGATTGACGACAACGACGTTGTCAAAGGCTGGATTCTTTACAGTTATCAGCCGGAAAAAGTAATCCTCTATGCAATGAATGACGGCGGCGACTGGAATTATTGTGACGGGTTAATTCGTTCTGTATTATTTAAAGCAGAACTCAAAGGCATTGAACAGGCGGAATTTTTAGAACGAAATCCGGAAATTCGGACAAGAATAGAAAAACTTGGTTTTGTGAAAAATAACCAGAATCTTCTTGAAAAAATTAGCGAAGTTATGGAAAATTGTCAAAAATGCAAAGAAAATCCCGTAAACACTTGAAAAAATTCCAAAAAAATAGTATCATAAAGAAGTAATGATATTTTCATGTCAGGAAGGAAGAATTGCGATGGAAAGAAATCTGAACAGTCCGGCAAGACAATTGTTGGCAAAATTGTTTGATGACAATGTGTATCAGGAAATCGGTGCATATGTCAAAGAAAAAAATGAATTGGCGGCAGTCGTGACGGTTTACGGCTATGTCAACGGCAATCCCGTTTATGCTTTTGCGCAGGATAAAAGCATTGAAAACGGTGCAGTCAGCATGGCACAGGCTGAAAAAATCAGCAAACTTTACGGATTAGCAGCGAAAACTGGTTCTCCGGTAATTGGAATTTACGATTCCAACGGCGCATTTATGGACGGCACAGCAGCGTCACTGAATGCTTACAGCATGATGTTAGAACAAACTTCTGCCCTTTCGGGAGTTGTTCCGCAAATTGCCATTATTGCCGGAGTATGCGCAGGCACAGCGGCAGTAATGGCATGTGCAGCAGATTTTGTGATTATGGCGGAAGAAGCGGAATTATTTTTCACTCCGAACATTGAACAAAGCAGTGCGAAAGTTTGTGCAAAGAATGGTATTTCCGCATTAACGGCGAAAACGCCGGAAGAAGCCGTTGCACAGGCAAGAAATTTAATCAACGTATTACCATTGAATAATATGTCTTACACGCCGTGCATGGAATATGAAGAACCTACTGTTGCAGCAGGAACAGAATTAGCTTCTTATGTGGAAAGCATTGCCGACGGCGGAAGTATTCAGGAAGTATATGCAGACTATGCAGAAACGGCATATACGGCTTTAGCAACAGTTTCCGGTTCAACAGTTGCTATTATTGCAACGAATAAAACTAATGCGAAACTCACGGAAACAGACTGCACGAAAATTTCTCGGTTTGTCCGGACATGCGATGCATTTTCCATTCCGGTCATTACATTAGTAGACACAGCAGGTTTTTCCGGTTCAGCGGAAACGGAAACTGCTGGTTCAGTTCGGGCTTTAACTCGTTTGGCAGGAAGCTATGCAGAAGCAACCACGCCGAAAATTTCCGTTATTACTGGAACGGCAGTCGGGGCAGTATTTGTGGCTTTAGCTGGAAAAGGCTGTAATGCAGATTTTTCCTATGCATTTGAAAATGCATGTATTGCGCCGTTAATGCCGGAAACAGCAGTAGAATTTCTTTGGCATGACAAGTTGAAAGGCTGCGATAATCTTCAGGCTAAACGGAAAGAATTAGCGGAAGAGTATGCAAATACAATTGCTTCAGCGGAATCTGCTGCTGGATTAGGCTGCATAGATGAAATAATTACTCCGGCGGAATTGAGAAACGCTGTCAGCAAAGCCTTATCCATGTTAGAAGGCAAGCGTGTAACGAATTTGCCGAAGAAACATAATAATTTCCCGTTATAATTAAGTGAATAAATTTATAGATTGGTGGTAAAATTATGAAAAAATTTAATGTAATTGTGAATGGAAAATCTTATGATGTTGCTGTAGAAGAATTAGGCGAAGGCGCAGCTCCGGCAGCTGTTCCGGCAGCACCGACAGCACCCGCACCAGCCGCAGCAGCTCCTGCTCCGGCAGCACCAGCCGCTCCAGCTGTGGGAGCAGGTGAAAAAGTCGCCGCTCCGATGCCGGGGACAATTCTGGACGTGAAAGTTTCCAATGGGGCAAGCGTTTCCAAAGGTGATGTAATTATGGTATTAGAAGCCATGAAAATGGAAAATGACATTGTTGCACCGTGTGACGGTTCTGTAACGAGCATTTTAGTGAAGAAGGGCGACAACGTGCAGAGTGGTGACACATTAGCAACTGTTGGTTAATGCAGATGAAGAAAGGATGCAAAGAAACATGGCGAAAAAAATAAGAATCACGGAAACAGTTCTCCGTGATGCGCATCAGTCATTATTAGCAACGAGAATGAAATTGGAAGATATGCTTCCAATTTTACCGAAACTGAATGCTGTCGGATTCAATTCAATAGAATGCTGGGGCGGAGCAACATTTGATTCCTGCCTGCGGTTTCTGAATGAAGACCCTTGGGAACGTTTGCGGACACTCCGGAAAGAAATGCCTGATGCCCGTTTACAAATGCTGTTCAGAGGGCAGAACATGTTAGGTTACCGGCATTATGCTGATGATGTTCTGGAAGAATTTGTGCAGAAATCTGTAGAAAACGGCATTGATGTCATTCGAATATTCGACGCATTGAATGACATTCGAAATTTACAGACGGCAATCAATTCAGCTAAAAAGGCTACCCGTGGCGGGAAAAAGCCGGAAGTGCAAGTAGCTGTTTCCTACACCACAGGAGAAGTATTTACTACAGAATATTATGTAGAATATGCGAAAAAAATTCAGGAAGCCGGAGCGGATTCCATTTGTATTAAAGACATGGCAGCCTTATTAACGCCTTATAAAACGGAAGAATTAGTAAAAGCCATTAAAGCGAATGTGGATTTGCCGGTAGATTTACACACGCATTACACTTCCGGACTTGCGTCAATGTGTTTATTGAAAGGCATTGAAGCCGGAGCGGACATTATTGACACGGCAATGTCGCCATTAGCTTTAGGAACATCACACGCTCCAACGGAATCCATGGTAGCAGCATTACAGGGAACGGAATACGACACAGGAATTGACTTGCCGCTTTTAATGGAAATCCGTGAATATTTCATGGGCTTACGGAAGAAATACATTGATGAAGGCTTGATTGACCAGAAAATGTTAGCTACTGATGCAGGCGCATTAATTTATCAAGTACCCGGCGGAATGCTTTCTAATTTGCTGTCACAGCTTAAGCAGGCAGGGAAAGAAGACTTACTGCATGAAGTACTTTTAGAAGTGCCGAGAGTGCGGAAAGATGCAGGTTATCCGCCATTGGTTACACCGTCTTCACAGATTGTCGGAACGCAGGCAGTATTTAATGTTTTAATGGGCGAAAGATACAAAACCGTAACGAAAGAATTTAAAGGCGTTGTCCGTGGGGAATATGGGCAGACACCTGTTCCGATTGATCCGGAATTTCGGAAGAAAATTATTGGCAATGCAGAACCGATTGACTGCCGTCCGGCGGATTTACTCGAACCAGAATTGGAAAAACTCCGGAAAGAATGCGCAGAATGGGCAGAAAGCGAAGAAGATGTATTAAGCTATGCACAATTTGGACAAGTTGCCGTGAAATTTTTTGAAAAACGCCGGAATGAAAAATTCGGCATTGACGGCAAGCATGGAGATGCTGAAAAGCAGATTCATCCTGTTTAATGGACACATGCAGAAAATCTCCCGTCTTTTACAGACGGGGGATTTTAACAATTGAAAGAAAAATTTCAGAAAGGAGAATGAACAATGCCGATACGCATTCCGGAAGAATTACCAGCTTATCATATTTTAGAGAAAGAAAATATTTTTGTGATGTCGAAAGCCCGTGCAGAACATCAGGACATACGCCCGTTGAAAGTATTGATTTTAAATTTAATGCCGAAAAAAATTGACACAGAATGTCAGTTAATGCGGTTATTAAGCAATACGCCCTTGCAGGTAGATGTGGAATTATTGCAGGTATCGCATATTTCCAAAAATACAGCGCAAAGTCATATGAATGCATTTTACAAGACTTTTCCGGAAGTCTGTCAGAATGATTATGACGGAATGATTATTACCGGCGCACCTGTGGAACATATTGCTTTTGAAGAAGTGGACTACTGGAAAGAATTATGTGAAATTATGGAATGGTCAAAAACGCATGTTTATTCAGTTTTGCATATCTGTTGGGGGGCGCAGGCAGGGTTATATTATCATTACGGAATAGAAAAGCATTTACTGAAAAAGAAATTATTCGGAATATTTCAGCACAGGGCAGAAGTGGAAACGCCTTTATTAAGGGGATTTGATGATGAATTTCCGGTACCGCATTCCCGACATTCTGAATTTCGTCGGGAAGATGTTGAACAGAATCCACAGCTGAAAATTTTAGCATATTCGCCTTTAGCGGGCGTTTTACTGGTGCAGTCGCTGAACGGAAGGCAAATTTTCATGACGGGTCATGCGGAATATGAACGGAATACCTTAAAAGAAGAATATTTTCGGGATTTGGAAAAGGGCTTGCCGATTGAAATTCCGGAAAATTATTTTCCGGGGGGAAATCCGAATTATGAACCGATATTTTCATGGCGATGTCATGCGAATTTATTTTACGCTAACTGGCTGAATTATGTGGTATATCAGGAAACGCCATTTGACCTGAAAGATTTGAAAAATTTTTCTTAGTTTAATTAGCTTAAATTAAAAATCCCTGCAATGCAGGGATTTTTGCCATTTATACGGGCATAGTTTTATTCAGGAATTTATCTTCAAATTCACGCATAGGCATAGGTTTAGCGAAATGATAGCCCTGAAAAATATCACAGCCATATTCTTTTAGGAAATTTACTTGTTTTTGTGTTTCGACACCTTCAGTGATAACTTCCATGTCAAGCAGTTTCGCAAGGGAAATAATTGTTTTCAGAATAATTCTGCTGCGTTCTTCATGTTCTGTTTCTTTCAGGAAACCCATGTCCACTTTCAGCACGTCGGCGTGTAAGTCTTTCAGCGTATTCAAAGAAGAATACCCGCTGCCGAAATCGTCAATTTCAATTAGAAAACCATATTCCCGAAGTTTATGGATTAGCGGAAGTTGTTCTGTAGGGTTGTTCATGATTGCCGTTTCGGTAATTTCTAAATGTAAATTTTTCGGGTTAATCTGATATTTTTCCACAAGATTAGTAATCACCTGATAAACGTCCAATAAATAAAAATCTTTCTGTGAAATATTCACGGATAAATATTGTTCAGTAAGTCCTTGGTTTTGCCATTCCTGAAGTTTATGACAAGCGAGCCACCACATATAATTATCTAATTTGGCAATTAAACCTGTTTGTTCAAATACCGGAATGAATTGATAAGGCGGAACCATACCTGTTTGCGGGTGAATCCAACGCACTAAAACTTCACCGCCGGAAATTTTCCCTGTTTGTGAGGAAACTTGCGGCTGCACATAGGCTTCAAACGCTCCTGAACGTAAAGCGAAATCAAATTCGTTAATCATTTTCTGTTCGTTCAGGAAATCCTGCCGGAGGTTTTCCTGATAATGTGCTACACAGTTTTCATAGCTGTCTTTAATGGTTTGAATTGCTAAATTCGCTCTGTCACACATCACGGAAACTCTTAAATTTCTGTCGGAAATGTCATACACGCCCATATGTAATTGAATTTTGAAAATATAATTTTCCGATAAACGGGATAATTTATCTGCTTGTTCGAGAAATTTCTTTTCGCTGAAATCGTCTTTTGGAAGGCAAACAGCGAACCGGTCTCCGGTTAATCTGCCGTAAACCCAGCCTTCTTTCGCCATGAATCGAATAGAACCAGCGATACGAATTAACAATTTGTCACCAGTTTCCACGCCGAAAACGTCATTAACGATTTTAAAATTTTTAACGTCTGTGCAGACAAGCACATAATGAATTTCCGGATTATTATGTATAATTTGTTTCACTTCATCATAAAAATATTCTTTATTGTAAATCCCAGTTAAAGTATCATGAGTAGCGGAATATTTTTCCGCATACAAGCGGGTTTTTTCTTCTGTCTGGTCATGAATAGTAAAAAAACAGCCGATTTTCTTTCCGACAGCGTCGAACATTTTTTTATATTCGATAGCGAAATATCGTTTTTCGCCGTCAATGCGGCGTACAGTACTCCATTCAGAAGTTTCTGTATCCGGAGTAATTTTTTCCGTGAACCAGCTTTCAATTTGGGCGTTAATTTCGTTGTCACAAAAAATTTTCGCTGCCTTGTTGGCGTGAACGCACTGGTTATCAAGGTCAAGGCAAATAATTCCGTCCTGCATGTTAGAAATGGTGAAAAACATCAGTCTTTCCATTAATCCACGGGGAATATAAAACATCGAGAAATAAAACACCACTAACAAAAACATTGCCACCATAAACAGCGCATAATCAATCATTAAAGAACGCTGCAAACTGTAAATATGCACGCCGGCAATAATAAAACAGAAAACTAACACCACAGCATATTTAATTTTGTAAATTTTCGGAGAACGAAGCATTTTCCGGAGGAGGTCAATAATAATTAAAATTCCTACTAAGAAAATGAACGCTTCATGATAAATGAAAAGCATTTTTTTCTGCCCGACGTGCCAGAAAGAAGACTGTACTTTTTCGCATTGGAACATAATTGGTGTAAAATGGTTAATCAGCATTAATGCGCCGTCAATTAAAGAAAGACTTGCCAGTGTGAAGTGCAGAGTATGCCTGTATTGACGAATTTCGGTATATCGTCGGACGAAAGACATTACGCCAATCATCATTAAATCAACAGAAAAATAACCTCCTCCGAACAGAATGCGTGCAGTTGATTCTGAATGGCTTAATATTCCTGCTGAATACAATGTCAATGTTAGTATTCCACTAAGAAACATAATTCGTAATGGTTCTTCAATTGGCACATGACGGGATTTGACAAATGTATAAATCAAACCAGCAAGCAAAGCTAATGCTGTACAGAAAAAATAAATGGTATATACCCATTTCATAATAGTCACCTTTGTATTTCTTAATAATATTTTTTTGTTGAGTTTTAAGGTAAATTTGCAGAGAAAATCAGAAAAATAGTTTCCGCAACGGAAAACGTTTTCTTTCTGAAAAACAAAGTGATTTGTATCGTATAAGATACTTATCTATATTATAGCAAAAAAATCGGACAAATACAAGATATAATTTACAAAATCTGCATATTGTACAAAGATATTCCGGAAAATAAAAGCACAATGCACAAAGAAAAGTTCTGCATGAGGTCATGCAGAACAAAAAGAAAAATTATTGAGTTTGCATGTATTTTTCAAAAGAATCCTGAAAATTTCCGGCACCGTTTTCAGCAGCATATTGCAAAATGAATGCAGCATCAGAGGCATTAATTTTTTTATCTTGATTGACATCAGCGGAAAATTCAGCTTCTGAGAGGAGACCATTTGGAAGACCTGCTCCAATGTTTGCAGCAGCCTGGAGAACGAGAGCCGCATCAACGGCGTTGACTTTCTGGTCGTTATTGAGGTCACCGAGAGGGAAAGTTTCTACAGTTGTTGAAGTTGTTTCTGAGGTAGTTTCCGTTGTAGAAGTAGTGGAAGTTGTTGTTGAAGTCGTAGTTGTTGTGGAAGAAGTGGAAGTTGTTTCTGGCGTGGTGATTGTTTCCGGTGTTGTGGAAGTAGTAGTTGTTTCAGTTGTAGTGGTAGTTTCAGTTGTAGTGGAAGTAGTAGTTGTTTCGGTTGTAGTAGTAGTTTCAGTTGTAGTGGTAGTTTCCAGCGTTGTGGAAGTGGTAGTTTCCGTGGTTGTCTCCGTAGGCGGTTCAGGAATATCATGCTTTTCCAGTCCGGCTTTTTCTATCATTAAATCAGCAATTAAAGCATGTCCTTCTGCCGTGGGGTTAGCATCCAGAAAATTTAAATTCGTATACTGGTAAGCATAGCCCTTAAAAGCTGTGTACACGTCTGCAACAAGGCACATTCCATTTTCTTCGAGTTCATACAGATAGTTATTGAAACAATTATTCACCACGGAATTAACTGGATTGCAAACAGAACTGTAAGCGAGTTGTCTTTTCGCTGAAAGAGAGCTATAATTTTCAATAGTATCTGTTGCATTATAAACAGTTTGGTAAATGATTTTCGCCTGCTGATATTGGGAAAGATTTTCCACAATGGCGTTGAAATTTTCGGCAGCGGTTTGTTGATTGGAACGCACAGCTGCTCCCAGCTGATTGGAATAAATTAGCAATTCATCTTCGGAATAAATGCCATAATCCGCAAGTTCTGCATAAAATACATCGGAAAATTGTTCAAATCCGAATTGTTCCATATATTCCTGCGCTTTCCCGAAAAATGGATTCATGACATCTTCCATTCCGGCAGTCACGAAAATGAAATCCGCTTCGGAAAGAGCCTGTTGAATTTCAGGATTTTCTAAACTTTCCAGAATATCGCCAGTTGTGTAATTATCCTGCGCAAAGTTGGAAATTTCCGCATCGGTGTAAGCATCTACCCAATCAACGTAGGACTTTTCGCCTTCAGCAAGTCCTTCACCGGAAGAAATGCTGTCACCAACCACAACAATTTTTGGTGCATCTTCCGCCTTTACAGAAGGATTTTTCTGCTGAATCAGCAATCCGGAAAGCGTAAAGCAGATTGCAGTAAAAACAGAAACATATTGAAGATATTTTTTCAAAAAAATGACCCCTTTCTGATATTTTCTTTATTATAGCAGATTTTAAAATAAAATGCAAGTGATTTTGCAAAAAAGAAAAATATACCTGCAAAAACAGGTATATTTTTCAACAGTCGGGATGACAGGATTCGAACCTGCGGCATCTTGCTCCCAAAGCAAGCGCTCTACCAAGCTGAGCCACATCCCGTTTGTGGTGTGCCTGACAGAACTCGAATCTGCGCTCTGAGGAGTCGGAGTCCTCTGTTTTATCCAACTAAACTACAGGCACGTTATGAATTAATTATAACACATTCCGGAAGATTTTGCAAGAGAAATTGCATAAATATTCAGTGAATAATTTGTTAATTTTTTATGAAGTCGAAAATTGCTGTCCATTCGTGAAAAGGCGTATCAGTCAGCAAATACGTGACATAATAGAAAAAGCTATTTTCTGCGGGAAGTTGAAAGGGGAAATGATAATGCAGAATTTGAATGTCTGCGTGTGTTTCCTGTAAAGTGACATCAGCCATTTGAATTGGTTCAAGATGAGTGGTGTTATAACTTTTCTGGTAAACAATCACTGCGCCGAAAAGCACACTGCTGAGTAAAATATGCAAGATGATTCCGATAAAAAAACGACGGTATTTCATGAATTATTCCTCCAATTTTTCAAGCATGTGA
This sequence comes from uncultured Clostridia bacterium, assembly GCA_947589035.1. Taxonomy (GTDB): domain Bacteria; phylum Bacillota; class Clostridia; order Oscillospirales; family Ruminococcaceae; genus UBA3855. Next base: position 15,763 of record CANPYZ010000013.1, on the reverse strand, counting down.
ACAAGAGATTTTCCGATTAACTCGCCGGAATAACGGACTTGGTCAAGGGTGTTGCCATGAGAGCCGACTTCAATTAAAATGCTTCCGGTAGTTAAGTCCTGATTATATTTCCGGTAATCAAATAAAATTGGTCTTGTCAGCCCGGGAAAATCCAATTCCATTTGTTGCTGTAATGTACAAGCGAAATGAAAATTTTGCAGATAATTTGGCATATTCATTGTTCCATCATCACAACCAGAGATAATCATAATCTGACTGGCTTTTTTTCCGTTAATTTCGGCAACGGGCTGTTTAATTAAAGAACTATCCCCGATAGCATCACGGTGAATATCTAAAACAATTTGAATATCTGGGTATTGCGTTAAAATGTTTTTGACCGTTTCGGCACTGCGTTCATAAGAACCCGTATAAGATGGATAATCATGTATAGTTGTATCATGAATGACACTGAATCCGGCTGATTCAAGTTGTTCAGCGATTTGGTTTCCAATCATGATGACATTTTTAGAAGGGTCAGTTGTCCGGTAGTTGAAATTCGCATCGAAAAATTCCCGTTCTTCCGGTTCAAAGCTTTCCGTTGTGTGGGTGTGCATAATTAAAATTTGCGGAGAAGAATTTTTCTGAATATGAAATTCAGGAAGAATCCGGCTTTCTTCGTATAACATCGAATTAGAAAGGGAAGTTTTATTCTGAACCTGTCCGGCAAGGGGCAAAGAGAAAAAATTTGTACCGGAAAATTCGCTGTAAGTCATTTGTTCAACTATACCACCAGTAAACGTCCAATTTTCAGGATAAGGTTTTTCACCCGGGTCAGAAACTTCCGGAATAGTTTCTGTTTCCGTAGCGGTAACCTGTACAGCGGAATTAGATTGTTCGAGAATCCCGAATCCCTGCGAAAGGTAAAATTCCGGCTGAAGTAAATCTGGAGGGGAATTTTCCGGAATAGAATTTGTTTCGGGGTGAAGTTTTTCATAAGCAGCTTCTGACAACACAGGAACATATTGAATTAAACATCCAGCACCAGCGGTGAATAAAAGGGCAATCGTGCCGAACAGGGTTAATTTTTTCAGAAAGGAATTGATTTTCGGGTACATATTTTTCATCTCCAAGCATTTTCTGTTATACTATATGCAGAATAATTCCGGAATATTCGGCATATATTCAGAAAAAGACGAGGTGATGGAAGATGTACGGGTGTTATCGGACGGAAAAAATGAAATTCTTTTTAATTTTAGATGTGATAGTGGTAATGATTTTAGGAATAGGAAATTTTCTGCACAGTTCGCTGAAAACTTCCGGAAGTGCAAATAAAAGTGAAGATAAAGGAATATTTCTTCCGGTGGTGATGTATCATAGCATTACGGAAAATCCGCAAACAGAGTACCAGCTTTCGCCGGAAGCGTTTGCGGAAGATATATATTATCTTTATGCGAACGGCTATGAAACAGTTACCGTGCAGGAGCTTTTCAATTACACGGAACACAAGGGAACGCTGCCGGAAAAGCCAATTCTGCTAACATTTGACGACGGATTTTATAATAATTTATCTTCAGCCTTGCCAATTCTGGAAGAATATGATATGCAGGCAGTAATTTCTTTAGTGGGGTATTATACAGATGTCACAGCGGAAAAAGACCCTCATGCGGAAAATTATTCCTATCTGACGTGGGAAGACGTGGAAGCGTTGCAGAAATCAGGAAGAATTGAAATCGGAAATCATACTTATAATTTACATAGCAATCAGGAAAGGGCAGGTTGTTCTATTCGGTATGGAGAAGATGAAAATGCTTATACACAAATGTTAAAAGCTGATTTAGAAAAATTTCAGAACAGAATGCAGGAAAAAACAGGATTAACAACAAAAATATTTGCATATCCTTATGGTTTTGTCTGTCGGGAAAGTATTCCGGTACTGAAAGAACTCGGCTATATTTGTACGTTAATTTGCAGGGAAGAAGGGAATTATATTACAGAAAATCCTGAATGCCTTTACGGTTTATCACGTTACAACCGGAATCCGGAATATTCCACGGAAGAATTTTTCAGTAAAGTTTTACAGGAATAAAATTTTGAAAATAAACTGCACCGCCCGAAAATTTACGGACAGTGCAGTTTTTCAAGAATTATAAAATTGTCGTTGTTGGTGTAGGATTAGGAGAATGTTCAGCCGGTGCAAAATGTTCAGTTGGTACAATAGGCGTTTCAGGAACGGGGGGAGGGGAAACTTTTGCCGTGCGAACAATCTGGATATTATTGTAAATGTCCATACCTGTTCCGGCAGGAACGAGTTTACCAATGATAACATTTTCTTTCAAGCCTTCCAGATGGTCAATTTTTCCACGGATAGCCGCATCGGAAAGGGCTTTTGTTGTTTCCTGGAATGAAGCGGCGGACATGAAACTTTCCGAACTGGAAGCCGCTTTAGTAATGCCTTGTAATATAGGGGAAGTTGTGACAAGCTGTAAATCTGTCTGTCCAGCATCAATTAACGCCTGAATCCGTTCGTTAATATCGTCAACATGTTTACGGTCAATTAACGTTCCAGGAAGTAAATATTCTGAAGAAGGAATATCATTTCCGCTTCCAGCATCTTCAATGCGAACTTTCCGGAGCATTTGCCGAACAATGACTTCAATGTGTTTGTCGTTAATGTCAACACCTTGTAAACGATACACTTTCTGTACTTCAATAATAATATAATCCTGTACAGCGGAAGTATCTAAAACTTCAAGGATTCTTGCCGGAGAAACGTTTCCTTCCGTTAAGTGGTCGCCTTTTTTCACGATGTCGCCCTCATGAACTTTATATTTATAGTTATAAGGGATAATTTCGCTGATTTCTTCACCCGTTTCCGGATTTTTAATTGTCAGCGTTCTGGTTGTTTTCACTTCTTCTAAGTGAATCACGCCGTCAATACTTGCAATAATTGCAGCATTTTTCGGTTTTCTTGCCTCGAAAAGTTCTTCTACACGGGGAAGACCCTGTGTAATATCCCCTTCACCGCCGGAGGCGATACCGCCGGTGTGGAACGTACGCATAGTAAGTTGTGTACCTGGTTCACCGATAGACTGCGCCGCAATAATGCCAACGGCTTCACCAACGGAAACAAGGTTATTATTGGCAAGGTTTGCGCCGTAGCATTTTGCGCAAACGCCTTTTTTCGCCTTGCATTTGAGAACGGAACGAATTTTAATGCGTTCAATACCGAGGTCAATAATTTTGAGAGCATCTTTTTCCGTTAAGAGTTTGTCTTTGCTGATGATTAATTCACCAGTCGTTTCATCTCGTAAATCCTGACAAAGGAAACGCCCTGCAAGTCTGTCCTGCATTTTTTCAATTAATTCTGTGCCGTTGCGGATTTCGTAAATTTCAATACCATCACCTGTTCCGCAATCCTGTTCACGAATAATGACATCTTGTGAAACGTCAACAAGTCGGCGGGTTAAATAACCGGAGTCTGCTGTTCTTAAAGCCGTATCGGCAAGACCTTTTCTTGCGCCACGGGAAGAAAGGAAGTATTCCATAATGTTCAGCCCTTCACGGTAATTCGCACGAATAGGAATTTCAATTGTTGCGCCGGAAGTATTGGCAATCAGTCCACGCATTCCCGCAAGTTGACGGAGCTGTGCAATTGAACCACGTGCGCCGGAATGCGCCATCATTTGAATTGGGTTATACGGGTTCATATTTTTCTGTAAAGCTTCTGTCACGTCTTCTGTAGCCTGGTTCCAGGTCTGCACAACAAGTTGAGATTTTTCCTGGGAAGAAATATACCCGTTAGTATACATTTTATCAATTTCGTTGATTTTCGCATCTGCTGCCGCAAGAATTTCTTTTTTCTGCGGCGGAATCGTTGCATCACATACAGCAGTCGTAATTCCGGATTTTGTGGAATATTTAAACCCTAAAGCCTTAATTTTATCTAAAACTTCAGAAGTTGTAGTTGTGCCGTGAATTTTAATACATCTGTCAATAATTTCTGAAAGCTGTCCTTTACGGACTAAGAACGAAATTTCTAAATCAAACTGCCGTTCAGATTTTGTTCTGTCCACATAACCGAGGTCTTGTGGAATATTTTCATTGAAAATCAATCTGCCAATTGTGCAGTCGATAATTTTAGAAAGTTTCTTTTCGGCAATGTCTTTAGTGATTCTGACTTTAATCGGGGCGTGTAAAGTGACATCGCCTTCATAATATGCCATCATGGCTTCATCAACATCACGGAAACATTTTCCTGCGCCTTTGTCGTCTTCTTTCAGGAGTGTTAAATAGTAAGAACCTAATACCATATCCTGAGAAGGTACAGCAACCGGACGACCGTCAGAAGGTTTCAGCAAGTTATTAGCGGCAAGCATGAGAAATCTTGCTTCTGCCTGTGCTTCTGCGGAAAGCGGTAAATGCACTGCCATCTGGTCGCCGTCGAAATCGGCGTTAAATGCTGAACACACTAAAGGGTGAAGTTTCAGCGCACGCCCTTCAACCAGAATTGGTTCAAAAGCCTGAATACCTAAACGGTGAAGTGTAGGCGCACGGTTTAATAATACTGGGTGGGATTTAATGACATGTTCGAGTGCGTCCCATACGGATTTATCTGTAGCACGGTCAACAATTTTCCTTGCGCTTTTGATATTGGCGATGACACCCGTGTCAACAAGGCGTTTCAGAACGAAAGGCTTAAATAATTCTAAAGCCATTTCTTTCGGCAAGCCGCATTGATACATTTTCAGTTCAGGACCTACAACAATAACGGAACGCCCGGAATAGTCAACACGTTTTCCGAGAAGATTCTGACGGAAACGCCCTTGTTTCCCTTTCAGCATATCGGAAAGAGATTTCAGCGCACGGTTATTCGGACCGGTAACGGGTCTGCCGTGTCTGCCGTTATCAATTAACGCATCTACAGCTTCCTGAAGCATACGTTTTTCATTACGGACGATAATGTCAGGGGCTTCCAATTTCAGCATACGTTGTAAACGGTTATTTCTGTTAATCACTCTCCGGTAGAGGTCATTCAAATCAGAAGTAGCATATCTTCCGCCGTCAAGCATAACCATTGGGCGCAAATCCGGCGGAATGACCGGAACAACGTTCATAATCATCCATGCAGGCTTATTTCCGGACTGGAGAAAAGCTTCAATAATTTCTAAACGCTTAAGCAGTTTAATTTTCTTCTGTCCGTTAGGCAAGCCTTTCAATTCATTTTTGAGGTCATTAGCAGTATATTGCAAATCATTAACCCAATTTTCCTTGCGCATTTCTGCATATTCTTCATTCGTGGGGTCGAATTTCTCATCGAAAAGCGCAAGAATATATTCAAAACCAGTTCTCGCAATGGAAACAGGGTTGCCGTCGTCTTCACATTTGCGGTTATATGGCAAAACGATTTCTTTATATTCGGCGTAAGAAATAATATCCCCGTCCTGATAGCCCGTTTCACCTGCAAATTCAATGAAGTAATGCATTTTGTGCAAATAAGCACGAATATCCTGTTCCGGCATATCTAAAATTTTTGACAGCACGGGCATATGTGCTTCAAAAAAGCGAACATAATTTTCAGGGTCGTATTCGTCTAAAAGCCATTGAATTGCTTCCGCACCCATTTCCGCAATGAATGCATCTCCATATTTTTCTACATTTTTTGTATATTCTTCTTCTGTGAGGAGAGTATTTTTCAGTAATGCAGTTTCGCCGGGTTCAATGACAACATATTTCGTGAAGTAAAGCACTTCTTCCAAACGTTTCTGAGAAATTTCCAGAACTTGACCAATACGGGAGGGCGTACCTTTGAAATACCAGATGTGAGAAACAGGAGCAGCGAGTTCAATATGTCCCATTCGTTCACGGCGGACTTTGGCACGGGTCACTTCTACGCCGCAGCGGTCGCAAATTTTCCCTTTAAAGCGAATTTTTTTGAATTTTCCGCAATGGCATTCCCAGTCTTTAATTGGTCCGAAAATACGTTCGCAATACAAACCGCCGGTTTCCGGTTTCTGAGTTCTGTAGTTAATGGTTTCCGGTCTTTCCACAACACCATAGGACCATTCCCGAATACGTTCAGGCGAAGCAAGACCGATTTGCAGAGAAGCAAAAGTATTAGATTCCAAATTCGTTACCTCCAGTCGCTATCGTCAGCATCATCATCTGTGTAAATGTCATTGTAATCTGTGTCATCAGAAATTTCCAGAATAGGAGAATCGCTGTCGTCATCGTCATCATTGAATTGCTCTTCTTCGTCAATGTCATGTGTAGAGTAGCCGTGTTCTTCAAATTCATCGTCTTCACTCTGATAATCTTCCATGAAATCTGTAGCAGGCATAGGAATATTTTCATCTTCTTCAAAATGCTGTTTGAGGTCAATTTCTTCCTGATTTTCGTCAAGAACTTTCACATCAAGACCGAGAGACTGCATTTCTTTGATCAGAACTTTGAACGATTCAGGAATACCAGGTTTAGGAACATTTTGCCCTTTAACAATGTGTTCATAGGTATTCACACGTCCGATAGTATCATCAGATTTTACGGTTAAAATTTCCTGAAGGGTATACGCTGCGCCGTAAGCCTCTAAAGCCCAGACTTCCATTTCTCCGAAACGCTGACCGCCGAATTGTGCTTTACCGCCGAGGGGCTGTTGAGTCACCAAAGAATAAGGACCAACAGAACGGGCATGAATTTTATCATCTACGAGGTGATGAAGTTTTAAATAATACATATAGCCGACAGTTACCCGATTGTCGAATTTTTCTCCGGTTCGCCCGTCGTAAAGGGTGAATTTCCCGTCTTCATTCATGGTTAAGGCTTTCGGGTTAATGACTTTGTCCATTTGATTTAATTCAAAAGGTTCATCTCTGTAGGGGGCATTTTTTTCATTAGCTTCACGGAAACAAGCACGAATATCATCTTCATGCGCACCGTCAAATACAGGTGTCATAATGTGCCAGCCTAACGCTTTCGCACTCATACCGAGATGCACTTCCAGAACCTGACCGATATTCATACGGGACGGAACGCCTAAAGGATTCAAAACAATATCAAGCGGTGTGCCGTCGGGCAGGAAAGGCATATCTTCTTCAGGGAGGATTCTTGAAACAACGCCTTTATTTCCGTGACGACCAGCCATTTTATCACCAACGGAAATTTTCCGTTTTTGTGCGAGATAGCAGCGGACTTTCATGTTTACGCCTGTACCGAGTTCGGAAACTTCTGCATTAGTGTCATCACTGCTAATTTTTTCGCCACGTTTGAATGTTTTCACGCCAATGACAATACCGCCTTCACCGTGAGGAACTTTCAAGGAATTGTCACGCACTTCACGGGCTTTTTCTCCGAAAATCGCCCTGAGTAAGCGTTCTTCTGCGGTGAGTTCGGTTTCGCCTTTAGGAGTAACTTTTCCGACGAGAATATCTCCGGCGGTAACTTCTGCACCAATGCGAATAATTCCGTGTTCGTCAAGGTTTTTCAGGGCATCTTCACCAACATTAGGAATATCACGGGTAATTTCTTCAGGACCTAATTTTGTGTCACGGCATTCTAATTCATATTCTTCAATATGAATGGAAGTGAATACATCTTCACGAACAAGACGTTCATTCAGCAGAACGGCATCTTCATAATTATAGCCTTCCCACGTCATAAAGCCAATAAGGGCATTTTTACCGAGGGCAATTTCTCCATCAGCCGTAGCAGGACCATCAGCAAGAACCTGTCCTTTTTGAATTTTATCGCCAACGTTGACAATTGGACGCTGATTGACACAAGTGTCCTGATTGGAACGCTGGAATTTAATCAATTCATAAGAATGTTCAATTTTCTGTTCGTCCTGAACAACAATTTTATCAGCGGAAACGAACGTCACAACACCGTCTGTTTCAGAAATAATACAAACTCCGGAATCCACAGCGGCTTTATATTCCATACCTGTACCAACGAAAGGGCGTTCTGTTTTCAAAAGCGGAACAGCCTGACGCTGCATGTTCGCACCCATTAAGGCACGGTTAGCATCATCATTTTCAAGGAACGGAATCATTGCCGTTGCCACGGAAACAACCATTTTCGGGGAAACGTCCATGTAATCCACTTTGGAATTATCAATTTCAAGAATTTTGTCACGGGAACGGGCAGTAACTTTTTTACGGGCGAATTTTCCTTCTTCGGTAAGCGGTTCATTCGCCTGAGCGACAATGTAATTTTCTTCCACGTCGGCAGGCATGTAAACAACTTCTTCTGTAACGATACCGGTTTTTTTGTCTACACGGCGATAAGGTGCTTCAATGAAACCATATTCGTTAATTTTAGCGAATGTAGCTAAATAAGAAATTAAGCCAATGTTAGGACCTTCCGGTGTTTCAATCGGACACATTCTTCCGTAATGGGAATAATGCACGTCACGCACTTCAAAACCTGCACGGTCACGGGAAAGTCCACCAGGACCTAAAGCGGAAAGACGGCGTTTATGCGTTAATTCAGCAAGAGGGTTATTCTGGTCCATAAATTGCGATAACGGGGAGGAACAGAAAAATTCTTTAATTTGTGAAGTTACCGGACGAATGTTCACTAATGCCTGTGGAGTGATTACGTCCATGTCTTGCGTTTGGAGGTTCATTCTTTCACGAATGCCACGCTCCATGCGAGCCATACCGGAACGCATAGTATTCTGTAAAAGTTCACCAACACGGCGGATTCTTCTGTTGCCGAGATGGTCAATATCGTCTGTATTGCCGACACCTTCACAAAGATTTAAGAAATAGCTTACAGAAGCGAAAATGTCGTCCAGTGTAATATGATTCGGAACGAGTTCTTCTGCTTTTTTCCGGCAAACGGTTTTCATGTCGGCGGGGTCAGTAGATTCTAAAATTTGATTCAGTACCCGAATGGAAACTTTTTCTTTTATGCCGATTTCCGCCGGGTCAAAATCCACATATCCGGCTAAATCCACCATACCATTACCGAGAACTTTAATTTCTTTTTCGACCATGCGAACAGAAGTTTGCCCTTGTTCGTTGGTGTAATATTGTTTAGATTCAACCGTTAAGAATGCTTCAAAAATGCCTGCCTGTTGAATTGCCTCTGCTTTTTCTCTGGAAATCAATTCATTTGTTTCTGCGAGAACTTCCCCAGTGCGTTCATCAATAATAGGACGTGAAGCAATATGTCCGGCAATTCTGGAAGCAATGCCGAGTTTTTTATTATATTTATATCTTCCGAATTTGCACAAGTCGTATCTTCTTGGATCAAATAAAAGCATATCTAAATGCGCTTGTGCGCTTTCAATTGTAGGAGGTTCACCAGGACGGAGTTTTTTGTACACTTCAATAAGACCGTCTTCACTGGTTTTAGCGGTATCTTTTTCTAAAATTGTCTGATATAATCGTTCATCATGCCCGAACATATCTTCAATCGATTCATCTGTACCTAAACCGATTGCCCGTAAAAATGTTGTCAATGGAATTTTACGGTTTTTATCAATCCGGACATAAACAATGTCGTTAGAATCCATTTCATATTCAAGCCATGCACCACGGTTCGGAATAATCGTAGACTTGAATAATTCCTTGCCGGTTTTGTCTTTTTCCATATCGTAATAAACCCCAGGGGAGCGCACGAGTTGGGAAACAATGACACGTTCTGCACCGTTAATCACGAATGTTCCGCTTTCCGTCATTAACGGAAAGTCACCCATGAAAATTTCACTTTCTTTGACTTCACCAGTTTCTTTATTCCAAAGTTTCGCCGTCACACGGAGGGGAGAAGCGTAAGTTGCCTGATGTTCTTTCGCTTTAGCAATCGTTTTATATTTCAGATGCTGGTCATCAAAACGATAGTCCACGAACGTCAGAACTAAATTCCCGTTGTAATCCGTAGCAGAAAAATCTTTGAACACTTCACGCAGACCTTCTTCACGGAACCAACGATAAGAATTTTTCTGAATTTCAATCAGATTTGGCATATCCTGAACTTCAGGAATTTTGCCGAAACTCATTCTGACATTTTTTCCGAGCTGTTTGGCAGTAACATTTACCATAGGCGGATACCTCCTTGAAAATATTGCAATTTTATTTCGGAAAACACTTGACAAATCGTGCAGAATATGTTATACTATTTTGCACGAATGGAAACAAGCCGAAATAGTGCATTTTAAAATTATACTATATTTTCAGAAATTTGTCAAGGGCTGGCGTGTTTTTTATAGGAATATCCAAATTTTGAAAATTTTTTCTGTGCAGAATGACCAAAAATAAAAATTTGCAGAAAAATTTTATTTTTTTTCAAAAAACGCTTGACAAATTCGGAAAAACAGTGTATAATATTCAAGTATGCAGTTCATTTTGCTGCATAAATCTGTCAAAAAGGAGGAAAACAGATGCCAACATTTAACCAGCTCGTGCGCAAGGGCAGAAAGGTTCAGCAGTCTAAATCTACTGCACCTGCACTTCAGAAAGGCTATAATGCTAAGAAGAAAGTGCAGATTGACCAAAGTGCGCCCCAGAAGAGAGGCGTATGCACAGTAGTCAAAACAACGACTCCGAAAAAGCCTAATTCCGCTATGCGTAAAATTGCCAGAGTAAAACTGACAAACGGATATGAAGTCACATCATATATTCCGGGTATCGGGCATAATTTGCAGGAACACAGCGTTGTGCTGATTCGTGGCGGACGTGTGAAGGACTTACCTGGTGTGCGTTATCACATTATCCGTGGCGCACTTGATGCACAGGGCGTAGCCAACAGAAATCAGGCTCGTTCCAAATACGGCGCAAAGCGTCCGAAGGCAGGCAAGAAATAATTCCTGCTGATTTGATTGAATTATTAGTTTACCACAGGTTATTGAAGTGTGGGTGAAATATATCAATCTCTCACTTGACCTGACGTGCCGGAAATTTCCGGACGAGTACCTATGAATTCATGAAGTGATGAAATTCATCACGCTAATCAATGTGAAGGAGGGAAGCGAAATGCCAAGAAGAGGTAATGTCGCAAAACGTGATGTTCTGCTTGACCCTGTTTATCATTCTAAATTGGTTACCCGTTTAATTAACAATGTGATGTTAGACGGCAAAAAGGGCGTAGCGCAGAAGATTGTTTATGGTGCATTTGAAATTGTCGCTGAAAAGACTGGCAGAGATGCACTGGAGGTTTTTGAAGAGGCTATGGAAAACATCATGCCTCAGCTCGAAGTAAAGGCTCGCCGTTTAGGCGGTGCAACGTATCAGGTTCCGATGGAAGTGCGTGCAGAAAGAAAACAGACACTCGGTTTAAGATGGATTACGAAATATTCCCGTGAACGGAATGAGAAAACCATGAAAGAAAGACTGGCTGGAGAAATTCTTGATGCGTTGAATAATACAGGCGGTGCTGTCAAGAAGCGTGAAGATACGCATAAAATGGCAGAAGCAAACAAGGCGTTTGCTCACTATCGCTGGTAATTTCGAAAGAAATTACAATGATTATTTTTGATGAAAGGAGAAGGCTACTTGAGAAATTCAGAATATAAAATATGAATTTTCTCAATTTTTAGTAGCAGGAAACGTTATGGCAAGAGATTGTAGTCTGGAAAAAACAAGAAATATCGGCATTATGGCGCATATTGATGCCGGAAAGACGACCACGACAGAACGTATCCTGTTCTATACTGGTGTAAATCACAAAATCGGCGAAACACATGACGGTGCTGCCACAATGGACTGGATGGCACAAGAACAGGAACGAGGAATTACCATTACTTCCGCTGCAACAACAGCATATTGGAAAGAACACCGTATCAATATTATTGATACTCCTGGACATGTGGATTTTACCGTAGAAGTAGAACGTTCCTTGCGTGTTCTGGACGGTTCTGTTACTGTACTCTGTGCAAAGGGCGGTGTAGAACCGCAGTCCGAAACAGTATGGAGACAGGCGGATAAATATCAGGTTCCGAGAATGGCTTATGTCAATAAAATGGACATTATGGGTGCAGACTTTTACCGTGTTGTACAGATGATGAAAGACCGTCTGCATTGCAACGCCGTTCCGATTCAGCTGCCAATTGGGGCAGAAGAAACTTTCAAAGGCATCATTGACCTTGTGGAAATGAAAGCCTATATGTATTATGATGATTTAGGAAAAGACATCAGAGTAGAAGAAATTCCGGAAGATTTGAAAGAAAAAGCTCAGGAATATCATGATTCTTTAATTGAACATGTTGCCGAAATGGACGAAACCCTGATGGAAAAATATTTTGCAGGAGAAGAATTAACGATTGAAGAAATTAAGGCTTGTATCAGAAAATCTTGTCTTGCAAATACAATGGTACCTGTAACATGTGGTACTTCTTACAAGAATAAAGGCGTTCAGAAATTATTGGACGCAATCGTGGATTATATGCCTTCACCGTTAGATGTTCCGGCAATTAAGGGAATTAATCCCGAAACAAACGAAGAAGAAGAAAGACCTTCTTCCGATGATGAACCGTTTGCAGCATTAGCATTTAAAATTGCTACTGACCCGTATGTAGGGAAGTTGACATTCTTCCGTGTATATTCCGGTGTATTGGAAGCAGGTTCAGGCGTGTTAAATTCCACGAAAGACAAACACGAAAGAATTGGGCGTATTGTACAAATGCACGCCAACGCAAGAAAAGAACTGGAAAAAGTATATTCCGGTGACATTGCCGCTGCTATTGGGTTGAAACAAACCACAACGGGCGATACACTTTGCGATGAAAATCATCCAGTTATTTTGGAATCTATGGAATTTCCAGAACCGGTAATCAATTTAGCAATTGAACCAAAAACAAAAGCCGGTCAGGAAAAAATGGGCATTGCTTTAGCGAAACTCGCTGAAGAAGACCCGACATTCCGCACATGGACAGATGAAGAAACCGGTCAGACAATTATTGCTGGTATGGGTGAATTACATCTGGACATTATTGTAGACAGATTATTGCGTGAATTTAAAGTTGAAGCTAATGTCGGCGCACCGCAGGTATCTTATAAAGAAACAATCAAGGGTAATGCTGATGTAGATTATAAATATAAGAAACAGTCGGGCGGTTCTGGTCAGTACGGACATGTTAAAATTCGTGTTGAACCGAACGAATCCGGTAAAGGCTATGAATTTAAAAATTCCGTTGTCGGCGGTTCTGTACCGAAAGAATATATTCCGGCAGTTGATGCAGGAATTAAAGGTGCAATGCAGTCCGGCGTATTAGCAGGTTATCAGGTAGTTGACGTAAAAGTAGAACTTTACGATGGCTCTTATCATGAAGTAGACTCTTCCGAAATGGCATTTAAAATTGCCGGTTCTATGGCATTCAAAGAAGCGATGCGGAAGGCACAGCCGGCTTTAATGGAACCAATCATGAAAGTTTCCGTGATTGCGCCTGATGATTATTTAGGAAATATTATCGGCGACTTAAGTTCCCGCCGTGGTGAAATTCTCGGTCAGGAAACCCGCCCGGGTACAGTACAGGTAGATGCTCTTGTACCGCTTTCTGAAATGTTTGGTTATTCCAATACGTTACGTTCCAATACACAGGGACGTGGTCAGTATTCCATGGAACCGCACAGCTACAAAGAAGTTCCGAAGAACATTGCAGAAACAATCATGACTTCCAGAAATAAAGGCTGATGAAAAATTCAGCATATTGCATAAATTTGTGAATATTTTTCTGTGAGAAAAATTCTGGAAAATGCTTGCAATCTGATTGCAAATGTGTTATAATAAGATTATCCTGATACTGGAAACAGTGTAAGATAATACAAATTGATGAACGAATGGATAATGAAGGAGGAAATTTCCAATGGCAAAACAAAAATTTGAGCGTACCAAGCCCCATGTAAACATTGGCACAATCGGTCACGTTGACCATGGTAAAACAACCCTGACAGCTGCAATTACAAAAGCATTAGCAATGAAGGGTCAGGCTAAATATGAAGCCTATGACATGATTGACAAGGCACCGGAAGAACGTGAACGTGGTATTACTATCAACACTGCACACGTTGAATATGAAACTGACAAGCGTCACTATGCACACGTTGACTGCCCCGGACACGCTGACTATGTAAAGAACATGATTACTGGTGCAGCACAGATGGACGGCGCAATTCTGGTTGTTGCCGCTTCTGACGGTCCTATGGCACAGACGAAAGAACACATTCTGCTTGCTCGTCAGGTAGGTGTTCCGGCAATCGTTGTATTCATGAACAAGGCTGACCAGGTAGACGATGAAGAATTGCTCGAACTGGTAGAAATGGATATTCGTGAAACACTGTCTTCCTATGACTTCCCTGGTGATGATATTCCGATTATCAAAGGTTCTGCATTGAAGGCTCTGGAAGCTCCGGACGATTTAAGCGATCCGGCATATAAACCGATTCTTGAATTAATGGATGCAGTAGATGAATATATTCCTACCCCTGAAAGAGACGATGCTAAGCCGTTCTTAATGCCGATTGAAGACACAATGACAATTTCCGGTCGTGGTACAGTAGTAACAGGACGTGTGGAAAGAGGAAAACTGAATGTCGGCGAACCTGTAGAAATCGTTGGTTTGAAAGAAGAAAAAACACAGACTGTTGTTACTGGTCTGGAAATGTTCCGTAAGACATTAGATTTCTGTGAAGCTGGTGACAATGTCGGCGCACTGTTACGTGGTATTCAGAGAAAAGACGTTGAAAGAGGACAGGTATTGTGCAAACCCGGTTCTATTCATCCGTACACTAAATTCAAAGGTCAGGTTTACGTGCTGAAGAAGGAAGAAGGCGGTCGTCACACACCGTTCTTCAACAACTACAGACCGCAGTTCTATTTCAGAACAACTGACGTTACCGGCAAAATCACACTTCCGGAAGGAACAGAAATGTGCCGTCCTGGTGATAATGTAGAAATGGATGTTGAACTGATTACACCTATCGCTATTGAAAACAATCTGCGTTTTGCTATCCGTGAAGGCGGCAGAACAGTAGGTTCCGGCGTAGTTATTGCGATTAACGAATAATTGCATAAAAAATTAAAGAAAGGACGAGCGAAACGCTTGTCCTTTTCTTCTTTTCTGATTTTGTGTAAAATGCACAAAAATATTAGTAAAATTGCACAAATATAACAGTTACAGCTTGAAACGAATAGAAAGATGTGGTATAATAAAATTATCTATTCAAGTGATATTAAGGAGGCGTTTAACAGTTAAAATATTTTTATAAAATGTTGTCATAAAGTATTGACTCTTATAATTTTAAAGGAAAAAGTCAAAAATGATAAAGGAGCTTACTAAAAATGATTAAGACAATCAAAGTCATGCTTCTACCGAACAACAAGCAGAAAACAAAATTGTTTGCATGTGCGGGATTGACAAAATTTGCGTATAACTGGGCATTGGACTATGAACAGAAAAATTATGCAGCAGGAAATAAATTTATTTCCAGTGATGAATTAAGAAAATTATTTACGAAGTTGAAAACACAACCAGAATATGCGTGGCTGAACGATTACAGCAATAATATTCCGAAACAGGCAATCAGAGATGCAGTAACAGCCTATCAGAGATTTTTTAACGGTATTGCAGGATTCCCAAAATTCAAGAGCAGAAGAAAGTCAAAGCCGTCTTTTTATGCGGATACTTCTAAAATCAGCTTTACTTCTACCCATGTAAAATTAGAAAAGCTGACAACAAGCCGAAAGAAGAACAAACAGAGGTTTAATCTTGTCAGGTTGGCAGAGCCTGGCAGAATCCCTGTTGATGCGAAATACTCCAATCCAAGAATTACTTTTGACGGCTTGAATTGGT
>CANPYZ010000012.1 GCA_947589035.1 uncultured Clostridia bacterium | reverse complement strand
TTTATCATTGTTCTGTATGTGGACTTGTGATTGACAGAGATTTTCAGGCAAGTGTGAATTTAATGCGATACAAAAAATTCATTGCATAGCCAAAACAAATGCAATTGGTGTGTACTGATACGTTAGTCGGGAAGTTACGCCTTTGGAGTGTCATATCAACTACGAGTAGATAATGACTTGTCATATCAAAAGTGGACACAATGAACAAGGAATGAAACAGAAAAGTTTGCTTTATCACTTTTTATCAGTTTTCAGTAACGGGAATATGTTATCCAAAATATTGACACATGAAGCCTGTGCAAACTGTAAAGAATGCTGTGTATTCAGCCGTTATGACACATGGGAACAGCCTGCATTGAATCCGGAAAACCGCCAGAAGGCAGAAAAGTTAATTCCGGAAAGCCGTTTTGTTTCCAAAGGGAAAGAATCTTGCATATTTCGAATCAGGGAAGACTATCCGGAAGATTTATTTCTTTGTCCGCTTTTAGACTCGGAAACAGGTTGTCTTCTCGGAGAAGAAAAACCGTTTGAATGTCAGATTTACCCGTTTCAGGTCATGAAAATTGATAATCATATCGGGCTTGTTCTTTCTCCTCTCTGTGAAATCGTGATGAAGAAGCCGTTTCAGTTTCTTTTGGAGTTTGCCCGGGAAGAACTCGCCGGAAAAGTTTTTGCCTATGCCCGTCAGCATCCGGACATTATCCGGAAATATGACGGAATGAGTCCGGTTTTAGTATTTATGCCGGAATAAATTAAATTTGGAGGAATTTGTCATGTCAACACAAAGTTATGAAAGCCCGTTCTGCACCCGTTACGCAAGTCAGGAAATGCAATATTTATTTTCCGCTGATAAAAAATTCACCACATGGCGGAAATTATGGGTTGCGTTAGCCCGTGCAGAAATGAAACTCGGCTTGAATGTTACTCAGGAACAAGTAGACGAATTAGAAGCTAATGTGGAAAATATTGATTATGCCGTCGCTGCTGAACGGGAAAAATTAGTCCGTCATGATGTGATGGCGCATGTGTACACTTACGGGAAAGTATGCCCGAAAGCAGCAGGAATTATTCATTTAGGGGCAACTTCCTGTTATGTCGGAGATAACACAGATATTATTATTATGCGTGATGCACTTCAGGTTGTGAAAAGAAAATTAATTAAAGTAATTGCCCAGCTTGCAAAATTCGCTGAAAAATATAAGGCTTTACCTTGTTTAGCGTATACGCATTTACAGCCGGCACAACTGACGACAATCGGGAAACGTGCTACTCTCTGGTGTAATGAATTACTCATGGATTTAGAAGATTTAGATTTCCGGTTGAAATCGCTGAAATTACTCGGCTCCAAAGGCACAACCGGAACGCAGGCTTCTTTCATGGAATTATTCCACAACGACACTGAAAAAATTAAGCAATTAGAACAGATGATTGCGGAAGAAATGGGTTTTACATCTGTTGTTCCTGTATCGGGGCAGACGTATTCAAGAAAAATAGATTATCAGGTATGTTCTGTTTTAGCAGGCATTGCCCAGTCAGCAAGTAAATTTTCCAATGACATTCGTTTAATGCAAAGTTTCAAAGAAATGGAAGAACCTTTTGAAAAAAATCAAATCGGTTCTTCTGCAATGGCTTACAAACGAAATCCTATGCGTGATGAACGGATTACTTCTTTGTCAAGATATGTGATGTGTGATGTGCTGAATCCGGCATTCACCGCCGGAACACAATGGTTTGAACGGACACTTGACGACTCCGCTAATAAACGAATTGCCGTAGCAGAAGCATTTCTCGGCGTAGATGCAATTTTAAATATTATGCTGAATGTCACTGACCCTGAAAACGGTCTTGTCGTTTACGAAAAAATCATTGAAAAGCGTGTAATGGCAGAATTACCTTTCATGGCAACTGAAAATATTATGATGGACGCTGTTCAAAAAGGCGGAAACCGTCAGGAATTACACGAAAAAATCCGTGAACTTTCCATGATTGCCGGAAAACGTGTGAAACAGGAAGGGCTTGACAATAATTTATGTGAATTAATTCTTGCTGAACCAATGTTTAATATGACTAAGCAAGAATTAGATGCTATTATGAAACCGGAAAATTTCATTGGCAGATGTCCGCAGCAAGTGGAAGAATTTATTTCCAATTGTGTTCAGCCTGTTTTAGAGGCGAACGGCGTTTCGGACGATAAAGCCGAAATTAATGTGTGAGGGCAAAATCATGAAAACAATTGCAAGTTTTACAATCAATCATGACATTCTGGAAAAAGGCATGTACATTTCCCGTAAAGACGGTGATGTCATGACTTATGACATTCGCATGAAAAAGCCAAATAATCCGGAGAAAGATTATCTTTCTCCGGCGTGCGCACATACAATTGAACATTTAATGGCAACTTTCATGAGAAACAGCGTTTACACAAATCAAGTAATTTATGTAGGTCCCATGGGCTGCCAGACAGGTTTTTATGTTTTGTTCCGTGAAACGCTTACTGAACAGGAAGCGATTCAGTTAGTCAGAAACAGTTTTGACTATATTTTGAATTTTGAAGGCGAAATTCCAGGAAGTCAACGGAAAGAATGCGGTCAATATCTTCTGCATAACCTTCCTGAAGCGAAAGAAACTGCCGCTGATATGCTGGAAGTTTTGAAGAATTGGACACCGGAAAATTTACGTTATCCGTCAGAATGATGCACCAGAAAAGTTATCAGGTAGCCCTCGGAGGAATTATTTCCGCATTTTGTTTAATGAGTATGTTTTTAACGGGGGTATTTCCGTTATTATATTTAACTTTGCCAATGATTGCCGGAATTTTATTATTAATTGTTGTGATGGAAGTTGGCATTGAATGGGCGTGGGTCACATACACGGCAATTAGTTTATTATCTTTGTTTGTGACTTATGATAAAGAAGCCGCATTGATTTTCATTTTATTTTTCGGAAGTTTCCCGTTAATCCGGTATTATCTGGAAAAATTACACTGCAAACCTTTGAAAATTCTACTGAAATTATGTATTTTCAATTTCAGCATGATGATTTATTTTTATGTGAATACTTATCTTTTCGGTATGCAGGAAATGCTGGAAGAATTTCAGGAATATGGCAAACATGCCGGAAAAATAATTCTTCTTCTGCTGAATCCGTTTTTCTTAATGTATGATACATCGCTTGACGGGTTATGTGTATTTTACCGGAAAGTATTAAAACCCAGAATTACTGGAAAGAAAACATAAAGCCGTCTGTTTAATGCAGGCGGCTTTTTTCCGGTGTGGGAGATAGGGAGAATAATTCTTTCTGAATCATTAAGTAAACCGGACAGCATAATAAAATAAAACATATCATACTGAATAAATTTGTTTCCGGCGGAATATGCAGAACATGAAAAATCATGATCATAAATTCTCCGGAAAGAACGGCTGAAAATAAGGGAATCCCTAAAAATTTCACAAAAGAAAATTCCATTCCGGTTTTTTTGATTACATGAATGATTCTGCTGACATTACCGAAAATATTACTTGCATAATAAGAAAGAACAATTCCGTAAAATCCTAATATCGGAATGAAAATTAACACGCAGGAAATTCTGACAACATATTCCGCAAGATAATTCAATGAAGAAAATGCTTGTGAGCCAATGCCTTTAATTATACTTTCGAGAATAATTTCTAAATAAATAAATGGCACAACAGGCGCAATAAAGGCAATTGTTTTTCCGGCAGCAACTCCGCCGCCGAGCCATTCACCGATTTCATTTCCGAATAAAATGAAAATTTCCGTGACGAATACGGCAAACAGAATAGTTTTCTGAACGGCTTTTTCAGCAATACAGGTAATTCGGGCGTGATGATGGGCAGCGTTTTCCCTTGCGGTTTCCGTGACGAGTATTCCCGAAAGCGAAACGAAAATGGTTGACGGAAAAAATAATACCGGAATGACAATTGCTTCAAAAATGCCGAATTGACTTAATGCTTCTGCATTAGAATTTCCGGATTGTTTCAGCGTGATTGGCACGAGTGCATCATTAGCGGCACTTAAAAAAGAAGTTAATGCTGAACCAGCCATAACAGGCACGGCGGAAAAAATATATTTTTTCAAAGAAAGTGAAACTTTTCCGGTTGTTTCAGTCTGGCAGAACGGCAAACAACACAACAGAAAAATTAGTGTAATTAATTCACAGCTAATTGTGCAGAATGCCATCATGAAACAAATTCCGGCGTTCGTTTTCGGTGGGAAAAAATAAATCATTCCCATTGTTAAAATTGCATGAACTAAAAAATCAATCGCATCAGCAGCGGCGCAAATTCCTGTTTTACAGCAAGCGTTGAAATAGCCTTTAAAACAGGAAACTAATGTCACTAACGGCAAAGAAATTGCCATTAACCGAATCGGGCTTGTCAGTCCGGAATCATGCAGAAATTGCCTTCCGCACCACGGCGCAAAAAGAATTATTAGCAAACTAACCGTTAAACTTAAGACTAAACTTGTTTCTAAACAGTAGGCTAATACTTTTCGGGGATTTCGGGAAGGTTTTCCTAATTCTTCAGAAATAAACCTGCTTGCACAAAGAAAAACATTCCCTCCGGCAATCATTGAGGCAAGCTGGAAAAAACTATTCGTCAGCGTGAAAATGCCAATTGCTTCTGCGCCGAGATGTTTCGTCATGAACGAATTAAGCAAAAGCCCTATTCCGTCAAGAAATAGCTGAATGAAAGTCAATAAAAGCGTATCTTTCAGAATATTACGTTTCATTAGGTCAAATCCTTTCGGATAAAATTCTAATGAAGTGTATGCTTGTTCAGCGCAAAACATGCGAAAAGGCAGTATGTGCGGAACATACTGCCCTGAAAAGTTTCTATTTTAGTCAGCCATTAATGCACTCATGTCATACATGCCCGCTTTCTGGTGAGTGAGGAAAATTGCGGCATTGACTGCCCCGACAGCGAAAACGCTTTTTGAAGCGGCACTGTGCGAAAGGGTAATCACTTCATCATGACCGGCGAAAATAATATCATGTTCACCGACAATTGTTCCGCCCCGAACGGCATGTAAACCAATTTCCGTTTTTTCCCGTTTCCGGCGTTGGGAATGCCTGTCGTAAATATAATGATACGGGTGATTTAAAGAATCATTAATTGCATCGGCAAGCATTAACGCCGTTCCGCTGGGAGCATCAATTTTCTGGTTGTGGTGTTTTTCGATAATTTCAATATCGAATTGATTTCCTAAAATGGCAGCGGCTTTTTTCGCTAACTGCACTAATAAATTAATGCCAAGCGAAAGATTGAACGTGAAAAATACGGGAATACTTTCAGCGGCTTTTTTAATTTCGGCAATTTGCGTTTCAGAATAGCCCGTTGTGGCAAGCACGCAAGGCACGCCATTGACAAGGCAATAATTCAGCAAATCCCCTAAAATTGCCGGATTAGAAAAATCAATAATCACATCAGGTTTTTCCGGAAGTTCAGAAAATCGGGAATAAATCGGAAAATCTGCATAAGATTCTGTTTGCAAGTCTATTCCGGCACAAATCACGCAATCTGCATGTTCTTTAGCGGCATCAGCGACAGCGTGACCCATTTTACCGGAAGCACCGGAAATTAAAATTTTAATTTGTTCCATTGCTTTACCTCATTCACTCTGCAAATCAGTCCACAACGGAAACAGGCATACCGAGCCTTTGCATAGCGGACATCAGGCGGGCAACGTTATTAGCGGACATTTTCGTTAAAGGCATACGGCAGGAACCTGCATCCATACCGAGTTGATTCATGGCTTCTTTAACGGGAATCGGGTTGACTTCACAGAACAGGGAATTAATTAATTCCATGTATTTCAGCTGAAGTTCTCCGGCTTTCCGGAAATCGTTATCTAAACAAAGCTGTGCAATTTCATGTGTTTCTTTCGGGAGAATGTTAGACAGAACGGAAATTACCCCTTTACCGCCGAGGGACATAATCGGCACAATCATGTCATCATTTCCGCTGTAAATGTCAATTAATTCCCCACATGTAGCAGCAAGCTGTGCTGTATAGCTGATATTGCCGGAAGCCTCTTTAACAGCGACAATATTTTTATGATGGGCTAATTTTTCCATTGTTTCAACGGAAATATTCATTCCGGTTCTGCCGGGAATATTATATAAAATAATCGGCGTTTTCACACTATTGGCAATAATTGTGAAATGGTCAAGCAATCCGGCTTGTGTGGTTTTATTATAATAGGGCGTAACCAGTAAAAGCCCATCTGCACCGAGTCTTTCAGCTTCCACGGAAAGTTCAATGGCGTAACGAGTGTCGTTGCTGCCTGTTCCGGCAATTACAGGAACTCTGTGATTAGTGTATTCAATAACAAATTTAATACATTCACGGTGTTCTTCATCGGACATTGTAGAAGATTCACCAGTTGTTCCGCAAACGACAATGGCATCTGTGCCGTTGTCAATCTGGTAATCAATATTTTTTCCCAGACCTTCATAATTAATTGAACCGTCAAGATTGAACGGTGTGGTAATGGCAACAGCCGCACCAGTAAAAATTGTATTTTTCATCAGCAAACACCTTTCTCTGAATGGAATCAGTCAAAATATCCTTTTGCGGCAAGCAGTTCAGCTAATAACACACCGCCGCCGGCAGCCCCTCTGAGGGTATTATGGGACAAGCAAACGAATTTGTAATCATATTGCGTATCTTCACGCAAACGCCCAACGGAAATCGCCATTCCGCCCTCTAAATTACGGTCAAGATTTGCCTGTGGGCGGTTGTCTTCCGTGAAGTAATGAATAAACTGTTTCGGGGCAGAAGGTAAAGCGAGTTTCTGCGGTTCGCCCTGAAATTCTTCCCAAAGTTTGAGAATTTCTTCTTTAGAGGGCTTTTGTTCGAAAGAAACAAATACGGCTGCTGTGTGTCCGTCAGAAACCGGAACACGCAAGCATTGCGTTGTAATGGAAGGCGTATTTGCTTTAACAATTTCGCCGTTCTGAATTGTTCCCCATACTTTGAGGGGTTCTTGTTCAGATTTTTCTTCTTCACCGCCAATGAACGGAATTAAATTGTCTACCATTTCAGGCCATGTTTCGAATGTTTTTCCCGCACCGGAAATTGCCTGATAGGTGCAGGCAAGAACATTTTTCAAGCCGAATTGTTTCAGCGGATGTAAAGCCGGCACATAACTTTGAATGGAACAGTTCGATTTAACGGCAATAAAGCCTTTTTTCGTGCCGAGGCGTTTTCTCTGGCTGGAAATAATTTCTAAATGTTCCGGATTCAGTTCAGGAACAATCATAGGAACATCAGGGGTGAAACGATTAGCAGAATTATTAGAAATAACCGGACATTCTGCTTTTGCGTAACGTTCTTCAAGGGCTTTGATTTCGTCTTTTTTCATGTCAACAGCACAGAAGACAAAATCCACCTGAGAAACGATGTCGTTCATATCGGCGTTCAGGTCTTTCACGACTAAATTTTTCAGATTTTCGGGAATGGGGGAAGTCATTGCCCATTTCTGACCAACGGCTTCTGCATAAGTCTTTCCGGCACTTCTGGGGGAAGCGGCTAACACTTTCACCTGAAACCAGGGGTGATTGGCAAGCAAAGTGGCAAAACGCTGTCCAACCATGCCCGTTGCGCCGAGAATACCAACATTATACTGTTTCATAAAACAATTTCTCCTTTGTTTTCCACGCATACGGCAAAACCGGAAGCGTGGCTGCTGAATTTCCGTAACGGTTTTCATTCGCTGCGGATATGGAAAAAACCGGCTTGCAAACCGGTTCATCATGTGGTATAATAGAATTACTGGCTGACTGCCGATAGCTCTCCATCGCACATGATGACAGTACAGGGCTTATTCAGCCAAGTACCAGAAGAAAGACCCGTTCAGGAAGTCGAACTTCTTCGGCAGTCTTACCTTTTGCCGGACTTCAGCGAACTGAACATTCTCAGAACCGGTGACTTATTTCGACTGCGCCTCTATCTAATTATTATCATAACATGAATCTTTGAATTTGTCAAGCTAAAATTCAAGATTTTTAAAAATTTTTGAAAAGGAGAATTTTTCATGAAAAAATCTGATTTTTATTATGATTTACCGGAAGAATTAATTGCCCAACATCCAGTAGAACCGAGAAACGCTTCAAAATTAATGGTTGTGAACCGTGAAACAGGGGAAATCTGCCATGCGCATTTTTACGAATTGAAAAAATGGCTGAAATCTGGGGATTTATTAGTAGTGAATGATTCAAGGGTACTGCCGGCAAGGCTTTACGGAGCGAAAGCAACAACAGGCAGTTTTGTTGAATTTCTGCTTTTACATCAAGTAGGAGAAAAACAATGGGAAATTATTTGCCGACCTGGAAAAAAATGCAAACCAGGAGCGAAATTTACTTTCGGGGACGGAAAATTAACAGCAGAAATTTTAGCGGTGAAAGAAGACGGAAACAGAATTGTGCAGTTCAATTGTGAGGGGAATTTTTACACGGCTTTAGAAGAAATTGGTCAAATGCCTTTACCGCCGTATATTAAAGAAAAATTAGCCGACAAAGAACGCTATCAGACTGTTTATGCGAAAGAAAGAGGTTCAGCGGCTGCCCCGACAGCAGGGTTACATTTCACGGAAGAAATGCTCGCTGATTTGAACAATAACGGCATTCAATTAGCACATGTGACGCTGCATGTCGGACTGGGAACATTCCGCCCCGTAAAAGAAGACGATGTATTAAAGCATCATATGCATTCAGAACATTTCATGTTACCGGAAGAAACAGTGAATCTCATTCACCAGACGAAACAAAACGGCGGAAGAGTAATTGCTGTAGGCACAACGACCTGCCGCACGCTTGAATCAGCGGCACAGCGTTTCGGGAAGGCATTACAAGCCTGTGAAGGCGACACAGATATTTTCATTTACCCCGGGTATGAATTTCAGATTATTGACGGACTAATCACGAATTTTCATTTGCCGGAATCGACGCTAATTATGTTAGTTTCGGCATTCATGGGACGTGAAAAAACTCTGGAAGCCTACCAGACAGCCGTCAACGAACGCTATCGGTTTTTTTCGTTCGGTGATGCGATGTTTATTGCGTAATGCACAAAAAATAAATGATTTTTTCTGAAAAATTTATCTTTTTCGTAAATTTTCAAATTTTTTGAAAAAATACTTAGAAATTTCTCGTTCTGTACCTGTCTAATAAATAGAACCAGTAAAGGAGCTTTCAAAAACATGGACAACGGTGCAAGTAGCTACCGCCGTTTCCTTGACGGAGATGATAACGGTATCGTGGAAATTATACGGGATTATAAAGACGGTCTGTTATTATATCTGAATAGTTTTACCAATAATCTCAGCCTTGCAGAGGACTGTGTGCAGGAAACATTTATTCGGCTTGTGACGAAAAAACCTCGGTTTCGTGAAGAAAGTGCGTTCAAAACGTGGCTTTATACTATCGGCAGGAATATTGCCATAGATGCACTGAAAAAACATAGAAATGATGTTTCGCTTGACGAAGTCGCAGAATTAACAGATATGCATAATCTTGAACAGGATTACCTTAAAGAAGAACAGAAAATTTTGATTCATCGGGCAATTCACCGCCTGAAACCAGAATATCAGCGAGCAATTTATTTATCTTATTTTGAAGGATTTCATCATGAAGAAATTGCGAAAATTATGCATAAAACCAAAAAACAAATCGGAAATCTCCTGTTTAATGCCCGAAAATCGCTGAAAATAGAACTGGAAAAGGAAGGCGTTAGTCATGAAGACTTATCAACAAATGGCAAATGAAGTGCTGAAAGCCCGTGACCAGCATTTGCGAAAACAACAACGCAGAAAAAAATTATTTCGTATTTATGGGACAGTGGCATTAAGTTTCGGGTTTTCCGTGGTGATTGGGCTGAAATTCTGGCAGGACAGAGAAAATATGCCTCCTGTGCCGAGTATTTCCGAACAAGAAACAGTGAATCAGAAAATTTTAACGACAGAAGAAAAAATTTATACATCAGAAACGCTGAAATCAGAAACAACTGCCATTTTCACGGAAACAAGAAAAATTTCTTCTACAGAACCAATAACAGAAAATATTTCACAAGAAGAAAATTCTGTATCTGTTCCGGAAACAACAAAGCCTGAACATTTTCCGGAAGAAACTGTTTTGCCGGAAACCGTGCTGAGAATTGAACAGAATTTGATTCCGCCTGAAACGAAAACAGAAACCGTCACAGAAATCATTCCGGAAACAGAAATTGTTTCCGTTCCGGCTACCCCGTCAGAAACCATTTCGGAAATTGTACCCGAACCTGAAAATCCAGCAACAACGGAAACGCTTTCGCAAGAAGTAAATTTTTCTGCAACCACAGAATCAGAAGACCCCAAACCAGAAATATCCATCAGTCCGGAGAATTTTCTTCCAGAGAGAATTATTTTACACATGAAACAGAATGATGAATTAAATAACGTTTCCCCTGGAACAGAGGCAGCAGCTGAACTTGTTTACTACACAACAGGAATTGCAATTTCAGAAATGAATTTAGGGGGGTGGTTTGAGGAAATTGATTTGACAATTGATTATTCAGACGGCGTTCAGCAAAATTTTCAACATGTCGGAGAAGCGTATACTATTGGAACGATTTCTCCTGAAAAAATTGTTGCAGCAGATTTCGGAAACGGGAAATATTACCTGTTCCGGAATGAAAATTTAAGTGAAGAAGAATTTCAGAATATGATTCAAAATTTTGAAATTCTTCAATAAATTTAATATTATTATGAGGTGATCTTATGAGAAAGGTAAATCAGTTATTAGCAGGGATTACAGCATGGTTATGCTGTGCGCAGGGGGTAATGTTTTCAGCGTATGCGCAGGACATTTCCGACACAACAGAACCTCTGGCTGATATGAAAGTGACTATCAGCGCAGGAGATGTGGATTTAAGCGGAACATTGGACATTAGAGATGTCATTCTGGTAAATCGTGCCATTTTAGGAAAATCAACACTTTCCGAAACTCAGAAGGCGGCAGCGGATTTCAATCATGACGGAGACGTTCTTCCGGCAGATGCGTTAGACATCATGAAGAAAATCGTCGGCATTATTCAGGACGAACCGGAAGAACAGACTTTATTAGCATGTGAGAAAGAACGCACTTATCCTTCTTCAGAACCGGGCGGGTACAGTACAGAATATTCTTCTTATGAAATTACAGATAAACAACTAACTACTAATCCCGATATTCTGACCCAACTGGAAAAGGTGAACGCAAAGGCTAATCAGCTGAAATCTGCACAAATGATTAAGTGGGAATTTGGTGGTATTGAAGATTATGGTGAAGATTACCTGTATCTACCGTATACAGATGAAAACGGAAATGAAGATAAAATCTTGTTATGCGAATTTGGAGGAAACTGTGCATGGCTTGATGACGCTGATGTACAAACGCTTGTCACGTTGCTGATAGAAAACGACTACTTCGGAGATGACTCATTATTTGACATGTTTAAGGCAGTCACTTTAAGTGAAGCGGTAAAATCTCAGGAAGTTTCCGGAAAAGAACTTGATGAAACATTCGTCAAGGCACAGACGGAATTTTACTTGAATTTGTTCAAAAAAGCTGAACAGGAAACGCCGGAAGAAAATATTTTAGTTTCTCCATATTCCGCTATGCAGGCATTAGCCATGACAGCAAACGGTGCGAACGGTTCAACGAAAACCGGAATGGAAAACGCTCTCGGAGGTTTGCCTTTAGACGAACTGAACCAATATTTATACACGCAAAGAACTAATGCACCTAATGACGAAAAATGCAAGCTGAACACAGCCAATTCCATTTGGTTCAGAGACGATTCCAGCAGAATGACTGTTTTTCCGGAATTTTTGCAGAAAAATGCGGATTATTACGGAGCTGATGCATTCAGTGCGCCATTCGATGATTCCACAGTTTCGGATATTAACGACTGGTGCAAAGACAAAACAGAAGGCATGATTCCGCAATTGCTGCAAACCATTCCCAATGATGCAGTCATGTATTTAATCAATGCAGTTGCATTTGACGGAAAATGGGAAGATGCCTATACGGAATTTGCAGTACATGACGGAATATTCACAGCAGCAGACGGCACGGAACAAACAGCCGAAATGATGTATTCAGACACTGAATATGAATATTTGTCTGATGAACATGCAGAAGGCTTTTATAAGCCTTACGCTGGCGGAAAATATGCTTTTGCGGCATTGTTGCCGGAAGAAAGTATGACAGTAGAAGAATATTTATCCGGCTTGACGGCAGAATCTTTACAAAATACGCTTGCCAACCCGAAATCTGCAGGAATGGTGACTTACATTCCGAAATTTACTTATGATTACGAAATTGAACTCAGTCCAGCATTAGCTGAAATGGGCATGGAAGAGGCATTTAATCCTAAAAAAGCGGATTTTTCGAACATGGCAGAAACCGCAAGCGGAATGCTTTGCATTAGTAAAGTTCAGCATAAAACGCATATTGAAGTCAATGAATCCGGAACGAAAGCTGCTGCTGTGACTTCCGTGGAAATGCGAAACTGCACTGCTTCGATGCCTGAGCATATTATTGAACTTAACAGACCGTTCGTTTACATGATTGTGGACAGGGAAACATGCTTGCCTGTATTCATGGGAATTTTGAATGAATTAAATTAAAACAGAAAGGGAAATTTCTAATGAAATTATTCAAAATATTAGCCATTCTGACAAGTTTCCTCTGCTGTATGCAAGGTACAATTCTTTCCGCTTACGCAGCGGAAGAAGCAAAAGAAGACGTTGCACTCGGTTTAGTATATCCAGGAGATGCGGATTTAAGCGGAACAATAGACATCAGAGATGTCATTCTGGTGAACCGGTCAATTTTAGGGAAATCGAAACTTTCAGATATGCAGCAGGAAATGGCAGATATCAACAAAGACGGAGACGTTACTCCGGCAGATGCGTTAGACATCATGAAAAAAATTGTCGGCATTATTCCGAACGAATCAAAATTGACTTCTAAGGCAGTCAATTTAAGTGAAGCAGTAAAATCTCAGGAAGTTTCCGGAAAAACACTTGATGAACCATTCGTCAAGGCACAAACGGAATTTTACTTGAATTTGTTCAAAAAAGCTGAACAGGAAACGCCGGAAGAAAATATTTTCATTTCGCCGTATTCCGCTATGCAGGCGTTAGCCATGACGGCGAACGGTGCGAACGGTTCAACGAAAACCGGAATGGAAAACGCCCTCGGCGGTTTGCCTTTAGACGAACTGAACCAATATTTATACACGCAAAGAACAACTACTCCTAATGACGAGAAATGCAAGCTGAACACAGTCAATTCCATTTGGTACAGGAATAATTTTCCGGAATTTGATGTGAAACCGGAATTTTTACAGAAAAATGCGGATTATTACGGGGCTGATGCATTCAGTGCGCCATTTGATGATTCCACAGTTTCGGATATTAACAACTGGTGCAAAACCAAAACAGAAGGCATGATTCCGCAATTATTGGAAGAAATTCCAGAAGATGCGATGATGTATTTAATTAACGCAGTCACATTTGACGGAAAATGGGAAATTCCTTACGATTCAAACTTTGATGTGCTTGACGGCAGAACATTCACAGCGGCAGACGGCACAGAACAAACCGCTGAAATGCTGTATTCGGAAAATGAATATGAATACTTGTCTGATGAACATGCAGAAGGCTTTTACAAGCCGTATTCCGGCGGAAAATATGCTTTTGCGGCAATACTTCCGGAAGAGGGCATGACAGCGGAAGAATATTTATCTGGTTTAACAGCAGAATCTTTACAGAATATGCTTGCCAATCCGGAAAGTAAATCTTTGCTTACGATGATGCCGAAATTCAGCTATGATTATGAAATTAAACTTAATTCAGCATTAGCTGAAATGGGCATGGAAGAAGCATTTACGTTTGATGCTGATTTCACAAATATGTCGGAAAATTTAGGAGATAAGTTGTATATCAGTGAAGTTCTGCATAAAACACATATTGATGTTACGCCGGAAGGCACAAGTGCTGCTGCTGTAACTTCTGTACAGATAACAATTGAATCTGTAAGAATTTTCGAGAAAAACATTATTCTGGACAGACCATTCATTTACATGATTGTGGACAGGGAAACATGCTTGCCGGTATTCATGGGAATTTTAAACAAATTAAATTAAAAATTTAAATTTCAAATTTAAAAACCTGCTTTCGGGCAGGTTTTTTTGTCATATTCCGGACAGGCTGCACATACACTGAATTAACACAGAAAGGAAGTGCAGCAGTATGACAGTTTCAGAAAGTTTAGCGGAAGTGCTGAATTATCTTCCGATGAAAGTCAGGGAATATATTCAGCAAATGCCCCGTGAACAGAAAATGCAAATTCAGGAAATCCGGCTCAGAAATCAAAAACCTTTCGGAATTGTACGCAACGGAAAAGAATATTCCGGAAAACAAATTCTTGAATTTGAAGATTTATCGAAAACATTTCAGGCGGTTTGTTCTTATTCCGTTTACAGCTATGAACAGGAACTCACAGAGGGATATATTACCATTCGGGGCGGTTGTCGGGTAGGCATATGCGGCAGTGCCGTCAGAAACGGCGAAAAAATTCAATCCCTGAAATATATCAGCAGTTTGAATTTTCGCATAGCCGGGGAATATATCGGCATTTCAGAAGAAATTCAGAAAAACACTTCCGGAAGTGTGTTAATTACGGGAACTGTTGGAAGTGGGAAAACAACTTATTTAAGGGATATTTGCCGGATTATTGGCAATCAGCACAGGACAGCCTTAATTGATGAACGGGGGGAACTCGCCGCTGTCCGCCGTGGGAAAGCCTTGCATGATGTCGGGAAAATGACAGATATATTAGATAATTACCCCAGAAGTGCCGGAATTTTAACCGCATTAAGAGTATTAACGCCGGAATATATTATTTGTGATGAAATCAGCACACCGGAAGATGTAAAAGCCATTTTACAAGTTTCCGGTTGCGGTGTAAACTTAATTGCCTCATGTCATGCCGGAAATTCAGAAGAATTACGGAAACGGGAATTTTTGCAGCCGCTTCTGGAAGCGAAAATTTTTCAGTATGGAGTTTTTCTTCATCAGGGAAAAATTCAGAATATTCAAAAATTATGTTAAAATTATTCGGCATGGTGCTGTTATTCTGCTGTTGCGCCGGAACAGGAATATATGCGGGATATTCCGTGAAAAATCAAGTCAGAATTTGCAGCAGGCTAATGCAATTTTTAAAAGACTGTGATATTTACATCAGATACCAGAATTTACCACTTCCGGAATTATTCGCACAATTAGCTGAACATTATCCGGAATTTGATTTCTGGGAAAAATTAACATTCAATTTTGACAATCTGCCGGAACAAATCTGGGAAAACGCATTGACAGAAAGTAATCTTCCGAAAGAAGCCTGTAATATTTTAATTCATTTAGGAAACGAACTGGGGAAAACAGACATTTCAGGACAAATTGCCATATTAGACTTATATCAGCGGCAAATGCAGAACGTTCTGGAAAATTATCAGACAGAATGCGGAAAGAAAAGCCGTCTTTTCCGTTCGTTAGGCTGGTTAGGGGGAGCAATGCTCATCATATTGTTCATCTGAAATCAGGGGGAGAAAAATAAAATGGATATTGATTTAATTTTTAAAATTGCAGGAATCGGCATGATTGTTTCTGTGTTAAGCATTGTATTAAAAAAATCCGACAGGGAAGAACAAGCAATGATGACAGTTCTTGCAGGGTTAGTGGTTGTGTTAATGCTGATTATTGAACAAATCGGGGAATTATTCGAAACAGTGAAGGCGGTGTTCGGGCTGTGAAACTGGAATCTTTGCTGCTGATTAGTATTATCGGGTGTATCTTGATTCTTGTGTTGAAACAGTATCATAAAGCCTTTGGTGTATTGGTCAGCGTGTTAATTTGCATTCTGGTCATGGGGAATTTACTGCCGCAAATTGAACGAATATTCCAGACAGCCCGAAATATTTATGAACAAAGTCAAATGGATAGCATGTATTTCAGTACATTGTGTAAAGCTTTAGGAATATCTTACTTAACGCAGATGGGAATAGATATTTGCCGTGACTGCGGAGAAAATGCCCTTGCCACGTCAATAGAATTATGCGGAAGAATTTTCATGCTTTTGTTGTCTTTACCGTTGTTCTTGACTTTAACGGAAACGGTTCTGGAGATGATGCCATGATGGAAGAATTTAATTATGATGAAGTATTATCGAAATTATTATCCGCAGAATATCCTGAAACGGAAAATTTTACTAATTTAAAAATCAATGATTTTTTTTCTTGCATTCTGGACAAGCTGAAAACGGAAATTTCCGCTCCGCTGGAGTTATTCGGCATATTGGCGGGAGTAATTCTGCTTTCCGCATTAGCGGAAAATTTACAACACCAGAAAGGCGGCATTTCGCAAGTATTTTCAGTAATTTCAGTAGTTTGTGCCGGAGCGGCAGCAGTTCAGCCAGTAACGGAAATTTTCCTGCAATCAGTGGAAGTGCTGAACACTTCAGCGAATTTCATGGTAACATTTTCAGGTGTTTACGGGGGAATTTTAGCTGTAACGGGAAATCTTGCTGCTTCTGCCGGTTATCAGGGGGCAGTGTTGTTATTATGCAATATTGCTTTGCAAGTCGCTGTGAAAGTTTTGTTCCCCTTGTTGAAAATGGGAATGGGAATGAGTTTGGCAGATGCGGTAAATCCAGCAGTTTCACTTTCAGGAATTTTGCAGTTAGTGCAGAAAGTGACTGTATGGATATTAGGCTTAATCATGACATTATTTTTAGGGTTTCTTTCTGTGCAGAGTGTTGTTGCCGTATCGGCGGACAAAATCAGCACGAAAGCGGCGAAATATGCCATTTCCGGATTTGTGCCGTTCATCGGGGGAGCAGTTTCAGATGCGTATGCAGCAGTATTAGGAAGCATGAACGTGCTGAAATCCACAACAGGCATGACGGGAGTTATTGCATTATTTATGCTTTTAGTTCCAGTAATTGGAAAATTATTATTATATAAAATCATCATTTCCGGAGCAGCAGCATTATCAGAAATTTTTCAGTTAGACCGCCTGAAACGCTTATTTCAGCATTTGGAAATGCTTTTATCTGTTGGGTTTTCCGTGTCGGTCAGTTTCGGAATTATGTTCACCATGAGTACAGGGCTTTTATCTGCATTTACAAGTCTGTAACGGGAGGAAAATTTTGGGTGCGTTGCAAAATGCCGTTCTTGCGGTCAGTATGTTAAGTATTGCAGTAGCAATTTGTTTATTAATTTGTCCGGATAACACTTTACAGAAACAAGTGAAATTTTTCATTTCATTATTATTTGTCATTAGTTTAATTTTGCCGTTTAAGAATATTACTTTTCCGGAATCGCTGGAAGATATTCAAGCAGAACAGGCGGAACAGTCCGCTTTACAGGCAGCAGAAAATTGCGTGAAACAGGCAGTTAAACATATTTTACTGGAAAATCAAATTTCTTGTTCGGAAATTTCCGTACAGTTGCATATTAATGAACAGAATTGCATATCTATTAGTGATGTCAGTGTGACCTGTGATAATTTACAGAATGCAGGAAAAATTTTGCGTCAGATTCTGGGGGAGGAGGTCAGCATTGATGTTTCGCAGATTTTGGAATAAATACAGACATAAGCTGAAAAAAGATTTACTCGTGCATATTTTGGTGATGATTGGTTTATTTGGCATTGTCTGCATAGCGTTATCTTCTTGTTTAGAAGAAGACAAAACAGAAACGCCCGAAACAGAAACAATTTCTGTTTCGGAAGAAACTGAACAGGAGGCTTACAGAATTGCTTTACAGCAACAACTTTCAGAAATGTTAAGTCAAATTGACGGCGTAGGCAAAACAGAAGTATTAGTGACTTTACAGGGGAGTGAATCTTATCATTATGCGCAAGATGCGGAAAGCCGTTATGTGACAGTCGGCGGCTCGAAAAAAGAAGCCTTAGTGGAATCAGTATCTTTACCGGCAGTGACAGGGGTTGTGGTTGCCTGTGAGGGGGGCGGAACGAATACTATTAAAGAAATTGTTTACCAGACTGTTTCTGTTGCGTGTGGGCTGCGCATGTCACAGATTTATGTCACAAAATTAAATATTCCGGCGTGATTTTTGGAAAGGATGATTTGAATTATGCAAAAGCCTTCATTGATTATTGGAAAAAAGCAATTAGTTTTGTCTTGTTTAACAGTGTTATTAGCGGCGGCAGTGTATATTAACTATACTTATACGAAAAATCAAGACATTCCTGCTGTTACGCCAGTCACAGAACTGGAAGAAACGCCCCATTACGGCGACACAGAATTTGTCAGTGCGGAAGCAGACCCTTCAGCGGATTATTTCGCACAGGCACGCTTAGAAAAAACCATGAACCGAGATGAAGCTGTTCAAACTTTACAAACCATGATTGGCGGCGGAGATGTTACGGAAGATGAAGCCGTTACAGCGGCATTAAATGCCACAGAAGTTGCAGAAATGATTGAACATGAAGGAACAATTGAATCCTTAATTAAATCACAGGGCTTTTCTGATTGTGTTGTCTATTTAGACGGGAACACGGCAAAAGTTGTTGTGAAAACGGAAGGTCTTGACTCCGGAAGTGCGGCAATGATTAAAGAAACAATTCTGGAAGAAGTGACAATTCCGGCGGAAAATATCCGCATTTTTGAAGTGAAGTAAACCGTTCACCTCCACTTTTTTTCTGTGGGGGTGAATTTTCATTGAATTTGGATTGACAAGATAACAATTTTGTGTTAAAATAAGATATATATGAACGAAAGGAAGTCAGTATTCAATGAGTATGGATAACATGAAACATTCTGAACGGACGATTCGCATTGCGGATAATGTTTTACAGAAAGTAGCGGCAATTTCTGCAAAAGATGTTTCCGGCGTGGCAGGGCTTGCAGAAGACTGTCCTGTGAATATCATCAATTTGGGCGGAGCAATTTCAGCGGAAATTTTTATTTTTGTGAAAAATGATACCCGTGCGGCGGCGGTAGCTTTACGAGTACAGCAGGCAGTGAAACAATGTATTCAGGACATGACCGGAGTAACCGCCGTAAATGTCCATGTGAATATTTGCGGTATTCGGGAGTGATAAAATAAAATGTGAAGCAATCGGTGACCAGCCGTCAGCTTTGGAGTAGTAAGCATTGATAAAAGTGTTTGAACTCAGTTGCAGGATTTATGGGTTAAGAAAATACAAAACTAAGATTAAGGGAGATGAAGAAATTGCTGAGAAGTTATAAAACTGAAATTTTCCCTACACCTGAACAGAAGCAAATTATTCACAGAACAATCGGTGTGTGCAGATTCGTTTATAATTTTTACATTGCGCATAATCAAGAAATCTATGAAAAAGAAGAAAGATTTGTTTCAGGATATGAATTTTCAAAATGGCTAAATCATGAGTATCTTCCGCAAAATCCAGAATTTTCATGGATTCAGGAAGTCAGCAGTAAATCTGTCAAGCAAAGCATCATGAACGCTGAAGGGGCATTCAGAAACTTTTTTGAACACAGAACAGGTTTTCCAAACTGGAAGAAAAAGTCAAAATCTGATGTGAAAATGTATTTTGTCAGAAATGGAAAAACATGTCTCATTTCCTGCGAACGGCACAGAATCAAAATTCCTACTCTTGGTTGGGTAAGAATAAAAGAAAAAGGCTATATTCCAACAAATTCAGAAACACATATCATTAAAAATGGCTGCATTTCCATGAAAGCCGGAAGATATTATGTTTCTGTTTTAGTGGAAGAGCCAGAACCACAAAAGCCTGTTCTGAATGATTTTGGAATTGGCATTGACTTAGGTGTGAAAGAATTTGCAGTCTGTTCAGACGGTAGAATTTTTTCGAATATCAACAAATCTGTCCGAATCAGGAAATTAGAAAAAAATCTGAAACGGCAGCAGAGAAAACTTTCGAGGAAATACGAAAGTTTGAAAAAATTACCAAATCATTTGAAAGGAGAAGCTACTCGGCAAAATATCCGGAAACAAACGCTGAAAGTACAAAAAATTCATCATCAACTTGACTGTATCAGAACAGATTACCTCAATAAAGTAATTTCTGAACTGGTGAAAACCAAACCAGCCTGGATTACGCTTGAAAATCTGAACGTCAGTAGAATGATGAAGAACAGACATCTTTCAAAAGCGATTGCACAACAGAAATTTTTTGAGTTCAGAACAAGGCTTACTGCAAAATGCAAAGAATCCGGCATTGAATTAAGATTAGCAGACAGGTTTTATCCGTCAAGTAAAACTTGTCATCAATGTGGCTATATTAAGCATGATTTAAAGCTATCTGACAGAATTTATCACTGTTCTGAATGTGGTTACACAGCGGACAGGGATTTCAATGCAAGCTTGAATTTAAGAGATTGTCTGACTTATCAAATAGTATAGAACATGCTATGATAAGTATGTAGTACCGTAGGCTATACGGGAATTTACGCCTGTGGACTGTACAAGAACTTGTGAGTAGATAGTGATTTATTACTTTCAAAAGCATACAGATTGAAGCAGGAATTTTCTCATATGGATATATTTGTCCATATTTTGAGTAGCAGGTATCATGAGTAAAAATCAATACAGGGAAAATGCATTTTTATTGCTGTTCGAATCAGCATTTCAGGACAGCACACCGGAAGAATTATTCGCTTTAGCTGAAGAAACCGGAGAAATTAAACTCACCGAAAAAATTCAGAATTTCGTAAAAGGCGTAATGTCCCAAACAGAAGAACTTGACAAAATTATTACTGCTTACAGCCGGAAACGGTCTTTGAATCGAATTGCTACAGTGAATAAAGTGTTATTAAGAATGGCAATTTATGAATTACAAACTTTTCCGGATTTGCCAGTTAGCGTTGTGATTAGTGAAGCCGTGCGCATTTCGGAAGTTTATGCCACACCGGAAGACACTGCATTTATTAACGGCGTTTTAGGAAGTTATGCCCGAAATCAGCAGGAAAATGCGAATCATGAGTAATTTTTTAGGACTGGACACCAGTAATTATACCACTTCTGCTGCGATTTACAATTCTGAAACGAAACAAATTATTCAGGCAAAACAATTACTTCCCGTGAAAGCCGGGCAAAAAGGACTTCGGCAGAGTGATGCCGTTTTTCATCATGTTGCACAACTTCCGGAAGTAATGAAAAATTTAGAAATTCCGGAACTTTCAGGAATTGGTGTTTCTGTTCGTCCGAGAAATATTCCTGATTCGTATATGCCTTGTTTCCTTTGCGGAAAGACTTCAGCGGAATTATTAGGGCAGTGTCTGCATATTCCGGTTTATGAAACAAGTCACCAGATAGGGCATATTTTAGCGGCGTTATATTCGGCGAACAAATTAAAATGGCTTGAACGGGAATTTTTAGCGTTTCATGTCAGCGGAGGAACAACAGACTGTGTATTTTGCCAGCCTGTGCAAAGTTCGGAAAAATTAAAGATTACGCCTGTTTCGGGGTCTTTGGATTTGAAAGCCGGACAATTAATTGACCGGACGGGAATCATGTTAGGCTTAACTTTCCCTTGTGGGGCAGAACTGGAAAAACTCGCTATGCAAAGTAAAAAAATTTTCCATTACAAGCCCGTCATGAAAAATTTAGATTGCTGTTTGTCCGGAATTGAAAATCAATGTTCCGCACTATGGCAGAAAGAAAATGATTCAGCGTGTGATGTGGCTTTATTTTGCTTGACAGCAGTTGCGGAAGTGTTGAAAGAAATGACAAAAAGAGCTTCTGAAAACTATGCAAATATTCCGGTTTTATATGCAGGCGGTGTCATGGCAGACCAGTATATTCAGCACGAATTACAAAAATCTGCTGAAACAGAAACTGCTTTTGCAGAAGTTGAATTTTCCTGTGATAATGCAGCAGGAACGGCAATTTATGCGGCGTTGTGTCATGCTGAGTGTTACTGAATTTAACCAGAGAGCGGAAGAACTGCTCCGGAAACATTATCGGCTGAAACTTTTGCTGATAGAAGGGGAAATTGCTAATTTGCGTTCTCATGAACATTTTTTATATTTTTCCCTTTGTGATGAGAAAAGCACGGTAAGAGCGTTAATGCCGAAACGTCTTGCAGAAAATTTACGGTTCACGCCTGAAAATGGTTTATGTGTCGTGGCAGCTGGAAGTGCGGACTTTTATTCCGCAAGAGGAGAATTTCAATTTCGTGTAACAGACATGTTGCCGGAAGGAATCGGAAGTATTCAGAAAGGCTTTATCGAACGGGAAAAAAATCTTTCAGAAGAAGGATTATTTTCAGAATCTGAAAAAAAGCCACTTCCGGAAAATTTAAATAAAATCGGCGTAATTACTTCTTCTTCCGGGGCTGCCTTGCAGGATATTCTGAAAATATTGGAACGGCGTTCGCCGTCTGCACAAGTTGTAGTATTTCCGGCACATGTACAGGGAAAACAAGCGGAAAAAGAAATTTGCACAGCACTTGAAAAAGCAGACACACAAGGCTGTGATGTGTTAATTCTCGGGCGTGGCGGAGGCAGTGCAGAAGAATTGAATTTATTTAATGCGGAATCTATTGTGCGTGCAGTTCATGCCTGTCAGACACCGGTAATTTCCGCTGTTGGTCATGAAACGGATTTCACTTTGACGGATTATGCGGCAGATATACGAGCGTCCACGCCTTCCGCCGCTGCTGAACTGGTTTCCCCTGAACAATATCCGAAAATTTTATCTGAAAATCAACAAAAAATTATTTCTGTTCATCAGGTGACAGAAGGTGAACAATTGAAAATTTATCTGCCGGACGGGTATTTTTTAGTTCGGGCAGAAAAAAAGGAGCTTATAAACGATGAATGAAAAAAATCAGTCACGGCTGAATGATTATGCAAGCCGTGCAGAACAATATTTATTACAGATTCTTCAGGCAATGCAACAGGAAATGTCTGAACCACAAGCGGAAAATTTATTCCTTGCCATGAAACATTCCCTGACCGCCGGAGGGAAACGAATCAGACCGGCGTTAATTTACGCATTCTGTGAGGCGTGCGGTGGAAATTTAATTCAGGCAGACGCTTCAGCGGCAGCAATGGAAATGACACATACAGCGTCATTGATTTTTGATGATTTGCCGGCATTAGATAACGATGATTTACGGAGGGGAAAACCTTCTTGTCATAAGGCATTCGGGGAAGCAACGGCAATTCTTGCCGGATATGGGTTAATTTGTGAACCGTTCAGAATGATTTCCGCTGATACGAATTTAACAGCAGAACAGAAAACGAAGTTAATTCGCATTTTAGCCGAACAAGAAGGTTCTTCCGGCATGGTCGGCGGTCAGATGTTAGATATGCAATTCGAAACGGAAACACAAATTGATTTGCCTTTGCTTGAAAAAATGTGCCTTGCGAAAACAGGTGCTTTAATGAAAGC
Organism: uncultured Clostridia bacterium; assembly: GCA_947589035.1. Lineage (GTDB taxonomy): Bacteria > Bacillota > Clostridia > Oscillospirales > Ruminococcaceae > UBA3855. The sequence continues at coordinate 36,161 of CANPYZ010000012.1, read as the reverse complement.
TTCTTGCCAGATGGGCTGCCTTTGCGGAAACGGAACGGAAATTCAAGTTTCCGCCGCAGGTGAATATGGTTTAGCCTTAGGTTTAGCCTTTCAAATTGTTGATGATATTTTAGATGTAATTTCCACTTCTGAACAATTAGGAAAACCCGTCGGCAGTGATGCGCAGGAAAATAAAACTACTTTTGTTACTTTACTGGGCATTGAACAGGCGAAACAGCGTGCCGTAGAATTAACTCAAAAAGCCCATGAAACGCTGAATCAATTTCCTGATTCAGAATTTACAGAATTTTTGCATGAACTGACAGATGCGCTTTTAGTGCGTATGCAGTGAAGAAAGCGTGCAGAACATGATATATAATCCAATTTTATGTGCAGGGATCATTGGCTGGGCAATCGCACAAGTCATTAAATTTATTTTATTTTTCGTTCAGAATGCGTCTGTACAGCTGGAACGGCTTTACGGTTCAGGAGGAATGCCGAGTGCGCATTCTTCTATGGTCTGTGCGGCGGTCATTATGGCTGGACGGGTGGAAGGCTGGGATTCGTCCGTATTTGCGGTAATGTTCATTTGTGCCGCAATTATTATGTATGATGCGGCGAACGTCCGCCTTGAAGCCGGAAAACACGCTAAACAATTAAACCAGATTATGCAGAAATTATTCACGCAGGGCAATTCCAAAGAAAAAGAAAAAGAATTTAAAGAACTCTTAGGGCATACGCCTTTACAAGTGGTATGCGGTGCGATTTTAGGAATTTTCATCGGCGCATTTCTGCCGGTTAGTTTATAAATCTAATGATAAATTTGATAAATTCAATAATTAATAAAAAGTAGTGATAAATTGATGAATACACCAAATCAAAATCAAGACATGAAAGAATATCGGCTTGAGGAATTAACACTTCCCAATGACCTGAAAAAACTGAATTTTTACCAATGCAGAAAATTAGCGAAAGAAATTCGTTCGTTAATGGTACGGGTGATTTCTAAAAACGGCGGGCATCTTGCTTCTAATTTAGGGACAGTAGAATTAACAATGGCATTGCACAGGGTTTTTGATTCGCCAAAGGATAAATTTGTCTGGGACGTAGGGCATCAGTGTTACACGCATAAAATTTTAACCGGAAGGCTGAATGCATTTCCGACAATCCGGAAAGAAAACGGTATAGCAGGTTTTCCGAAACCGGACGAATCCGAACATGATAGTTTTATCAGTGGACACAGCAGCACATCTATTTCCGTGGCGTGCGGAATAGCAGAAGCCATGCGTTTACAAGGAGATAATCATCATGTTGTGGCGATTATCGGCGACGGGGCTTTAACTGGAGGAATGGCATTTGAAGGGCTGAACAACGGCGGAAAAAAGAAAATGAAAAATTTAATTGTTATTCTGAATGATAATAATATGTCTATTTCCAGTAATGTTGGCGCAGTTTCCGGTTATTTGCGTTCAATTCGGGAAAGTGAAACTTACGTCCGGAAAAAACAGCAATTAGAAAAAAATTTAATGACTGCTCCGAAATTAGGTTCTCATGCGGTTAAAATGCTGAAAAAAACAAAGGACGGTTTCAAAAGAATGGTTCTTCAGCAGGCGACAATGTTTGAACAATTCGGGTTTGTGTATTTAGGACCCGTGGACGGGCATAATATGCAGGAATTAGAAGAAGTTCTCCGCACGGCAAAACGCTATGAAGCACCGGTTTTCATTCATGTGAAAACCATAAAAGGGAAAGGTTACCTTCCGGCAGAAAAAAATCCGAGTCAGTTTCACGGCGTGTCACAGTTTGATATTTTAACGGGAAATCCTGAAGTTTCCGGAAATGGTTGCTATTCGGACATTTTCGGAAAAGAACTCGTGGAAATGGCAAAACAGGATAAGCGCATTTGTGCGATTACTGCGGCAATGACATTCGGAACGGGACTGCAATATTTTCAGAAACAATTTCCGGAACGGTTTTATGATGTCGGCATAGCGGAACAACATGCGGTGACATTTTCAGCAGGGCTTGCTTCAGCAGGAATGATTCCTGTATTTGCGGTATATTCAACATTTCTGCAAAGGGCATATGACCAGCTTTTGCATGATGTTGCCATTGGAAAATTACATGTTGTCTTAGGCATTGACAGAGCCGGAATTGTTGGTGAAGACGGGGAAACACATCAGGGAACATTTGATGTTCCTATGTTGACTTCTATTCCGGGGGCGGTGATTTATTCGCCGTCATGCTATGAAGAATTACGCCTTTGTATGCATAAGGCAATTCATGAAGAAACAGGTTTAACCGCCGTCCGCTATCCGAGAGGAAACGACGAAAATATGACTTTCCCGAAAGAAAATTTAAATGCTGACTATACTTTAACAGAAATCGGAACAGAAAAAGATATATTACTAATTTCTTACGGAAGAGTATACCAGGCAGTATGGGAAGCGCATTGCACTTGTGAAAAAAGCGGCTGTCCGACGAGTTTATTAAAATTAACGAAAATTTTTCCCGTAATGGAAGAATTAGTAGAAAAAGCTTTGCCTTATCGGGTTGTGATGTTTTTTGAGGAAAGCAGCGGCTACGGGGGAATTTCAACAATTTTCGGGTCATTGCTTGCGCAATATGAATTTAAAGGCAGATATGTAAGAGTTTCAGCGGATTGTTTCCTGAAACAAGCCTCTGTTCCGGCTTTACTGGAAAAATCGGAATTATCTGCACAAGCCGTCTGCCGGTATATTTACGCCTATGAAAACAAGGATTGATATTGCTTTAACGGAACGGAAACTTTGTCAAAGCCGTTCACGGGCGAAAATGCTTTTAACAAGCGGAAAAGTTTTCCTGAATCATGAATTATGCACGAAACCTTCTCAATTAGTAACAGAAGAAGATATTTTAGAAGTGGAAGATTTAATTTATGTCGGAAGGGGCGGTTTAAAATTAGAAGGCGCATTAGAAAATTTTTCCATTAATTTACAGCAAAAAATTTGTTTAGATATTGGTGCATCAACGGGAGGATTTACGGATTGTATGCTGAAACACGGCGCAAAATTAGTTTACGCTGTTGATGTCGGTCATGGACAATTAGCGGAAACATTACGCCAAAATCAACAAGTAATTAATTTAGAAAATACGGACATTCGGAATTTAAAACAGGAAAATTTTTCCTTAATACCGAATTTTTGCAGTATAGATGTATCATTTATTTCATTGAAATATATTCTTCCGTCAGCGTTTGTCTTATTAGCAAAACAATCTGAATGTGTCGCTTTAGTCAAGCCACAGTTTGAAGCCGGAAAAAAAGCCCTGAACAAACAAGGAATTGTCCGTTCAGAAAAAATCCGGAAACAAGTTCTTGCGGAAATGAAACAATTTGCCGTGGAAACGGGTTTTTTCGTAATTAATTCGTGCATTTCCCCGATAGAGGGCGGAACGGGAAATCAGGAATATTTATTATATTTAAAAAAAGAGGAATGCTCATGCTGAATTTTGTGATTTATCCGAATTTTCAAAAAGAACATGCACTGCCTTGTGCGTTAGACGTTTGTCAGATTCTGCACAAATCCGGCGGAAAAATCTGGATTGATGAAGCCTACAGGAAAGAATTTTCTTCTTGTGCCTATGTGCATTATGCGGAATTTTCGGAAGCCGTGCGAAAGGCAGATATTGTTATTGCGATTGGCGGAGATGGAACAATGCTGCGCTGTGCAAGAAAAATGATTGGTTCTTCGGCGTGCTTGTTAGGCATCAATACAGGGCATTTAGGCTTTATGGCAGGACTGGAAACAAGCCAGCTGAATGAATTAAATCGTTTATTCAAGGGGGAATATTACCGTTCTGACCGAATGCTTTTGCAGGGGACGCTTTCCGGAGGAAATCAGAATTTCACTTTTCACGCCCTGAATGATATAGTAATTTCCGGCGTTTATGGGAAAGTGTTTGATTTTTCGGTGAAGGCGGACAAAGATTTAATCGGGCAGTATCGTGCAGACGGCGTTGTTTGCAGTACGCCCACAGGGTCAACGGCGTATGCCCTTTCGGCGGGCGGTCCTTTAATGGAACCGGAATTATCTTGCATGGAAATCACGTTAATTTGTCCGCATTCGTTATTTAACAGACCGTTATTATTATCTTCTGAACGGAAAATTTTCATTCAGCATACAGCAGATGATTCCAGAAAAATTTTTTTAAGTGCGGACGGAGAAAAACCGATTGCCTTTCCGGCAGGATATGTGTTAGAAGTGTGCAAATCTCCTCATACAGTGACATTTATCAGCACTGGAAGTTTTTTTGATTCGGTCAACCGGAAACTAATGCAGTCGATTAAATAGGTGAGAAATAATGTTGGAAGAATTATATATTGAAAATCTTGCGGTAATTGAACAAGCCTGTATTCATTTTGAACAAGCCTTTCATGTATTTACAGGGGAAACGGGTGCTGGGAAATCAATTTTAATTCACGGCATACAAGCAGTATTAGGGCAGAGAGTTTCCCGTGACTGGGTGCGGACAGGCTGCGAACGGGCAGTAATTACCGCATTATTCACAAAACTTTCTGGTGAAGTTTTAACTTTACTGGAAGAACTTGGAATTTCCTGTGAAGAAAATCAGATTACTTTAACAAGGGAAATCCGTGCGGACGGCGGGAGCATCGGCAGAATTAACGGGAAAACTTCTTCTGTTTCAACATTGAAAGAAATTGGCTTGCTGTTAATTTCAATTCATGGGCAGCATGATAATCAAATTTTATTAAATCCTGAAAATCATTTGCGAGTTTTAGACGATTACGGCGGGAATGATTCTTTTCTGACAGCATATCAGCAAGCATTTCACGAATTGCAGAAAATTGCCAAAGAATTAAATATTCAAAAACGAAAAGAACAGGAACGCCTTCAGAAAAAAGCTTTATTTCAGAAACAAATACAGGAAATTGGCGCATTGCAATTAAAGCCGAATGAAGAAGATGAACTCGAAAATGCGTTAATGCAGGCGGAAAACGCTGAAAGAATTATTTCCGCTTTAGCCGGAAGTGCGGAAGTATTACACACAGAAGAAGAAAAAATTCAGTCAGCGATTGGACTTTTGCAGGGAATTGAAGACGTTTTTTCCGGAGTGGGGGAAAATTTATCCCGTTTACGGTCTTGTTTAATTGAATTAAACGATATTTCGCAGGATTTGCAAAATTTATCGTTAGGAGTTCAGTTAGATGAAGAAAAATTACAGCAGATGAAACAACGCTATCAGGCAATCAGTCAGGCGAAAAAGCAATTTTTCTGCGATTATGACGAATTATTAGCCCTTTACGAAACGGCAGAACGGGAAATGCAGAACATGCATGAAGACACGGAAAAAATTGCCGAACTCGAAAAGCGCAAAACTGAATTATTAGCCGATGTCACGGAAAAAGCCAATGCATTATCACTTTATCGAGAAGAAACCGGAAAAAAATTTTCTTCTCAAGTGGCAGAAGAATTAGCATTTTTAGATATGCCGGAAGTGGTTTTGACCGTTGTTCAGGAACGGGGGAAATTAACCATACAGGGGAGAGATACCATTAGTTTCTGGATTTCAGCGAATAAGGGCGAAGAACCGAAACCAATAGCGAAAATTGCTTCCGGAGGGGAATTGTCAAGAATTATGCTTGCATTGAAATCAGTGATTTCTGACAGAGATAATATTCCGACGTTAATTTTTGACGAAATCGACACTGGTGTCAGCGGAAGAGCTGCACAGAAAATTGGCGTGAAATTAAGGGAAATCAGCCGGAAAAGGCAAGTTCTTTGTGTCACGCATTTGTCACAGATTGCTGTCATGGCAGATACACATTATATGATTGAAAAACATGAAGAACAGGGCAGAACCGTTACACAGGTTCATAGTTTAGATCAGCAAGGGAAAATTCAGGAAATTGCCCGAATTATGGGCGGCGAAAACCCAAGCGAACTCATGCTGAAAAACGCAGAAGAAGAATTAAATAAAATTCATCATCAGGAATAGGAGTATTTTTTTATGGAAATGCATGATTATGAAATTATAGATATACAAGGCGATTATGCACAGCTGAAAATTTTAGATTCAGAATCAGAAAATGAAGAATTATTTCCGGTTGCGCTTGCGCTTTTGCCGTTCGGGAGCGATATTGGCACGAAATTACATGGCTTAATGGGTATGTTTGAAATTATTGATTAAATTTAAAATTTAAAATTAAAAATTATTTTAAGAGAGGAATAATAATGATTTATTTAGATAATGCCGCAACGACAAAACCGGCAGAATGTGCCATTCATGCGGCAGAACTTTGCCTGAAACAGGATTTCGGAAATCCTTCTTCTTTACATCGTTTCGGCTTGAATGCACAGCTTCACATTGATTTGGCAAGAAAACAAATTGCTGAATCTTTAGGCACAGAACCGGAAAGAATCATTTTCACTTCCGGCGCAACGGAAAGTAATAATTTCGCATTAAGGGGAATTACTTCTGTTTATGGGAAACGAAACAAGAAAAAAATCATTACTTCTGCTGTTGAACATGCCTCTGTACGGAATACATTGGACGAATTAGAAAAACAGGGCTATGAAATTATTCGGGTTCAGCCTGATGCACAGGGAAGATTTCATGCAGAAGATTTTCTATCACAACTTGATGAACAAGTATTTTTCATTAGTATGATGCTTGTGGAAAACGAAACAGGAAGAATTTTACCCGTGCAGGAAGTTTTCCAGAAAGTGCGGAAACGTTATCCGGAAATCATTTTGCATTGTGATGCTGTGCAGGCATATATGAAAATTCCGTTCAAACTGAAAACACTTTCGGCGGATTTACTTTCCATTAGTGCGCATAAAATTCACGGTATCAAGGGAACAGGGGCATTATTCGTCCGGAAATCTGTACGGCTGAAACCTTTATTGACAGGTGGAAAACAGGAAAATGCTTTACGTCCAGGAACAGAAGCCGTTCCGTTAATTTCAGCGTTCGGGGAAGCTGTCAGCATGATGAAGAAAAATATTTCCGAACGTTTGACCAATACCCAAAAGAAAAAAGCGTTTCTCTGGGAAAAATTATCCGCTTTACCGGATATTTATTTTAATAGTGAACGAGAAAATGCATTCAGTTCACCGTATATTGTGAATTTTTCAGTGAAAGGCATTCGTTCGGAAATTATGCTGCATTATCTCGAGCAAAAAGAAATTTATGTTTCCAGCGGTTCGGCTTGTTCCAAAGGAGCGAAAAGCGATGTTTTATCGGCTTATTCCATTCTGGAAAATCTCGCCGACAGTGCCATTCGGGTTAGTTTTTCGGAAGAAACCACGGAAGAAGAACTCTTCCAGCTTGTGCAGGCAATCGAAGAGGCACAGAAAAATTTAATTCATCAATAATTTAATCAAGAAAGGATTTTCATTCATGAAAGAAATTATTTTAGCTAAATTCGGTGAAATGGCTCTGAAAGGTCAGAATAAATCCGGTTTTGAAGATATTTTAATGAAAAATATTAAATTCCGTCTGAAATCACTCGGAAAATTTCAATACAGCTGCGCACAGTCTACGATTTACATTCAGCCGGAAGAACCGGAAATTGATTTAGATGAAGTGATTGAAAAATTACAGAAAATTTTCGGTATAGCGGCAATTTGCCGTGCTTGTGTCTGTGAAAAAAATTTTGAAGACATCCGCAAACAAACTCTTGTTTATTTACAGGAAATGCTCGAAGAAGCCGGAAGTTTCAAAGTAGAAGCCAAACGGGCAGATAAAAAATTCCCTATGAAATCACCGGAAATTTGTCAGGAACTCGGCAGCGCAATTTGTGAGGCTTTCCCAAATTTGAACGTAGACGTACACCAACCGGAAATTACTGTCATTGTGGAAATCCGTGATACGAATGCTTACATTCACGCCGGAAAAATGAAAGGCGCAGGCGGTTTGCCTGTTGGCAGCAGCGGAAAAGCCTTATTATTACTTTCCGGAGGAATTGACAGCCCTGTTGCTGGTTACATGATGGCGAAACGGGGGATTCATCTTTCAGCAATTCATTTTGTTAGTCCGCCGTACACTTCCGACAGGGCAAGACTGAAAGTAGAGCAGCTTTGCGAAAAATTAACGCCCTATTGCGGAGATATTATGTTTTATTGTGTGCCGTTCACGGAAATTCAGGAAGAATTAAAACGTAAATGTCCGGAAGAATATTTCACAATTTTAATGCGCCGTATGATGATGTTAATTGCGCAGGAAATCGCCGCTGAAGAAAAAGCCCTTGCATTAATTACAGGCGAAAGTGTTGGACAAGTTGCCAGTCAGACTCTTCAGGCAATGGTTTGCACAGATGCCGTTTGTCATATGCCTGTTTTCCGTCCGTTAGTTGGCATGGACAAAACCGAAATTATCGAAATTTCCCGAAAAATTGATACATTTGACATTTCCATTCAGCCTTATGAAGACTGCTGCACGGTGTTCACACCTCGTCACCCGAAAATCCGCCCACAGCTTGAACTCGTGGAACAGGCACAGCAGAAAGGGAATTTTTCTGAAATGCTTGCAGAAGCCGTTTCTCACACGGAACGAAAAATATTCAAGCACACCTGAATATTAAAATATTAAATTTAGAAAGGGGTATGTTTTCATGACAAAAAAGAAAATGCTGATCTTGATATGTTTTTCTTTATGCGTTCTGACTGGCTGCGGAAAAACGGAAACAACCGAAAATGAACAGTCCACTTCTGCTATTACTACAGAAAATATCATGACAACGACAACAGAACAAACAACTACTTTAGAAGAAATGACAACCACGAAAATGACTACCACAAAACCAGAAACGACGACAACAGAACAGACAACCACTTTACCGGAAACAACCACCGTAATTGAAACTATTCCTGAAACACTTCCGCCGGAAACGGTCACAGAAACAGAAGCTATACCTGATTATAAACTTGAAGAAATGGAACCGGAATATCTTGAATATATCCGCACAGCATATGTTAATACACGTCTTGGAGGGAATACTTCTATATCAAGATATTCAATGGAAGATGATGAAATTTATTATTTAGACTTAAGTTATGGAGAACCGGTTGATATTTATGCTGAAGTAGTTGAAGAAGATGGTGCAGTTAAAGCATATGTCGGCAGCGGTGAAAAATGGGGCTGGATTGATGAAACTTTTCTAAGTGATACTGTTCCCCCTTCCAATGAAGCAGAAGTTACCCCGCCCGGAATCCGAGGAATCTATGGAACTTTCAGCATAGTTCCAGATACACTTGAATTGAGGAAATCTCCTGATGATGAAGCAGAGGTGATTCGCACTTTATCCGCCGGAGATACACTCAGGGAAATGGGCTCAAATGAAGGTGATGAAAATTGGGTATATGCATTCATTGAGGGGCAATTCGGTTGGTTAAGAACTCGTGACCCAGAAACAGGAGAAAAATGGATTAAATTTCCGAACACAATATCATATAAACCTGCAATTTATCTTTATCCCGAAAAGAAAACAGATGTTTCTGTAAAACTTTTACTAACTGATGCGGAATTGTCCACGACTTACCCGAAATATCAAGACGGCTGGAATGTGACTGCTTACCCTGACGGGAAAATTGTTAATAAAGCAGACAACTGCACATATGAATATTTATTCTGGGATGCTGTCGGGAATTTCAATTATGATATGAGTAAAGGCTTCTGTGTTAAAGGACAGGACATGGAAAAATTTTTACGGGAAAAATTAACACTTCTCGGATTGACTGAATCAGAAATGAATGAATTTATTGTGTATTGGTTACCGCTGACGGAACATAATGCGTATAATTTAATTTCTTTCCAGACAGATGTTTATACAGAACATTTTAAATTGAACATTTCTCCGAAACCGGATTCTTTACTGCGGGTATTTGCGGCATTCAAGCCCGTAGAACAATTCGTTCGCATTCAACCTCAAGAATTAAACGGTTTTGAACGGAAAGGCTTCACTGTTGTGGAATGGGGCGGGTCAATCATAGAATAAATAATAGTTCAACGAAAGGAGGAAGCAGCATTTTTGCATTGAATCATTCAGAAGTAGCTGCTTTTCTATGAAAAAAATTCTCTTTTGCATGTTAATTTCTTCTTTGTTGCTTTCAGGTTGCGGACAAGCTCCGGTTCAGGAAAACAGTGCTGTTTCAAAACCTGATTCTGAAATTTCAGAATTTTCAGAAGTACAGACTTCAGAAATTATCAATAATTCAGATGAAATAATACAAACTACTGTAACAGAAACTATTCCTGAAAGTACTATTCCAGAAACAATTCCACCAACTGAACCACAGACAGAAATTCCGACGGAATCCGTTACGGAAAAGGAAATTTCCAGAGAAGAAGTGATTGCTGCTTATCAAATTGCTTTGCAGGATTGTATAGATAAGGTTTCTGCAAGAACTTCTGATACATATATTAGTATGGATTATGCACTTTATGACATGGATTATGATTCCATAAAAGAACTTATTATTAAATACGGCACTTGTGAAGCAGATTACATGATAGCTATATACACTTATAAAAATCATGAACTTGTGCAGATTGCAGATGAACTTCATGGTGGACATGTTTCTTTCGGTTATGACTATGTTGCCAATCAGGTTGTCTTATGCGAAGGACATATGAATATAGGCAATATGACATGGTATGGTATTGATCATTCAGGACATTTGGAATTTTTGATAGATACAGGAGAATTTGAATATTCTATTGATGATAATCCTGAATTTGACTGGTACATGAAAAAATATAACGTTGCCTATCTTGATTTTGCAAGTTTCTTCACAGCATTCACAACAAATGACGAAAGCGAAACTCACATTTATACTTTTATGGACGATACGCAAGAAGTAACAACAGAAGAATTTACCGGTTTTGACATAACTTTTCTTGAAAGAAATATTTAAGGAAGTGTATTGATTTGAATTTTCAGAAATATTTTGCTTGTTTTTGCGCTGTGCTGATGATTTTTTTCTGTTTGCCCTGTACGGCTTATGCGCAGGAACTACCGGAAAAATTGCATAATCTTGTATTATTTATCAATTTTCCGGAAGATGAAGGAATTTTTATGGACGGGAAAACAGAAGAAATTGACAAAATGTGTAATCAGGCAGACACTTGCCGTTCCCTTGACGGGTATATCCGGCAAATTTCTTACGGGAAAATGCAAGTTGAAAGTCATTTTCCACAGCTTGAACAGGGGAAAATTAAGCCGTATACACTTTCTAAAAATCCGGAATCTTATGTTGATTGTCAGGCAGCAGCAGCGGAAGTGCTTGAATCTCTTACCATTCCGGAAGAAATTCCCCTTGACGGAAATCATGACAATATTATTGATAATATCATGATGATTTTTTGCGGAGAAAATAATTCTGCTTATGCATTGACTCAGCCGTGCGCATTTTCGTTAAGTGGGTATTCCATTAATGGGAAAAATTCCGGCATGGTAAATGTTCATAATAGCAGGGATATTTTCGGAAATTTAATTTCCGGCGGTGCAGGGGTAATTTGTCATGAATTTCTGCATTCTATTGGCTATCCTGACCTTTACCGGCAGGGAACGGAAAGCGGTGTTCCAGTTGGGTTATGGGATATTATGGCAGCTAATTCTGTTTTCGTGCAGTATCCGCTTGCTTATCTGCGTTCTTCTGTTTCCGGTTGGCTGGAAACAGAAAATATTACTCAAAGCGGACATTATACGCTTTCGCCGGCTTCTTCTTCAGAAGGAAACAGGTGTTACCTGTTGAAAACGCCTTTGTCTGATACGGAATTTTTCGCTGTGGAATATCGCCAGGCAGGAAAACCCTATTCTGAAGAAATGGACGTGAAAATTTACGGTTCAGGCATGGTTGTTTATCGGGTAAATACGGAAGTAATTGGCAATCATAACCAGAATCAAGACGAAATTTATGTTTTCCGTCCGGAAGAAACAGAACTGAACGCTGGAAAAGGGGATTTATATCATTCATGTTACGGAGGAGAAAATGCGCCGGATTTCATTGGTTCAGCGGAAAAAAATGCCGGAGTTGCTGACGAGGCATTAGTGTATTCTGACGGCACGAACAGCGGAATTGTGTTGAAAAATATTACCCTCACGCCGGAAAATTTAACATTTGATGCAGAATTTCCGGAAATTAATAATACAGAATTATGGCAGAATGTGAATGATTTACCGGAAGGGAATTTCCGGAGTGTGGACATGATTTCTTCTGAAGGAAATATTTTTCTTGCGGCGGAAGACGGTAAAAATATTATTTTCTTTCGGGTAACGCCGGAGGGAATCACACAAGAAGCAGTATATACGCCTTCCGGAGGAGTGAATGAAATTAAATTAGCCGCAAAAGGGAAAGAAATTTATTTCTTATATCAAAATAATGAATATTCTGCCGTTTTAGGTACATATCAAAATGGAAACTGTGAACTTCTCTGGGAAAGTGAAACGCTTGCGCAATATACAGAGATAGCCGCTTCTGAAGAACGAGCTGGATTTTTATTCACAACAGGGGATTATCCGAATTATATTCTGCACGCTGCGGAAATTTCCGGAAAGCAAATGATTGAATTTCCGGAAAGTATTTCCGAAAGTGCGTGCAGTCCGGCAATTTCTGTTGTAAATGGAAAATTTGCCGTTGCTTACAGGGAAATTTCTTCCGGCGACTTGCCTATGTTCGCCACGGAAGAAAACGGAAAATTTTCTGCACAGAAACTTTCTGATTTGCCATGTAGTGCAGTTTCAGCTGCTTCTGACGGGGAGAGTGTCTGCATTACGGTAACAGGAGAGGCGGAAAATATTTATCACTATACCGGAAAAGAATTATTTTCCGAAAATATGCCGAAACTTTCCGGAAAATGTTTTTCTGCCGTTCCGGAATCCAGCCAGCAGTATATTTTATATAACACACAAAAAGAAAATGACCTTGCTGTTTATGATGCTCACGGCGAAAAATGCGGAAACAGTTTAGATGACAGCATTGTCAACACGCCTGCTCTTGTTCGGAATCAAGATTTTCTATATGCGGCATATCTTACCAATCAGGGGAAACTTTCTTTGAAGTTCCTGAAAATTAATGAAACAAATGCTTTTGTTTCAGGAGATGTCAATGCAGACGGGGCATTTACTTTAGCTGATGCAATTGCCATGCAAAAATATTTATTATCTGCTGAACCGCTTGAAAATGTTTCCGCTGGTGATGTATATCAAGATAAAATTTTAAATATTTATGATTTTCTGATGATGAAAATAAAACTATTTTCCAATAAATAAATATAATCAATTTAAAAAATAATCCCTGTTTTCTTTAAGAAGGCAGGGATTATTTAAAACTTGAAAATTAAATTTTATGTAAGGCGCAAATTCAGAAATTTTCATTATTTTAAATAATTATAAATTTAAATGTGCAAGTGCGTATTCTATACACTGTAAAATCAATTGATTCATAGAAATTTGATTTTCAGCAGCGAGCTTTTCTAATTTTTCCGCTAATGGTTCAGGAATACGCAAGGTTTTTGTTACTGTATTATAGCCTTTTTTAATTTGGAATTTATTTTCATTTGCTTCCACTTGAAATTCCTCCTTCTTTATTGATGTTAATATAATTATACAACATTTTTTCCTAAAAAGATAGACTCATAATAGAAAGTATTTTTGCGTGCAGAATGGATTCAGATTTGAATGCAAAAATTGTTATATTTCGGTCATAGCAAAAAAGCAAACTGTAAAACAGGCTATAATGTGCTATTCTACAGCGTTTTTTACAAAAGTTTTAAGTGGTATGGTAATATTTATAGTATCGCTTGACAAATGCGGGAATATATGTTATACTAAAATAAAGTTTTGGGTTTCTGGCATTTTGCCAGTTTCCATTGTGATTAACTTGATAAACGGGTAAAAAGAAAGAAAGGCGGGTTTTCAATGAAAATGAAAAAACTTGCGGCGGCATTGACAGCTTTATTAAGTTGTGCCGGCGCACTGACGGCATTTCCGGAAATGGCTGCTCCGGTTTATGCGGCAGAAGCAGTAAACAACAATTTTGAACGCAGCTATGAAGGATGGCACAGCAATCAAGATGCAGTTTCCCTTACAGCGGAAGAATTTTCCGGTTTTGGTGAATCTCGTGGAATGCATGTCACTGGAAGAAATTCTGCTAAAGACGGTGCAGTTTCTTCTAAAGGCTTTTACTTGTACGGAGGAACGGAATATACTTATTCTGTGAAAGTGAAAAGTTCTACAGAAGAAAATTTCCATTTGTCTTTGCGGACGATTGATGCGGAATCCGGAGAAGAAACAATCACGGAACTGACCAGCCGTGAAGTGAATGCGGATACATGGACGGAACTTTCCGCAAAATATCAAGCTCCGGAAAATGCATATGAATTTGAATTAGCCATTACGACAGACAGCACGGAAGATTTTTATTTTGATGATGTTCTCATCACAGAAGAAAAAACAACACTGACTGTTTCAGCGGCTTCTTCGGAAAAAGGACTGAAAGACGAATTTGCCGATTATTTCCGTGTTGGGAATATTTTAAATGGCGGAACTGTGCAGAATGCCGCAATTACTGCCAATATGCTGAAAAATTTCAATTCAATTGAATGCGAAAATGAAATGAAACCTGATGCAACGTTAAATCAGGCACAGTGCAAAGGTACGGAAATTGGCGTAAAATTAGACAGTGCAGCAGCAATAATGGATTTTTGTTCAAAAAATAATATTGCTATGCGTGGTCATACGTTTGTATGGCATAGTCAGACACCGGTATGGTTTTTCAAGGAAAATTTCGATGCTAATGGTGCTTGGGTGGATAAAAACACAATGGACGCACGAATGGAAAGCTATATTAAAAATATGTTTTCCACAATTAAAGCACAGTATCCGGATTTGAATTTATATGCGTATGATGTTTGCAATGAATGCATGACGGACGACATGAGCAGAAGCAGTCAGGGAATTTCCTGGCGTGAACCTGGTGACAATGCCGTGCAGGGCGGAAAGTCTGCATGGGTGCAGGTTTACGGCGATAACAGCTTTATTGAAAAAGCGTTTACCTATGCGAGAAAATACGCTCCGGAAGGCTGTGATTTATATTACAACGATTACAACGAATACTGGGATCACAAACGAGATAATATTTACGCTATGGCGAAAGACTTATATGCAAAAGGCTTGCTTGACGGCGTGGGAATGCAGTCACATGTGCCTGCAAATGCAACCGGTTTTGCCGGAACAGATGTCTATATAGATGCCATGAAGAAATATTTATCTATTGGGTGTGATGTGCAGATTACAGAATTAGATATTTCTTTGCTGAATGACGGCGGAGCGAATTATTCCCTTCAGGACCAGGCAGATAAATATAAAGCCATTTTCCAGGCGGCAATGGATTGGAACACTAACCCTCAAAGTGAAGGCAGAGTAACAGCGGTTTGCATTTGGGGACCGAATGATGCTAATTCATGGTTAAAAGCTGGTTCAGATGCGTTATTATTTGACAAGAATAATCAGCCGAAACCGGCATACACAGCATTAACTTCTTTAATTCCGGAATCGGAATGGGGCGATGGCGGGAATGTTTCTTCTGGTGGAGAAATTAAACCCATAGAACCGAATGAATACGGCTGGTATTTCCATCATCGTTTTGAAGGAGAAACAGAAGGCTGGAACGGCAGAGGTTCAGCGAAAGTTTCCGCAAGTGATGCAGAAGCCTATATCGAACAGCAGTCGTTGTTTGTCAGCGGCAGAGAATCCGCCTGGAACGGCGCAAGTTTTGTCTTGAATACAAGAGCATTTCAACCTGGGAATAAATATAGTTTCAGCGTGAATGTCAAATACAACGACGGAAACGATACGGAAACATTTTATTTAAAATTGCAATATGTGGATTCTTCCGGAGAAACACAATACGCCACAATTGACGAATTAAAAGCCGTCAAAGGCGAATGGGGTCAACTGAATAATACCAGTTATTTACTTCCGGCAGATGCTTCCGACATGCAAATTTACGTGGAAACAGCTGAAGGAACGGTTGATTTCTATTTAGATGAAGCAATTGGCGCAGTTGACGGAACAGGCATTTCCGGCGCAGGGAAACCTTCTTCCAGCAGTAACATTAAAGGCGACGTGAACAATGACGGAATTGTGAATGTTTTCGATTTAGTTTCAGCGAAAAAAGGGTTAATTTCCGGTTTTGGTTCTTTGTCTGAATCGAATGCTGATGTTGACGGCAACGGAAAAACAGAACTTTCTGATGTAATTCTTCTGCAAAAATTTTTACTTGGCATAATCAGTGATTTCCCTAAAGCGGAAACTTCCGTAGATACCGCAAAAATGGAATCGCTTTTCTCCTCGGTAAAACCGGCAGAAAGTTTAAAAAAAGACGGAGAAAATAATCCATTATACACACAGCGTTTCGGGGCTGACCCTGGTTACATGGTCTATCAGGACAGACTTTATGTCTACATGACAAATGATGATTTTGAATATGACAGCAACGGACAAATTAAAGATAATTCCTATGATGTGCAGGAAATTGATGTCATTTCTTCTTCTGATTTAGTCAACTGGACTGACCACGGCATGATTCAGACAGCAGGCGCAAATGGTGCAGCTAAATGGGCGTTCGCTTCCTGGGCTCCGGCAGCTTGCCATAAAACTATTGACGGGAAAGAAAAATTTTTCCTGTATTTTGCCAACAGCGGCGGCGGGATTGGCGTTTTAGAATCAGATGACCCGACAAAGGGATTTTCTGACCCGTTAGGACATGCGTTAGTGACAGGGCAAACAGCGAATTGCAGCGATGTTATCTGGATGTTTGACCCAGCTGTTTTAGTTGATGATGACGGAACGGGATATTTATATTTCGGCGGCGGTGTTCCTGAAAATAACCCTGCTGACCCTGGAACGGCAAGAGCAGTAAAACTCGGAAAAGATATGATTTCTTTAGACGGAAATCCGGTGAAATTAAATCCGCCATATCTGTTCGAAGATTCCGGAATTAATAAAATTGGGGATACTTATGTTTACAGCTACTGCACGAACTGGAATACCGGCGGCAACCCTTACGGTTTCAAGAATGCTGAAATTGCCTACATGACAAGTAAAAACCCTTTAGAAGGCTTTACCTATCAGGGAACAATGTTCCCGAATCCTGGCGACATGGGCGGCGGCGGAAATAATCATCATTCTTTAGTGGAATTTAAAGATAATTATTACATGCTGTATCATTCCCGCATTGTGGAAGACCGGAAAGGCGTGAATAAAAATTACCGTTCTCCGCAAATTGACAAAGTGAACATTGATGGCTTGAATATTTCTTGCAAAGGCACTTTGACCAGCGTTGACCAGTTAGAACTTGTCAACCCTTATACCACTGTACAGGCGGAAACAATGTCTAATCAGGCGAACATTTCCGTTAATGGAACAGGGAATACAACTGTTCATGGCGAAAAGGGCAGCTGGACGAAAATTTCCGGCGTAGACTTCAAAGGCGCATCTTCTTTCACATTGAATGCTTCTTCTAAAAACGGCGCAGCAATTAAAATCTGCACAGATTCCGCTTCCGGAAAAGCTATTGGATATGTGGAAATTCCAGCCGGCGGAAAAATGACAGAAATTACTGTTCCGGTAAATTCTGTAACAGGTGCAAAAGATGTTTATTTTGTATTTTCAGGAGAAGCCGATTTGGATTCGTGGAGTTTTGTGAAATAAATAAAATTCAGGAGGAGAAATTTTTATGAATATGATGAAAAAAACAATTGCTTTATGTTCTGCTGTGGCAATGCTTTCCGGATTTTCGGCAGTGTTGCCCACACAGGCAGCGGAAACTTGTGTCATTGATACAACACAGGAATTTCAACATATCCGTGGTTTCGGCGGCATCAGCCTGCCGGAATGGCAAGGTTCTGATTTAACTGAAGAACAGCGGAAAACGGCATTCAATAACGGAGAAAATGACCTCGGACTGACGATTTTAAGAGTATACGTTAATCCGGACAGCTCTAAATGGAATTTGTGCGTTCCCACTGCTAAATATGCTTATTCCCAAGGCGCAACGGTTTTCGCTACGCCTTGGGAACCTCCTGCAAATTTAGCTGAATCCGGCGGAAGTAATGGAAAATTGCATTTACCGGAATCCAATTACGGCGCATATGCAAAACATTTGAACGATTTCGGCAGTTTCATGAAAAGTCAGGGCGTGGATTTATATTCCATTTCCGTTCAGAATGAACCAGATTACGCCAGCGAATGGACTTACTGGTCAACTGACGAAACAACGAAATTTTTAGCTGAATACGGCGACCAAATCACCAGTACCAGACTAATGTCACCGGAATCCTTCCAATATGCCCCAGAAAATGCATCATGGGTCAATGACGGCGGGAAAAAATTTTACACGAAAATTTTAAATAATCAGAAAGCAATGGAAAATTGCGACTTATTCGGCACGCACATGTACGGCACGGCAAGAGAATGGATGGATTTTCCGGCTTTAGAAAACAGTGGAAAAGAAATCTGGATGACGGAAGTTTACGTTCCGAACAGTGAAGCAGATTCTGCGAACCGTTTTCCGGAAGCAATACAAGTTTCTGAAAATATTCACAATGCGTTGACTGTCGGAAACATGAGTGCTTACACATGGTGGTATATTCGCCGGAGTTATGGTTTAATGACGGAAGATGGGAAAATTTCAAAACGTGGTTATTGCATGGCACAATATTCTAAATATGTCCGTCCTGATGCCGTACGAATCGGCGCAACGGAATCACCGGAAGAAAATGTTTTCGTTTCGGCGTTTAAAAATGCAGATGGCAATTTAGCGATTGTTGCCGTGAACGGAGGAGAAACGGAATATTCACAAAAATTTTCTTTATCCGGCGGGGAAGCGATTACAGAAGTTGACCGTTACAGAACATCTGCGAATGAAAATTTAGCTTTCACGGATAATATGGAATGCACGGAAGAAGGATTCTGGGCGCAGCTTCCGGCGAACAGTGTTTCCACTTTCGTTGTAAAAGTGGACGGAGAAGTTGAACCAACGCCGGAACCCACACCTGAACCGACTCCAGAGCCTACGCCCGAACCAACTCCTGAACCTACTCCAGAACCAACACCAGAGCCGACACCCGAACCCACAGAACACCAGCCCGACGAAAACGGTTATTATTTCCGTGATACGTTTGAAGGCGATGTGTTCAACTGGAAAGGCAGAGGTGAAGCCGATGTGAAATTATCCGGAAGAACATTCTATGAAGGTGCGGAAGCATTACTCACGGAAAATCGTTCTTCTGCATGGCACGGCGCAACGAAAGTTTTAGACCCTGAAATTTTCCAGCCGGGGAAAACTTACAGTTTCAGCGTGAATGTCATGTTCCTTGATGCGGAAAATTTAACAGACAAGTTTAATTTAAAACTGCAATATGTTGACGAAAGCGGCGAAACGCATTATGACAGCATTGCGGAAGCTACCGCATTGAAAGGGCAGTGGGTTCAGCTGGCTAATGCAGAATACACCATTCCGGAAAATGCTGCTGATATGCAAATTTACGTGGAAACGCCCGAAACAACGAATAATTTCTATTTAGATGAAGCAATCGGCGCAAAAGCCGGAACGAAAATTTCCGGAGCAGAACCGGTGAAATTGCTTACCGGTGACGTGAACAATGACGGAATTGTAAATATTTTCGATTTAGTTTCAGCGAAAAAGGGCTTGCTTTACGGCTTTACTTCTCCACTTTCGGAAAAAAATGCCGACATGGACGACAGCGACAAGGCAGAACTTGTTGACGTGATTGCTTTACAGAAATTTTTGCTGCAAAGCTGAAAGAAGGTAATTTTTTGGAAAATTTTGACATTTTGGAAAAATTAAAACAAGGCAATGAAACTTATGTGAAAAATGTTTCTCCGGAACTTCTGCAAAGTTTAACGGAAAAACAAAATCCTTATGCCGTAATTCTGACTTGTTCAGATTCAAGGGTAATTCCTGAAAAAATTTTTTCAGCCGATTTAGGGGAATTATTCGTCATACGGGTTGCCGGAAACACGCTGAATGAACCACAATTAGGAAGTGTTTTCTATGCGGTGGAGCATTTGAACGTGGAAACGGTTGTTGTGTTAGGGCATACGAATTGCGGAGCAGTTCACGCCGCTGCAACGAATTGTGAAGAAAGTTTATTACTTCCGATTTTGTCGGAAATTTCCGCTTCCGGAAAAACAGAATCAGAAACTGAACTCTGTTGTTTAAACGTTCAGCGTTGCTGCGACATACTCCGGAAGGCAATTCATTCCGAAAATTTGAACATATACGGCGCAATTTATGATTTGAAAACCGGAAAAGTGAATTTTAACATATAAAATAAAACAGCAGACAATAGTTTAAATTTGTCTGCTGTTTTGCATATATTCATGAAGTTTTCAGTTTGTCAACAAACCTTTTTAATAATTTAACGGCGTAAATGCCAATTTTACGTTAATTTGATAAATTTTCCGGAATTTCCTGATTATTAATATAAATTGAAAGTTCACATTCTGAAATGTTTTTTGAAAACTATCAAATTTTTCTTGACAAATCCGAAAAAATATGGTAAACTAAATTTGTCGGTAGTTTAAACGGAAAATACTTGTCCACAGCAAGAGATACGGTTTTACCGTCCGGCTGTCCCTTATCGTCCAATGTGAGGATGCCAGCTCTGCAAGCTGGAGACGGCGGTTCAATTCCGCCAAAGGGATTATTTTATTTTTTTCAAAAAAATTTTAGAAAAACACTTGACAGAGTGAAAAAGAAGTGCTATAATAAAAATACCCCATTTTTTTACGGAATATGAAAAAATTAGAAGTCCGATAAAATGAAAATGATGAAAAATAGTTACAGCATGAATGATAGGTCACTCTGCGGAATGCAGGATGGCTTTTTGTTATTCAAGGCAGACAATGCGCTTTGATTTCGTGAATTTCCACGAAATCAGCGGTTATTTGTCATATAAGACTTCAGGGAAAGACAAAACGCATCTTGAAAATTGAATATTAACACTAAGTTGCTGAAGTGTGCTGATTATGCAACGGGGACTGTATTCCGCCTGACAATACAGTGCGGCGCAAACGTACTTGTTAAACATAAGGAGATGAATGAGTAAAAATTTTCTGAACATTCGACAGCATGAAAACAATAAAAGCCGTTGTCAATGCCGATTGACAAGCCGATAAGAACAGGAGGATTAGAATGAATGATAAACATTATTCCGTAACGATTGCCGACGCAATCAACACTTTCCTTGAAGAAGATGACTGGCGTTTTTCTTTTGATGAAAAACTCGGAATATTTAAATTCCCACTCAATCTGAAAGGGAAAATGAAGAAAATCAATTATATTATTGATGTTGAAAGAAACGAATATATTGTCTATGCAATCAGTCCCCTTGGTGCAGACGAAGACGACAAAACCATTATGGCGAATATGGCAGAATTTATTTGCCGTGCGAATTATGGTTTGAGAATGGGCAATTTTGAACTTGACTTTAACGACGGGGAAATCCGTTTTAAAGTGCATGTTCCCTGCAATGAAATTATTCCCACTACGGAAATGATTCAGAAAAGCATTTATTGCCCGGCGAAAATGTTTGAACGCTACAGCTCCGGCATCCTCAGCGTGCTTTTCAATCATACTTCTGGAAAAGAGGCTGTTGAACAGTGCGAAGCCAAAAACAGAACACAACTCCGTGATATTCTGGAAAGAATGCTGGAATCCGGAAATGAAAATTCAGATGCAGAAGAAACTTCTTCCGAAAGTGAAGGCATTGAATCAATGATTGCACGCCTTGCAGCACGTTTTGGTTCAGATGCGGAAGAAACTTCTTCTACTGAAAACACAGAAAACAGTGACGAAGAACCGGAAATACATACAGATTTGTTCGGAAAGAAAGGCGGCGAAACTGACGAATGAATATTCAAGTAAAGTCAAGTAATGGAATTACGCTTATGCCCTTAGAAACACGACTCCTTGCGGAACGGAAAGTTTTCATTGAAGGCGAAATTAACCACGAAAAAGCTTGTGACTTTGTCAAGCAGATTATTCTTCTTTGCAAAGAAGACAGCAGCAAGCCAATTGACGTGTTAATCAACAGCCCAGGAGGAGAAATTTCTTCTGGTTTGCTGATGTATGATTGCATTCAGTCCTGTAAAACGCCGATTCGCATGTATTGTATGGGTTTGGCGTATTCTATGGCAGCGTTATTATTTGCCAGCGGAAGCCATGGCAGATATATGTTTCCCCACAGTGAATTAATGCTGCATGAACCGCTTCTCGGAAACAGAGTTGGCGGAAATGCTTCTTCTATTCGTTCTATTTCCGACAGCCTGATGGAAACCAGAAACAAAATGAATCAAATTCTTGCTCATCACACGGGAAAAACGGTGAAAGAAATTGAAGAAGCCACAGGATTTGACCATTATTACAGTCCGGAAGAAAGTATTGATTTCGGGCTTGCTGATGAAATTGTTACTTTTGATCAATTAATGGAGGGATAAAATGAACGCAGACAGAATGATTCTTGGAGAAGGTCAGAATGCTGTATTCAGCACTGACTGTAACGCTACCGGATTGAATAATAATATCCTCGTTTGTGCAAGCAGCGGATGTGGGAAAACAATGTCCATTATGGAACCAAGGCTGATTGAAACATTCCACTCCAGTCTCATTGTGACCTGCACGAAACGGCGGATTGTCGAAAAATACACGGAAATGTTCCTTAAAAGAGGTTACCGTGTACTTGATTTGAATTTTGTCAATCCAACGGAAAGTAATGCCGCCTATGACCCTCTTGCCTATGTGACAAGCTATTCAGATATTACATTTCTGGCGGAATCTATCGTGAAGGCTAACCCCAGAAAAGAAAATACTACTGCTGACCCCTACTGGGACGAAGCTTCCGTAAGTCTGCTTTCCGCTTTAATTGCCTATGTATTGATGACAGAGGACAATCCTACTTTTGCGGACGTGCTGAAATTAGTTGACAGCCTGACCGTTTCCGAAGACGGAAGCCGGATTGAAACGTCTTTAGACGCTAAATTCGCTAAAATTACCGCTAAAGACTCACATTGTTTTGCAGCGACTTGTTGGAACTCGTTCAAAGTTCTGCCAATTAAAACTGCAAGTTGCGTTTATGGTACAATGAACACAACAATTGACACGATTTTTTCACCGGAACTTCGGAAAATGATTTCTAATAAAGCCAACGTTGACTTTGAAGAACTTTCCAATCATAAAACAGTGCTGTTCATTTCGACTTCCGCAGTAAATCCAGCATTGAATTGTTTCATCAATATGTTTTATGCACAGATGTTCAAACAGTTGTTTGAATATGCGGAATCACTCCCAAGCGGAAAACTTCCCATTCCGGTGAGTGTGCTTGCGGACGACTTTGCAACGGGTTCACGAATTTTGAATTTTCCGGAATATATTTCCATTTTTCGGGAAAAACAAATCAGCGTGATGTTATTTTTACAGTCGGAAAGCCAACTCGAACGCATGTATGGCTATGAAGATGCAGTGACAATTATTGACAATTGCGATACATATATTTACATGGGCGGCATGAATATTAAGACTTGTCGGAACATCAGCGAACGGCTGAATTTACCGCTTGAAGATGTGCTGTACATGCCTTTAGGGGCGGAAGTGATTTTCAGACGTGGACAAAGACCAATCCAGACACAGCGTTATAATATTCTCAGTAACCAGACTTACCAGAAAATCACGCAGCACTACGAACAACAGATTAAAAAAGCCGAAAAACGGGAAAGGAGATAATGTTAATGTCTTCGATTAAAGAACGCCGTGAAGCATTCATTCGGGAAATTCAGGCACCGTTGAAACCACCGCCGAAAAAAGCAGTGCAGCTCCCTGAAGAAGATGAAAAGGAAGATGATTTCGACTTACTGGACGATGACATATGGCTTTTCGAAGAGTCTGTTTCCGAAGAGGAAAAATTATCCATGGAGGAAGAAATGTCACGGAGATTCAACGCATTATTCGGCAGCGCAGACTAAACCACACAATAAGCAGATACTTTTCCGGAAGTATCTGCTTATTTTTATTTAATTTTGCATGGCTCGGCTCATTATGCAAAAGCCTTTTGCGCCGGCTTGCATAACTAAATTCTGATTTTCCGGAGTAATACCGCCAATCGCATACACCGGAATGGAAACCGCCTGACAGACATTTTCCAGAAAATTCAACCCCCTGCCAGGTAAACCTTTTTTGCAGTCCGTTTCAAAAATATGCCCTGCGAATAAATAATTCGCTCCTAAAGAAACAGCTTCTTCAGCTTCTTCCACGGAATGACAGGAACAACCAATTCTGGAGAAAAAATTTTTCTCTTCCGGTGAAAGATTCCGGAGAACGGGCAGCGGCAAATGAATTTGTTTCTGATTTAACTGCATTGCCACATGAACAAAATTATGCAGAATGCATGGTACAGCAAATTCTTCACAAATAGGAATTATTTTTTCCGCAAGAAGAACATATTCCTGTTCAGATAAATCTTTTTCCCGTAAAATAATTCCGTCTGGACGTGAACGGGCAATTTTCCGGATACGGTCGAAAAAATCTTCACGGCATAATTTCCGGTTAGTAATAATATATTTTTCACACATAATTTTATACATATAAATAATCGTTTAACACGGGTTGTAAACCTTCTTTTTCCATGTCTTTGTACATCTGCTGAAAATTCCGCCCGTCGTTAATTTCGAATTGTTCGTCACCGTGTTCAGCGTTTTGTGTTCCGGTGTATTTGCTTTCATGGTCGCCAATTCCCGTGGAAACGCCTGCGGAAATTTTCGTGGCAGCAATTTTTACAATGCCGTTCCGGAATGTTTCACTTTCCCGTGAAGAAACAGTAATCCCCGCAAACGGCAAAAAAAGACGATAAGCACACAAAATCTGACAAAGTTGTTTTTCTCCTACGTCCATAGGCTGAATTTTTCCGTTGTTGATAATTGGGCGCAGTCTCGGACAAGATAAAGAAATTTCCGCATGAGGGTATTTTCTTTGTAAATAATACGCATGTAACGCCGTAGCAAGTGCATCTTTCCTAAAATCGGAAAGCCCTAACAAGGCAGAACAAGCTACTCCACGCATACCGCCCATTAAAGCACGTTCCTGTGCATCAAATCGATAAGGGAAAACCCGCTTATGTCCGGCAAGGTGTAATTGTTCATATTTTTCTAAATCATATGTTTCCTGAAAAACTGTTACATAATCCACACCGCATTCATGCAGAAAGCGGTAATCTTCCACATTGACCGGATAAATTTCTATTCCCACCATGCGGAAATATTTTTTCGCCATGCGGCAGGCTTCCCCGATATAGGCAACATCACTTTGAGAATGACTTTCACCTGTTAAAATTAAAATTTCTTCCATACCACTATCAGAAATAATTTTCATTTCGTGTTCGATTTGTTCAGGAGTTAATTTTAAGCGGTGAATGGCATTATAGCAGTTAAATCCACAATACACGCAATAATTTTCGCAATAATTCGAAATATACAACGGCGTGAATAAATATACCGTATTGCCGAAATGTTTTCTTGTTTCTAAACGTGCTTTTTCTGCCATTTGTTCTAAAAATGGTTCTGCTGCCGGAGAAAGTAATGCCTTTAAATTTTCTACAGAAATTGTTTCTTTCTGTAAAGCCCTCTGCACATCAAGAGCGGAATAATTTTCCGGCTGGTAATTGTTCATAGCGGAAATGACTTTTTCGAAAATTTCCGACTGAATTTGTTCTTGTCCGTTCTGGTATTGCATTGAGTCAGAACGACAGGAGGGATTATTTTCAAGTTCATGTTTTTTCCGGAGGGCGGCTTCTGATAAATTTTCCGCATCAACGAAAAATTGATTTTGATTCATTCATGTTCACCTCAATCATGCAGAAATCCTGTTAAAGTGTCAGACGGAGAAGCCCCACGCATGAGAACTCTTCCTAAACCGGAAAGATAAGCCTGCCTGCCTGCCTCAACGGCTTTTTTGAAAGCTTCCGCCATCTGAGGAAGATTTCCGGCTGTTGCTAAAGCTGTATTCGACATCACCGCTGCTGCACCCATTTCCATCGCTTCACAAGCTTGTGAAGGTTTTCCGATTCCGGCATCAACGATAATTGGCAAATCAATTTCATCAATTAAAATCTGAATAAAATCTTTTGTCGCTAAACCTTTATTCGACCCAATCGGGGACGCTAACGGCATAACAGAAGCTGCACCGGCATTCACTAAATCTCTTGCTGTGTTCAAATCTGGGTACATGTAAGGCATAACAATAAACCCTTCTTTAGCAAGAATTTCCGTAGCTTTTATTGTTTCGGCGTTGTCGGGAAGTAAATATTTCGTGTCACGCATGATTTCAATTTTCACGAAATCTCCGCAGCCTAATTCCCTTGCAAGGCGTGCAATGCGCACAGCTTCTTCTGCATTTCTTGCGCCGGACGTATTCGGCAAAAGCGTTACGCCTTCCGGAATATAATCTAAAATATTTTCCTGTTCTTTGGTGTTGGCTCTTCTGACGGCTAAAGTAATCATTTCCGCTCCGGCGTTCTGCACGGCGGCTTGAATTAAGGCAAGGGAATATTTCCCCGAACCTAAAATAAATCTTGAATGAAATTCCCGTCCGCCAATCATTAACGGGTCATCATGATTTTGCATAATGAAATCATCCTTTCTTCTATAAATTATTTTAAATTTTTAAATTTTAAAATTAATTTCAGGCGGAATTTTCCCCCGAAATAATTCTTAATATTGTTGTTGCCTGATGTGCCGCACAAACGGCAACCCTTGCGGAAATTAACCCTATTCCGGATTCTATGCCGTTTTCTTCATCTCCGCATAAATAAAATTTCGGCGTAATTTTCCGTGTGCGTATTGTGTTCGGCGTGTCCAGTCCTGCCATACCGGAAGAAGCAATTAAAAACGTTTCCGGTAATTTTTCTAAAACAGTATTCACTAACATAGCTTTTTGTTCCGGCTTGTCGAACGCCTCGCAAATAATCGGAAATTCCGCAAGCAATTCCGGAATATTCTGTTCATTCAGCTTTACGCATTTAGTCATAATCTGACAATAGGGAGCAATCCGGCTGAGTGTGTGCTTTAATGCATCTGTTTTGTATTCGCCGAGCTGGTCAGGAAAATATTGCTGTCGGTTTAAATTAGTGATGTCCACTTGATCAAAATCTAATAAGAAAAGTTTCCCGACACCTGCCCGAACTAAATGGATTGCAACATTCGAACCTAAACCGCCTAAACCGCAAATGGCTACACTCGCCTGTGAAAATTTTTCCTGCAATTGTTTTCCGTGGCGTTCTTCTAAAGCGGCATACATTTCTTGTTTCGTAGGGTAACGCATTCAACCGCCCCCAACGAAACTAACAATTTCGATTTTGTCGCCATCGTGCAAATATGTATGGGAATATTCTGCTTTCGGCAGAATTTGTTCATTGATTTCCACAGCAACTCTTTCAGGAAGATAATTTTCCGATAAAAGCAGTTCTGAAACGGTTTTTCCGGCACCGTCCTGTTCTGTTCCGTTGACTTTAATCATAGGAAATGCACCTTTCTTGTTTATTTTGATTTCTTTATGAAAAAGAAATTTAACGCTCGTTTATAGTATAGCACATTTTCAGAGAAAATGCAAGTCTTTTCCGGTTAAAATTTAATTTTACTCATTTAGAAAGTAATTTTTTCATCAAAATCACACACTTGTCCGGTTTTTACTCATTTGTGGGAAAATGACCGTTGCAAACTTTCTCAATTTTGAATATAATACTAAATTGAAGGAGGAATGCACAATGCAGAATTTGAAACAAAATGAAACCACTGCCGGAAAATTTTATTCCCATGTGACGGCAAAACCAAAATTACTGGTGAGCATATTTTTCTTGTTGGCGGTCATTTGTGCCGTGTTAAGTAGTTTTGTTTCGGTGAATTATGACATTAACGATTATTTGCCGGAAGACAGCCCGTCCACAGTGGCAATTGACGTGATGGGGGAAGAATTTGACGGAGGAATACCGAATGTTCGGTTAATGATTGATCATGTTACCATTCCGGAGGCGTTGCAATTCAAGCAAAAATTAAAAAATATTGAAGGCGTGACAGAAGTCACCTGGTTAGATGACCAGATTGAAATTACAGCTCCTCTGGAAACAGCAGATACAGATATTGTAGAAAGTTACTACAAGAACGGCGCAGCGTTGTATTCCATTACTTTGGAAGAAGAACACATTCTTGACGGAGTGAATGCCATTCAGGAAACTGTCGGCGAATCGAAACAAAAAGAAGAATTTGCCTTGACTGGTTCAGCAGTATCCACAGCCGCTGCAACGGAAAATACTGTTTCAGAAGTTGCCCGCATTGCAGTATTTGCAGTAATTTTTGTATTTTTAGTATTGATTTTGACAACAGATTCATGGGCAGAACCTGTAATCATTTTATTAGGGTTAGGCGTGGCAGTCTTATTAAATAACGGAACGAATTTACTTTTCGGGGAAATTTCTTTCGTGTCGAATGCCGCAGGCGCAATTCTGCAATTAGCAGTGTCTTTAGACTATTCTGTATTTTTGTTGCACCGGTTTGAAGAAAGCCGGAAAGAATTTCCAACCGCCCGTGAAGCAATGACAGATGCATTATGTAAATCTACCGGTTCAATTCTTTCCAGTGGTTTGACAACGGTCATTGGCTTTGTTGCTCTTTGCTTAATGCGTTTTAAAATTGGTCCTGATTTAGGGCTTGTTTTAGCGAAAGGCGTTGCCTTGAGTTTAATTTCTGTATTCTTGTTAATGCCGAATTTTATTCTTTGCGTGTATCCGTTTTTAGACAAAACCCGTCACCGGAGTTTTGTTCCGGATTTCGGGAAATTCGGAAGTTTAATTTCAAAATTAATGATTCCGTTTGCATGTTTGCAGGCATTAATTTTAATTCCGAGTTATTTAGCCTCGAATGCAAATACCTATTATTATGGGTCTTCTCATATTTTCGGAGAAAATACAGAAGTCGGTGCAGATACAGCACTAATTGAAGAAACATTCGGGAAAAATGACACTTACGTTTTACTTGTTCCGAAAGGGGATAAGGCTTTACAGAAAATTCTTTCGGACGAATTGCACACTTTGCCGGAAGTCAGCAGTATTCTTTCCTATGTGGACACTGTCGGAGCAGAAATTCCGGAAGCGTATTTAGACGAAGAAACAAGAGCGAAATTAATTTCAGAAAATTACACTCGTTTAGTACTCCAGTTAGATACAGACTATGAAGGAGAAGAAACATTCGCTTTAGTGGAAAATATCCGGAATATTGCCCAGAATACCTATGAAGAATATTATCTTGCCGGAAATGGTGTTTCTTCTTACGATTTAATGAACACTGTTACAGCGGACATGGTCAAAGTAAATTTCGTTTCTGTCGGGGCAGTTTTCATTGTATTATTATTCACAATGAAATCATTGACTTTGCCATTTATTTTAGTGTTAAGCATTGAAACGGCAATTTTCCTGAATTTGTCTTTCCCGTATTTTTCAGGGCAGCCAATTTTTTACATTGCGTATTTAATTATCAGTTCAATTCAGCTTGGCGCAACAGTAGACTATGCAATTTTACTGACTGACCGCTATTTAGAAAACCGCAGAAATTCCGGAAAATTACAAGCAATTATTTCTTCTGTTTCATCTTGTATTGTATCAATTTTAACTTCCGGAAGTGTATTAACGATTGTCGGATTTTTATTAGGGAAATTTTCCACACACGGCTTAATTGCCCAATTAGGCATTTTATTAGGAAGAGGAACATTGTGTTCTTTAGTGTTAGTCATTTTCGCCTTGCCTGGGCTGCTGTATGTATTTGATGGATTGATTCGCATAACCACGAAAGGAGCAGATTTTCATGAAACAAATAACCAAAAAAGGCATTTCCGCCGCAGCGGCAATACTTCTGACCATGAATACGGCTATGCCGGTTCTGGCAGCAAATAACACCCCTAAAGAAGAAGTAATTTACGTCATGACAGATGCTTGTGCAAATGTTAATGATGTGTACGCCGTGAATATTTACAACGGCGGGAAAATTACCGATTACGGAAAATATGAAGAAGTCAAATTATTAAATGCTGAAGCAGAAGTAAACGTGAACGGCGATGAAATTACTTTTGAAAGTGATGAAGAAAAGCTTTATCTTCAGGGCAGTATGCCTCATGCGGAAATTCCGTGGAAAATTCAGATTCAGTATTTTTTGGACGGAAAAGAAATTCAGCCGGAAGATTTAGCCGGAAAAAGCGGTAAACTTTCCATTCAGTTCAACGTGGAAGAGAATTTAAATGCTAATCCGGAATTTTACGCTGATTATGCATTGCAGGCTTCTTTCACATTAGATACAAAACTTTGTGAAAACATTTCCACAGAAGGCGCAACTGTTGCCAATGTCGGCAGTAAAAAACAACTCACTTATACGATTTTGCCGAATAAAGGCATTCACACGGAAATTTCCGCTGATGTGCATGATTTTGAAATGGATGCCGTAGCCATTAATGGCGTGCGTTTAGATTTAGAGATTGACGTTGACCGGACGGAAATCACAGATAAAATTTCAGAATTAACTGATGGCGTGCAGAAATTAGACGACGGCGCAAAAGATTTACATGACGGAGCAGGAAAATTAAAAGACGGCGGCGACACGCTGAAAACCGGAACGAAAGATTTATATGACGGAACAACATCTTTAGATGAGGGAATTTTACAACTTTCCGACGGCGTAAACCAGATTGAAGCAGGTTTAGAAGAATTAACCAGTAAATCCGGCGACTTAACCGGAGGTTCTGCTGAAGTGAAAAACGCTCTTTCGCAAATGCAAGCAGCTTTATCTTCTGTTTCAGCAGATACACAGCAATTGCGAACTTTAACGGAAACTTCCGGACAATTGAAAAATGCCATTTCGGCTTTAACTTCCGGAGCGGAACAACTGAAAAATAATACCAGTTATTCAGCTTATCAGGCAATTATGCAGCAAAACGGACTGGACATTTCTGTTTTACAGCAGGGAAATGCACAGGCAATTCAGACATTGACGGCACAAATTGAAGAATTGAAAACTTCTTTAGCACAAATACAAACTATTCCGGAATACGCTGAACAAACCGCACAGCTTACCGCACAAATTGCCAATTTAGAAACGCTTGTCCAGCTTTTCACAGGAAATCAGGCGTTAATTTCCGGAACGGAAACGTATTTGAACACATTAGAAAAGGGAACGGAAGATTTACTTTCCGGAGCGAAACAATTAGAAAACGGCTACCAGCAATTTGACACAGCAATTTCCGGTTTAGTGGATAAACTTTCCGGAATGCTAACCCAACTGAATACCCTTGCTTCAGCGATTAACACGCTTTCGGAACAGTATAACACATTAGACACAGGCATTCAGGATTACACCGGAGGAGTTGCCCAAATTAAAGACGGCTATTCACAATTGCTTGACGGCGTTTCCGCACTTTCAGAAGGAAGTAAAGCATTAGTTGACGGAGCATCTTCTTTAGACGACGGCGCAAAAGATTTACAGGACGGTCTTGAAAAATTAAACACAGGTTCTTCTGATTTGTCTGACGGAACAGGAGAACTTAAGGAAAAAACTTCCGACATGGACAGCCAAGTAGAAGAAAAAATTGATACTATGATTCAGGAAATTTCCGGAAATAGTGATGAAGTAATTTCTTTCGTTTCGGAAAAAAATGAACAAGTTTCTTCCGTGCAGTTTGTCATTAAAACAGAGGCAATTCAGATTCCGGAACAGGCAGAAGAAGAAATTCAGGAAGAAGGACATCTCAGTTTCTGGCAGAAATTGAAAAATTTATTCAAGCATTAAATCAATAAAGCAGTCCTGATGATACAGGGCTGTTTTTTATTTTTCATGCAATTGTTAAAAATATTCAAAAAATCGCTTGACATTCAGAACAAAAAATGTTATAATGAACTGTTAAGCATTCAGAAAGGAGAAATTTATGTTACTGACAATTACCTATGAAGGAGAACACACGCAGGAATTAGGTTTTCTGTTATATAAGCACCCCGAAAAAGTTCAGCAATTTGAATTAAATTTCGGCAAAGCTTATGTATTTTATCCGGAAGTCAGCGAAAACCGCACGACAGCGGCGTTATTATTGGATATTAACCCGATTGACCTTGCAAGGGGAAAAGTCGGCAGCAAAGAAGGCGGTTTATTCGATTATGTCAATGACAGACCTTATGCGGCAACTTCATTGATGAGTACGGCAATTTCCAGAGTTTTCGGAACGGCAATGAGTGGACGCTGTACCCAGAAACAAGAACTTGCCAATAAAGCCTTACCACTTACGGCGAAACTTTTTGCCCTGAAAGACCATCACGAAACGGAACTTGCGGAACAACTTTTTGTGCCGTTGGGCTATACCGTGGAAACGGAACGTTCTGTATTAGATGAACGCTTTCCGGAATGGGGGAAATCACCCTATATTGCATTGACCATTCACGGAACAGTAAAACTTTCAGAATTATTGAATCATCTTTATGTATTGATTCCTGTTTTTGATAAGCAAAAGCATTATTATATTGCTGAAGATGAAATACAAAAATTATTACATCATGGTGAAGGCTGGCTTGCTGAACACCCCTACAAAGAAAAAATCACCCGCCGATATTTTACCGCAAAGAAAAGTTATGCCCGAAAAGCGTTGGAAATGCTTTTAGCAGAAGAAGTAAATCCGGAAATATTAGACGGTTTACCGGAAAAAGAAAAAGAAATCACTGTTTCTTTGAATACGCAGCGCATGGAAGCTGTAAAAAATGCAGTGCTTGCCAGCGGGGCTTCCCGTGTGCTTGACCTCGGGTGCGGAGAAGGGAAATTAACTTCTTTATTACTGAACGAACCGCAAATTAAACAAATTACTGCCTGCGATGTTTCCATCAGCGCACTGGAAAAAGCTGCCCGAAAATTACATTTAGACACTATGCAGCCTTACCGGAAAAATAAATTAACTTTAATGCAGGCTTCCCTGACTTACAAAGACAAACGTTTTGAAGGCTATGACTGTGCTTGTATTGTGGAAGTAATTGAACACATTGAACCTATGCGGATTCCGGCATTTGAACGGGCAGTGTTTGAATTTGCCGCTCCGCAGACGGTAATTTTAACCACGCCCAACAAAGAATATAATCAACATTATGTGAACATGCAGGAAAATCAACTCCGGCATGAAGACCATCGTTTTGAATGGACAAGGGCAGAATTTCAAGCATGGGCAGAACATATTTGCCGGAAATTTTCTTATCATTGTGAAATTACCGGAATTGGCGCACAAGATGAACAAACCGGCGCACCGACACAAATGGGGGTATTCGTGAAAAATGGATAAATTTAAAATTGAATTACCAGAAATTTGCCTTGTGGCAATGATTGGGGCATCTTCTTCAGGAAAAACCAGTTTTGCCAATCGTTATTTCAAGCCGACAGAAGTTCTTTCTTCTGATTTTTTCAGGGGAATGGTTTGCGATGATGAAAATAATCTGAATATTTCTTCAGAAGCTTTTGATTTGCTGTATTATGCAGCGAATAAACGCCTGAATCAGCCGAAATTAACAGTAATTGACGCAACGAACACACAACCAAGCGCAAGGAAGAAAATTATTGATTTAGCAAGAGAACAGAATGTTCATGCAGCGGCTATTGTGTTGAACCTTCCGGAAAATCTTCTTCAGGAACGAAATAAAGCCCGTCCGGAAAGGAATTTTCCTGAACGGGTAATCCGTCAGCATTGCCGGGACGTGAAACGAAGTATAAAAGGACTGAAACGGGAAGGTTTCCGGTTTGTTTATGTGATTCATTCTTTGGAACAATTGGAAAATGTGGAAATTGTCCGCAAAAAATTATGGAATGATAAAAAAGATGAACACGGCGCATTAGATATTATCGGCGATATTCACGGCTGCTGTGATGAATTGGAATTATTACTGGAAAAACTCGGCTATGTGAAAATTCAGGGCGTATACACGCACCCTGAAAAAAGAAAAGCAGCTTTTTTAGGTGATTTTTGCGACAGAGGAAACAGAAACGCAGATGTATTAAGAATTGTTATGGACATGGTGAAAACTGGGAATGCTTTTGCTGTTCCCGGAAATCATGATGTAAAATTATTGAAATATTTACGTGGGAAAAGTATTTCTATGACGCATGGCATAGATAAAACAATTGCTGAATTAGAAAATGCTGGTGAAGACTTCAAAAAAGAAGTAGAAAATTTCATTGATAGTTTAGTTAGTCATTATGTATTCGATGATGGGAAATTAATTATTACTCATGCCGGATTGAAACAGGAATATATTGGCAGGGCTTCCGCAAGAGTAAGAGATTTCTGCTTATATGGGGAAATCACCGGAGAAACGGATTCTTACGGTTTGCCGGTTCACCTTGACTGGACAGCAGATTACCGGGGAAGAGCAACAATGATTTATGGGCATATTGCCGGAAAAGAAGTCCGCTCACAAAATGGAACATTCTGCATTGATACCGGTTGTGTGTACGGCGGAAAATTAACGGCTTTCCGTTATCCGGAAAGAACTTTCGTTGATGTAGAGGCATTACAGCAATATTTTGAACCGGAAAAACCTTTAGAAGAAATAAACTTTTTTGAAATTGGGGATATGCTTTTAGCAGATGATTTCAGCAAAAAATTGCACATTGAAACAGAATTATTGCCGTCCATTGACATTCATGAAAATCAGACAGCGGCAGCTTTAGAAATTATGTCTCGTTTTGCCGCTGACCCTCATTGGCTGATTTATCTTCCGCCGACAATGTCCCCATGCGAAACAAGCCCTTTAGAACAATATCTGGAACACCCTTTGCAGGCGTTTTCCTATTATCGGAAACACGGCATTCAGAACGTCATTTGCGAAAAAAAGCATATGGGTTCCCGTGCAGTAATCATTCTTTGCCGAACTCCGGAAACTGCCCGAAAACGTTTCGGCATTACGGACGGAACAAGGGGAATTATTTACACCAGAACAGGCAGGCATTTTTTCGGAGATGTTCAAACAGAAACAGCATTATTAGACAGATTAGAACAAGTATTAACAAAAACAAAATTCTGGGAAGATTTTCAAACAGAATGGATATGCCTTGACACGGAACTCATGCCGTGGTCAGAAAAAGCACAAGGTTTATTATTTTCCCAGTATGCCCCAACTGGAAATGCTGGAGTTCATGCACTTTCCGCTGCTGTGCAAATGCTTGAACAGGCTTCCGAATTTGCGGAAAATTCCCAACAGGAAATTTTGCAAAATCTGTCTGAAACTTACCGTTCCCGTCTGAATCATGTTCACCAGTATATTCACGCCTATCAGGAATATTGCTGGACGGTGAAAACTCTTGACGATTACCGCATTGCGCCGTTTCATCTTCTTGCCTGTGAAAATCATGTTTTCTCTGAAGAAAAACATCTCTGGCATATGGAAACCATTAAAAAATATATCACCAACGGAAACGACCCTATTTTCATGGAAACGCCATATTTTTTCGTAGATACTGAATCAGAAAAAAGCATACAGGAAGGCGTTGACTGGTGGCTGGAATTAACCGGAAATGGCGGCGAAGGAATGGTTGTCAAGCCGGAAACGTTCATTGCCCGACAGGGGATTCATCTTTTACAGCCGGCAGTGAAATGCCGTGGCAGGGAATATCTTAGAATTATTTACGGAGCGGAATATTTAGAAAAAGAACATCTTGCCCGTTTAAAAGTCCGTTCACTGAACCGGAAACGCTCGCTTGCGCTGAAAGAATTTTCTCTCGGCATGGAAGCCTTGAACCGTTTTGTGAAAAATGAACCGCTTTACCGGGTGCATGAATGCGTGTTCGGAGTGCTTGCCTTTGAAAGTGAACCCGTTGACCCTCGGCTTTAATTAGTTTAATTAGGAAGAATATCCTTTTTGGGTATTCTTCTTAATTTTATAAAATTATAATTATAAATTTTATTTTTTGTATATTAACTAAAACATTTTCTTTTAAGTGGAAAATTTAAAAAATTCCGCCAAAAAATAAAGGGACTGGGCAAAGCAGGGATAATATCATATAAATTTAGAAAGAATTGTAAAAAAAGATAACAAAGTAAAATCAT
>CANPYZ010000011.1 GCA_947589035.1 uncultured Clostridia bacterium | reverse complement strand
CAATATAAATGCGCATGGCATAACATTGAATTTATCACGGCTGACAGATATTATCCGTCCAGTAAATTATGTTCCTGTTGCGGAAACATCAAGAAAGACCTGAAATTGTCTGACAGAGTTTATCATTGCTCTGTATGTGGACTTGTGATTGACAGGGATTTTCAGGCAAGTGTGAATTTAATGCGCTACAAAAAACTCATTGCATAGCTAAAACAAATGCAATTGGTGTGTACCGATACGTTAGTCGGGAATTTACGCCTTCGGAGTGTTATCCCAAACGTGAGTAGAAATTGCTTGCGATTTCAAAAACGGACACAATGAACAAGGAATGAAACAGAAAAGTTTGTTTTACAACTTTTTATAAGTTTTCAGTAACGGTTATCATTGCTTAGGAGTGATTTTCATGAAAAGAATATTACTTTGCGTGTTGTTGTTGGCTTGTGTTGGGTTTACAGGGTGCAAAAAAGACAAAACCCTTGAAAAAGAAACTTCCCCCGAAACAACAGAAACAATTTCTGAAACAGAAAATTTTCCTGAAACGGAAACAAAATCGAAATCGAAAACAGAAACTTCCGATTCAGGGAAAACAACCACAACAACCGGAACAGAAACAACAACAAAAATTTCCCTTGATACGGAAATGATTTCGCCAGAAACGGAAATCGACGAAGAAGAACGGAAAGCCTTTGAAGCCATTCAGCCAACAGAAGAATTAGTTTATTACCGAGACCCCGTGAAAGATTTTGACAAAGATGGTTATGCCAATTTACAAATTGATGGTTATACGGTGAAAATACCAAGTTCTGCAAATGGTGTAAATATTCATGAACATTTTTACGAAACGACAAATTTGTCTGAAACAGATGTTTCTTTTCTGAAAAACACCGTGGAAAATATTTCAGGAAATGCCTTTCATGCGGAACAATTGAACTCTTCAGAAAAACTGATTTACCAGAATGATTCAATTTATGCGGAAATGGACAAATTCGGAAATTTCTACATGCAGAATAACACTTTACAAAATGATTCCCCCTGGACACCCGAACAGGAAAAACAAATTTCCCTTGTTTCTTCAACAGACGGTCAGGGAGCGTACAGCATACAGAACAGAACATTTTCCCTTAACGGGCAGACAGTGATTTTACAGGAATTAAGTGAATTTTTGCGTGAAAAGATTCAATCCGTCATGAAAGCGGAAAATGATTCATTTTCAGAATATTATGAACTCATGAAAAGCCCTCAGAAAATAGAAGAAATTCAGTTAGAAGACGGCAGAACGGGGTATTTGTTTACGTTTTCTTTACATACAAGCGTTACTGATTTTGAAGTAGACAGCCGGAAGAAAAGCCGTTATGAAAATGAAGACAGGGCAGTAAAAGGGCAATATGTTCAGGTGTTTATGTTAAATCCGGATTCTATTGACTATCTTTATTTACCGCCGATTTTCACCAGAACGCCCGATACTCAGCGGACTTTGTCCGGAACGTACTGCACATTAACAGAAGCTTGCCAGAAAATTTCGGAAAATTTGCCGCAAGAAGGAACGTTCACCGTGGAAAATATTCAGATTTGCTATGAAACTGTATTCCTGAATGATGAAAATCATCAGTTTCAGGGCATGGCTTGCGTGCCAATGTGGCATATCAATTTAATTTCACCAGACGGGGAAAAAATTTTCGCTGATGTGAATTTAGACACGAAAGAATTATATTTCAGCTATGAATGACCCCTCTGTCAGCTTCGCTGACATCTCCCCTTATAGGGGAGACTTAAAATTGCCTCCCCTGAAAGGGGAGGTGGCACGGAGTGCCGGAGGGGTTAAATGTTCCACGTGGAACAATTTGCCCTGTTCCCCCTGAAAGGGGGAATGTCATGCAGTGACAAAGGGGTCGAGGGTTTGAAAGGAGAATATTTTATCTATGGATGCATTAGTAATCGGAGCAGGTGGTTTTGTCGGCGGCTACCTGATTCAGGAATTAAACCGGAAACACGCCCACGTTGGCGCAACGATTCTCCCGAAAGAACACGTTTCCGGAAATTGTGATGTCTTTTATTTAGACATCATGAACCAGACCGACATAGAAAAATTACTCACAGCGCAACGCCCGAAATATATTTATCATTTAGCGGCACAAAGTTCCGTATTTACTTCATGGAAAAATCCGGAATTAACCATTGATGTGAATATTAAAGGCGTATTGCATTTACTGGAAGCCGTCCGGCATGTGGAACATTATTACCCGAGAATTTTATTAGTTGGTTCCGGTGAGGAATACGGAAAAACAGAAGGGGCAATTGCTGAAACTATTCCCCTTCATCCAGCTAATCCTTACGCCGTGACAAAAGCTTGCCAGAATATGCTTGGCACACTTTACGCTGAATCTTACGGAATGGGCGTGATTATGGTCAGGGCGTTCAATCATATTGGCGCAGGACAAGCACCAATTTTCGTTGCGTCTGATTTCGCCATGCAAATTGCTGAAATTGAAGCCGGTTTCCGTCCGCCTGTAATGCAGGTAGGAAATTTAAATGCTAAACGGGATTTTTCAGATGTGCGTGACGTGGTGCGGGCGTATAGCTTACTTATGGAAAAAGGCATTTCCGGTGAAACGTACAACGTCGGAAGCGGTCAGGCAGTTTCCATTCAGGAAATATTGAATATATTATTAGAGTTCAGCACAGTTTCTATTGCTATAGAACAGAACCCCGAAAAAATGCGTCCTTCTGACGTTCCTGTCATTCAGGCGGATATTTCCCGTTTAAGGGAAATTACTGGCTGGCAACCGGAATTTTCTTTAGAAGAAACGCTGCACACCATGCTGAACGCACACCGGAAAAATTTTGGCTTATGTTAATTATTTCAAGAAAGAAGGGAAAACCCATGAAGGCGAAAACATATGAACCCATGCAGGGAATCGGGAAAACGCCGCAGGAACTGGAGACATTCGGCAATGCACAGAACGCATTCAATGCGGAAATTCTGAAAGAATTGCGGATTATGCATTTACAGGCAAATATGCTGACACATCATTTAAAAGAAGCACAGGAAGAAATTGCCCGTCTGAAAGAAGAACAAGTGAAATATGTGCTGAAATTAAATCAATGTAAGGCAGAAGTGGAAAGTTTAACACAGCAGCTTGAAGGGGAAAACAGCCGCCAGACGGAATTAGAAATTCTCCGGAAAGAAGTTGACCGGCTTCGTTTAACGGCGAAATTAAACACGAATGCTATTGAACGTTTAACTCATCCGGAAGAATAATTTTCAGTTATTTTCAAGGTAATTTGTGTAAAATTATCTTGAAAGGAGACTGAACCATGAAATTTAATTTAAAAAAATTCATTTTATTACTATCATGTGTAATAATCAATTTCACAGGGTGTTCACCGGAAGAAACAACTACAGATTACCATGAACCGGAAGAAACTTTTCCGGTAAGTGTCGACTTCCTGAAAGTCGGAAAAGCAGATTCTGCCGTGATTAAAACACAAAACCAGATTATTGTCATTGATTGCGGCGAAAAAAGCGACGGGAAAAAACTTTGTTCCTGTTTGCACGCCCTCGGTGCGGAAAAAATTGATGTGTTAATTTTCACGCATTATGACCAAGACCATATCGGCGGCGCAGTCAAAGTGTTAGAAGAATTTCCCGTTCAGCGTGTACTTGCGCCGGAATATTCCGAAAACAGCAAAGAATATCAGAAACTTTGTGAAGCCATGCAGGCAGAAAATTTATCTTTCGATTTGGTGAACACCGCACCGGAAAAATTTTTCTCCGATGATGCCTATATAGAAATTTTCCCTTGTCAGCGGGAAAATTATACACAAGGCAATGACAATAATCATTCCTTAGTGATTCGGGTGACACACCATGAAGAAATTTTCCTGTTCGCCGGAGATGCCATGCAGGAACGCCTTGCCGAAATTATGACCATAGGTGACTGCACAGTACTGAAAGAACCCTATCACGGCAGGGAAATTGCCAATTTGCCGGAATTTTTAGCGGCAGTCCGTCCGGAATATGCGATTGTTTCCACGAATCAGGAAAATTATTCCCCTGTCGTACAGCAGGCACTTTCGGAAAAGAATATTCAGACTTATGTTACATTTCAGGACGGGAACATTCGCTGCACGAGTTCCGGAAAAGAAATGACCGTGGAAACGGGAATTGAATACTAAATTTATACTAAAATTTCTGTTTATGATTTGTGCATATCTACAAAATTTACGCCCCCGGAAAATTTTTTGTCATATTTTCCGGGGGTGAAGTGTTTTATTAGTAGAAAATTCTTGACCCCTCCGCCGCTTTCAGCGGCACCTCCCCTTGCAGGGGAGGCATGTTCCCCCTGAAAGGGGGAATGTCACGCAGTGACAAGGGGGTTAAATGTTCCACGTGGAACATAATCAAATTTTAATAAATTTCTTAGGAGTGATTACAATGAAAAAATGTTAATTTTCATGTTGGCGTTAGCTTGTATCGGGTTTATGGGTTGCAAAAAGGACAAATCCGCTGAAACTTCCCCTGAAACAACGAAAACAGAAACTGTTTCTGAAACTATTTCCGGAACGGAAACAGAAGATTTTTCGGAAACGAAAACAAAATCAAAATCCAAAGCGAAAACACCAACCGGAACAGAAACGGAAACTTCCTCTTCAGGGAAAACCACAACGACCGGAACAGAAACAGGAACAACAACCGGAACGGAAACAACCACAGAAATTTTCCTTGATGCGGAAAACGCTTTACAGGAAGCGGAAATTGATGAAGAAGAACGGAAAGCTATTGAAGCCGTTCAGCAGACAGAACCGCCAATTTATTATCATGATCCGGTACTGGATTTTGATACAGAAGGTTATTCCAATCTGCACATAGAAGGCTATGGATTTTCGCTGTTCAATTCCTCTGCCGGAAATATTTATCAGGATTTTTACGAAACAACGAATTTATCTGGTGCAGATTTGCTTTTCCTGAAAAATGCCGTGGAAAATGTTTCAGGGAGTACTTTTGATATAGAACAAGTAAAATCTTCCACGGGGCAAAGCCTTGAAGAATCGGAAAAATTACTTTACCGGAATGATTCCATTTATGCGGAAATGGACAGATTCGGAAATTTCTACATGCAGAATAATACTTTAAAAAGTGATTCCCTCTGGACACCGGAAGAAAATCAAGAAATTTCGTTGATTGCTGATGAAGATGACCTTTTTCATTCGTGGGACTATGCATTGACATTTGAACAGCAAGAAGTGCAATTTAAGGAAGTGAGGGAGTTTCTGGAAAAGGATTATATTCGTCAGCTGGAAGATGAATTATTTCCAGAAAAATATACAATCTACGACCTCAAAAAAATAGAGAAAGTTCAGCTGAAAGACGGCAGAATTGGTTGTTTGTTTACCTATTCTGTGGATACAAGACTTAGTCAGAAACCAATAGACAGCCGGAAAAGAAGCCGCTACGAAAACGAAAACAGAGCCGTGAACGGGCAGTACGTGCAAATTTTCATGTTAAATCCTGATTCCGTGGACTATCTCTATTTACCGCCGGTTTTGACCAGAAAACCAGACTATCAGCAAATGTTGTCCGGAAAATATTGCACTTTGGCGGAAGCCTGCCAGATTCTTTCGGACAATTTGCCGTCAGATCAGGTTTTTGATGTGGAAAATATTCAACTCGGATTCGGAACAGTGTTTTTCTATGATGAAGAGCATCAGTTTCAGGGAATGGCTTGCGTGCCGATGTGGTACATGGATTTACTTTCACCGGAAGGGGAAGTCATTTTCGCAAATGTCGATGCTGACACGAGGGAATTATATTTCA
Organism: uncultured Clostridia bacterium; assembly: GCA_947589035.1. Taxonomy (GTDB): domain Bacteria; phylum Bacillota; class Clostridia; order Oscillospirales; family Ruminococcaceae; genus UBA3855. The sequence continues at coordinate 57,386 of CANPYZ010000011.1, read as the reverse complement.
GCTATGAATAAAAGTCTCCCCTGAAAGGGGAGATGTCAACGAAGTTGACAGAGGGGTCAACCCCTTCGGCACTGCGTGCCGCCTCCCACCCCCAGCCCCCTTTCAGGGGGTTCAGGGGAGGCTGTTCCCCCTGAAAGGGGGAATGTCACATAGTGACAAGGGGGTAAATGTTCCACGTGGAACATGATAAATTTCTAATAAATTTCTTAGGAGTGATTGTGATGAAAAGAATGTTAATTTTCATGTTGGCGTTAGCTTGTATTGGGTTTACGGGTTGCAAAAAGGACAAATCCGCTGAAACTTCCCCCGAAACAACAAGAACAGAAACGATTTCTGAAACCAATTCCGGAACGGAAACAGAAGATTTTCCGGAAACGAAAACGAAAACAAAATCTAAAACAAAAACTGCAACCGGAACAGAAACGGAAACTTCCCATTCAGGGAAAACCACAACAACCGGAACAGGAACGGAAACCGGAACAACCACTAAACCGGAAACAACGACAACAGCAGTTTTTCTTGATGCGGAAAACGCTTTACAAGCGGCAGCAATGGACGAAGAAGAACGGAAAGCCTTTGCAGCCGTTCAGCAGACAGAACCGCTGATATATTACAAAGATCCGAATTTAGATTTTGACAAGGACAGCTACCCGAATTTACAAATTGACATTCCCCCTATCGGCAAGTTATATTCTGACAACGGCGCAAACGTTAAGGAACATTTTTACGAGAAGAAAACGCTGTCCGGCGCAGATTTACTATTCATGAAAAACGCCGTGGAAAATGTTTCAGGAATTGCCTTTGATGCGGAACAGGTGAAATCTTCCACAGGGAAAAGCCTTGAAGAATCGGAAAAGGTAATTTACCGGAATGATTCCCATTATGCGGAAATGGACAAATTCGGAAATTTTCACATTCAGAGCAACACTTTGCCGAATGATTTTTCGCCGGAACAAGAAAACCAAATAATTTGGTCAGATGATTTCCGATATGTGGAAGGCAGAGATTTCCCCCAAGTGAAAGACCTCAATTTTTCATTTGGGGAAGAAAGTGTTTCCGCCGTGGAAGAAATTCAATTCCTGAATGAATATTTCCAGCAGGCGGAAGAACTTGGCTGGATTGGTAATGAAAATTTTGTGATGAAGAACACAACAATTTATATGGAAGTACAGCAGGAAAACGGCGAAATGGAAATGCAGGGTTTCAGCATGAAAGATTTCTTTGATGTCAGGGAAATTCAATTGGAAGACGGCAAAATTGGCTATTTATGGACATTTAAAATTTCTTCTAAGGAATTATATAATAACGGCATTGGTTTAGAAGTGGGCTGCCAGACGAAAAGCCGTTATGAAAATGATGACAGGGCAGTGAAAGGGCAATATGTTCAGGTGTTAATGTTAAGTCCGCATTCCGTGGATTATCTCTATTTACCGCCGATTTTAACCAGAAATCCGGACTATCAGCAAAATTTGTCGGGAACGTTCTGTACTTCATCAGAAGCATTTCAATTGATTTCGGATAGCTTGCCGCAGGGGGAAATTTATCGGGTAAGCGGTTTAGTAAGAATCTTTTATGAAACAGTGTTTTTAAATGATGAAAACCATCAGTTTCAAGGTTCCGCTTGCGTGCCAATGTTCCACGTGGAACTTATTTCACCAACCGGGGAAATGATTTTCGCTGATGTGAATTTAGACACGAAAGAATTATATTTCAGCTATGAATAAATGTCTCCCTTGAACCCCCTGAAAGGGGGCAGGGGGTGACAGAGGGGTTATCAAATTTTAGGAGTGATTATGATGAAGAAGAAAAATTTATTATTCTTGTGGTGTTGTTCAGCGGCGTTGCTGACTGGCTGCCAGAGTGTTCCGGAAAATATTGCTATTGAAACAATTCCCGTACAGACGTTAGCACCGGAAACGGAAATTTCCGTTACGGAAACGGCTTTACCGGAAACTATTCCGGAAGATGATGAAAAATTCAGGGAAAGAAAGTTATTAAAACTAATTTGTGAAAAAGAATTTTCCTATGATGCGGAAGTGTCCGGCGATTTTGCGGAATTTATGCAGAACGATGCAGAAAGACTTTCGGAAAGGGTTTTCGGGGAAATTGAATCGGAAGAAGACGCTGAAACAAAAGGGAAAATTGCTTTAGCGGAGTTAGTCGGGGAATCTTATGTGAATAGCCAGAAAACGGAATTTACTGTACAATTTCAGGAAGAATATGCCGTCTGGATTGTGACAATGCAGGTAAGTTCAGGGAAAATGGCGTTCACGGTCATTCGTCAGGACGATGGAAAAATATTAGGCGTATATTGCTAAGAAATGAATTTCAGGAGTGATTACAATGAAAAAATTATTACTTTGTGTGTTGTTATTAGCTTGTATCGGGTTTACGGGGTGCAAAAAAGATAAATTTCTTGAAAAAGAAACTTCCCCCGAAACAACAAGAACAGAAACTGTTTCTGAAACCAATTCCGGAACGGAAACAGAAGATTTTCCGGAAACGAAAACAACAGCAGAAACAGAAACTGCAACCGGAACAGAAACTTCCGATTCAGGGAAAACGACAACAACAACAACAGAAACCGGAACAACAACGACCGGAACGGAAACAACAACGGAAATTTCCCTTAATGCGGAAAATGCTTTACAGGAAGCGGAAATTGACGAAGAAGAACGGAAAGCTATTGAAGCCGTTCAGCAGACAGAACCACCAATTTATTATCATAATCCGGAATTAGATTTTGATCGGGAAGGTTATTCCAATCTGCACATAGGGAATATGTTTTTTGCAAAATTCAATTCTTCAGAAGGAAATATTTACCAAGATTTCTATGAAACAAAAAATTTATCTGGTGCAGATTTACTTTTTCTGAAAAACGTCGTGGAAAATGTTTCAGAAAGTGATTTTGATGCGGAACAGGTGAAATCTTCCACAGGGAAAAGCCTTGAAGAATCAGAAAAATTGATTTATCAGAATGATTCTCTTTATGTGGAAATGGATAAATATGGAAATTTCTACATGCAGAATAACACTTTACAAAATAATTCCCTCTGGACACCGGAAGGAAATCAAACTTCGGTTGTTGATAAAGACATGCATGGTGTTTTTTATTCGACTAAGACTGTATTGACGTTTGAACAGCAAGAAGTGACACTTCAGGAAGTGAATGAATTTCTGAATAATTATCTTAATCAGCTGAATAAAGGTGAATTACTTCCGGAAAAGCATCACATCAACCTCGAAGCCAACCCTGACAAAATAGAAGAAGTTCAGCTGAAAGACGGCAGAATTGGTTGCTTGTTGACATATTCTGTGGGGGCAGACAATCGGAAAAGAAGCCGCTACGAAAATGAAAACAGAGCCGTAAACGGGCAGTATGTGCAGATTTTTATGTTAAATCCTGATTCCGTGGACTATCTCTATTTACCGCCAATTTTAACCAGAAAACCAGACTATCAGCAAATGTTATCTGGAAAATATTGCACTTTAGCGGAAGCCTGCCAGATTCTTTCGGACAGTTTGCCGTCAGATCAGGTTTTTGATGTGAAAAATATTCAGCTCGGATTCGGGACAGTGTTTTTCTATGATGAAGAACATCAATTTCAGGGCATGGCTTGCGTGCCAATGTGGTATATGGATTTACTTTCACCGGAAGGGGAAGTCATTTTCGCAAATGTCGATGCTGACACGAGGGAATTATATTTCAGCTATGAATGACCCCTCTGGTAACCCCTCCGCCGCACCCCTCCGCCGCCTTCGGCGGCACCTCCCCTTACATGGGAGGCATGTTCCCCCTGAAAGGGGGAATGTCACGTAGTGCCAAGGGGGTTAAATGTTCCACGTGGAACATTTGCCTCCCCTGAACCCCCTGAAAGGGGGCTGGGGGTGGGAGGTGGCACGCAGTGCCGGAGGGGTCAAGGGGTTAATGAAATTTTTAGGAGTGATTGTGATGAAAAAAATGTTAATTTTCATGCTGGTGTTGTCTTGTATTGGGTTTATGGGGTGCAAAAAAGATAAACTTCTTGAAAAAGAAACTTCCCCCGAAACGACGAAAACAGAAACTGTTTCTGAAACTAATTCCGGAACGGAAACGGAAACTTTTTCAGAAACGGAAGAAACCGTTCCGGATTTCACCCCGCAGCCGTGGGTGAATTACAGTTCTATCAGAGAAGAAAATTTACCTGAATTGCAGCATATTCAGAACGGAACGAAATTTTACGAAATTGTCACTATTGTTGGCAGTATTGAACAACGATTTTTTGAAGTGGAACGGTTTTCCGAAAAAGATGTTTCACTCGTTGCGCAGGTGTGGGAAAATTTTTCCGGAAATGCGCTTGAAGAGAAGAATTTATTCTGCATTATGCCGGATAAGAAAATGAATTTTTCTTCTATTCCGGAAGAAAATTATGCGGAAGTGGAAAATTTAGTTTATGAAGATGAAGAAACTATTCTGCAATGTGATATTCTTTCACAGGATTTAGAAATAAAAAGCAAAGATTTTCCGGAAAATCCTGTTTCCGTGTATCAGCAAGCCATTTCGCCGTCAGTATATGCAGTTAAGACAGAACGAACGGAAAACGGAAAATTTTTTCAGACTTTATATCAGAAAGAAGATTTCGTTTATGATTCAGATTTTGTGATGCTTGACGGGGAAAAAGTCAGTATCCAGGAAATTTTTCTCACGATGTGGGAACAATTTCAATATTTCGGGAAAGAGTATAGTTTTAATGACCCGGAAATTCGAATAGAAATTCAGAATTTTTCTGACGGCAATCAGGCAGTGATTTTAGATGTTCCGTTAATTAGTCGGGATATCCCTGTTTTAGCGTTCGGGGAATCGCCCGACGGCGTGAAACAAATCACCGGAACAACGGCGAAAATTGGCTTTTTCCGGAAAGGGGAAATTGGCTTTCTGCAAATAGGGTATCTTTCAGGGCAGCCCACACAAAAGCAAATTACCGATTTCCGCCCGAATCAGAATCCGCAGGTTTTATTGATTGACCAGCAGGAAGCTTTCCGCCTTGCCGACGAAACACTAACGGAAAATAGGAATTTACTTTCCGGAAGTTTAGTCTATGCAACGGAAAAGCTTTACAGTCCGGAAAAAATATTTCTCGGCTATGTTTTAACACCGGTTTATGAATTTGTTTTTGAAACGAATGAAACAGAACGCCAGCAGGGGCATGTTCAATTCGGTATTGGCATAGATGCTGTCACGAAGGAAATATTCACTTGGTACGATGACCAGCCGGAACATTCCGGCGAAAAATGCTGGATTAGGGAAGAATAACCCCTCCGCTGCTTTGTGGCACCTCCCCTTACAGGAGAGACAAATGTTCCACGTGGAACATTTAACCCCTCTGTCGCCTTTGGCGACATCTCCCCTTACAGGGGAGACAACTTCAGGAGAAACAAGTCTCCCTTGAACCCCCTGAAAGGGGGCAGGGGGTGGGAGGTGGCACGGAGTGCCGGAGGGGTTAAGGGGTTAATGAATTTTTTAGGAGTGATTACAATGAAAAAAATGTTAATTTGTGTGTTGCTGTTAGCTTGTATCGGGTTTACAGGGTGCAAAAAAGACAAAACCCCTGAAAAAGAAATTTTTTCCGAAACAGCAACAAGAACAGAAACTATTTCTGAAATGATTTCCGAAACGGAAACGGAAAATTTTTCAGAAACGAAAACAAAAGCAAAACCAGAAACAGAAACTTCCCCTTCAGGGAAAACGACGACAACACCAGAAACAACCGGAACGAAAACCGGAACAACTACCGGAACGGAAACAGCAACGGAAATTTCCCTTAATGCAGAAAATATTTTGCAAGCAGCAGAACTCGATGAAGAAGAACGGAAAGCCTTTGAAGCCGTTCAGCAGACAGAACCGCCGATTTATTATCAAAATCCGGTATTAAATTTTGAAGAAGAGAATTATTCCAATTTGCGCATAGAGAATGTTAGTTTTGGAGCGTTCAGTTCTGCTTCTGGAAATGTTTATCAGGATTTCTACGAAACGGCAAATTTATCCGGTGCAGATTTACTTTTCCTGAAGAATGCCGTGGAAAATGTTTCAGGGAGTGCTTTTCATGCAGAACAGGTGAAATCTTCCACAGGAAAAAGCCTTGAAGAATCGGAAAAATTAATTTACCAGAATGAATTAATTTATACGGAAATGGACAAATTCGGAAATTTCTACATGCAGAATAACACTTTACAAAATGATCCCCTCTGGACACCGGAAGAAAATCAGGAAATTTCGCTGATTGCTGAAAAGAGACATTTTTATGATGAATGTTTGCTGACGTTCGGAAATCAGACAATGAAATTTCAGGAAGTGAATATGTTTCTGGCAAGTTATATTCATTCAGTGGAAAGTGAACTATTTCCGGAAAGATATACAATTCTCAATCCCCAAAAAATAGAAGAAATTCAGCTGAAAGACGGCAGAATTGGTTGTTTGTTTACCTATTCCGTGAAAACTAAAATTAGTCAGTACACGATAGACAGCCGGACAAGAAGCCGCTACGAAAATGAAAACAGAGCCGTAAATGGGCAGTATGTGCAAATATTCATGTTAAATTCTGATTCAGTGGACTATATCTATTTACCGCCGATTTTAACCAGAAAATCCGACTATCAGCAAATGTTGCCCGGGAAATATTGCACTTTGGCGGAAGCTTGCCAGATTCTTTCGGAACGTTTGCCATTAAATCAAGTTTTCGACGTGGAAAATATTCAACTCGGTTTGGGGACAGTATTTTTCTATGATGAAGAACATCAATTTCAGGGAATGGCTTGCGTGCCAATGTGGTATATGGATTTACTTTCACCGGAAGGGGAAACGACTTTCGCAAATATTGATGTTGACACGAGGGAATTATATTTCAGCTATGAATAGAAGTCTCCCTTGAACCCCCTGAAAGGGGGCAGGGGGTGGGAGATGTCAACGAAGTTGACAGAGGGGTCAACCCCTCCGCCGCACCCCTCCGCCGCCTTCGGCGGCACCTTCCCTTGCAGGGGAGGCATGTTCCCTCTGAAAGGGGGAATGTCACGCAGTGACAAGGGGGTTAAATGTTCCACGTGGAACATAATCAAATTTTAATAAATTTCTTAGGAGTGATTGTGATGAAAAGAATGTTAATTTTCATGTTGTTGTTAGCTTGTATCGGGTTTACAGGGTGCAAAAAAGACAAAACCCCTGAAAAAGAAATTTTTTCCGAAACAGTAACAAGAACAGAAACGATTTCTGAAATGATTTCCGAAACGGAAACGGAAAATTTTTCAGAAACAGAAACTGAAACAGAAACGAAAATTTCTGATTCAGGGAAAACCATTACAACAACGGAAACAACCGGAACAGAAATTGGAACAATAACTACTGAAACGGAAACAACAACGGAAATTTCCCTTAATGCGGAAAATATTTTGCAAGCAGCAGAACTCGACGAAGAAGAACGGAAAGCCATTGAAGCCGTTCAGCAGACAGAACCGCCGATTTATTACAAAAATCCGACACAGAATTTTGAGGAAGATAGTTATTCTAATTTGCACATAGAAGGCTATGGATTTTCGCTGTTCAATTCCAGTGCTGGGAATATTTACCAGAATTTTTATGAAACAACGAATTTATCCGGTGCGGATTTGCTATTCATGAAAAACGCCGTGGAAAGTTTTTCAGGGAGTGCCTTTAATTCAGAACAGGTGAAATCTTCCACAGGGCAGACAATTGAAGAATCGGAAAAATTAATTTATCAGAATGAATTAATTTATGCGGAAATGGACAAATTCGGGAATTTCTACATACAGAATCAAACTTTACAAAATAATTCTCTCTGGACACCGGAAGAAAATCAAGGAATTTCGTTAATTGCTAAACAGGGGTATTTTTATTCTGATGACTATTTGCTGACGTTCGGAAATCAGACAGTAGAATTTCAGGAAGTGGATGAATTTCTGAAAAATGATATTCGCCGGCTGAATGAAAGTGAATTATTTCCGGAAAGTTATGAAATGATGGAAAGCCCCGAAAAAATAGAAGAAATTGAATTGAAAGACGGCAGGAAAGGTTATTTGTTCACGTTTTCCGTGGGAACAAGAATTAGTCATTATTTAATTGACAACCGGAAAAGAAGCCGTTACGAAAACGAAAACAGAGCCGTAAACGGGCAGTATGTGCAAATGCTTATGTTAAGTTCTGATTCCGTGGACTATTGTTATTTTCCGCCGATGCTAACCAGAAAATTCGATTATCAGCAAATGCTGCCGAAAGACTATTGTTCTTTGGCGGAAGCCTGCCAGATTATTTCGGAACATTTACCGTCAGAACAAGTTTTTGATGTGGAAGATATTCAACTTGGTTTCGGAACAATATTTTTCTACGACGAAAATCACCAATTTCAGGGAATAGCTTGTGTGCCAATGTGGTATATGGATTTACTTTCACCGGACGGGGGAAGAATTTTCGCAAATGTTGATGTCAACACGAAAGAATTATATTTCGGCTATGAATAAATGTCTCCCCTGAACCCCCTGAAAGGGGGCAGGGGGTGGGAGATGTCGCTGAAAGCGACAGAGGGGTCACAGAGGGTACCCCCTCCGCCGCACCCCTCCGGCACTGCGTGCCACCTCCCCTGATAGGGGAGGCAAATGTTCCACGTGGAACAAGTCTCCCCTGAAAGGGGAGATGTCAGCGAAGCTGACAGAGGGGTTACCAGAGGGGTTCGACAGAGGGGTTAATTTTTAGGAAAATTTTTCAAAAAGCCTTGCAATTTCTGATAATTTGTGTTATAATAGATAAATAAGCATTTTATAAAAAAAGGAGAGAATTTTTCCATGAAAAAAGTACTTGCTGTTTTGTCAGCGTTTCTGCTTACCGTGGCGTGTACCGCCTGCGGAGGAACGGGAACAGCCGATTCCGGCACAACGCCTGATTCCGGCGGAACATCTTCTTCCGGCGGTGCGCCGATTGCGGTCATTTGCAAAAGTGCCGATTCCTATTGGGACGCTGTGAAAAAAGCCGTTGAAGATGCCCGAACGGAATTGAATTTAGACATTTCCTACACTGCCCCCGAAAAAGAAGATTATGAGGAACAAATTACACTCATCAATCAGGCAGTTTCCGACGGTGCGAAAGTCATTGTGCTTGCGCCTGTAGTCGTGGACGAACTGAACGACACATTACAAGCTGCCCATGACAAAGGCGTGGAAATTATTACAATTGACAGTGATGTGTCTTTTGCGGACAGAGCAGCATTTTTAGGCACACAGAACGAATATGCAGCACAGTCCGGCGGACAGTATGCATTGAAAATGATTGAAGAGGACACCGAAGACGAAAATCATGTTGTTGCGGTATTAACGCATGATGAAATTTCCCAGACAGCAATTGACCGCCGTGACGGGTTCGTGAATTGTTTTGAGGGCGTGGAAGGCGTGGAAATGTTAGATTCAGAAAACTGCCACGGCGACACGGAAGAAAGCAAGGAAAAAATCATCAGCATGGTAAAAGAACGGAAAGATGACGGAGACGACAGCAATGACATTGACATTGTTTTCGCATCGAATCAGCCAACAACGGTTGGTGTTTGTCAGGGCGTGGAAAGCTTAATTGCTGACGGCGTAATTCAGGAAGGGGAAGTGCAAGTCATTGGATTTGACTATTTCAACGGCGCAGATGCGTATTTAGACAATGGCATTCTTGCGGGCGTGGTGACACAGAACCCTTATAACATGGGATATTTCGGCGTTCAGGCGGCATCTTACTTGTTGAATGGTGAAACCATTCCGGCAACGATGAACGACACCGGTTCTGCACTGATTACGAAAGAAAACATTAACGACGATGATATTCAATTCATGATTAACCCAGCAGGAAAATAAAATTGCCAAAAAGCGTTCCCTTGCGCAGTGGGAACGCTTTTTGACTGAATGGAAAATTTGGAAAATGATTTATTCTTTCTATTTTTGTTGTAGTTAAGGTTTATTTTCACGTCAGAAATTTTAAAAACCCTCTCTTTTTTCTTCCCTCTTCACTTATATAACAACTGAACGCCGAAAAAATTGGATTTTTTTTGAAAAAAATTCAGTTTCTCTGCATTGCACAAATTTTCGGGATTTAAAATTTAGAATTTTAGTTAAATTGCATAAAATTAAACCCCTGTTTGTGAAAAACGGGGGAATTTTTAGTGTAAGTTTAAATTTAAATTTTAAAATTCGTCGACAATGCCAACAATTTTTTTCATCATTAACAAAGCATCAGCCGGAGTAATTTGCCCGTCCTGGTCAACATCGGCGAAAGCGTTTTGTTTGTCGGAAAATGCCGATTTTCCGAGAATGTAACGGTTCACGGAAATGACATCTAAAATTGACGTTTCGCCGTCGTCGTCCATGTCGCCGAAAATGCCGTCTTCCAACGGGCGGAAAGGCAATTCCTGCTGGCGGGCGAATTTCTGTGCCGTTGAACCAATATGCCCAGTTACTGCGCCTTGCGTGATGGTTTTTTGCTTAGAAGGATTCTGGTCAGTGGAATAAGGTTTCGTTTCGAAAAAATGCAAATTTATGTAAGACATCATTTCATCTAAACAGAAAGGGAACTCTTCCAGAAGAGTTTGCGGAACTCTCTCTAAAAGCCCTAAACGCCCTGATTCCGGATTTTCGAGAGTTTCCGCCCAGTCAAGCGCATTTCCGTAAGCATCAAGCTGGAAATTCGTTTCCGGATTCAGAATGGTTAATTGGTTCAAGTTCTTGCAATTAAAGAATGCGTTTTCACCAATGGCGGAAAGATTTTCCCCTAACGTGAGATTATCTAAATTCACGCAGTTGAAAAAGGCATAATCCCCGATATTCTGCACGGAATCCGGAATGTTAATTCCGGTCATTGTGGAACAGTAAGCGAAAGCATAATCGTCAATGTTCTGCACCGAATCCGGCAGAGTGATTTCATAATAAACAGACTGGTTTTCATTTTTCGGATAAGCAATGAAATTTTCTCCGGTGAAATTTCCGAAAGCGAACGGTTTAATTTCCTGCACGCCGTCCGGAACGGTAAATTCCGTGCCTTCTGCATAATATAACGCATTATCATGAATGACAAACGGATTTTCGGCAATATATTTCGTGTTACTCAGGCATTGAAAGCCGAATTGTTCCACGTTTTCCAAGCCGGAAATTTCCGCTAAATTCGGGTTGTCCGATAGGGCATTCGGGTCAAGGAAAGTGAAACTTTCCGGCAAAGTAATTTTTTCTAAATTCGGAAAACCAGATAAAGCGTGTTCTTCCGCACCGGTCACACCGTTTTGAATGACAATTTCCTGAATGTCCTGTGCATAATCGAACCATTCCGGAATTTCTAACATGTCATCATCAGGAAATGTCCATGTACAGCAATGAATTGCACCAGTTCCGGAAATCGTCAGCACATGGTTGTGAATTTCCCAGTCAAGACCGTTCCAATTTCCGGAAACGGACTCCGCAAAGGCGGAAAGGCTTGCTGAATTGGTCAGAATGCTTGCCGCAGCGAGTACGGCGGGAAAAATTTTCTTGTTCATGAAAAAATCCTCCTAAGAAATGAAAAATAAAAATAAAAATTAAGAAAATGAAGAAGTAAATGTAAATTTTCACGTCATGAATTTTGAACAAACCCTCTCTTTTTCTTCCCTCTTCACTTATATAACAACTGAACGCCGAAAAAATTGGATTTTTTTTCAAAAAATTTCTGAAAAATTTCACTTTCTACTAAATGCACAAATTTTTGGAAGTTAAAGTTTTTAATTTTAGGCGAATTACATAAAATAAAACCTCGTCCGCCCCCGTGAAAGTTTCCCAAAACTCTTGACAACGTTGGAATTTTGTGGTATACTATAGGGGAAGGGGTACCCAAGCAATTATGGATCGTTTTTGCTACGGTTTTTTTGAACTGTGAGCCTTTTCCCTGCGTATGCGGGGGTGATCCCGCCGCAAGAAAAAAAGCACATCTTGCCAAACTTTTTTCCCCGCATATGCGGGGGTAGTACCCCTTTATTTTCCAGAGGGTTCTTGACCCTCAAAGAGTTCCGCTGCGGCATTTTTTGACCGGAGCATTTCCCTGCGTATGCGGGGCGTGGACTTTACCCAAATTCAAGAAAAACCCCCGTTTTCACAACGGGGGAATTTTTATTTGTAGTTGTTCAGCAGTTTGGCGAGGTGTGCTTTTTTTCTTGCGGCAGTGTTTTTGTGCAGTATTTTTTTTGCGCAAGCCTGGTCCACACGCTTAATCGCTAAACGGACAGCAGTTTCCATGTCCGGAGACTGATTCGCAGCAGCTAATTCTGCTTTTTTGATGATGGTCTTTAAATTGGACTTTCTCGCCTTGTTGGCAGCAGCTTTTGTCTTGTTGACTTTCACTCTTTTTTTCGCAGATTTAATATTCGGCATTTCGTTGACCTCCTTTTCTGAATAATTCACGTATAATGGTACAGAATAAGAAAACCATGAGACACGCACGCCGGACGGCACGACCGCCCGAATTTTCCGCACCTGACTATTATTATAGCATGTTTTCACGGGAAATGCAATACTATTTTTCACGTTTTTTTGCTGAAAAATTTTCCACTTTTTCGGCATTTTGCATAATTCAGGAGGAATTTTCATGAACAGAACCGATTTAGCCTTAGAAAGCCTTTCCGCCTTGCCGGAATCCGTGCCGGGCGTTCACCAGTCCGAACGAGGGAAATTTTTTCACATTACGGAAATTTCCGTGCAGGGCAAACAAGCGGAAGAATTTCTCCAGAAGCCGGAAGGGAAATATATTACTCTGCAAGGGGAATCGTTATCAGGTTTTTCCGCACATTATCCCGAAATGGCAGAAGAATTTGCTCACGAATTAAAACAATTCCTACCGCCGGAAGGGCTTGTGTTCGTTGCCGGCTTAGGGAATGAAAATATTACGCCAGATGCGTTAGGGGTGAAAGTCGCCGGAAAAATCATCGCCACAAGGCATTTACGAAGCGAACTGAAACAGGAAGATGAACCCTTCCTGAAAAAATTAAGACCAGTGTGCGCCTTAGCTGGTGGAGTATTAGGGCAGACGGGCATAGAATCAGCGGAACTCATTCAAGCCGTTTCGGAAAAAATTCACCCTGCTGTGATTATTGCGGTAGATGCGTTAGCATGTACTTCACCGGAACGCTTAGGGAAAACTATTCAATTGTCGAATACAGGCATTTCTCCGGGGAGCGGCGTGGCGAATCATAGAACGGCATTAACTGTTGAAACGTTAGGCATTCCGGTAATTGGCTTAGGCGTTCCGACGGTAATTAACACGAAATATTTTCATGAATCTGTTCCGGAAATGACCGTTGCGCCGAGAGACATTGACCGGTTAATTCAACAGGCGGCGCATTTGTTAAGCTGTGGCATTAACATGGCACTTCAGCCCGAAATGCATTACGCAGACATTGCGAATTTCTGAAAATTTCCGGAAAAGATTTGACAAACGCAAATTTTCATGTTATAATTAAGACAAGAGAAATTTTGTTTTTCGCACAAAATTAACCAGAAAGAGAGGAAAGTTTTTCAACATGAAACGGAAACAAATGAAAAAAGGCATTTCGGCATTGTTGGCAGTTGTTTTAACCGGAACAATGGCAACAGGATTTTCCACAGCGAAAGCCGAAACGAAAACAGCCATTGACATTGTCAATGAAATGGGCATGGGCTGTAATTTGGGAAATTCTTTTGACTGCAACGGCGGTTCAAAGCGGTATTTTTCCACAGGTTGGATTGATGAGGCAAGCTGGAATGAACATTCCACAGAAACACTCTGGGGCAATCCAATTACCACAAAGGAAATGATTGATACGATTCATGCACAGGGATTTGATTCTATTCGCATTCCGGTAACGTGGGGGGAAAATACCGACCCTGTCACGAATGACGTTGACGACGCTTATTTAGCCAGAGTGAAAGAAGTCATTGATTACGCCTATGACAACGGAATGTATGTCATTATGAATATGCATTGGGACTGTTCCGGCGGAAGTAACAGCGAATATTGGTTAGATGCCGGAATGGACGCTATGCCGAGATATGAAACAATCTGGACGGAAGTGGCAAATTATTTCAAAGATTATGACAATCATTTAGTCATGGAAAGCATGAATGAAGTGCCATTCGATTATGACACATTAAATGCTTTTAATGAAAAATTCGTGGACATTGTCCGGAAATCCGGCGGAAATAATGCAGACAGATTATTATTATTAGCCGGAGCGAATGACGATTTAGCGAAAACTTGCAATCCGGAATATCATTTGCCGGATGATGACATGTTAGCGGTTTCGATTCATTATTATTCGCCGTCAATTTTCGCTGTTGCGAAATTACAGGACACTTGGGGTTATACGGACAAATGGGGAACGGAAGAAGAAAAACAAACCGTTTACAATGATTTCGCCAGAATGAAAGCTTACTACGCTGACGAAGGCGTGCCTGTAATCGTTGGCGAATATGGCGTTGTCACGAATGCGGAAGGCGGAAAAGACCATAACAGCATAGTGGAATATTTAAATACGGTTGCCTCTACCGCATTAGCCACGAATGGTGTCAGTGCGTTTTTATGGGACGCAGGGAACGCTGGAGACATGCAATTTTTCGACAGACAGAATCTGAAATGGTTTGATGACGATTTCGGGAACGTTTACCAGAATCTGAAAGAAAACGGCACGCCGATAGAATTTGATTATGACATTAAGAAAAACACAGCGACTTCCGACAGAACAACAATTGAATTAAGCGGTTCGCCGGATTACAGCATTGACTTAGGCGCATATGCCGGAAATGGTGTCAGCATTAAGCAAGTCATTCTGAACGGCACGCCGGAAGGCGGTTGGGGCGTATCTTTCCCCGCAACGAATCCTGACGGAAGTCACCGAGATTGGACTTGTGAAGCGAGTGCAGTCGGCGCAGACGGAACAGTCACTATTGATTTAGACGGAAAATTCGAACCCGACAGTGGAGGAGTAGAAAATTATGTGATTTCCTTAACGGGAAATATGGATTTTGCGAAATGGTGGGGACCTGACAATGCGGAATTAACTTCCGTCACGTTAGTATTTGATAAAGAAACTACATACACGGAATTGCAAGCCACAGCGACAGCGAAACCGAAAGAACAAAAGCCCACGGAACAGAAACCAACCGAAACTGAAACTGAAACAGAACCCCCAACAGAACCAACAGAAACAGACGTTCCCACGGAAACAGAAACGGAAACAGAACCTGCTTCCGAACAGGATTCCACGAATCCGGACACAGCTAAAATAACATACGGCGATGCGGATTGCAATAACGATGTCAATATTTTAGATGTGATTTTAATTAACAGAGCGATTCTCGGCAAGTCGAAACTGACCGACCAGGGGCTGAAAAACGTGGATTTCAACAAAAGCAACATTCCTGAACCTGGAGAATCCCTTGCTGTGATGAAGAAAATCGTCGGTATTATGACAGATGAAGATTTAGCAAACTATTCCGATACGACGAATTAAATTCAAAAAATACCTGCATTCTTTCCGAATGCAGGTAAATTTTTACAGTAAATCATAGATTGTTAATAATCTTATATAACAAAATGCATTGAAACGTTTTCCGTCAAGTTCATTGTGTTCACTGTCAATATCAAAACCATCAAATGGAATTTCATCTGATGTTGTGTAAGGGTTATCACATGCTTTTATTGCTTGTTTCATTTCGGCGACAACTTCGTCTGTCAACCAGTCGGGTCTTTTTTTCGGCGTATTGGATTCCATAATTTTCCTCCTTGTTAATCTTGTGTCAACGTTCCGTGGGAGAGCGATTTCAGATACGCATGAATGAAACCGTCAATGTCACCATCCATGACGGCGGCAATGTTTCCGCTTTCAAAGGCGGTTCGGTGGTCTTTCACCAGCGTGTACGGCATGAACACATAGGAACGAATTTGCGCCCCCCAGCCGATTTCTTTCTGAACGCCTTTAATGTCGGAAATCTTTTCTAAATGCTCCCGTTCTTTAATTTCCACGAGTTTTGCGATTAGCATCTTCATGGCGTAGTCTTTATTCTGAAATTGACTTCTTTGTGTCTGGCAGGAAGTGACAATTCCGGTTGGTTTATGAATCAGCCGAACAGCAGAACTTGTTTTATTGACTTTCTGACCGCCTGCACCGCTGGAACGGTACACTTCCATTTCAATGTCTTCTTCCCGAATATCAACCTGAATATTATCGTCCATTTCAGGCATGACTTCTAAAGCCGCAAAAGACGTGTGCCGTCTGCCGGATGCATCGAACGGAGAAACACGCACTAAACGATGAACACCTGCTTCTGATTTCAAGTAACCGTAGGCGTTTTCGCCTTCCACCATAATGGACGCACTTTTCAAGCCGGCTTCTTCTCCGTCGAGATAATCCAATAACTGCACTTTGAAATTATGCCGTTCAGCCCAGCGGTGATACATTCTGTAAAGCATTTCCGCCCAGTCCTGCGCCTCCGTTCCGCCTGCGCCGGCGTGGAATGTTAAAATTGCATTTTTCGCATCATATTCACCGGAAAGCAAAGTTTCTAAATTTTTATTTTCGAGTTCCTGCCGGAAATCGTTCATTTCGGAAACAATTTCGTTCTGCATTTCCTCGTCTTCTTCTTCCATGCAAAGTTCAATCATGGTAGAAATATCTTCAAGGCGGGACTGCATTTTTTCGTAACTGGAAATTTTATTTTCGAGTTGTTTGGTTTTCTGGAGGACTTTCTGAGAATTTTCGAGGTCTTCCCAGAAACCAGCCTCAGAGGCTTTCTGCTGGAGTGCTGTTAATTCTTCTTTAGATTTGGTAATATTCAGCACTTCTCCGAGTTCGTCAAGTTCTTTCCGGAAATTATTCACTTCCAATTTCAGTTCGTCAAGTAAAATCATAAAAGCACTACTCCTTTTCAAATTAAAATTAAATTAAAATTAAACTAAAATTAAAATTAAAGTATTTTTTCTAATCCGGAAATCCAGCCTTCCGCTAATTCTTCATGACCTTTTAACGTCGGGTGCGTGCCGTCAAGCGTTTCATAATACACATACCGCAAGTCAACAAGTTCACATTTATATTTCTGAACAAGAAAACGAATACTTTCGTTATAGTCTTCTAAGGCAATGCCGGAAAATTTTTCCGGAAACTGCCAATTGTTAATTTTAGCGTGATACGTTCGGGCAATTGTTCCGCAAATAATTCTGGAAGTCGGATAATTATTTTTAATTCGGGTAATCATTAACGCATAGGCATCTTCAAAATAAAGCGGATTCTTCCGGAAAGAAAAATATTTTCGTTTAATTGGCACGCCCCTGCCGAAATCTTTAATGCCCATGTAAATTAAAATAATATCCGGCGCAATGTTTCCATTATGCAAAAGCCCTGTTCGTTTCGGGCTGTTGCCTGAAAAGGGGTGTTTTCCGGCAACACAGCTGCCTGCATAGGAATTATTCACGCAAAGCCTTCCGCTGAAATGGGAAATGGTCTGCGCCCACCAGGTATCACGAATATAGCGGAGGGCATTTTTCTGCATGTTTTCATAATCATAATGCACACGGTAACCTTCCGGCTGCGTACCAACAAATGTGCTGATTGAATCGCCCATAAGGGAAAAATAATTTACCATTGAAGAAACTCCCTGATGTTAAACATAAAATTCCTGCATGGTATCTAAGCACAAACACGCAAGCCGACCAGTTTCGAAACATGCGCCGCAGTCAATATAAATATTATTCATACTATGGTAAATTTCCGGCTTACCGGAAATTAACGGCGTAGGGGTATGCCCCGTAATAATATACATATTTTCATCTTCAAAAAAACGCCTGTCGGGGTCTCCACGAGTCAGCAGAAGTTCTTCCGGCAGGTATTCACTTAAAGGCTTATCTGGGCGGAAATTGCCTAAACCCGCATGAACAAGAATAAATTTTTTATCCTTCACATGAACAATTTCATAAAGTGGCAGACTTTCTAAGAATGCAACAATTTCTTTCCGTTCGGGAATGGAAATTTTCTGAAATTCAGCGAAAGTTGTTGCGCCGCCGTCGTCAATCCAGAGTAACATTTCCTGCGCATCTTCATTCGAGAATGCCGCCATAATCGATTCAGAAGTAATGTCCATGCATAAATTTTGCAGAAAACACCATGCAAGGCAATCATGATTGCCCATAATCGGAAAAATATTTTTTCTGGTCATAATATCCTGAATCAGCGTAACAGGTTGTTTTCCTCTGTCGACCATATCGCCGAGAATGAACAGGGAATCTTCTTCGGAAAGCTGAAGTAATTCCAGCATACGGAGATATTTCTGATATTCGCCGTGTAAATCGGACATGACATAATACATAAAGCAGCCACCTTTCTGAAATGCGTATAATTTAATTATACATGTTTTCCGGCAGAATGTCAAGGGAAAAATGAAAACTTCCGTTTTCTTTTTTTCACAATTTATTTTTTAAATTTATCTCCTCTTTTCTGCTTTTCTCGTTCCTGAAATTTAAAAAAACAGCAGGGAAAACCCTGCCGTTGAAATTTTAAATTTTAAATTTGATTTTCTAACACGAATTTCAATTTCCGGATAATTTTCTTCTCAAGTCTTGAAATATACGACTGCGAAATACCAATCTTTTCCGCAACTTCTTTCTGCGTGCATTCCCGCTTTCCGAAAAGTCCGAACCGTAAAGACATAATTTCCCGTTCCCGTTCCGGTAAATCGGCAACCGCTTGCCGGACAACTGCCCTTTCCGTTTCCTGTTCAATGCCACGGCTGACAATGTCTTCTTCCGTGCCTAATACATCACTTAATAATAATTCGTTCCCGTCCCAATCTGTGTTTAACGGCTCATCAAGCGAAATTTCCCCTTTATACTGCACTGCCTTCCGTAAATGCATTAAAATTTCATTTTCAATGCAGCGGGAAGCATAAGTCGCTAATTTAATTTTCTTGTCCGCCTGAAACGTCTCGACGGCTTTAATTAACCCAATTGTCCCTATGGAAATTAAATCTTCCGGACAAACACCAGAACTTTCGAATTTCTTCGCAATGTAAACCACTAAACGCAAATTATGCACAATTAGTATTTCTCTGGCGTGGGGGTCACCTTCTTTCAGTTTCCGGAAAGTTTCTTCTTCCTCCTCCCGTGTCAGGGGCGGCGGCAATGTTTCCGCACTGCTGAGATAATCCAGCGTTCCGCCGGAAAATAATTTTTTCAACAGTAAACCGATTTGTTTCAGAAATTTCATGAATGAATTCCTCCTCAAAATCTTAACAGTTTCGGGTGAAAAATCGCTTTTCCATTTTCTTGTAAACCAATGCCAACGACTACATCAATATTTCGGGCTTTTCCCCCCTCTGGTAAAATTTTGACTTCTTCCGGCTGGAATACTTCTAATAAACCACTTCCGGCAACCGTCAAATAGGGCAAATAATGACTATGTTCAGGCGTAATGCCATTCAAACAAGTTTTATCACAGACAATGACTGCTTTTCCCGTGTAGAAATCTGTCAAGGCGTTCCCTGTGTCCGCTAATCCGGTTAAAATTGCCGTTTTCTCATGATACGAAATGAACACTTGATAATGTTTTTCTTGTGAGAAAAATTTATCATTCACGTATTGCATGAAACTTAATACACCGTAGGCAATCACCGTAAAACTGAACAACTGCAACAGGGAAATTTCCATATACCAGCTTGAATTGTGATAAATGCTGTTTAATTCCGTACAGGAAGAAATGGCTAACATTCCCCCTGCCACGAAAAAACTCATGCCGAAATAATACAGCCACTTCCGGAAAAAATCATTCTTCCCGAATGCGAATAAGCAAATCATTCCCGCAGTAAATAATTTACACAGCCAAGAACAGAAAGCGTTCATTTCCGGAAGAAAAATCATTAACGCACTGAAACTTCCTAAACCTGCGCTGAAAATTCCCCGCCATAACTGCATTTTCGTTCGGGTGATTTTCGCCGTGAAAGCTAATAATAAATAATTCATGTAAAAATTAACAATTAGTAAAACATCTACATAAATAATTCGCAAATTCATCACCCCTGCTTGCCCTATTCTGATTATAACATATTTAGTTTGTTGCTTTTTGTCAGAATTGCACGCACGAAAAAATTTTTTTCTGCATAAAACCGGAATATTTGATGCATAATTCCTGTAAAGCATTGTGAAAGGGTGATTCAATGGCGTATCATAAAGTTGTCATTTCAGGGGTGAACACTTCTGAATTAAAAGTTATGCCGGAAGAAGAAAAAATGGCTTTATTAAAGCAATTTAAAGAAACCGGCGACAAGAAAATCCGTGATAAACTCATTAAAGGAAATCTCCGGCTTGTGCTGAGTGTCATTCAACGGTTCGCCGGACGTGGGGAAGATGTAGATGATTTATTTCAAATTGGGGTTGTTGGCTTAATGAAAGCAATTAACAATTTCGATTTATCGAAAGAAGTTCGCTTTTCCACTTACTGCGTTCCCATGATTTCCGGCGAATTACGGCGGTATTTACGGGATTACAATCAAATTAAAGTCAGCCGTTCCCTTAGGGATTTAGCCTATAAAGCCATTCAGGCAAGGGAAAAATTAACTTCTTCTCTCATGCGTGAACCAACAATGGAAGAAATTGCAGAAGAAATTCATGAAAAACGTTCTGACATTGTCATCGCATTAGAAAGTATCAGCGACCCAATTTCCATTTATGAACCAGTGTATTCCGATTCGGGCGACACGCTTTACGTTGCTGACCAGTTAAGCGACCAAAGCAGTGCAGAAAGCTGGATAGCACAATTTTCCATGCGTGACGCTATGGAAAATTTAGAAGACCGTGAGAAGAAAATTTTATACTTGCGTTTCCTCTGCGGAAGAACTCAAGTAGAAGTCGCTAAAGAAGTTGGCATTTCTCAGGCGCAAGTTTCCCGCTTAGAAAAAAATGCTATCGCTAAAATTAAAGACGCTGTGTGAAACTTAATGTTTAATGTTTGGATTCTGATGCTAATTCATCTAACACTTTTTGAAATGAGAAGAAAAATTTTGCAAGTCTGCCTGACGGACTTGCATTTTTTTTCAAAATGTGTTATACTTAAAGTATCATTCCTGAAAGGAGTTACTTCATGAAACTTGTTTTTGCCATTGTCAATAATGATGATAGCCGTGCCGTTGGAAAGGCTTTGCTTGCGGCTGGCTTTTATGCTACGAAATTAGCCTCTACCGGCGGTCTGTTAAGTGCCGGAAATACGACGTTTTTAACTTGCGTGGAGGAAAACCGCCTTGACGAATTAATCCAGCTCATTCGCTCCAAAAGCCATAAACGAAAGAAAATTGTTCCTATGTCCATGAGTGGCGGAGAAATCCCCGTGGAAGTCGAGGTCGGCGGCGCAACTGTTTTCGTCACGGACGTTGAAAGATTCGAAAAATTATGATTTATAATAACCAGAATAACCTTGACTTAATGCAAAAATTCCGGAAAACAGGTCATTTTCCGCACGCTTGCTTATTTTACGGCGAAAAGGGTTCAGGTCGGAAAACCCTTGCGGAATATTTTGCGAAAACATTACTTTGTACCGGAAATTCTGCCCCTTGCGGGGAATGTTCCGCTTGCCGGAAATTAACGAAACACGTTCACCCTGATTTCATTTCCGTGGAACATTCCGGAAAATTACAGGGCTTTTCCGTGGAAACCATCCGTTCCGTTTGCCGGAATGCCATTTCCGCCCCGAACGAATCGAATTATAAAATTTATTTGTTTTCCGATTGCGATAATATCAGCATTTCCGCACAGAATACACTGCTAAAATTAACAGAAGAACCCCCGAAACATGTTGTGTTATTATTCACTGCCGTTTCGAAAGAAGCTTTTTTAGAAACAATGCTTTCCCGCATGATGCAAATTCCTGTGAACCCCTGCACGCCGGAAAATTGCCGGAATGCTTTATTAGCAAAAAATTTCCCTCCGGAAAAAGTTTCTCAAGCTGTTCAGGCGACTGGCGGAACATCTGTCGGAATGGCTTTACAATGGCTTAATTCCCCTGAAATGCAGGAAATTTCCCGACAAGTGAAAGAATTAACCATTGCCCTTGCGAAACGTCAGCCTTATGCCGTGTTTCAACTTCTTTACCAATATGAAAAAAGCCGTCCCCATGTGGAAATGTTACTTTCCCTGTTGCTCCGGCAAATTCGTGATGCACTCGCTTTAAAATATCAAAATCAAAATGCTGAAACAATTCCCATTCAATTACTCGGCTGTGAAACATCTTCTGCCGCTTTATTATCGAAATACGCCACTACAGGAAAACTTTTCCGCATGGAAAACGCCATTGACAACGCACAAAATGCCCTTCAGGCGAATGTCAGCTTGAAACTTTTACTTTCCGCACTCGGTGGGGCGTTGCTTTACAAAAATTAAATTCTTAAATTTTAAATTAAATAGTAAATTTAAATTCAGAAAGGTTGTGCTTTCATGACTGAAATTGTAGGAATCCGCTTTTCCCCTTCCGGAAAAATATATTATTTTTCTCCTAATTCGCTTTCGCTTAGTCTCGGCGACAAAGTCGTCGTCGAAACGGCGAAAGGCTTAGAAGTCGGCACTGTTGCCCTTGCGAACAAAGAACTCCCCGATGAGAAAATTTCCGCCCCCCTGAAAAGCATTCTCCGCCGTGTCACCAACGCAGACAAACTAATTCTACAGCAGAATCAACGCAAAGAAGAACGGGCGTTCGCTGTTTTCGAACAGAAAATTGTGGAACATCACTTGAAAATGAAATTAGTTGATGTCTCCTGCACATTCGATAATACAAAATTATTATTTTACTTCACGGCGGAAACTCGTGTTGACTTTCGGGAATTAGTCAAAGAATTAGCGTCCATTTTCCGGACAAGAATTGAACTCCGGCAAATTGGCGTTCGTGATGAAGCGAAATTATTCGGCGGTTTAGGCGTTTGCGGAAGAGAATTTTGCTGTCGGGGCTATTTAACCGATTTCCAGCCCGTAACCATTAAAATGGCAAAAGAACAGAATTTATCTTTAAATCCTGTGAAAATTTCCGGTACTTGCGGCAGGTTAATGTGTTGTTTAGCGCATGAAGAAGAAGCCTATTCCGAATTGCAGAAAATTACTCCCCCACTCGGTTCTATCGTTCGCACGCCTAAAGGTAAAGGCAGAGTGGAAGAAGCTAACCTCATTACCGGAAAATTACGCATTCAGCCAGATAATTCTGAAGATGTGCCATACTTCATTGACCGTTCAGAAGTCGAAATTCTCCGTGTCGGAAAACAGAAATTTACCAAAGAAGAAAAGTCTCTGAAAAACTTAGAAAACTAATTTTGTGTATTATGTAAAATCATGATTTTGAAATTTGGTGAAAGTGACAAAATTTGCGCAGAAAACTTGACAAATTCGGTCATTTATGCTATAATATATCTATCATAAATCCTACATCCTTATTAACTTAGTTTTGCAGACCCGTCAAAAGGTCTGCCTTTTTTAACCCCTCTGTCAGCTACGCTGACATCTCCCCTTTCAGGGGAGACGAATTTGCCTCCCCTATCAGGGGAGGTGGCACGCAGTGCCGGAGGGGTTGCCGGAAGGGGTGTTCCACGTGGAACATTTCAAAATTTTTATCCCCCTCTTGACAAAAACCGGAAAATATGTTATCATAAATAAAAGACAATTCTAAAAATGAATTAAAATAAATTAGAATCAATCAGAAAGTGGTGAACTTATGGAAATTATTCCCTTAACGAATGATGTCATGATGAAAACCCTGTTCGGACAGAACACGGAAGTGTTAAAACAATTTCTGTACGATATGACAGCCATTCCCGAAAACAGCATAGACTGGATTCATATTGAAAATGCGGAATTATTGCCTAATTCCGGTACTCGTTCCTATTGCCTGCGGTTACTGCTGAAAACTCGTGAACAATTAATTAACATTGAAATGCAAATCATCAGTAAACGAAATGAATTACAGCATTTACTTTTCGATTTAGCGAGCCTGAGTGAAAAAGTGACCGGCGCAACACAATCCAATCAGGCGAACCGGACAATTCTGTTATGTTTCCTGTTGTTCGATGTTTCCCAAGACAATAATTACAGCCATGTGTATTCTTTTATGGAAGAAAACACGCATGAACCATTATTTCCGGAAATTTGTCTGCAAGTATTCGAACTGAACAAAGTAGATGATTCTTTCCGGCATCAGGACACGCAAAAATTATGGTTACAGCTGTTCAAAACGAAAACAGCGGAAGAATTAGAAATTCTTTCCCATTCCAACGTGGAAAGCATTGCCAATTGTGCGAAAATACTTGCCACACTGAACAAAAACGCCAATGTGAAAACCATTGTGAAAGCCCGTCGGGGAAATACCAGCTATTCATTCGAGGAAATCAACGACATGAAGGAAAGAAGCCGTCAGGAAGGCATTGCGGAAGGAATCCGGAAGGGCAAAGAAGAAATCATGGAAAAATTCAAGCCCTTGAAATCACTGTTCAGCGGAATAGATGACTAACCCCTCCGGCACTGGCGTGCCACCTCCCCTGATAGGGGAGGCATTGCCCCCTGAAAGGGGGAATGTCACGCAGTGACAAGGGGGTCGACAAATGTTAATGCAAGCCGAAACTAATGGATAAAGCGTTATCAATTTTGGTCATGGCTGTGGAATCTAATGCGCCCATTTTATCTTTCAGGCGTTTCTTGTCGAGTGTTCGAATTTGTTCTAACAGAACAATGCTGTCTTTTTGCAGACCGCAGGAAGACGCTTCCAAGGAAATATGCGTTGGTAATTTGGCTTTATCTAATCGGGAAGTAATTGCTGCTGCAATCACTGTCGGGCTGTGCCGGTTGCCTACATCATTCTGAACGATAAGTACCGGACGAATCCCGCCTTGTTCCGAACCAACTACGGGGCTGAGATCTGCATAATAAATTTCTCCTCGTTTCACGGATAACATGAAAAACACTCCTTTCGACCCCTCCGGCACTCCGTGCCATCTTCCACCCCCTGACCCCTTTCAGGGGGAACGAGGGGAGGCATTCGGGGGAAATTCTTTCTTCTTTGGTGTTAGTATCGCCTACCGGAAGAAATTTATACGGTAGGGAAGTATTTTTTTCCATGATTATTCTATGCAGAAAAATATATTGTGTGTAGGGCTTGACAAATGCAAAAACATGTGCTATAATAGTAATAGTGGTGCTGGGGCGTAGCCAAGCGGTAAGGCAACGGACTTTGACTCCGTCATTGCGTGGGTTCAAATCCCGCCGTCCCAACCAAGGCAAAAGCTTCCGGATTCGGGGGCTTTTTGCATTTTAGTCCAATTTTTCCGTTCTCAGAAAATCAATATATACATGCAGAACTTTGTAAATGCGTTTTTTCGCTCTGGTGAGCGTTCGGGAAACGGTTGACGGGTTTAAGCCTAATAATTCAGCAATTTGCCGAGTGTTTAAATTTTCAAAGAAATACAGCTGAATGAATTGCTTTTGGCGTTCGGTGAGGTCATGTTCAATGACTTCATGCAGGGCTTTTAAGGAAAGGTCAAGCTGCCGGCGGTTGTTATTTTCAGGGAAAATTAAATCCCTGACGAAATTCGTGTCAAATTCTAACACAGTTTCAGGAACTCGTTTCATGTTAAAATCCCCCTAAATGGCTCTTAATGGAAAATAAATCTTCTTCTAATTCCTGTTCTTCACGTTTCAGCAATTTAATTCTTGCGACGAGAGATTCTCTTTGTTTTGTGGGGAGATGTGTTGCACTGTGCAACACGGAATAAATTTCTCTGATTCGCTGATGAATTAGTAATTCGGCGTATTGATATTGGGCGATTAACTCATTCATTGAAAAAAACTCCTTTCAATCATCTTAATCATCAAACTAATCAAAAATAAAATAAGAACAAGAACATATGTTCTGATTTTATTCTACAGGATTTTTTTCAGCTTGTCAAGAGGAGAAGAAAATTTATGTGTAAAAATTTAACGGCTTTTTTACAGCAATATGCACAAAAACATCAATTTCGAGGACATATGCCCGGGCATAAAGGGAAAAGTTTTTCTCCTGAATTAGAAACAGCCTACACATTCGACATTACGGAAATTCACGGAGCGGATAGTTTATTCGAAGCGAATGGAATTTTACAGCAAGCCGAACGGAAAACAGCGGAAGTTTACGGCGTGGGGGGAACTTGCTGGAGTGCAGGCGGTTCAACATTATGCATTCAGGCAATGCTTGCCCGAATGAAAGCAGAACACAGAATAATCATTGCGCCGAGAACGGTTCACAGAGCTTTTCTAAATAGCTGCATTTTGTTAGATTTGCCAGTAAAATGGATTTATCCGGAAAGCGGCGGATTTCTTGACGGGAAATATACTTTAACAGCATTTGAACAGGCTTTACAAGAAGTGAACTTTCCGGCGTGTGTATATTTAACTTCACCGGACTATTCCGGAAATGTGCAGAATATTCAGGAAATTTCCGCACTTTGCCGGAAATATCAAGCGAAATTATTAGTAGACAACGCCCACGGGGCGCACAGGGCATTTCTGCCGGAAAATCAACATCCAATTATTTTAGGGGCGGACTATTGCTGCGATTCAGCGCATAAAACTTTGCCGGCGTTGACAGGCGGAGCATTTCTTCACATGAGAAATTCTTCCGAGAAAATTTTTTTCAAGCAAAATATGCAGTTATTCGGCTCAACGAGTCCTTCTTATTTAATTATGCAGTCTTTGGAAGAATGCACGGAATGGCTGATGCATTCCGGAAAAAAGGCAATTTCGGAATGCGCACAGCGTGCAGAAAGATTAAAACAAAAATTTTCAGGGAAATATATTTTCTTAGGGAATGACCCGATGCATTTCACGATTCAGGCGAACGGGGAAAATTTAGCCGAACAAATGAGAAATTTAGCTGTTCCCATAGAATGCGAATACGCCGATAAAAGCCGTTTCGTGATATTATTGTCTCCGGTCATGACAGAAAAAGACTTTTCCCAATTGGAAAAAGCCTTATTCGCCTGTGAACCTCTTCCGGCAGAAACGCCGCCGGAATGTCCCTCGCCAATGGAACAAAGTTTATCCTTACGGGAGGCAGGTCTCGCCGAATTTGAAATTTTACCGCTTTCTGAAGCGGAAAACAGAATTTGCGCTGCTGTGCAGGTGCCTTGTCCGCCAGCCGTGCCAATTGCCGTCAGCGGAGAAAAACTTTCTCCGGAATGTCTTGCCGTCATGGAATTTTACGGCGTGCAGACAGTTGCAGTAGTCAAAGAATCAATTTAAAAAATTCATTTAGTGAGGGGATTAACTTGAAAAAATATATTTATTTATGTTTGCTTGCCGTGTTGCTTACGGGGTGCAGCGGGCAAACTTCCACGCAGGAAACAGAACCTGTTCCCACAGAACCGGAAACCATTGCGGAAACGACTTCCGAAATGCTTTCAGAAGAAAATCATTCAGAAATAATTTCAGAAAATTCATTAAAAAATGCACCATTTCCGGAAGCTGACCCGAATGCCATTACGTTCGATGACGGAAATTTCAGTTTCGTTTCGGTTGTGCAGGACGATGACACTTCCGTTAAGGGAACGCTTTCTATAGAATTTGTTGACGGAAATGCTATGCTGAAATTTACAGACAATTCCACGAATGCGGAAAATTTACCTTCCGCCGTGCAGAAAATTTCCATTTCCGCAAATTCACTCCTTGAGGAACACCAATTAGAAAGCGTTGCTAAAATTGCTTTTGACCTCTACACTGAATCGAAAACGGAATCTTTTTCCGGAAGTTTCACCGCCGGAGGGGGAACAACTTGCATTAACGGCGAATGGTTTAATTTTCCGGATTTTTCCGTTGAACAATGCAATTTACAGCGTTCTGATGCGAATCATGTTGAATTTGCTTTTCCGGAAAACGACCCCGGAAAACGCTGGGACAGCACAGTAGAAAAGCCGGAAATTTTATTTATGCGCTGGAATATGGAAACTTGTTCGGATTTTTATTTAGATAATTTAACTTTTTATGATGAAGAAGGGAATGCAATACCATTGAATCCTATTTCACCGGAAAACGGGGAATGATTATGAGAAAATTATGTTTCATTAATTTTATGTTATGTTTTGTGCTGCTGACGGGCTGCGGGTTCGCCGGCGGAACGTACCGGAATTACGTGACGGCTTTATTAGATTGTACATATCATGAAAATTTTTCTGCTTATGAAGAATTTACCGGAGCAGGGGAAAACGCCGCAGAAACTATTTTCCAGAACGAAAAAGAAAACCTCTCCACATATATTCTTGACACTTACGGCGTGAAGAAAAATTTAATTTCAGAAGAATTAACACAGCAATATCTTGATTTTTCAGGGGAAATTCTTCACCAGGTGAAATATACCGTCCGTGACGTATTAAGCGACAATGGAAATTATACAGTAATTTTAGTGATTTCGCCAATTGATTTATGGAAGAAATCGAATTTAGAAATTAAAGCCTACTACCGGAAAATTTTCACTCCGAAATACCAGACCGCCCCGACGAAAACTTCCGCCGATGCCTTAGAAGAAGAATACGCCGCTGAAATATTAAAAATTTTAACCGCACATTTAGAAACAATTGGCTACCTCGAACCGGAAACTTACGCATTCCCAATTGAACATAATACCATTTCTTCCGCTGACTGGAAAGAAATTGACAAACGGCTCTTAAATTTAAAATAAACCGGAATGCCACTGCATTCCGGTTTCATTATGTTCCACGTGGAACACCCCCTTGTCACTACGTGCCACCTCCCCTTTCAGGGGGAACAGCAACGAAATATGTTCCACGTGGAACATTGTCAAATTATTTATTTTGTGTCAGCCAAATCAGCAAAACGGAAACGTCTGCCGGAGAAACGCCGGAAATTCGGGAAGCCTGCCCAATATTCAAAGGTTGATGGCGGTTTAATTTTTCAACTGCTTCTAAACGTAAGCCGTGAATCTGGTGATAATCGAACGGCTGAGGAAGAGTTTTCAGTTCGAGGGAATGCGCTTTTTGAATCATTTCATACTGTCGGTCAATATAGCCTTGATATTTGACTTGAATTTCAACTTGTTCACGCACGGAAGAAGGTAAATTCGGACGTTGTGCATCGAACGGGGTTAACTGTTCATAATTTAATTGAGGACGGCGAAGTAAATCAGCAAGTTTACAGCCCGTGGAAAGAGGAGCAGTGCCGGAACTTTCTAAAAACTGATTCATTTCAGGATTAGGGGCAATATTGGTGTGTTGCAGGCGTTGGATTTCCGACTCAACGAGGGAATATTTTTTCAGCATATTTTGGTAAAGCGTTTCAGAAATTAAGCCTAATTTGTAGCCAATGGGCATCATGCGGAAATCAGCGTTATCCTGCCGGAGAACTAAACGATATTCACTGCGGGAAGTCATCATTCTGTAGGGGTCACTGCAACCTTTAAAGACTAAATCATCAATTAACGTGCCAATATAGGAACTGGAACGTTCTAAAATTAACGGCGGTTTTCCCTGCACGGATAACGCTGCATTAATTCCGGCAATTAACCCTTGTGCAGCGGCTTCTTCATAACCGGAACTACCGTTGAATTGTCCTGCTCCGAATAAACCGGAAAGAGCTTTCGTTTCAAGGGTAGGTTTCAGGGCAGTGGGGTCAATGCAATCATATTCAATGGCGTATGCCGGACGTAAAATTTCCACATGTTCGAGTCCTTTAATGGTTCGTAAAAAGGCTTTCTGCACGTCTTCCGGAAGGGAAGAAGACATTCCCTGCAAATAATATTCTTCCGTAGTTAATCCCATAGGCTCAATAAATAATTGATGTCTTTCCTTATCAGCGAACCGGACAACTTTATCTTCAATGGAAGGGCAATAACGAGGACCCACGCCCTCAATATTACCGGAATACAACGGCGAACGGTGCAGATTCGCTTTAATGATATTATGTGTTTTTGCATTAGTATAAGACAAATAACAACAAACTTGATTTTGTAAATGTTCAGCATTCGTCTGAAAAGAAAACGGCGTAATTTCCGCATCACCGACTTGTTTTTCCAATACGGAAAAATCAATGCTGTTTTTATGTACACGGCAGGGCGTTCCGGTTTTAAAGCGACGTAAGGGTAAAATTTCCCGCAAAGATTCAGCAAGAGCATTCGCCGGAAGTGCGGCATCTGGTCCGCTTTCGAAAGAAACTTGCCCGATATGAATTTTACCTTTTAAATATGTTCCTGTGGCAATGACAACGGCTTTAGCGGAATAAATTGCGCCTAAATGGGTTAAAATTCCGGTCACTTTCTGATGTTCGGTTAAAATTTTCACGGCTTCGCCCTGTTTCAGGAATAAATTTTCCTGTAATTCGCAAACATGTTTCATATATTGATGATATTGCACTCTGTCCGCCTGAACTCGTAAACTATGCACAGCAGGACCTTTTCCCCGGTTCAGCATTCTGGACTGAAGGAAACAAGCATCTGCTGCTTTTCCCATTTCGCCGCCGAGAGCGTCAATTTCCCGAACTAAATGTCCTTTTGCCGTTCCGCCGATAGAAGGATTACAAGGCATATTGGCGACTTGATCCAAAGAAATTGTTAATAATAATGTTTTACAGCCGAGACGGGCAGCCACTAATCCGGCTTCTACTCCGGCATGACCTGCCCCAATAACAATGACATCGAAATTTTCCATGAAATATTGCTGATGATTTTCCAAAAACAGACCTCCTCAAATTTAATATTAAAATTTAAAATTTAAATTTATTTTCCGACACAGAAACGAGAAAAAACAGTGTCCACAACTTTGTCAGTAATTTTTTCTCCGGTTAATTGGAGAAAGGCTTCTTCCGCAATGTCTAAATTCACTGTCACGGCATCTAAAGCATAGCCTTGTTCTAATGTGTGCATTGCTTCCTGAATGGCTTGTAACGCTGTTTGTAAGCAAATTCTTTGCCGTTCGTTCGCAATCATGCCATCTTCCGCTGTTGTGGCGTAACGGGAAGCGAAATTCTGTACAGCGTTTTCAAGAGCGTGAACATTTTCTAAAGTTTTCGCTGAAAGTTCTATGACTTCCACGGGGGAAAAATTTTCTAACGGCTGAAATTCCGGAGAACGTTTGTCCGTTTTATTATAAATTAAAATGGTTTTTTCCGGCGGAAGTTGCTGAAATAATTGCTGGTCTTCTTCTGAAAGCGGTGCGGAAGTATCCACAACGGCAAGAATTAATTCTGCTTGCTGTATAGCGGAAAAACTTCTTTCCACGCCAATTTTTTCCACTTGGTCTTCTGTAGAATGCACACCGGCAGTATCAGACAAACGGAGTAAAATTTCCCCGATTCGGATTTGTTCTTCCACAACGTCACGAGTTGTTCCAGCAATGTCTGTGACAATACTTCTTTCATAGCCGCTTAACGCATTAAATAAAGTCGATTTCCCGACATTCGGCTTTCCGACAATGACCGTGTGCAATCCTTCTCGAAGAATTTTCCCGTAATCGTAAGTTTTCATTAACTGTTCCATTTGGGAAAATAAATTTTTCAGGCGGTTCATTAAAGACACGGGGTCAACTTCCGGAATATCTTCATCAGGGTAATCCGCCCACACAGCCAAATCGGAAAGAATTTCCAAAAGCGTTTCTGAAAAGGCGGAAATTTTCCGGAATGTTGCGCCGTCACGGAGCATCCTTGCACAACGGAGGGAATTTTCACCGGAAGCGGAAATTAAATCGGCAACAGCTTCCGCCTGCGTAAGGGAAAGTTTCCCATTCAGGAAAGCTCTTTTCGTAAATTCGCCCGCTTCCGCAAGGCGCACGCCGGAGAATGTTAATAGTAAGCGTAAAATTTTCTGTGCGAGAAATCTTCCGCCATGGCAGGAAATTTCGACAACGTCTTCCCCTGTGTAGCTGTGCGGATTCCGGAAAACGGTTAAAATGACATCATCTAAAACTTCCGTTCCGTCGAGAAAATACCCGTAAGCGCAAGTATAACCGTTCATTTCTGACGGGCGTTTGACCCCTCTGTCGCCTGTGGCGACATCTCCCACCCCCTGCCCCCTTTCAGGGGGTTCAGGGGAGACAACCCCCTTGTCACTGCGTGACATTCCCCCTTTCAGGGGGAACGAGCCTCCCCTATCAGGGGAGGTGTCAGCGTAGCTGACGGAGGGGTTCGGAGGGGTTGACCCCTCTGTCGCCTGTGGCGACATCTCCCACCCCCTACCCCCTTTCAGGGGGTTCAGGGGAGACATGTTCCACGTGGAACATTTTTTTCCGGCGGGCTGAAAAAAATAATCCGCACAAGGTAAAGCCATTTCTCCGGAAATCCGAATTACGGCGACACCGCCGGAGCCTGACGGGGTAGCAATGGCGGCAATAGTATTTTCGTTCATCATTTGTTCACCTATTATTGCAAAAATGCTCTTTTCAAGTATTGCAGAAATGATTCTGACGAGTATTGCAGAAATTGTTCTGACGAGTATTGCAGAATTACTCTTTCTGAATATTGCAGAAATTGTTCTGACAAGTATTGCAAATTCGCTCTTTTTGAATATTGCAGAAATTGTTCTGACAAGTATTGCAGAATTGCTCTTTCTGAATATTGCAGAAATTGTTCTGACGAGTATTGCAAATTCGCTCTTTTTGAATATTGCAGAAATGATTCTGACAAGTATTGCAGAATTACTCTTTTTGAATATTGCAGAAATGATTCTGACGAGTATTGCAGAATTGCTCTTTTTGAATATTGCAGAAATGATTCTGACGAGTATTGCAGAATTGCTCTTTTTGAATATTGCAGAAATTGTTCTGACGAGTATTGCAAATTCGCTCTTTCTGAATATTGCAGAAATGATTCTGACGAGTATTGCAAATTCGCTCTTTTTGAATATTGCAGAAATGATTCTGACGAGTATTGCAATTTCACTCTTTTTGAATATTGCAAAAATTGTTCTGACGAGTATTGCAGAATTGCTCTTTCTGAATATTGCAGAAATAATTCTGACAAGTATTGCAATTTCACTCTTTTCAAATATTGCAGAAATGATTCTGACGAGTATTGCAGAATTACTCTTTCTGAATATTGCAGAAATGATTCTGACAAGTATTGCAGAATTACTCTTTTTGAATATTGCAGAAATGATTCTGACAAGTATTGCAGAATTACTCTTTCTGAATATTGCAGAAATGATTCTGACGAGTATTGCAGAATTACTCTTTTTGAATATTGCAGAAATGATTCTGACAAGTATTGCAAAATCGCTCTTTTCAAATCAAAAATTTTCAGGAAAAAGGCTGAACGGGAAAAGTTCAGCCTTTTGCATTAAATGTCAATTTTCCCGTAAAGCCCTGCATTCAGTTCATCTTCCGGTTTCGGGCGTTGATAATCTTTTTCAAAACTGGTTTTCATGGAATCCATAGAAATTCTTGTTGCCTGTACGGAAGAATCTTTTTTGTGGTAGTTTCCGTTTTTGCGGTAGGGTTTCCCATTATATTGACGGCGGTTGTTATTGTGGTATTTTGGTTTATAGGGTACGCCTTCAGGGAAAATGACAACTCTTCTGTTAGGTTCTTCGCCAACGCTGCGGGATTCCACGCCGTCAATTTCCGCCACAGCGGAATGAATAATTCTGCGTTCGTAAGGGTTCATTGGTTCGAGAATGTCGGAACGCTGATTACTTAACACACGGTGAGCAATTTTCTGTGCGAGTTCCTCAAGGGTTTTCCGGCGGCGTTCTCTGTAATTGGAAGCATTTAAAATAATGCGGTAATATTCGCTGTTATCGGTGCGGTTAGCTGCCATGAATGCTAAATATTGCAAAGCGTCTAAATTTTCGCCACGTTTCCCGATGACCATTCCATTTTCGAAAGAAATAATATCAATCATTGCCGTATCTTTTCCGGCTTTCACACGGAAATTGACTTTAATGTCCAAAGCCGTGAACAAACTTCTCAAATAATTCTGGGCGGCTTCAATTTTAGCGAGTGCTGAAGGGGAAGGTTCGCCGGTAATTAAATCAGCATCAGAATGCATGTATGATTTTTCGTTCTTTGAAGATGTTGCATTTTCACTCATGGAAGATTCTGCAACAGTTTCTGAAACTTCCGGAACGGGTTCTGTTTCGAGTTCACTTTCTGCAATAGTTTCTGATATTGCATTTTCACTCATGGAAGATTCTGCAACGATTTCTGAAACTTCCGGAACGGGTTCTGTTTCCGGTTCACTTTCTGCAACAGTTTCTGATATTGCATTTTCACTCATGGAAGATTCTGCAACGATTTCTGAAACTTCCGGAACGGGTTCTGTTTCTGGTTCACTTTCTGCAATAGTTTCTGATATTGCATTTTCACTCCTGGAAGATTCTGCAACAGTTTCTGAAACTTCTGAAACTAATTCTGTTTCCGGTTCACTTTCTGCAACAGTTTCCGGTGTTGCATTTTTACTCCTGGAAGATTCTGCAACAGTTTCTGAAACTTCCGGAACGGGTTCTGTTTCCGGTTCACTTTCTGCAATAGTTTCCGGAATGATTTCTGTTTCCGGTTCACTTTCTGTAATCGTTTCTGCTATTGCATTTTCGCTCATGATGGGCAATTCATTTTCCGGAACGCCTATTGCATCTTCACTCATCATTTCAGAAACAATAATTTCCTGCGGTTCTTCTGCAATTTCCGGTGTTTCTTCCGTGAAATCCTGCACTTTTGAAGGCTTTTCCTGAATCGTTTCCGTAAAGGAAAGTTCTGTTTTTTCTGATTTTTCCGGTTCTGGCGGAATGTAAGTCGCCCTGACTTTGGCATCGCCCTTCTTGCCGAATCCTAAAAATCCCCGTTTCGGTTCTTCCAGAATTTCGAATTGAATTTCGGATTTAGCGACACCAAACGCCTTAGCGGCGAGTTCTTTAGCGTCCTCAACTGTTTTGGCAATAAAAATTTGTTTCATTCAAAATCACTCCTGTTCGGATTATTTTTTCTTTTTCTTAGGGTCTTTTGGGGCGGTATCGGGTTCAATATCGCCATATTTTTCAGCAATTCTCCGTCTTGCCTCACGGATAACGGCTGAATTATATTCTTCCATTTCAGAACGGGAAAATTTCGGATTTCCGTCATCATCAGAATAACGGACTCTGTTGCCGGAAACGCCTTGTTCCTGGCGCATTAATTCCTGTTGCTGTTCCAGCATCATTTGCATCATGGTAGGGCGTTTTCTTGCCTT
Organism: uncultured Clostridia bacterium; assembly: GCA_947589035.1. GTDB lineage: Bacteria > Bacillota > Clostridia > Oscillospirales > Ruminococcaceae > UBA3855. Next base: position 22,171 of record CANPYZ010000011.1, on the reverse strand, counting down.
CTGGGCTTTTTTCCGTTCGGCTTCACCAATTTTTTCAATGCGTTCATCGTTGAACCACCAATAGAGGAAAACGCTTTGCAGGAAAGAAAACGCTGAAGAACACAACCAGTAAAAGCCCACGCCGGCAGGCACGGTAAACGCAAGCCAGACAGAGAATAACGGCATTCCGTAAAGCATAATATTCATTGCGCCCATACTCGGCATATCGGGATTGCGTTTCTTCTGCATGTACTGCGTGTAAATCGTGAATAATAATTGCATGACTCCGGAAAGAATCGGGATTAAGAACAGGAAAAAGCTTGAATTTTCGGAAATTTTCGTGCTTGGCGTTTCGCTTAAGCGGACGTTGCCGAGGGTGAATGTTTCGGAAAATTCTTTAATTTCGGTTAGAAAATTCGGGGAAAGATGTTCTAATTTCTGTGTTTTTTCGGTGTCATTTTCCTGAATGGTAATTTCGCCGTTACGGAGAACAGCGGAAAATTGTTCAGGGTTCTGGAGCATTTTGTCCATAATTAATAATTCCTGCCGCATAGTGTTTTTATTAAACGTGGTTTCGGCATCGGGTTCAAGGGAAAGAACGACAGATTTCGCTTCTTCAATGGTTTCCGTGCTGTAATCCATAATATAAGTCATTGGCTTGTACACAACGGCTAACACGCCCCAGAGCAGAATTAACGGAATAAAAGAAGTTAAACAGGAAGAATACGGGTTAATATTTTCGTCCTGATAAAGCTGAAACTGTGCCATTTGCATTTGTGTTGGGTCATTGCGGTATTTCTCCTGAATTTTCTTCATTTTAGGGTTTAATAATTGCATACGGGAAGCATTTTTCTGTTGTTTATAGGACACGGGGAACAGAATCATTCTGGTAACGAACGTAAACAAAATAATCGAAATACCGTAATTTCCGACAAGATTGTAAATCAGTTTCATGATGAAACTAAGCGGAATCGCAATAATATTAATCAAAAAATTCAAAATAGATACCTCTTTCTGATTTGGCTTAATTTGGCTAAATTTCGGGCTAATTTAAATTAGTGATGTTTGATTCTGTAGGGGAAAACTTCCGGCACGAAGTCAACGCCGCCTTTCGCCCAGGGGTGACAGCGTAAAATTCTTAAAATGGCTAACAGTAAACCTTTCCCCGCTCCGAATCGTTCAATTGCCGTACAGGCATAACACGAACATGACGGAAAATAACGGCAACACGGCGGAAACAAGGGAGAAATGCATTTCTGATAAACATGAATCAAGGCAAGTAAAATTTTCTTCATGAAGAATCTCCCCCCTTCAGGGAATTATCATTCGGAAGTTTAGAAGTTTTAGATTTAGAAGAAGGAATTTTGCCTTCAGCGATTTGAATTAACGCCGGAACGCCGTACTTTTTCAACCAATGGCTAACAACTGTTGATTTGACTTCCGTAATATGAACCCTTGCCACAACAACGACATCTAAACCGGAAGGAATAAGAGCTTCATTTTCACGCCACGCCTGCCGAATGATTCTTCTTGCCCGACTGCGGCAAACGGCGTTACCAACTTTTTTGCTGGTTGTAATGCCCATACGAAGGCAAGGAAGGGAATTTTTCCGGGCATAGAGAACAATATTTTGTGAAACGAGGAACACGCCTTTCCGGTAGCAGAGTTGGAAATCCTTGTTCCGGTTCAGAACCTGAGTACGCAAATAGTCATTCACCGCCTTAAACAAATGAAAACAAAATAAAAAAAGACCACAAATCAAAAAGAAATTTGTGGTCTTGACTCGGAATCAAATCAATGGGAAAGTCTTTTTCTGCCCTTTGTTCTCCTGCGAGCTAAAACCTTTCTGCCGTTTCTATCGGACATTCTTTTCATGAAACCGTGTTCTTTTTTTCTGTGCAGTTTCTTTGGCTGGTAAGTTCTTTTCACGTGAAATTCCTCCTTTCGGTAAGCTGGAACTCCCTGACAGCCAGTCAGTGAAATCCGGCGGACTACTATTCCATTATAGCCTATTTAAACGAATCTGTCAAGGGCTTTTTGAAAAAAATTTTCAAAAATGGGGAAAAATTGACATTGAAATCTTGAAAAAGAGTGAATTTGCAATATTCGGCAGAATCATTTCTGCAATATTTGAAAAAAGAGCGATTTTGCAACATTTCCGCAATTTGCCTCCCCTGTCAGGGGAGGTGGCACGCAGTGCCGGAGGGGTTCGAAAAGAGCGAATTTGCAATATTCAGCAGAATCATTTCTGCAATATTTGAAAAAAGAGCGAATTTGCAACATTTCCGCAATTCGCCTCCCCTATCAGGGGAGATGGTTTCTTCCCGTAGGAAATAGTTTTCTTCTTTCAAATTCGCCTCTCCTGTCAGGGGAGGTGGCACGCAGTGCCGGAGGGGTTCGAAAAGAGCAATTCTGCAATATTCAGCAGAATCATTTCTGCAATATTTGAAAAAAGAGCGATTTTGCAACATTTCCGCAATTCGCCTCTCCTGTCAGGGGAGGTGGCACGCAGTGCCGGAGGGGTTCGAAAAGAGCAATTCTGCAATATTCAGCAGAATCATTTCTGCAATATTTGAAAAAAGAGCGATTTTGCAACATTTCCGCAATTCGCCTCTCCTGTCAGGGGAGGTGGCACGCAGTGCCGGAGGGGTTCGAAAAGAGCAATTCTGCAACATTTCCGCAATTTGCCTCTCCTGTCAGGGAAGTTGGAACAAAGTGCCGGAGGGATTGAGGAGCGAATTTGCAACATTCCGGAAGAGCTTGTCTGAACGAATCCCGTTCGGGTGAATCCGGAAAAATTTTTCTGAAAAAATATTCAAAAATCGGGTAAATTTCGGGTAATTCACGAAAATTAGAAAAATTTAGCAAAAATCACGACAAAAAAGTTTTCAACACGTCAAATTGCACAAATTCACCACACAGAAAACGAGTTCAGCGCAATATATCGGGAAAAATTAAGGGTCAGTTTTCAACAATCCGACTTCACCTATAGGCAAATTAAGTTTCGGCACGGTATACAAAAACGATAAAATTTTCAACAAAAGTTGAAAAAAACGGCATCGTTTCACAAAAGAATGGTTAAATTTTTTAAATTTATGGAAACTGGAAAGAATTTTCCACAAATTGTTGAAATTACTCGGGAAATTATACAAAAAATTTGTATCTTTTTGGCAGAAAAACAACTTCTGTCAAAGTCATTGTGCAACGACAACGTTTTTTTCAAATTTTTCCGAAAATTTTGTGAAAACTATACAAATTTTTGAAATTTAGGAGCGAATCTGCAATACGATTCGCATTTTTGCAATAAAAATTGGAGTGATTTTGCAACACTTCGTGAATGAAAAATGAACGGTTGTGCAACGACAACGTTTTTTTCAAATTTTTCCGAAAATTTTGTGAAAACTATACAAATTTTTGAAATTTAGGAGCGAATCTGCAATACGATTCGCATTTTTGCAATAAAAATTGGAGTGATTTTGCAACACTTCGTGAATGAAAAATGAACGGTTGTGCATCGACGACGTTTTTTTCAAACTTTTCCGGAAATTTTGTGAAAACTATACAAATTTTTAAAAATTAGGAGCGAATCTGCAATACTATTCGCATTTTTGCAATAAAAATTGGAGTGATTTTGCAACACTTCGTGAATGAAAAATGAACGGTTGTGCAACGACAACGTTTTTTTCAAATTTTGTGGAAAAAAGTGTACCGGTTATACAACGACTTCTGTTTTTCACAAAGTTTTCGGAAGAATTTGTCAGAATTAGTGCGGAATAGATAAAAATTGAACAAATTTTTGCTTACTTTCGTTCAGTTTTGTATATGGTTCAGTCAGTTTTTGTGCAATTTTCATAGAATTTTCAGAATTTCGCCTGAAATTTCTATTTTTCCACTTTTCAACAGTGCAGTTGGCTTCATGTTGTGGAAAACTTGTGAAAAATTTTGTACCGGTTTACTAAATTCCAAATTTTGGGCGAATACAATTGAAGAGAAATTCAGATTTTTGTTCTGTTTTTGTATAATGACGACGTTTTTTTCAAATTTTCAGAAAAATTTTGTGCATTTTGTATAGGGTGTCAAAACCGGTAATTTTTTTTTTGTTGCCATAAGCGAAAAATTAGAAAAACACTTGCTTTTTTCCGGCAAATATGTTAGAATAGAAAAAAAGCGATTACGCTATTGACGAAATGGAGGTTATTCAAACATGAACTCTTTTCACGAAGTGTTCGAACAGGCGAAATTATATTGTGACCATCACAATCTGATTGCGCCGGTTCCCATGAGTACATGGATTAACACAATGGAACCGCTTTCTTTGGATTTGGACAAGCGGAAAGCCGTGTTCCAGGTAGACACAGAATTTCAACAGGGCATTATTATCACCAATTACAAAACCTTCCTTGAAACGGCTTTAGAGAGCATTCTCGGCTTCCCCGTAGAAGTGGTGATTAACATCAAGCCAGGCGGTTATCTTTACGACGAGCCGAAAACCATTGCGGAAAAGCAGGAAGAACTTCAGAAAAATGAAGATATTGCGAATTATGACTATACGTTCGATACGTTCATTGTCGGGCGTTCCAATGAGTTTGCTTTCGCCGCCTGTAAGGCGGTGGCTTCTGATACGGCAGCGTCTTATAACCCGCTGTTCATTTACGGGGCTTCCGGACTCGGGAAAACGCATTTAGTGACGGCAATCAAACATGAAATGCTCAGTCAGACACCGGATAAAAATGCCATTTACGTTACCGGTGAGGCGTTTGGCAATGAATTAATTAAATCCATTGACCAGCGGGACACGACTGTTTTTCACGACAAATACCGGAAAGCCGATGTCTTAATTGTTGATGATATTCAGTTTTTTTCCGGAAAAGAACGAATGCAGGAAGAATTTTTCCACACGTTCAATAAATTGCACTCCGAGGGAAAGCAAATTGTCATCACGTCCGACAAGCCCCCACGGGAACTGAAAACCCTGGAAGAGCGCATCAGAAGCCGTTTTGAATGTGGGTTGATTGCGGATATCAGCGCACCGGATTTCGAAACGAGATACGCCATTATTCGGCGGAAAGCGGAATTATTAGATTTTAAAATTCCCGATGAAGTCGTGGAATTTATCGCTACACGCCTGAAAACGAACATCCGCCAGTTAGAAGGTGCAGTGAAAAAGCTGAAAGCCCTGAAAACTTTAGCGAACAGCCCGCCGACGATTTCCATGGCGCAAAGTGTCATTCGTGACATTTTGACCGATGAACAGCCAATTCCGATTACGGTTGAGAAAATTATTTCGGAAGTTGGGAAAGTGTATGGCGTAACGTCCGACGACATTCGTTCCAGTAAACGCACTTCTCAAGTTTCCATGGCAAGGAAAGTTTCTGCTTACGTGGTACGGGAAGTGACGGGAATGCCGCTTGCTTCGATTGGTTCTGAATTTGGCGGAAGAGACCATTCGACAATCGTTTATGCAATTAACACAGTGAATGACATGATTAAACGAGACGAAAATTTGCGTGATTTGGTCGATGATATTATCCGGAATATTCAAGAAAAAGCACCTGAAATAAAATAAACTAATTTTATTGGGCAGGTTGTATAGGGTTTTCAACAGGGCAATTTTGTTAAAATTTGGGTGGACGCTTTAGCGCACGAAAGTGCCTGCGCTTTAGTCCGCTAAAGCGATTTTCTTTCCACAAACTGTTGAAAACTCTGTGGAAAAATTGTTACTAAAAAAGTTTTCAACACTCTTTCAACAAGTTTTCAACAGTTTCAACACTTTCAACATTGGCTTTTTTTCCAGTTATATCGCCGTAAATTTTACAGACTGGAAAGTTTTCAACACTTTCAACAATTTAGTTTTCAACAGTTTGTTGAAAACTTTTCAAAAGTTACAGAAAAGTAAAAAACTTTCCCCAATGTTTCCACTTTGTTTCCACAATTTTTCAACAATTTTTCAACTTTTCAACACTTTTTCCGGATTTTTTGTGTTGAAAATGAGTTTTCAACTTTTCAACAATTTTTCAACATGTTGAATGTTGAAAACTTTGGTCTTTTTTCGGCTTCAAATGGGCAAAAAAAAAGTTTTCAACAGTTTCAACACCCCCTACTACTACTACTATCTTAGATTAGACAGACGGAAAAAAAATTCGCCTTCCAAATTTTGGTCGAAATAGTTACAACTTGTAACTTTTTAATTTTTCGATTTTTTCGCCCGAAAAAATTTTCAGAAGCAAATTTTCAAATTTGAATTTTCAGATTTAAATTTCCAGACTTGAAATTTCAGATTTAATTTTTCAGATTTAAATTTCCAGACTTAAATTTTCAGACTTGAATTTTTAGATTTAAATTTTCAGAAAAGTTTGACAGATTCAATTTTTTGTGGTATAATTAGTTTAGGGTTGAATTTTAATTTTTGCAAAGGAGAGTTCCAATGAAGTTTACTTGTGATAAAATGGATTTGTGTAATGCCATTACGCATGTCATGAAAGCCGTTGCGCTGAAATCTACTGTTCCGGTCATGGAGGGCATCTGCATTCAGATGCAGAAAGAACAAATTACTCTGACAGGGTATAATCTGGAAATGGGTATCCGCACAACCGTTCCGGCAAAATGCGATGAAGAATTTACGTTCGTTCTGCTCGGCAGATTATTCACTGAAATGATTCGCCGTATGCCTGGAGTGGAGATTACTTGCGAAATTCAGGAAAATTTCAGCGTTATCATCAGCAGTGAAGATACGCATTATCAGCTTTCCGCCATGAGTGCGGAAGAATTTCCCGATTTGCCCGTTGTGGAAAGTATGGCGACTGTGACTATTTCACAACAATTGCTGAAATCTATGCTTCAGGAATCCGGTTACGCTGTTGCCGTTCGGGACGATATGCCAATTTTAACCGGAGAATTATTCGAATCCAAAAACGGCATTTTTTATATTGTCGCTATGGACAGATTCCGGCTTGCCTTAAGACAGGAAAAAATCCCGAATTTACCGGAATTTCGTTTCGTTGTGCCGAGAAAAGCCCTGAATGAAGTCGTTTCCATGCTGAAAGATGACAAAGATGACAATGAACAATTTTGCGTATTTTCCGTAAGCGAACGGCATATTGTGTTTTCCGTGAACGGCTTCGAATTATTCGCCAGATTACTGGAAGGCGATTATCCCGACTTCCACAGAAATATTCCCACTGAAATTAAAACGATTGTTCAAGTGCCGAAAAAAGAATTAATGGCTTGCGTGGAAAGATGTTCCCTGTTAATCAACGAGAAAAACAGAGCTCCCATGCAATGCACGTTCGAAAATGGCATTTTAGAAATTTCCTGTAAAACGGCAATCGGCGCAATCCGTGACCGTTTGCCTGTGGACATCGACGGAGAAAGTTTAACCATCGGGTTCAGCAATAAATACCTGATGGACGCTTTGCGTTCCTGTCAGTGCGAAAAATTAAGTTTTCAATTAGGCGGCAGCTACAAAGTGATTAAAATTACTCCCACTGAAAACGAAAGCTTTATTTATTTAATTATGCCCATTCAACTGAGAGATTAACTTCAGGGAGAAATTTTCATGAGCCAAAAACAAAAGCAAAAGCAAGAATTTGAAACAATTCGCATTCATACGGAGTTTATTAAATTAGATTCTTTGCTGAAATTCGCCGGTCTTTGCGATACGGGCGGTTTCGCTAAAGAATTGATTCAACAGGGGCAAGTGAAAGTCAACGGCGAAATCTGCACCATGCGAGGCAAGAAAATTCGTTCCGGTGATGAAGTTTCCGTCGACCGGTTCACCGTGAAAGTCGTGTCGGAATAAATGCATATTATAGGGTTTTCCGCAGAGGGTTTCCGGAATCTGAAACATGTGCAGTTTTCCCCTGACGAAAAATTAAATCTAATTATCGGCGATAACGCTCAGGGGAAAACAAATTTATTAGACGCTATCTGGCTGATGACCGGCTGCAAAAATTTCCACGGCGTGAAAGAACGGCATTACCTCGGGTTCGATGCGGAATTTTTCCGGTGTGCGTGTTCGTTTTCCGACGGAAGAAGAATACAGGAAATTCTCTGCACGTTACAGCGTGGACAACAGAAGAAAAAATTAATTTCAATCAACGGCGTGGAAAATCAAAAGGCGAATGCCTTATTCGAATTATTTCACTGTGTGGCATTTTCTCCGGCGGATTTAAATTTAATTACCGGAACGCCGGACAAGAGAAGGGCGTTTATGGATTTATGCGCTTGTCAGCTGCATTCAGGAGCGGTTCAGCACGTCAGCCGTGCGAATGTTCTTCTCGCACAAAGAAATGCCTGCCTTCAGAAAGCCTTGCAGAAACGGCTTTCCGGTCGGGAAATTACGCTCTTTGATGAGGCACTCGCCAAAGAAGCCGTTTACGTCATGCAATTACGTTCTGAATACGTGAAACATTTAGCACCCCTCTGCGGGCGTTTATACGGCATTATCACGGGGGGTAAGGAAAGCCTTATACTTTCCTACCGAAATAATTTAAACGCCACTATGAGCCTGTCAGACCCCTCTACGGCGATGTTCATTCAGGAGTATCAGAAAATGCTTGCTGAACATCTTGAAGAAGATTGCCGTGTGGGCTACACCCAGAAAGGCATTCAGCGTGATGACTTGCAGCTCACGATTAACGGGAAATCCGTTCAGCAATTCGGCTCTCAGGGGCAGAAGAAAAGCGTTGCCTTAGTTTTACGTTTAGCGCAGGCGCATTTGTATCACGAAAAACAGAAACGTTCCCCTGTCGTGCTGTTAGATGATGTCATGGGCGAACTCGACGAAAAACGGCAGAAATTGCTTTACGAAACCATTTCGGACATGCAAGTATTTATTACGCTGTGCAACGCCTCGGCGTTAAAGCTTGACCAGAAAGCGAAATTATTTCACATGCAGGACGGCGTATTAACAGGCTGAAAAATGCAATACCCCTAAAAAGCATTTAAACGGCATTTTTACGGGGGGGTTGAATTAACCCCTGTAACTTTACTACTAAAGCAGTTAAAACGCCGCTATGCGCCTGTCAGACCCCTTCACGGCGATTTAAATTCAGGAACAGAAAAATATTTTCTGCATTTTTAGAAATTTTAGAAATTTTTTAAAATTCTTAGTTTTCAACATGTTGTGGAAAACTGTGTTGAAAACTTTGTGGAAAACTTGTTTGGTGAATTTTGAACTATCAATTTTTTGAAAATATATCGGGATTTTCAGCCAGTGTTGAAAAGTTGAAAACTTTGTGGAAAACACTTCGCTAATCCCCAGAAATGGAGTGACAAGACAAATGGCAATTCAGGAACAATCACAGCAATATGGTGCAGAACAAATTCAAGTTCTCGAAGAGCTTGAACCCGTCAGGCAAGTGCCTGCCATGTATATCGGTTCAACCAGTGCGGAAGGCTTGCACCACTTAGTTTACGAAATCGTCGATAATGCCATTGATGAAGCATTAGCCGGATTCTGTACGGAAATTTCCGTTGAGATTTTGCCGGAAAATATTATTCAGATTACCGATAACGGCAGAGGTATCCCCACAGGGATTCACCCCGTGAAGAAAATTTCCGCTGCAACTTTGGTTTACACCGTTCTGCACGCCGGCGGGAAATTCGGCGGCGGCGGCTATAAAGTTTCCGGCGGTCTGCACGGCGTGGGGGCTTCCGTCGTGAATGCCCTTTCGGAATGGCTGGAATTAACCGTTTACGACGGGGAAAATATTCATTTTCAGAAATTTTCCCGTGGGAAATATTCCGAACAAATGAAAATTATCGGAAAAACTCATCAAACCGGAACGAGAGTCAAATTTAAACCCGATGCGGAAATTTTCGAAACATTAGATTTTGATTATGAAGTCTTGTTAAAGCGAATGCGTGAACAGGCATTCTTGAATGCTGGGCTTAGAATTACTATTTCTGATACCAGAAATCCGGAAGACATTCAGAAAAAAACTTTGCATTACGAGGGCGGAATAAGACAATTCGTTGAACACATTCACCGAACGAAAGGGTATGAAACTATCGGGGAAGTGATTTATTTTTCCGGAGAGCTGGAAACTTCCTCAGCGGAAATTGCTATGCAGTACAATGACAGCTATAATAATTTAATTCTGTCATTCGCAAATAATATTCACACCAAAGACGGCGGAACACATGAAACTGGTTTTAAAAATGCCGTTGCCCGTGTCATGAACGATTACGGAAAGCAATTCGGCTTTCTCAAAGAAAATGAAAAACTTTCCGGAGATGATACCCGTGAAGGCTTAACGGCAATTGTTTCCGTGAAGTTAATGGACAGAGAATTTGAAGGTCAGACGAAAGGCAGACTGAACACGCCGGAAGTTCGCCCGTTTATTGAAAAATTAGTGCAGGAAAAATTAATGCATTATTTTGAAAGTAATCCGGAAGTAGCGAAAGAAATTCTAACGAAATGCCTTGCCGCAAGGCGTGCGAGAGAAGCCGCAAAAGCCGCAAGGGAAACTGCAAGACGGAAAACCGCAATGGAAAGTGCTTCCCTTCCCGGGAAATTAGCCGATTGTTCAGAACATGGCGTTGCCGGAACGGAAATTTACATTGTGGAAGGCGATTCCGCCGGAGGTTCAGCGAAAGGCGGAAGAGACCGCCGTTATCAAGCCATTCTTCCGTTATGGGGGAAAATGTTAAACGTAGAAAAAGCCAGAATTGACCGAGTTTACGGAAATGATAAATTAATGCCCGTCGTGACGGCATTAGGCACAGGCATTGGAGAAGATTTCAATTTAGAAAAATTACGCTATGACAAAGTCATTATTATGGCGGACGCAGACGTTGACGGCTGTCATATCCGGACTTTGCTTTTAACGTTCTTTTTCCGGTATATGCGCCCGCTGATTGAAAACGGCAATATTTACATTGCCCAGCCGCCGCTTTATCGTGTCGCAAGGGGGAAGAAAATTTTCTATGCGTTCAGCGATGCCGAACGGGATAATTATATTACTCAGCTTGCCGATGCGAACGGAAATTCTTCTAAAGTCGCCGTGCAGCGTTACAAAGGCTTAGGCGAAATGGACAGCCAGCAGCTTTGGGAAACGACCATGAACCCCGAAACAAGAACAATTCTTCAGGTCAGCATGGAAGACGCTGTGAAAGCTGATGAAATTATTACTATCCTGATGGGAGATAAAGTTCTTCCCCGAAAGGATTATATTGAAAAATATGCCCGTACTGTGCATAATTTAGATGTTTAATTTATTGAGGTGAATAATTTTGGAAAATTCCGGAATTTTACTTGAAAAGAATTATCAAATTCCCTACGAATTATTTAAAAAAGCATTCACTGCTTTTCAGAAAAAATTCGTTTACCCCAGAAATTACTGCACAATAGTCATATTATTATTTATTATTTTAGTTTATGGCTATTTTATCGCTACGGCAGAAACTTCCCCTCCGCCGTTGTATTTCATGATTATTTTTATTTGCCTTGTGTTAATTTTTTTCCAATGGTACAACCCCAAAAAAATTCGTCGGAATTTATTACTTGCCATTAAAGAAATTGAACAAGACCAGTATCGAATCAGAATTTTTCCGGAATATCTCGAAATCGGCACGTTCTTTTCGCCGGAAGATTCTGACCATTTACCTGAACAGGAAACAGATGCATTATTTGACGATACGCCGGAAGAAAATTTTTCCGGAAAACGAATTTATTATAATAAATATTTATCTGTCTTAGAATATGACGATTTCCTGATGATTTATCAGGCGAAAACAATGTTTTACGTTCTGCCGAAAGCAATTTTTTCAGAAGAAGAACTCGAAATTATTCGGGTGCATTTTTCGCAGCGTCTCGGCAAAACATTCCAGAAATTTTCAAGTAGGTGATAAAGTTGAATACAGAAAATACAGAACAAACTTCTTTGCAGAAAGTCATTCCCGTTGATGTTGCCGATGAAATGCATGATTCGTTCTTAGCTTATGCAATGTCGGTCATTATTTCAAGGGCATTGCCGGACGTGCGTGACGGCTTGAAACCCGTTCACCGGAGAATTATTTACACGCTTCATGAAAACGGACTAACTCCCGACCAGCCTTACAGAAAATGTGCCGATACTGTCGGGGCAGTTTTAGGGCGTTATCACCCGCACGGGGACGCTTCTGTTTATGATGCGTTAGTCAGATTAGCGCAGGATTTTTCTTTGCGTTATCCGCTTGTGGACGGTCACGGGAATTTCGGTTCGATTGACGGAGACCCGCCCGCCGCTTATCGTTACACAGAGGCGAGAATGTCGAAATTATCTGTAGAAATGGTGACGGACATTCAGAAAAATACCGTGAATTTCGGCATGAACTACGACGACCGCCTGAAAGAACCGGAAGTTTTGCCTTCACGCTTTCCGAATGTCTTAGTGAACGGTTCTGTCGGCATTGCCGTTGGCATGGCAACGAATATTCCTACGCATAATTTAGGGGAAGTCATTGACGGCTTGAATTTGTTAATTCAAGACCCGAATTGCACTTTAGACGACTTAATGGAATGCATTAAAGGTCCTGATTTCCCGACAGGCGGAATCATTATGGGGAAAGCCGGCATTCGTGCAGCTTACGCCACCGGAAAAGGAAAAATTACTGTCCGTGCGAAAACTTCCTATGAAGAAATTAAAGGCAGACAGCATATTATTATTCATGAAATTCCCTACATGGTGAATAAAGCCCGCCTCGTGGAACACATCGCTAATTTAATTAAAGACAAACGCATTGACGGCGCAACATTCATCCGTGACGAATCCGGCAGAGAGGGAATGCGCATTGTGATAGGCTTACGGAAAGATGCCGTTGCTGATGTCGTATTAAATAAATTATTCTCCTACACGCAGTTACAGGACACTTGCGGAGTGAATATGCTTGTTCTGTCGAAAGGCGTTCCGAAAGTGCTTTCCCTGAAACAAATTTTAGAACAATATTTAGAATTTCAGGTAGAAGTCATTACCCGCCGAGTGAAATTTGATTTAGAAAAGGCGTTAAAGCGTGCGCATTTATTGCAGGGCTTTATGTTAGCAGCGGATTATATTGATGAAGTGATTTCGATTTTGCGGAAATCAGCAAGCATTGCTGAAGGGAAAGAAAAACTCATGGAACGGTTCAAAGACGTGAACATGTCAGAATTATTAGAAAAAGCACAATATGATTTATCCGGTTTACACTTACCGGAAACAACCGGACTTTCAGAAGAACAGGCAGAAGCCATTGTGCAGATGCGTTTAGGCGCATTAACCGGACTCGAACGGCAGAAAATTACTGACGAATTATTTTCCCTCTGTGAGAAAATTTCCGGTTATGAAGACACTCTCGCCGATAAACAGAAAGTTTACGAAATTATTTCTTCTGAATTAGAAGAAATCCGCCGGAAATTCAACGACGAACGCCGAACGGAAATTACTGCCATCAGCGGTGAAGTCGATATAGAATCACTAATTGAAGTGGAAGACTGCGTTGTCACTTACACGAATAACGGCTATATTAAGCGAATGGCACTTGACGCTTATAAAACACAACGCCGTGGAGGGCGTGGCGTTCAGGGCATGAAACAACGTGCGGAAGATTTCGTTTCAGAAATGTTTATCTGCTCCAGCCATGATAATATTTTATTTATTACAAATAAGGGCTATATGCATAAATTAAAATGCTATGAAATTCCGGACGGTTCAAAAGCCTCCAGAGGATTTCACTTTGCGAATTTACTTCAGTTACAGGAAGGCGAACGCATTTCCGCAATGTTAAGAACGAAAGATTTCGATGAAGATAAATTCATTGTCATGATTACGAAATTCGGGAAAATTAAACGAACGCCGTTAAGTGCGTATAAAAATATTCGCCGGAAAGGCATTATTGCCATTCATTTACAAAATATAAATCATGTCAATGATGAAATCGCCGGCGTACGCATGACGGACGGCACGAATCAGTTAATAATTGCCACTCGGAAAGGCATGGCGTTACGCTTAGAAGAAAGCCAAATCCGCCCGCAAAGCCGTATGGGTTCAGGCGTAAAGGCAATTTCCTTACGTGGAACAGATGAAGTTGTTTCTATGGCAAGAGTTCGGGAGGGCGCAAGCGTATTGACCGTTTCTGAATTTGGTTACGGAAAGCGAACTGCTTTAGACGAATACCGCATTCAGGGGCGTGGCGGTCACGGCGTGAAAAATTACCCCGTTGATTCTATTCGGGGCGATGTCTGCGGAATTAAAGTCGTTGATGAAGATGACGATATTATTTTAATTTCTACGGAAGGCATTATTATTCGCATTCCAGCGAGTGAAATTCGCATTTTAGGGAGAATTTCGAAAGGCGTTCGGGTCATGAAAGTTTCCGAAAATCATACCGTTGTTGCGTTCACCCGTGCTGAACACGAAACGCCAGAAGAAAACCCTGAAAAAGAATTTGAAGAAGAATTTGAAGAAGAACCCGATTCAGAAGAAATATGACGAACAGAAGAGAATGCATTATCCTGAATGGCTTAGAAAAGCCGTTCCGGATTCTGCACATTTCCGATATACATTTCAGCCGGAATACCACGCATGAAGAAAATATTTCCTGCATGAATGAAATTTTACATCAGGTGAAACTTTTCACTTCTTCAAATTGTGTAATTGCCATTACGGGAGATTTACTTTCCCGAAAAATTAATTCCGACAGCGTGCATGATGCGTTAATTTTCCTGAACAAATTAAGAAAATTCGCTCCTGTGGTGTATTCATTCGGCAATCATGAAATGGACTTGCCTGTTAAATTTCGGGAAAAATTTTCCCGCACGGCAGAACATTCAGGAATTATGATTTTAGATAATCAAACAATTTTTCTGAATGGCGTGAATATTACGGGCTTAACTCTTCCGCAGACAGTTTACAAAAATCAAGCCGGAAATTATTTCCAACTGGAAAAAATTACTCCGGCTTTATTAGAAACTTGTGTCGGGAAATGCACTGAACATCCTTGTATTTTATTAGCACATTCGCCGATAGGGTTTCCGGCTTATGCGGAATGGAATGCGGATTTCGTTCTTTCCGGGCATGTTCACGGGGGAATGATTCGCCTTCCGAAAATTGGCGGTTTATTTTCGCCGGAACGAAAATTTTTCCCTGAATATACAAAAGGCATTTACAAGATTAAAAATTGTTATATGAACGTTTCCGCAGGTATCGGAAAATTCCGGTTGAATAATCCTCCGGAAATTGTTTGTATTGATTTACTCCCCAAAGAAGGAGGAAAAAAGAATGGATTTTTCATTTCCTGAAGCGATTCAGCAAATGTGCCGGAAATTATTGCAGAACAATTTTCAGGCGTATTTGGTCGGCGGCTGCGTGAGAGATGTTGTGTTAGGGAAAATGCCCCATGATTACGACATTGCCACGAATGCCAAACCGGAAGAAATTATTTCCCTGTTCGGCGAAAAGAATTGTTCCGCTTACGGAAGAGCGTTCGGAACGGTTGGCGTGAAATTTTCCGGAAGTTTTGCGGAAATGACCACTTTCCGAACTGAAACGGATTACCGGGATTACCGCCACCCGCAGAAAGTGCAGTTCGCTGAAACATTAGAAGAAGATTTATGCCGGCGGGATTTCACTTGTAACGCAATGGCTTACGACGTGGAAAACCAGAAATTAATTGATTTATACGGCGGCGTTCAGGATTTACAGAATAAAATTCTACGCTGCGTGGGCGTGCCTTCTGCAAGATTCCGTGAAGACGCATTAAGAATTTTAAGAGGAATGCGTTTCTGCGCTCGTTTAGGCTTGAAACCGGATTTATTAACAGATTGCGCCATGCGTGCCGGAGCATTTCAATTGAAATGGATTTCCGCTGAACGAATTTACACGGAATTATGTGAAATGTTAATGGGAAAATATATTACTGATGTTTTACTTGCCTATCCGGAAATTTTATGCGTGAATATTCCGGAAATTGCGCCTTGTATTGCGTTTACACAGCATACGAAATTTCATGATTTCACCGTCTGGGAACATATTGCGAAAACAGTCGGCAATTCGCCGGAAAATTTAATCATCCGGCTGACAATGCTGTTTCATGATATTGCCAAACCGCAGTGCTATCAATTTGACGTGAGGGGGCATTTTTACCGGCACGCCGAGAAAAGCGCAAAACTGGCAGATAATATTTTACTTCGTTTAAAGGCAGACAACGCCACCAGAAAACAAGTCACGAAATTAATTGCCTGCCACCGGAAAATTCCGGAAAAACTAATTACTGTCCGGAGATTATTAAATATTCTGACGGAAGAAGAATATTTAATGTTAATTCAAATCTTCGATGCTGACCGGCTTTCCAAAAAAATTCTTGAACCCGAAAGCCGCCGCCGGATTAACCAGGCAGAAAGCTTATTTCAACGATGCGTGGAACAGAATATTTGCTGCCGTGTGAAAGAGTTAGCCATTAACGGAAATGATTTAAAAGCAATTGGTTTTGAAGGGGAAGAAATCGGAAAAATGCTGAATATTTTATTAGAAGCCGTATATCATAATTTGCCCAACGAACGGAAAGCCTTATTAACTTGTGCGGAGAGAAGAAGACATGATTTATTTTGTTGAAGATGATGACAGCATTCGGGAATTAGTGACTTACACACTGAACAGCGCAGGCATGAAAGCGGAAAGTTTCGCAAAGCCTTCTGATTTCTGGACGGCTTTAGATAAACAACTTCCGGAATTAATTTTATTAGATATTATGTTACCGGAAGAAGACGGCATTTCTATTCTGCGCCGTTTGCGGAAAACGATTTCTACAGAAAAAATTCCCGTCATGATGCTGACGGCGAAATCAAGCGAATATGAAAAAGTCATTGGTTTAGATGCCGGCGCAGATGATTACTTGCCGAAACCGTTCGGCATGTTGGAACTTCTTGCCCGTGTGCGTGCGCTTTTACGGCGTGCGAAAGGAAATTTCCCCGTTACGGAACAAACAGAATATCATTTAGGGGTGTTATACGTCTGTCCGGAAAAACATCTTGTTCAGGTGAACGGGAATGAAATTATTTTAACGTTCAAAGAATTTGAAATGCTATGCTTTTTATTAGAAAATAAAAATATTGTATTAAGCCGTGAACAATTTTTAAATCATGTCTGGGGCTATAACTTCGACGGCGAAAACAGAACAGTTGACGTGCATATTCGAACACTCCGGCAGAAACTCGGTGAAGCGGGAAATTATATTCGCACCATTCGGGGCGTTGGCTACAAAATAGGAGATTCTGACAATGCAGTCAATGCGTGACGAATTAACGAAAAGAATGTTTTTAGGGTGCATGACTGTATTTTTAGTGACATTCACGGCAATTTTAACTGTCATGAATGTGTATTTATCCCAGAAAACAATGGACGAATTGCGGGACAGAGCCGTGATGTTATCTTCTGCTTTAAATTTATACGGCGATAAATTTTTATTAAATTTAGATATTGGCAGCGAACGAATTACGTTAATTGACAAGGACGGAACCGTATTATTCGATTCCGTTTTTTCAGCCGATAATTTAGAAAATCACGCCGGAAGAGAAGAAATTCAGGAAGCCTTCCAGAAAGGCGAAGGCGAAAGCCGCCGCTATTCCGAATCTGCCGGAACGAAAACGGCAAATTACGCTGTAAAATTAACTAACGGGCAAATCATCAGAATTTCCATGAAACAGGAAGCCGCAGTAGGAGTAGTGATAACAATGATTTCCGCAGTGAGTTTAATTGTTCTGTTAATTATTCTGCTTTCGGTTGTGCTTGCAACGGAAAGTTCCCGAAAACTGATGATTCCGATTAACCAGCTTGACCCGGAAAACCCTGACGACCGGAATATTTACGCCGAAATGAAGCCGTTTATTCTGCAACTAATTTCCCAGAACCAAAAAATTCATCAGCAAATTGAACAGCTACAGCGAGAACACAAAAAGCAAGACGACATGCGCCGGGAATTTACAGCGAACGTTTCCCACGAATTGAAAACGCCTTTGACATCAATTTCAGGATTTGCGGAAATTATCCGTGAGGGATATGTGCAGCAGCAGGATGTTGCCCATTTCGCAGATAATATTTACAAAGAAGCCCAACGCATGATTAGCCTTGTGAATGATATTTTAAAGCTTTCCCGTTTGGAATCCGGCGAAACGTCGCAGCCCCCCATGACGGAAGTGAATGTTTTCCAACTTTGCCAAAATATCCGTGAACGCTTAACCATCAACGCCGAAAAACAACATATCTCTTTAATTTGTGAAGGCGAAAATGTATATATTTCCGGCATTCCGCAAATTTTAGAAGAAGTGATTTATAATCTTTGCGATAATGCCATTAAATATAATCATGAGGGCGGTTTCGTCTATATGAAAACCTGGCAGGAAGAAAATTATTCTTTCGTGCAAATTAAAGACACCGGAATCGGCATTCCGGAACAGGCACAGGAACGAATTTTCGAACGCTTTTATCGGGTGAGTGAGAGCCGCTCAAAAGAAGTCGGCGGAACGGGTTTAGGCTTGTCTATTGTGAAACACGGAGTTTTAGCACATCAAGGAGAAATTTCCCTTGAAAGCGAAGAGCAGAAAGGCACGTGCGTGACGTTAAAATTTCCTGCAATAAAAAAACCCCGTTGTGAAAACGGGGGATTTTCTGATGGGACAACGTCCACGCCCCGCATACGCGGGGAAAAGCTTTTGAGGGGCAAACTCTCTGTGAAATAAAGGGGGGGGGATCACCCCCGCATACGCGGGGAAAAGCCCGTTCCGCCGACTTCTTTTGAATGGCTTTTAGGATCACCCCCGCATACGCGGGGAAAAGAAAACTGTGGCAAAAAACGATTCATAAAAACGGCGGGGGTTTTTTGCCGTCGTCGTCCTCGGTCAGGGCGATGACCTGAAGTATCAGGTCTGCCGTCAAGCTCTTCAGGGGCTGCCCGCCGTGGTCAGCCACGGCTTTCAGCGTGTACGCCACGCCTTTGGCGAGATCGCCGGTGATAGTGTCTGTGTCGCTGTGGATTTCTAACTTAATCATGTTTATCTCTCCTAAATACAAATTTATTTTACCACATTTTTAGTAAAATGTCAAATTGCATTTTTTTTATTTTCATTTTTTTTTTTATACTTTTTTATACTCTTGACAAGTTCAGACTTTTGTGGTATACTATAGGAAAGGGGGTACTCAATACTTATTTTATGGATCGTTCTTTTCCCCGCGTATGCGGGGGTGATCCTACCCGTGATGCGGCATTGCAGAAATTAACGAACTTTTCCCCGCGTATGCGGGGGTGATCCTATTGTGATTCCAATTATCACAACACTCACCAGCTTTTCCCCGCGTATGCGGGGGTGGTACCCCTTTATGTTAAAATCAAGCCCATGAAGCAGTTTCATGGGCTTGACATTTTTCAAGACATGTGTTATAATATAAAATATACTAAATTTTTTGAAAAGAGGACTAAATTATGGAAATTTATGAAATTGTTTGCGGTGCGATTGTGTTGCTCCTGTCTTTGCTGATTGTGATTCTTTGCTTGATGCAGGACGAAAAAACGCAGCAGAATGGGACTTCTGCCCTCGGCGGCAGTTCTGAAACTGACTCGTTCTACGCCCACAATGAAGGCAACACCCGTGATGCGGCATTGCAGAAACTGGTAAAAATTTTGGGCATTCTCGGGTTCATTACGTTAATTGTGATGAATATCGTCGTGCCAATTATCACAACACTCACCAGCGGCGGCACGGAATAAAAAGCAGGCATGAAAAATTCAGGTAAACCATTTTTCCCCGAACAAAAAGAAATGTTCTGCTTCAGAATTAAAAAAATTCTCAATCACGTTAGACCCTCTCACAAATTAACCCGTGATGAATTAGCCTTGCAATGCGGCAGAGATTCCGCTCCGGTAGCCTATGATGCGGCAATTGAAAGTTTGCTCGAAAGCGGTCAAATTGAACGCCTCGAAAGAGACTACCGCAGCGGCTGTTCCTATCGGCTCATTAAAGAAAAACCTACTTTCCAGGCGAAAGTGGTTCGCCTTCATAAAACGTTCGGTTTTCTTCATGATGACCAGGGACGTGAGTTTTTCGTGCGGGGAAAATATCTGTTCGGCAGTATGCCAGGGGATATTGTTCTCGCCCGCCTTCGTCCAGGCGGGGAAAAAGTTCACGAAGCACAGGTATTAGGCATTCTGAAAGAAAATGAACATCTTCTGCTAAGAGGGAATATTGTTTTCGGGTATGATGATGAAGAATTTGATGTTCCGTGTGCGTTTCTCTCTCGCACAGGGAATGTTCCCATGAGGATTGACAATGATTTAAGCTGCGATTACAGAAAAAATGATGTCGTATTAGCGAAAATTGTTTCCCGTGGCATACATCACTGGGATCATATTGTGCAGATTATTCATAATTTCGGAAATGCTGAAGTTGCGGAACATTGCGTTCAAGCCATGCTCGGGGAAGCGAATTTACAGGAAAATTTCGCTGAAGAAATTCAGAAAGAAGCAGAATCTGTTGCTGTTCTCAACGAATCAGAGTTCAAGAACCGGAAAGATTTCCGGAATGAGTTAATTTTCACGATTGACGGCGCACACACGAAAGATATGGACGACGCTGTTTCTGTTACGAAAAATTCCGAAACAGGAGAATATACCCTCGGTGTGCATATTGCGGACGTTTCCCATTACGTGCGCATGAACAGCGAACTCGACAAAGAAGCCTTCCTCAGAGGGACAAGCGTTTACTACGCCGACAAAGTCATTCCCATGCTCCCGAAAGAGCTTTCCAACGGCATTTGTTCCCTGAACCCGAATGAAGACCGGCTCGCCATTTCGGTGATTATGACATTTTCCCCCAAAGGCGAATTATTACATGATGCATTTTATTCTTCTGTCATTCGTTCACGGCTTAAGGGCGTTTACGAAGAATGCAACCAGATTTTTGACGGCACGGCTTCTGCTGAAATACGGGAAAAATATGCGGAAATTCAGGAAAGCTTATTCCTGCTTGAGGAATTAACCGGAAAATTAGACGAAATTCATCACCAGAACGGCAGAATTGAACTCGAAAGCGCAGAGGCGGAAATTTTACTCGATGAAAATCATATTTGCGTTGGCTTAATGCCCGTGCATTCCGGAAAAACGGAAAAACTTATTGAATCCTGTATGCTTTCCGCCAACGAATGCGCAGCGAAATTCGCACGAAAGAAAAATTTGCCGTTCATCTACCGTGTACATGAAAAGCCCCCTGAAGAAAATATGCAGAAACTGAAAGACTGGTTATCCAATCTTCATGAAAACGAATTTTCGTTTTCGACAGAAGACGTTCAGCCAAAAGATATTCAGCAATTACTGGAAACATGCAGAGAAAAAAAAGATTTCCCTGTAATCAGCAATTTTGTTCTGCATTCTATGGAAAAAGCGTATTATTCCGAAAAGCCTTCCGGACATTTCGGCTTAGCCATGAAGGATTACACGCATTTCACGTCTCCTATCCGGCGTTATGCAGATTTAATGATTCACAGAATTATTTCTGATGCTTTACAAGGGGAAACGCCGGAACGCCTTCAGAAAAAATATGAAAAGCAAGTCATTGAAGCCGCACGGCAAGCTTCCGAAACGGAAATCCAAGCCACACGTATTGAACGGAATGCGTTTGCTTATTTTGCTGCGGAATTTATGCAATCTTGTATCGGTCAGCAATTCACCGGAATGATTACGAATATTGCGGAATATGGCATGTATGTCCGCTTAGAAAACATGGCAGAAGGGTTGATTCCCGTGGATACTTTGCCATTGGAAGAAACCGCAATATTAGTAGAAGAAAGCTGGTTTGTTAAAGATGTCATCACCCAACAAAAATTTCAGATTGGTGACGAAATTCAAGCCGTTTGTGTAAATGCGGAAGTCAGCACCGGACATATTGATTTGCTATGGGCGGAAGAATTGCCCCCCGACGAAATCTTTTACTAATACAGAAAGCGTTAAATTTTGAAAGGCGAAATTCCGGAAGTGAAATTCCGGAACGCCTTCAAAAAAATACAGAAAGCAAGTCATTAACGGAAATTCAAGCCCTGCATTAAAACAAGCAGAAAAATTTAATTTCCCGTTTGACTTGCTACGGAAGAAAAAATTTCTTCCCCGAACGAATATAGGAGACAAAAACATTAAAAATATTAAAATATCTATTGACATTATATTAAAAATATGATATAATCATGAAGGG
>CANPYZ010000010.1 GCA_947589035.1 uncultured Clostridia bacterium | reverse complement strand
TCAAAATCTCCGGTCGTAAAGGGGAATTTCCTCTTGGTTTCGTTGATTTTTTATAATATCCCCATTTAGCCACTCCTTTTTTTCAGGAATACTTGACGTAAGCTGAAATTTGTGTTATACTAAATTTATGAAGTCAGTAATTGAGGTGAATCAATTTATGTTTTCCATTACGAACAGTGTCGGAATGTTTGGCATGAATGCATTTCCGGTAAACGTAGAAACGGAAATTTTCAAAGGACATCCGCAGTTCGATATTAGCGGACTTCCGGACGTGGGCGTGAAAGAAAGCCGTGACAGGGTGAAAAGTGCGGTTTCTTCATTGGGCATTGCCTTCCCGAAAGGAAGAGTGTTAATTAACCTCGCTCCGGCAAACGTGAAAAAAAGTGGTTCTGCTTACGATGTAGCGTTGTTTGTTTCTTTAATGCAGGCAATGGGGGTTCTTAAATTGTCTACGTCAGATAAAGTATTCGTCGGGGAATTAGGCTTGCATGGAAGAATCCGCAGCGTGAAAGGCGCAATGTCTATGACTATGCTTGCACGGAAAAACGGTTTTCAGGAAATTTACGTTCCGAAAGAAAATGCTAAAGAAGCGTCAGTTGTGGAAAATATTCGGGTTTACGGCGTTTCCAGCGTGGAAGACCTGATGTTACATCTTGTCGGACGAATCATTCTTTCCTCTGAACCGCATTACGAACCGAAAATGGCACAATTCGAGGGAATGTTAGATTTTTGTGACGTGCGTGGACAATTCAAAGCAAGAAGAGGAATGGAACTTGCCGCCGCCGGCGGGCATAATGTTCTGTTAGTGGGCAGCCCTGGAAGCGGGAAAAGCATGTTAGCGAATCGTTTACCAACAATTTTGCCGCCAATGACGAAAGAAGAAATTTTAGAAACGTCTAATATTTATTCCATAGCCGGGGCATTATCTTCAGAGAATCCGTTAATTTCTGCACGTCCTTTCCGGTCGCCGCATCATACTATTTCTTCTGCCGGTCTTGTCGGCGGGGGAAGCATTCCCATTCCTGGGGAAGTTTCTTTAGCGCATAACGGAATATTATTCTTAGACGAATTAGCGGAATTTCACCGTTCAACTTTGGAAGTACTCCGCCAGCCGTTAGAATCAGGGAAAGTAGTCATTTCCCGTGTTTCCGGTTCAGCGGAATATCCCTGTAATTTCATGTTAGTGGCAGCAATGAATCCTTGCCCTTGTGGGTATTACGGTTCACCGCAGAAGAAATGCACCTGCACGGAAAAACAAATCCGTCAGTATTTATCCAGAA
Organism: uncultured Clostridia bacterium; assembly: GCA_947589035.1. GTDB lineage: Bacteria > Bacillota > Clostridia > Oscillospirales > Ruminococcaceae > UBA3855. The sequence continues at coordinate 63,197 of CANPYZ010000010.1, read as the reverse complement.
TTTCAGGACCATTATTAGACAGATTCGACATGCATATTGACATTGACCCAATCCCCTATGAAGATTTGTCCACGAAAGAAAAGCCGGAATCTTCTGAAACAATTCGTGAACGAGTGAAAAACGCCCGAAACAGACAAGCGGAACGCTATGCCGGAATGGGCTTTTACGATAATGCGAATATTCCTGACCATTTTTTAGATAAATTTTGTCAAATGACCCCCGATGCGGAAGAGTTATTCGGAAAATTATACATGTTTTATCATATGAGCGCAAGAACCGGCATAAGAATCAAGAAAATGGCACGTTCAGCGGCAGATTTACACGGACATGAAAAAATTAACAGTGAAGATATTTCTATGGCGGTACAATTCAGAGGATTTAACAGTAAATATTTACAATAAATATATATAATAATATTAGAAAGAGAGAACAACATGAAAAACTATTTCAGCCGTCTGAGAGGATATTTTATTGCGTCGGACAGAGGGCTAATTTTAGCGTGTATGATTTGTTCAGTGATTAGCTGCATTATGCTGTACAGCATAGCACAGAATGAATTGCTTGAACGGTGTGATTTCCGAACATTCCGGACACAAGTCATTGCCAGTGTGATGGGAATGATTATGGTTAGTATTCTGAGCGTAATTGATTATAATAAAATTATTCGCTTATGGTGGATTTATGCGCCAGTTGCTTTAGGGCTTGTCGGGCTGACGTTTACCAGTTTAGGCTACAGAAGAAGCGGAGCAGATGACCAGGCATGGATTGCTATCGGGAATTTTTATCTTCAGCCTGCGGAAGTTTTGAAATTAGCATTTGTATTAACGTTTTCGTATCATTTAGCCAAAGTAGAAGAAAACATGAACCAGTTAGGCAATATGTTTTTATTATGTTTACATGCAGCAGTGCCAATAGGTTTAGTCGCTAAACAAGGCGACTACGGAACAGCCATTGTATTTGTGGTAATTTTTTTAGCGGAAATGTTCAGTGCGAAAATCGCATGGAGATATATTCTGTTAGCGATTATTTCTTTGCCGGCAGTGGGCATTTTAGCATGGAATTTTCTGCTTTCCGACATGCATAAAAACAGAATTTTAGTGATTTTGCACCCGGGAACAGACCCTGAAAATTTAGAATATCAACAGGATTTAGGAATTTCCGCATTAGCGAACGGGCAAATTTTCGGCATTGGGTTACACAGTGAAAAAGGCTATGTGACTGTTCCGGAAATGCATAATGATTTTATATATGCGTATTCTGGTCAGGCGTGGGGGCTTGTCGGCGCATTACTGATTTTATTCCTGCTGACATATATTTGTTTGAAAGTATTAACAGATAGCTTATATGTGAAAAATTATCAGGGGAAATTTATTTGCATCGGAATTTTCGGCATGATTTTTTCACATTGCTTTTTAAATATTGGCATGGTGCTGAAAGTTATGCCTGTTATCGGCATACCCTTGCCATTCATGAGTGCCGGAGGAACGGCAGTTGTCTGCATGTATACGGCAATTGGCATTGTGAATAGCACAAGATGTCACAACGTCCGGAAACATCGCATGTTTTACGAGGCAGAACCGGAACGGTAAAGGAGTTTTTGCATGAAAACAAGGCATATTTCTTTTATTTTGCTTTTGCTGCTTCTGCTCATGGGAGTCATTTATTATTTATCTTCCCAGCCAGCAGATGAAAGCACACTAACAAGTTCACATTTCTGCACATTAGCGGCGAAATTTTTATTCAGTGATTATTCTTCTTACGACACGCAAATTCAGAAAACAATTATCAAAGGCTTAACACATGTTGTCCGGAAAATGGCGCATTTTTCAGAATATACGCTAATGGGATTTCTCTGGTATTTACTTTTGCGAAAGAAAAAAGGAAATATTTTATTTTCCATATTGGCAACGGCATGTTATGCGGCAAGTGATGAATTACATCAGAAATTCGTTGCCGGACGTTCAGCGCAAGTTTCAGATGTGATTTTAGACACTTGCGGAGGGTGTTTCGGCGTGTTGCTTGCGTTTTTACTGCTTTGTGTCTGGTATTCCTGCCGGAATAAGGAAATTATGGAATATGGCGTATGGAAAACGCCTGAACATCACATAAAAAATTAAAAACTGCCCTGACTGAACAGCCAGGGCAATTTGCATTATGTTTACTTGAATTACTTCACTTTCGCATTCCATACTTTGCGGAAGCTTTCGAAAAAGCCGGTGAAATTTTCCAGTTCAGGATTTTCTTTCAGGTACAGGAAAACAACGGGGCGTTTTTCTTCGAAATTGGAAACAACTAATTTCTGCACACGGTCTTTTGAACCAATCATACTGGTTTCATAAGCGAAATGAACACCAATTCCGGAAGCCGTCAATTCACGCAGGGAAACAGATGTTCCGGCGGTCATGATACGCTGAAATTCTGCCATTAACAGCTTGTGCTGCTGGAGAATGTCTTTCGTTACCGTGTAGTTCACGGAAGTTTCTTCGCCAATTAACAGGCGTTCAGGAAGAAGCTGAGAAAGGGATTCCAGGTTCTTCTCGTGTTTTTTGGTTGCATAGCAAGCAAATTCCACATTTCCGAGAGGTTCACTGTCAAGGTGCGGTGTCTGGCTGATGCTGTCGGCAATCATGAAATCAATCTGACCATTTTCCACCATAGAAACCAATTCTTTGGAATTTTTCACGTACAGGCTGACTTCCGGAGCGTTTTTCTGCTTGAGAATGTCGGCAAGCAGAGTAGCGGCGAATGTTTCACCAAATTCTTCCGGAAAACCGAAACGCAGAGTGTGGGAATTTTCAGACAGACGCTTTAAATCGGCGACGATTTTTGCACTCATTCTGGTCATGGCTTCTGCCTGAGAACGGAGGTATTCTCCTTCAGGGGTGAGGCGCAAGGTTTTCCCTTCGTAGCTGAACAACTTGCACTGATACCGTTTCTGCAAATATTTGATGTGTTGTGTGACGGACGGCTGAGTGATGTCGAGCAGTCGAGCCGTCTTGGTGTAGCTCCGTGTCTCACAGAGCTGTAAAAAAGTGGCAATTCTGAAATCTAACATGTTGAGTTACTCCTTATATTGATATTATAGTGTTTAAGCTACATAACTATTTTACACGATTTTGGAAAGCTTGTCAAGCATTTTTATAAATAATATATAAAAAGTTTAAATTTTAGACACATTTTCACGATTTTTTGCATATATTGCTATAGAATAAGCGCAGTAAGAAGAAAGGAAGCGGTGAATCATGTGTGGCATTTCAGGAATGATTGACTTTCAGCAGGACTTGCGAAAGCAATCAGCAGTCATGAAAACAATGCAGAAAACATTAAACCGGAGAGGACCTGACCAGAATGGTATGTATTTACAGGAACATGCAGCGTTAATGCATACCCGCCTGGCGGTAATTGACCCCGAAAACGGAAAACAGCCTATGCAGTTCACAGACGGAAAAGAAATTTATATGATAATTTATAACGGGGAATTGTATAATACAGCGGAAATCCGGCAGGAACTTCAACGGAAGGGATACTCTTTCCGGACGCATTCTGACACGGAAGTTGTTTTACAGGCGTATGCCGCTTACGGTGCGGAATGTTTACAATTATTCAACGGAATATTCGCTTTCGCCATCTGGGAAGAACGAAAAAAGAAATTATTTTTAGCAAGGGACAGAATCGGGGTAAAGCCTTTGTTTTACTACGAAACAGAAACGGGAATAGTATTCGCTTCTGAAATGAAAGCCATTCTCGCCAATCCGGAAATTCCACATGAAATTGACATGAACGGAATCAGTCAGATTTTATTATTCGGTCCTGGAAGAACTCCAGGCTGCGGAGTATTCCGGAATATGAAAGAAATTCCTCCGGCACATTTCGCTGAATATACTCAAGAAAAAGGCTTGCAAGTTTCCTGTTACTGGAAATTAAAAGCTGAAGAACATCGGGAAAATTTTCAACAAACAGCGGAACATGTAAGATTTTTATTAACAGATGCCATTCAGAGACAGCTTGTTTCTGATGTGCCAATAGGAACATTCTTGTCCGGGGGGTTAGATTCAAGTTTAATTTCTTCTGTTGCGGCGAAAGAATTTGCCCGTCAAGGAAAAGTTCTGCATACATTTTCGGTAGATTATCGGGACAATGAAAAATATTTCCGGAAAAGTAAATTCCAGCCGAACAGCGACCCTGAATATATTCGCAAAATGCAGGAATATTTACAAGCTGAACACCATTGGACAGTGATTGATACGCCGAAACTCGTTCGGGCATTATTTTCCGCTGTGGAAGCAAGGGATTTGCCTGGAATGGTTGATGTGGATTCTTCTTTGTTAGTATTCTGTGAAGAAATTAAACAGCATGTGACAGTGGCTTTATCTGGGGAATGCGCCGATGAATTATTCGGGGGTTATCCGTGGTATCGTGACCCCGAAATCCGTTCAGCGTATGGTTTCCCATGGTCGCAAAGTACCGCCTACAGAATGCAGTTCGCCCAACCGGAAATCGCAGAAATATTAACCCAACGGCAAGACATTGACCGAGAATATCAGGCAACACTTCAGAGAACAGCTTTACTTTCCGGAGAATCTGAAACAGAAAAGCGTATGCGGGAAATGATGCGCTTGAATTTAGATTGGTTCATGCAGACATTGCTTGACCGGAAAGACAGAATGAGTATGTGGAACGCTTTAGAAGTCCGTGTTCCGTTCTGTGATTACCGAATCGCACAATATTTATATAATATTCCGTGGGAATTTAAAGAGTATAAACATTATGAAAAAGGTTTACTGCGTGAAGCCATGAAAGACTACCTCCCTGAAGAAATTCTATGGCGGAAGAAAAGCCCTTACCCAAAAACACACCATCCGGAATATTTATATTCCGTTGCTAAAATATTAGAAGATAAAATTTCTGACCCGTCTGCGCCAATTCTGCAAATTGTCCGGAAAGAAGCGTTAGAACAGTTACTTCACGGAGAAGAAAACGTTCAATTTTACGGGCAATTAATGACCAAACCACAAACAATTGCTTATTTCATTCAAATTAACTACTGGCTGGAAAAATACAACGTGAAAATTTGTTTGTAATTTACAGAACGTATTTTCGTTCTTCAGGAAGTAGGGGAAGAATATTTTCTCCTGCTTCTTTTTTCGTTCGGAGTTCGGTAACAAATTCAGTAATATCTTGAATTTGTTTAATAGAATGCTGAACGAAATGTGAAAGCATTTCCCCACGGATACCAATCTGAATAGAACGATAAGGCAAAGCATTTCCGGAAATGTCCCTTTCAGGGTCCCACTGTACACGAATATCAGAAGTTTGTATTTGTTTTTGCCATTCAGCGAAAGAAATTTCTTCATTGTCGTGATAACTGGAAATGACTGCATTCCGGACGAATGTGTCGAATGTTTCACGCTGAATGTCTATGGCGAGAATATGTTCCTGATTCGGTTTTGTTGCCCAGCCGGAACGGTACATCATCCATAAAAAAGACGGTTTAATCCATGTCATTCTGCTTAATTTAAAATGACTGCCGAATGTTCCTAAGCGAACGGCTTCTTCAGCGATAACTGAACAATACGCCTGATAAACACGAATTGTATGTTCATTGTAAACAGCACGGATTTCATGATAATTTAAATTCATAAATCAAATGCCTTTCTTTTCAACAGTACTAAATCAAAAATATTTACATGCGAATCCTGATTCATGTCCGCATTCCGGAAAGCTTCAGCCGAAAGAGTTTGCACGCCGAGAAGATATTTCTGCATTAACACAACATCTTGCAAATTGAATTGTTTATCTGTGTTGACATCTCCGGAAACAGTTTCAGGAATTGTTTCTGTTGTTTCCGTTCCGGAAGAATGCATATTTCCGTCAAGGTAATCTGTTAATAAATTATACCAGTAATTGCCCATTTTCTGGTAACCTGTGGCATTAGGGTGTACGCCGTCAAGCAAATCTTCTTTAGTTAAAACAGAATTAATGTCCGCTTGAATGATTGGCTTGTTTTCCGCTTGTTTACGGGAAACAATTTCCCGAATTTGTGCATTATAATCATCTACAGCTTTGTCCATTTCTTCAGCAGTGTAGGCGTTCGTGTAATTCGTTACCTTTGCGTCCATGTAGGGAATTGTGGAAACGTAAAGCGCACCGTCTTCCGGAACATAATGCAAAAGCGTATCAATTAACAATTCTAACCGTTCTTCCATGCCGTCTAATGCACTGGAAAGAATGTCATTCGTGCCAATTTGTAATAAAATGACATCTGCGGGATATTCCTGCATGAGCCATTCCGAAAAATTATAAATTCCACTTCTTTGCCCGGGAATATCGGCGATTGCATAACCGGAATAGCCTGCGTGATTCGGGTCAATGCCATCTCCGCCCCAGTTAGGGCCAACGAAATCAAGATTTTCCGTGTAGCCGTTTTCTTCCAGCATTTTCCAGAGTGTTAAACGATAACCGCCCACAGGGTCACCGGTGAACCCGTCTGTAATAGAATCCCCTAAAGGCATCACACGAATAATTTTTTCTTCGGAACATGCCGGAACAGGAAAACAAAACGAAAATGTTAAAATTCCGGCAGTCATTCCGGCAATGATTTTCTGATTGAAAAATTTCATGATGAAAACCTTCTTTCTTATTTTCTTAATTATTTTCTTAATTTTTATATATCGGAAATATCCGGCATTTCTGTTTTTTCTTTTTTAGGAGCAATGGTGAAATCAGAAAAATTCCCTTCCGGAATATCAGACATTTCCGCATGTTTCACGCCGTCGAAATGATAATCTGATTGATATTCTTTCCCAAAAGATTCCATTTGTTTATCTAATCGTTCGCTGAAATGCGGATAGCCGGATTGCTGCTGAATCCAGCGCATTTTTTTACATTCCGGAATAATTGTCATACACATGAATAATAAAATCATTCCTACAGCAGGGTGAATAAATCTTACTATCATTCCGGAAATAATCCACACGAAATTGAACATTAAAATTTTAGGCATTTTCGCATTAGAAAAAAGCATCAGCACCGCAATGCCAATACAGCAGAATAAAGAAAGCATTCCCCACATAAACCGGAACGCCGGATGTGGCTGCGGTGCAAACAACGGAACTTGAATATTCAGAAAAGCCTGACCAACAGCGAGACAAGCAGAAAAGAATACTCTGATTTTATCATTTTTCTTGTATTTCAGCATGAGTGTTTTGCATTTTGAATAATGGGAAGTATCTGATTTTTCTGTTTCCTGCATGAAAATTCCTTCTTTCGTAAAGAAAAATTTTCCCTGTTTTCAGTATAACATATTTTTCTGAATTTGTCCAGTAGTTTTTGAAAAAAATTAAAAACAGCTTACAGAAAATCACTGTAGGCTGTTTTTTAAATGACCCCTACGGGAATCGAACCCATGTTGCCAGAATGAAAATCTGGAGTCTTAACCGCTTGACCAAGGGGCCTTATATTAAAATTTAAAATTAAATTATTTTGATGACCCCTACGGGAATCGAACCCATGTTGCCAGAATGAAAATCTGGAGTCTTAACCGCTTGACCAAGGGGCCTTAAATGGTGGCGGCAACTGGATTTGAACCAGTGACCGTTCGGGTATGAACCGAATGCTCTGGCCAACTGAGCTATGCCGCCATTTTTCGAATTTGCTGTAACCAGCTTTTATATTATAACACAGAATGAAAACTTTGTCAAGAGTTTTTTTGAAATTTTTTGAAATTTTTTTTCAAATCGAATAATAAAATTAAACAATGTGAAAATATCTGCCGAACGCTTGACATTTTCCAATGAATTTTGTATAATATAAGTTAGATAATTTTGAACAGAAAGGAATGTTTTACTATGCGTAAACCAATTATTATGATTCCGGCAAGCCTTTTGTTAATGTTCGGGGCGTTTTTATGTTTTGGAATGTTATATCTTTCGTGGAATTTCACTTTTCCGGAAAAGACAATGGCAACATTTGCGGAAGTGGAAAAGCCTTCTGTGACAAGGGCGGAATACGTTCAGCCTACGGAAGCACCGACAGAACCGCCTACGGAAGCACCGACAGAACCACCACAGAAAGAAGCACCTTATCAAATGACTTTAGATATGGGAACGCTCGCTTCTTATCGTCAGTCGAATCCGGAAGTTGCAGGCTGGATTAAAATTTCCGGAACGGCAGTAAATTATCCGATTATGCAAAACGGCGATAATGAATATTATGTCAGTCATACATGGAATGGCGCAGCAAGTCATTCAGGGGCAATTTTTGCCGATTTCCGTTGCAGATTAAGTAAATCCGATAATACAATTATTTACGGGCATAATATGGCAAGCGGTGTGATGTTCAGCGCAATTAAAAATTATAAAAATGCAAGTTGGGGAAATGCGCATAAATATATTGAAGTCGCTACACCGGAACACAGATATTTATATAAAGTGTTCTCCTGTAATGTGCTTTACGGGGAAGCCGGTGCAAAATTCGAATACTGGAATTTCGTTGAATTAAATCGTGCAGACTACCGGAATTTTCTGAACGGAATTATTAATTCAGCAACAGTATTTTATGGAGATATGAAACATTTGCCGAGAGATAACCAGCAGGATTTCATTACTTTGCAGACGTGTAATTCCGGAGCGAATGACGGAATGCGCTGTGTGATTTTCGCTTACTGTGTCGGAGAAAAATAAATGAAAAGAATGATGTTTATTTGTCATGGTAATATTTGCCGTTCGCCAATGGCGGAACTAATCATGAAGAAAATATTACTGGAAAATCATGCTGAACACGAAATAGAAGTCACTTCAGCGGCAGTCAGTCGGGAAGAAATCGGGAATCCGGTTTACCCTCCAGCGAGAAAAGAGTTAGAAAAGCATGGAATTTCTTGTCAAGGGAAATATGCTGTACAGGTGAAACGTTCTGATTATGAAAAATATGATTTATTTTTCGTTATGGACGAAAGTAATTTATTTTATTTAAGCAGAATTTTTCCGGACGACCCACAACAGAAAATACATAAATTACTGGAATATGCAGGTTTTTCAGGTGATGTGGCTGACCCCTGGTATACAGGAGATTTTGCAAAGGCGTATCAGGACATTGAAAAAGGCTGTCAAGGTCTTTGGGAGAAAATTAAATTATGAGTAAATCAGTAAAACGTGGATTCGTTCCCACAGATGAACGGGAATTTCACGGGAAAAATTTAGAAAAATTAACATTCGCCGCAGAAGAAGTATATTTTCTGTTAAACAGAGGGTATGCCGTTAAAACAGCAACAACATTCGTTGGAAATCATTACCAGTTATCTGAACGGCAGAGATTAGCTTTAGCAAGAATGATTTCTCCGGAAAAAAATATTCAGCTCCGGAAACAGAAAGAATTACCCGATGAAGCATTAGCAGGGGAAACAGTTTACATTGACGGATTTAATACAATTATTACATTAGAAATTGCCTTTTCAGATTCAACTTTGCTGTCGTGCATGGACGGAACAATCAGAGATTTAGCCGGATTAAGGGGAACTTACCGGCTTGTTGACAAAACCGACCAAGCCATTAACGCTATTGCAGAAGTATTCACAAAATTGAAAATTCAAAAAGCAGTGATTTATTTAGATGCGCCGATTTCCAATTCAGGGCGATTAAAAGAACGCATAGCGGAATTGATGCAGAATGTGCCATTCGCTTTAGAGATTCAAATAGAAACAGCAGTAGACTATGTATTAAAACAGAAAAACATTGTCATTACGGCTGATGCGATTATTTTAGACGAATGCAGAAACTGGTATAATTTAACCCGAAAAGCCATTCAATGCTGTATTGGGGAATATGCTTATATTTCTTTTGAAAAAGAATCTGAAAAAGAATAAGTTTTAATTTCACAGTTTCCCATGAAGAAACTCATGAACCGTTCAACAGACATGTCATGAAAATAACTGTCAATGACTCTTGCCACGCCACCGTGACAAACTAAAATTGTATTTAATTCTGTATGTTTCAATTCTTCTAAAAGGCTATATGTACGGAATACAATCTGAAAAACTGATTCTCCTTCCGGCATTTTCACGCCAAATTCGGCTTTTGCCTCCTGAAAACCGGAAGTTAAATGGCTTTTTCCTTCAAAAGTGCCGTAATTCCATTCTTTCAGGCGTTCGTCTGTTTCAATGGGAAGTTGTAACGCACGGGAAACGGCTTCAGCGGTTTGTTGCGCTCTAATCATCGGAGAGGCAATAATTCTCTGAATATCCCCGAAAGCAGCAGCTTGTTGAGCCATTTGTTCCGCCTGAAGTAAGCCCGTTTCCGTAAGCGGAATATCTGTTGAACCGCAAACTCGTTCTTGTGCGTTAAATTCAGTAAGTCCATGACGAGTAACATATAATTTTTCCATAATTAAAAAACTCCTTAAATTAAAATTTAAAATTTAAAAATTTTTAAAATTTTTAAAATCATGTACAGAGCCGGAAAGGCTCTTGATTCAGAATATTTGAATAGTAATCCAGTAAATGATTCCGTAAATCACAGAAGCGGCTGTTCCGTAAAGAATCACAGGTCCTGCAATGGTGAAAATTTTCGTTCCGATACCGAGAACAAAACCTTCTGTTTTCGATTCGATAGCGGAAGAAGTAATTGCATTCGCAAAACCAGTAATGGGAACAAGCGTTCCTGCTCCGGCATGACGGGCAATTTTTTCATAAATGCCAAATCCAGTCAGAACAGCACTGCAAAAAACCAGTGTAATCGATGTCCACGCCATGGAAATTTCCTGACTGAATCCTAAACGCTGAAAAGCGAAAAATAAAATTTGCCCGATAGTACAAATTGCTCCTCCGGTTAAAAATGCCATGAATACATTAACTTTCGTGTTAGAACGTGGAGCAGCTTGTTTTTGCATATCCTGATATAATTCCGGTGTAATCTGCATGAAAATTCTCCTTTGCTGAAATAATGCAGAAATAGTATAACCGGATTTTCAGGAAAAATACTGAACCTGATTACAGTATAACATATTTTGCATTTAATTGCAAGTAAATTTTTTAAGGGCGTGTTGAAAAATGAAAATTTTAGTAGTAGAAGATGAAGAAGCATTAGCAGAAGCATTAAGTGAAATTTTAAAACGAAATAAATATTCTGTTGATGCGGTTTACGACGGGGAAAGCGGTTTAGATTACGCTTTAACGGGAATTTATGATTGTATTTTATTAGATATTATGCTCCCGAAAATGAACGGTTTAGATGTGCTGAAAATTTTAAGGAAAAAGCATATTTCCACGCCGGTTCTCTTATTAACGGCGAAATCTGACACAGAAGATAAAATTAACGGTTTAGACAGCGGTGCAGATGATTTCTTAACGAAACCGTTCGTGAGCGGGGAATTGCTTGCCCGTGTTCGTGCATTGACCAGAAGAAAAGGTGAAGTCATTACTGATGCATTCACTTATGGGGATATTGCCCTGAATAAAAGTACATTCAGTTTAAGCTGTGAGGGGCAGTTCGTGAAGTTAAGCCTGAAAGAATATCAAATTATGGAAATGATGATTGCCAACCCGAAACAACTCATTTCGAAAGAAAGATTCATTGAAAAAATCTGGGGCTATGAAAGTGATGCAGAATATAATAACGTGGAAGTGTATATTTCATTTCTAAGAAAAAAATTACACGCTATCGGTTCAACAGTGACAATTAAAGCCGCAAGGGGAATTGGGTATTTTCTGGAAGGCGGCGAACAGTGAAATTTCCAGTTGAAAAACTTCCGCAATGGCTGAAAAATTTATTACAACCGGACGTTATCCGCATTATGCAAATGAAATTCGTTGCCGTGGCAATGGGAATTTTAATTGGCGTGTTCATTGTCATGCTTACCGCAATTAACATGCTTATGCAGACAGTCAGTCAAATGCAGTCTATGCAGTTATTGCAGAAAATTGCCGAAAGTGACCGATACGACAAAGTAAATGACGAACCGGAACGGAATATTCCTCCGCCGGAAGTACCTTTAGAAACGGGAAATGATTTAGCAGAAGCGGGAAATATCATTACTTTAGGGAATTTTCCGGAAAACAGAAATAATCCTCATCAGAATTGGGGAAATCCTAATGAAAATCCAAATCCTTTTGACGAACGGGAAGACCCCTGGGGAAATCCTAACGATAGACCAGATTTTCCGGAAATGCCGTCAGAGGACTGGACATTTCCGGAAGAAGAAATGCCGGAAATGCCAACAGAACCATTTCTTCCGGAAACTTTTGTCATTCCAGAAGAAACAGCATTACCGGAAATTCCGGAAGTTTCCGAAATTCCAGAAGAAAACCCTGATGTTGAAGAAATTCCTCCGGAAGAAATAGAACCCTTACCAGAAGAAACCCTTCCGGAAATGCCCGCTGAAGAAATTCCCGAAACAATAGAAGAAATTACATTACCGGAAACTGAACCGGAAACGGAAACAGAACCGGAAACAAATTCTTCTACGGAAAATTCCACAACAGAAACATCAACAGAAACTTCCACGGAAAGACCCGAAAAAAGAGTTCCTCCGCCAGATTTCCGAACGGACATGAAACCAGATAAATGGAATGTAAATATTAGCTTAGACCATTTTGCACTCATGGCAGACCAGAACGGAAATTTTTTAGGCATACGAAACACGGAAGATTACACGGAAGAAGAGGCGGAAGAAATTTTCCAGGCGATTTTTTCGTTAAATAAACAACAAGGCATGTATGGTTGGTTACAATATTACCAGACAGAAAAACAATATGGAACGTTAATTGTTGTCACGAATAAAACTTCTGACCAGGGTATTTTGAATAATTTATTCCGGATTACTGTGATTACAGGCATAATTGTATTGTTAATTTTATTTATATTTTTAATATTCTTTTCGAAATGGATTACTCAGCCCGTCAGAACGGCAATGGAACGACAAAAACAATTCGTTTCCGATGCAAGCCATGAATTGAAAACACCACTTGCTGTATTAACAGCGAATGCGGACATTTTACAAGATGAAATCGGCAAAAATAAATGGTTACAGTATATTCAGGAACAGACAAACAGAATGAATCAACTCGTTGGCGATTTATTAAGGCTTGCCCGAATGGATAACGCAAAACAGGAATACCATTTCGAACCGTTCAACTTAAGCATGGCAATTGAAGCAACAGCATTGCCATTCGAAAGTCAGGCATTCGAACAGCATAAAAATTTAGAAATTGACATTCAGCCGAATTTGACCTACACCGGAAGTCAACAGCATATTCGGCAATTAGCGGCGATTTTCATTGATAACGCCATGAAATATTCCAACGAAAACGGCATAATTAAAATTACTCTGCTGAAACGGGGAAATAATTTCGTTTTAGAATTTTATAACACGGGTTGTGAAATTTCCCCGAAAGAAACGGAAAAAATTTTCGAACGGTTTTACCGTGGCGACAAGGCAAGAAATAACAAAGGCAAAAACGGTTACGGTTTAGGACTTGCCATTGCGAAAAGCATTATGGAAATTCATAAAATTAAATTTCAGGTGACTTGTGAACAGGGTGCATGGATTAGATTTTTACTCATTCTGTGATAATGCATGAAAAAATAATTTAATTCTTTAAAAATATAGTTAATTTGTCAAGAATGTCAAAAATCACTTGACAATTTTAATGTTTTGTGCTATGATATTAACATAAAATTACAGAATGTAATGGAACAAAGTAATTTATTCCGCATTTTTTTAAAATATTTGGAAACTTTTTTCGGAAATATACAGAGGGTATTATAATATTTACTGAAAATATATTGGTTTCTTTTAGGATTTTAGGAATTTTTTACAAAAATGAACATTCTGTTTGTGAACTATTGACAAAGTTCTGAGAATCATGTATAATGAAGATAATCAGAATATCTTCTGTTTCATTCGTTTTTTGAGGGGAAAACGGCGGAATATATGCTGATTCACAGACTTTAATAAAAAACTGCACTGAAAATGAAAACTGATATTCTTTTTAAGAATATCCACTCATCCAAAGGGGGAGTTCAAATGATTAAAAATGTTAATCTCGCCTATCAGGAAGAAGCAGAACACACTACACCAAAAATTGAAATGACCACGAATGACACCATTCAGAAAGAACGACAGCTTTTAGAAACGGCAGTACAGCCTTTGTACAAGCCCGTTTACGAAAAACTGAAACGAATGGGTGACATTGTTTGTTCTGTTACCGCACTGACGATTCTTTCGCCCGTTTTAGTGGCGACAGCGGGGTTGATTGTTCTGGACGATTTCGGAACGCCATTCTACACACAGACCCGTATCGGAAAAGACGGCAAGCCGTTCAAAATTTACAAATTCCGCAGCATGTACAAAGATGCGGATAAACGCCGTGAAGAATTGCTCGCCAAAAATGAAGGCAAAGGCGCAACGTTCAAAATGAAAAAAGACCCCAGAGTAACCAGAGTCGGCAATATTATCCGAAAACTTTCGATTGATGAATTGCCGCAGCTGATTAACATTCTCAAAGGGGACATGTCTGTTGTAGGACCAAGACCATTTATTCCGTCCGAACAGGAAAAATTGCCTGCTGACAGATTATCCGTGATTCCAGGGCTTTCCTGTTATTGGCAAATCGGAGGGAAAAATAATCTTCCTTTCGAAAAACAGGTCGCACTTGACCGGAAATACATATTAGACCGGTCTTTGTGGACGGATATTAAAATTATTTTCAAAACAATTTTTCATGTATTAAGCGGCAGAAACTGTTGAACAGTTTCTGCCAGACTGAGTATTCAAATAAGGGTGTATATTTATTATGGATAAACAGAAACAAAACCAAAATGAAAACCAGAGCCAGAATCATTACCTGAATGTCACTTTACAGAATCCGGAAGAGGAAAAAGAAGAAATTATTATTTCGCTTTCCGGAATTTTCAAGCAGCTGAAACGGTTTTTGTTGATTTGGCTTGCAATTGCGTTGATTATCGGCATATTGGTTCCGGTATATTATGCTGTATTTGCCGCAGACCAACATAAAAATCTTACAGCAACCGTTAGCTTTAATTATAGCGGCATTGAAAAAGGAAAAGCTCCTGATGGCAGTGATTTCAATGCAAGCGCATCAATGAAAAATCCTGCTGTGCTGGAAAAAGCATTGACAGCGATGAATTTAGATTTGTCCTTGCTCGAAAGTGTCCGGCAGAATATTTCTGTGGAAGGGGTAATTCCTCCGAATGCACAGGATAAAATCAACATGTATAAAAGCATTTATGAAGAAGGCAATTTAAACGCCGGCGAAAAAATGCTGGAAGTAGACGTGAATCCGACAAAATATAATCTGACATTCAATTATTCCGGTACAGGACTGGAAGGAAAAGTTGCTGTGGAATTATTCAATACGATTCTGACAAGCTATTCAGAGTATTTTTTCGAAATGTACGGTGTCAATCAGGCATTAGGAAATGCAATCAGTACACTGGATTATACAGAATATGATTATTCCCAGGCAGTAGATGTATTTGATTCCACTCTTGACAGAATAGAAACTTATCTGGATAATCTTTCCAAAACAGACAAAACCAGATTTTGTTCTACCACAACGGGACACACGTTTTCTGACCTTTCTGAATCTGTTGCCATGATTCGTAATGTAGACCTTGATGTATTGACTTCTTACATTACGGTCAATAACGTGACAAAAGACAAAGTTTCCCTCGAAGCATATTATAATTACAGGATTGAAGAACTGACCAGAAACAAGAAAGTTGCTGAAGATGAACTGAAAACGGTAACGGATTCTATTAAAAATTATGAAAAAGATACAATCATTGTTTACGGCGGAGAAGGGCAAGATGTCAGCGAATATACACAATCTTCCGATGCGTATAATGACTTAATTAACCAGAAAATTGAAGCTCAGAAAAAAGTGTCCAACTATGAACAGCAAATTCAGAAAGCACAGGAAAGATTAACCAAAATGAAAAGTACTTCCGCTGCTTCCAAAAAGCAAGTGAAAAAAATAGAAGAAGACCTTGCTTCCCTGAATGAAAAAATCAATCAGTTAATGGAAGAAGTCAACGCAACCGCAGAAGAATATTACAAAACAGTTTATTTAGCGAATGCATATAGTATTCTTGTACCGGCAAGCAGCTCCGCATTAGTGACCGTGAAAAATATTATCGGTTCTTCTGAAGAAACGATACTGATTCTGGAAGCAATTCTGTTTGTTTTGTATTTCGGAACGAGTTTTGTTTTAGCATTGATTGAAGAAAATAAAAACAGAAAAAAAGCAGAAAATGCAGGGAACACAGAAAACAATAATTTCCCGGACGAATCCGGAAAAAATTCAAACACAGAAACATTTTCCCCGAAAACGGAAATTGTGACAGAATCTACAGAATTTCCGGATACGGGAAGCATCCCCTCATTTATTCACGAGGAAGAGGTATAATAATAGACGTAATTCAGGCTGTTTTCACCACAGCCTGAATTTTTTATCAAAAAATAAATAAAAAAAATTTCATAAATTTTGAAAAAACCCTTGACAAACAGAAAGTGATGTGGTATAATAGATATTGTTGTAAGGCACAACAGAAAATTCCCAATGCGGATGTAGTTCAATGGTAGAATTCCAGCCTTCCAAGCTGGTTACGTGGGTTCGATTCCCATCATCCGCTCCACGCTCCATTAAACCTTGCGGACGTAGTTTAGTGGTAGAGCATCAGCTTCCCAAGCTGAGTATGCGGGTTCGATTCCCGTCGTCCGCTTTTATTCATTTTATGCGCCTTTAACTCAGCTGGATAGAGTAACTGCCTTCTAAGCAGTAAGCCGCTGGTTCGAGTCCAGCAAGGCGCGTGTATATGGTGGGTATAGCCCAGCTGGTTAAGGCGTCAGTTTGTGGCACTGAAGACCATCGGTTCGAATCCGATTACCCACCCTGAAACATTTCCAGTGTACTTTATGGAGTACACTGGTTTTTTTTATCGCAAAATCCGCTATTGACAAATGAAAATGAATGTGCTATAATGGAATTTGCTGGTGAATCACAAGTAATAGTTTAGTTTACTGGCAGAAAGGAGGGAAAGCTGTGGTTTTCAGCAGTATAGAGTTTATTTTTATTTTTTTGCCAATATTTTTCTTAGTTTATGCGCTTGTTCCTACTACGAGATTGAAAAATTTAGTGATTTTCGTAGGGAGTGTTGTATTTTACAGCATGGGCGTTCTTGATGCGAAAATCTATATTGAATTGTTCGTTCAGACAATTTTAATTAATTTTTTGCTGGGCTGGTTAATTCAGGACATGGAAAAACACCGGAAATTATTATTAGTTCTTGGTGTGATTTATAATTTGTGGTGGCTGATGTTTTTCAAATATTCGGGGTTTTTCGTGACGAACGTCAACAATATATTACATATGAATATTCCGGAAAGAAATATTCTTCTGCCGATTGGGATAAGTTTTTACACGTTTCAGAATTTGTCTTATCTTGTGGACGTGTACCGGAATAAAACAAAAGCCTCAAAGAGCTTAATTGATTACGGAGCATATATTTCCATGTTTCCGCAGCTAATCGCCGGACCAATCGTCACTTATGATACAATTGAAGTAGAATTACGGGAAAGAAAACATTCCCTGAAAAATATTGATGAGGGCTTGAAAATTTTCACGGCAGGTTTAGGCTATAAAGTACTGATAGCGAATCAGATTGGCGGTTTATGGAAAGAAATAGAAACAATTGGTTTTGAAAGCATTTCCACGCCGTTAGCATGGTTGGGAGTAGCAGCATATGGATTTCAGGTGTATTTCGATTTTTACGGGTATTCTCTAATGGCGATTGGTTTAGGGTTACTCATGGGATTTCATCTTCCGCAAAATTTCAATCAGCCGTATTTGTCCATCACAATGACGGAATTTTGGCGGCGTTGGCATATTACGCTGGGTTCATGGTTCAGGGAATATATTTATATTCCCTTAGGCGGAAACCGGAAAGGAAAATTACGAACAATCCGGAATATGCTGATTGTTTGGTTATTAACAGGCTTCTGGCATGGGGCAAACTGGAATTTTATTCTGTGGGGGCTTGCCTTATTCGTCATTATGCTGACGGAAAAATTATTCACGGGGAAATATCTGAATGAACATCGTATACTCGGGCATTATTACTTATTGATTTTGATTTCGTTTACATGGGTATTATTTGCGATTACGGACATGCACGACATCAGAATTTATTTCCAGAAACTTCTGCCATTTTTACCGCATGAAACAATGGGCAGAGTAGCTGAAGGCGATTATCTCCGGTATTTGGGAACTTACTGGAAATATTTTGTTGCCGCAGTATTTTTCTGTTTACCTGTTTCGCAAAAAATCTGGCAGAAAATCAAACACGCTCCGGAAGTTGTTTCTGTTTTATGTTTAGGCGTATTTTTCAGCTGCGTGTATTGCATGTATAAAGGCATGAATGACCCGTTCTTATATTTCCGGTTCTGAAAGGAAGAATTTCATGGAAAAAATCACAAAAAATATTAGTTTAGGCATAGTAGGAATTAGTTTTCTGATTTCCTCGCCGTTAATTACCGGATATGTGTTGAAAACAACTGCTGTTGAAGAGAAAAAGCCCGTGAAAACGGCTTTTGTTGCGGAAGAAACTTCTGAACCGACAGAAACAACAGAAATTACTGAAACTAAAGCCACTCAACCGGCAGCGGAATTTTCTTCCGAACAGGAAAAATCAACAGAACCAGTGGAAACAGTACCATTAGAACCGGGGTCAAAATTCGTGAAAAGCGATAAATCCTATTTTGACGATGCGTTATTTATCGGCGATTCTCGAATGGTAGATATTCGGGATTACGGAACATTTGAAAAATCCAGTTTTCTTTGTGCAGTAGGGTTATCCACGTATAAAGTCACTGGCGACAGAATCGTTGACGGCGACACGCTTTCCCGAAAGTGCAACGAACGGGATTTCGGAAAAGTATATATCATGTTAGGCTTGAATGAAGTGGCAGACAGTCCGGAATCATTCAGGGACGGCATGGTGCAGTTAATGGAAGAAGTCCGGCAATATGAACCGGAAGCGTTAATTTTCCTGATGGCGAATCTGCATGTAACATCAGCATACAGTGCAAATAATCCTTCTGAAAGCAATGAACGAATTAACATGTTCAATGAAGTACTGGAAGAATTATGTGACGATGAGAAAGTATTTTATTTAGATGTCAACCCGTTATTTGATGATGAGGACGGCTCTTTGCCGGAAGATTTAACAGGAGACGGTGTTCATCCATATGCTACATGTTATCCGGATTGGTGTGACTGGCTGTGTGAACATACCGTTACAGAACAAAGTCAGCTCGCTGCTGCGCCAGGAATGAATTTCGGACAAGCAATAGAAAGTCTGAAAAATAATCAATTCGTTTCCCGAAAAGCCTGGAATGATGAAAATATTTTTCTGAAATTAGATTCTTCCAGCGAAGAAACTCGCATTCAGAAACAAACGGCAGACGGCAAAATTGTAACATGGGTAGCCAGTCAGGAAGATATGCTTGCCACAGACTGGTTTATTCTTGAATGAGCGGATAGGTGATGACTTTGACAAAGAAATTAGTATCTACACGGAAAAAAAGATGGAATTTTCGCAAATTAAGAAAATATTGCTATGGGGGTTTGTTTTGCATAGCGTATCTCATTCTTGCGCCGTTCATGATTAAACAATTCTGGAACTCGCACCAATTAAAGAGCAAAGCTTCCATGACAGAAGAAACGCAATCAACAGAAACTGTTCCGGAAGTTACGCAATCAGACTCAGAAACAGAAACAGAATCTGTTTCCAGTTCAGAACAGACTACAGAACCTGAAACAGAACCGGAAGAAATTACTGAATCAGTGAAATTCGTCACCAGTGATGAAACATATTTCAGAGATGCGTTAATTATCGGAGATTCACGAACGGTAGGATTACGGGATTACGGAACAATACCGGAAGCAGATTTTTTCTGTACAGCCGGATTGGCAGCTTATGAAATTCTTGACGGAAAAGAAATTGACGGCAGGACATTGCAAGACATATTAAATACGCATTCATACGGGAAAATTTACCTTATGGTCGGCTTGAATGAAACGGCGTTCGGGTTAGATGAATTTCATGAACACATTCAGGAAGTTTATCAAATGCTTTGTGAAGCGTGTCCAGATGCGTTAATTTTCCTGATGGCGAATTTACATGTTTCCGCACAGACTTCTGAAGAACAACCCGCTATCAGTAACGAAAAAATTAACATTGCCAATTCTTACATTGAAGAATTAGCCGACGGGAAAAAAAGCTTTTACCTTGATGTGAATCCGTTATTTGATGATGAGGAAAATTGCCTTTCTCCGGAACATAGTGATGACGGTATTCACGTTTCCGGCGATGATTACGCCCGTTGGACGGAATGGTTATGCACACAGACGATTACAGAAGAAAGTTTCCCGAAAACCAAAACAACAACTTCAACTTCAACCACTTTCCAGGAAGTCATGAACGCATTGCAAAATCATCAGCGTGTGACAAGAGCTGCATGGGGGGAAGGTATTTATTTACAATTCATTCCGGAAACTAAATCTTCTGACGGCGTGGAAATATCTTCTTACATTGCGATTAAAACTACTGAAAATAAATTGACACCGTGGTCAGCTTCTCCGGAAGATTTACTTGCGGAAGATTGGAAAATTTTAGAAAATTTTGAATAAAATAAAAATCCGGCGTATGTCGGATTTTTTATTTCAAAAATCAAGAATCAATAAAAAAACCGGACTCTTTACAGAATCCAGTTTTCATTAAAATTAGTGAGACACGAGGGATTCGAACCCTCGACACCCGCCTTAAAAGGGCGGTGCTCTACCGGCTGAGCTAGTGTCTCATTTTTGATTTTTGCTTTAATTTTTGCCGTTCCCCTCACGACATGTATTATTATACCACACTTTTCAGAGTTTGTCAAGTGTTTTTTGAAAAAAAATTTGAAAATTTTAAAAAAATTTTTTCACGGAATTTTCAGAATAGAAAATGCCTGTTTCTGTTGATTTTTTCCAGGTTCTGTGATATAATAATTAACGAAGAAGGGATGAACTTGAAAGAAAAAAATTTGAAAATTATTCGAGGGCTTTTGCTGACAGTGTTCATTTTTGCCGTAGGGTATCTTTGTTTCCGGTATTTTTTGCCATTCTGTAAAACATTAGGAACGGAACAAGGGCGGGAAGTGTTAGCAGAATGGATTGAACATGCAGGAATTTTTGCGCCGTTGGTGTTCGTTTTGCTCATGGCGGTGCAGATTGTCATTGCAATAATTCCTGGCGGACCTTTAGAAATTACCGCCGGCGTGCTGTTCGGCGGTTGGTTAGGAACGCTCCTGACGGTAACAGGGGCATTTTTAGGAACGGCTTCAGTGTACACCTTAGTGAAAAAATTCGGCAGACCGTTAGTGAATCTTTTCATTTCAGAAAAGAAAATGAAAACATATTCTGTGTTGGAAGATGAAGACAAGCTGGAATTTTGGGTATTTATTTTATTTCTGATACCTGGCATTCCTAAAGATTTACTGACGTATATTGTACCATTGACAAAAATTGACGGCAAGCAATTTTTGTTGTTATCCACATTGGCAAGATTTCCGGCATTGACCGCTTCTGTATTAATGGGCGACAGTCTTTCAGAAGGAAGATATGGAATTTGCATTGCCATTGCTTGCATTGCGGCAATAGCGGTATTTGTCGGATTTCAAATAAAAAAACATATTCTGAAAGGGAAGGAAAATCCGAAATGAAACGTATTTATTATATTTGTAATTTACAGGCAGGAAAAGCAGAACTCAGCAATTCGCTTGGGGGCATTTTAGACAGAATGACCAAAGCCGGATTTGAAGTAACTGTTCACCCAACGCAAGCCGTTCAGGACGCTACACAAGCAGCAGAAATGGCAGCTAATTCCGGAATGTATCAGTATATTTTCTGTTCCGGCGGAGACGGAACATTGCATGAAGTCATGGACGGTATGTTAAAAGCGAAAAAAACTATTCCTGTGGGCTATATTCCTTGCGGTTCAGTGAATGATTTTGCGAAAAGCATGGACATTTCAAAAGATATGCTTAAGGCATGTGAAGAAGTGTTAGACGGCTTGCCGAGAAAAATTGACATTGGAACGGTGAATGGCAGGGGATTCAGTTATATTGCCGCATTTGGGGCATTTACAGATATTGCCTACGGCACGCCGCAGAATATTAAAAATGTATTAGGACCGGCGGCATATATGCTGAATGCAATGACAAGCTTGTCAAGCATACGCCCGTACCCGATGAAAATTACTTGTGACGGGCATGTCATTGAAGATGAATTTATTTATGGAATGATTACTAATTCAGCATCTGTTGGCAGTGTATTAGATATTCATGATTTTTGTTTTGATGACGGAAAATTTGAAGTGACATTAATTAAAAAATTAGCCAAACCACGGGATTTAATGAAAGTGTTATCTTTCCTGAATGATATTCATGAATTTCCGGAAAATGAACAAGTTTATTGTTTAAGGGCTTCGGAAATTAAAGTAGAATTGCTTGAAAAAACTGATGTTCCATGGACGATTGACGGGGAATATTTGCCGAACGCCTCAGAATTTCACATTGTGAATCATAGACAGGCGGAAACATTTTTAGTGCCGAGAAACTGCCCGACAAATCGTTTTTTAGAAACGTTTTTATTATGGAAAGTGGAAAAAAAGGATAACGCCTAATGAAAAAATTCCTGAAATTTCTGGAAGATGTTCTGTTTACTTTGCCATTGTTAATATTAGGAAATAGTTTGCTGTTATGGAAAATTCCTGCAACAACCGGAACGAAAATAATTATTTTAATGATTTTAATGATTTATTATTTATTTGTGTTATTTTTTCCGGAAAGAAAACAGGCAGGAAGTCGGAAATTAGCGATTTTATCGCATGGAATCAGACTAATCTGGCAAGGGTGTATTTATTCTGTATTGCAAATATTCGTCATTAGCTTTACGCTTAGTCAGAAAGATTACTGGACAGCCGGAATAAATTTTCTGATTTCTTTAGTGATTTTGGCAGGAATATTTTCAGGGGGAATTTTCCGGACGGTGATTAGTTCCCGACAAGTGAAAGTATTATGGTATGTGAGTTTATTTTTCTTCTGGTGGGTGCCTGTAGGGAATTTAATTTTATTTCATCATATCGGGAAAATTGCAAGGCGGGAATTTTATTTAGAACGGGCGAAAGCAGAACTTGACCTTGTTCGGAAAGAAAATGAAATCTGCCGGACGAAATATCCGGTGTTAATGGTACACGGAATATTTTTCCGTGACTGGCAAATGTTTGATTACTGGGGGAGGATTCCGCCGGAATTGCGCCGGAACGGTGCGGAAATTTATTACGGAAAGCAACAATCTTCTCAAAGTATTGCCGCAAGTGCGGAAGAAGTGCATCACCAGATTCACGCCATTCTTGAAAAGACCGGCGCAGAAAAAATCAATATTATTGCCCATTCAAAAGGCGGATTAGATTCAAGATATGCTATTGCCAAATTAGGCGATGCGCCTTATGTGGCAAGTTTAACAACAATTAGTACACCTCATCATGGTTGTGACTGGGTAGATACTGTTCTGAAAAAAATTCCTGTTTCTGTTCAGCAGTGGATTGACAGAAGATATAGGAAAATTTTTCAGGCGTTAGGGGACACATCGCCGGAATTTTTAGCAGGGGTTTATGATTTGACAGCCGAACACAGCAAAATATTTAATAAAGAATGCCCCGTACCGGAAGAAATTTTCTGTCAATGCTATATGTCGGAAATGCGTTCGGCAAATTCTGCGCCTTTTCCGTTAAAATTCAGTTATCTTTGTGTGAAACTTTTCGGGAAAGAACCTGAAAATGATGGATTAGTACCAATTTCTTCCGCAAAACTTGAACAACGGGAATTTTATTTGTTAAAGCCTTCCGGAAAAAGAGGAATTTCTCACGGGGATATGATTGATTTAAATCGGGAAAATATTTCTGATTTTGATGTGCGGGAATTTTACGTTAATTTATTAAAAGAATTAAAGCAAAAAGGTTTCTGACGAAAAAGCCTCTTTCCCTGAAAAAGAAAGAGGCTGTTTGCTTATTTTTTATGTTTGCGTTTCTGCGGAAGGCGAATTAACGTAATAATTGTAATATTATCTGCACAATGATGTTGAAAAGCGAGTTCTGTTAAAAGCTGTAAACGCCGGACTAACGGTTCAGGCATAGCAAGAATTTTTTCCATTTCGGTTTTACTGACATAGTCGGAAAGCCCGTCAGAACAAAGTAAAAGAATATCACCATATTCTATTTTTTCGTGGTGTTTTTTCACGTCAAAATCAGGTAATTCTGTTAAATTTCCCAAAACAGGGAAAATAATATTCCGGTTAATGTGGTGCTGGCGTTCTTCTTCAGAAATTGCGCCCTCTTCATAAAGCACCTGCACTAAAGACTGGTCACGGGATAATTGAAATAATTGTTCATTCCGGTAACGATATAATCGGGAATCACCAACATTCATGCTGTGAAGCATGTCATGTTCATCTACACCAATAGCACAAAGGGTTGTCTGCATGTTTCGCTTGTCCTCTTGTTTTTTTCCTAATTTCATTAGTGTTTCATGAATGGAAAATAATTTCCGTTCCATATTGGTCTGACTGGAAAAAGACACTTCCCGAAGCATTTGTAAACAAGCGGAAGAAGCAACTTCTCCGGACAATTCACCGGAAACGCCGTCAGCAACAGCAAGAAGAAAAGGTTTAGACAATTCGCATTCCGTTACGCCCTCAGTGAGAACAGTTCTATGAATCAGTAAAGCATCTTCATTATGCGGGCGGACACCTTTGTCTGTAATTGCGCAGCAATAATACATATTCTTTCACTTCCTGTCAGGGTTTTCTGCATAATATTATATAATATCCGGAAAAGAAATGCAATAACAAATTTACATCAAATTTTTACACACTGATTACAAATTTCAGTAAAAATGCTATATTTCATTGAAGTTTCCGAGAAATTTCACATATTCAAGATTTTCCGACAGTTCCTGAAGTAAGGCACAGACAGTAGTATCATGAATATTTCCGCTGAAATCTAAGTAAAACATGACTTCAAAACTGCCATTCTGAATAGGACGGCTTTCAATTTTCAGCAAATTCATTCCGCCAATCACAAATTTACTTAATAAACGGTAGAGAGAGCCTTCTTCATGGGGAAGTTTCAGCATAATGGAAATACGGTCAGCATTTTCAGGAAGGAATAATTCTTTCGAAATGCAGATAAACCGTGTATAATTGGGAACGTAGTCGGAAATATATTTCTGAAGAATTTCTAAACCGTGCAGTTTAGCGCAATTTTCGGAACAGATTGCACCATAGGGCTTGTCAGACTGGGAAACCATTTCCGCTGCTGTGGCAGTATTGCTGTAGGGCATAGGGTGCATATCATGCACATTGATAAAGCTTGAACACTGTGACAGGGCTTGCGGGTGAGAATACACTTCTTTCACGTCCCATAATTTCGTGCCTTTACGAACAGCGAAACAGTTTGTGACTTCTACAGTTGTTGTTTTGCAGATGTAAAAATTATATTTTGCCATGAGGTCATACGCCTGAACAACACTTCCCGCAGTGGAATTTTCCACGGGAATAATTCCGAATTGTACTTCACCATTCTGAACGGCTTCAAAAACTTCTGCAAAACCGGAGAAAAATTTCGGCTGGCATTCTTTCCCGAAAATCTGTTTTGCGGCAGTTTCGGCATTTGCGCCGGCAGTTCCCTGACAGGCAACGCTTGCGGAAGAAGTAAGCTTTAACGGCTGATATTCGTAAGACTGCACATGTTTGTGCAATTCTCTGTATTGTAAATATTTGCTGATGTCCATAATATTCTGAAACAGTACAGCAGAATAGCCTTCTAACCCGTCAGGGGCATTTTTCCGGATTCGTTCAATGACTTCTTTTTCACGGGAAGTCTGGAAAATTGGCAAGCCGTTTTCCTGCTTATACAGGGCAACTTGCCTGCATAATTCCATACGTTCGGCGAAATCCGAAAGAATGCGTGTGTCAAGCGCATTGATTTCTTTTCTTAATTCTTCTAAATTCATAAATAATCCTCCTGTAAAATAACTGGCAGTGTTACCGCCCTTATTACTATTATACAAAATTTTTTCGAAAAAATCAATATGAAATTTTTCATTCAGCTATTGAAAAGTGATAAGCATTTGTGTTATAATAGAATGTGTGCAGAACAGGAGGGGAGCATTTTTGAAAATTTTAGGGATAGACCCCGGTTATGCCATAGTGGGGTTTGGCGTGGTGGAGTATGCCGGAATAAATTTTCAGCCGATAGAATACGGCGCAATTTTAACAGAAGCCCACACGCCGTTCACGGAAAGACTTTGCAGCATTGACAGGGACATAGAAGAAATTTTCCGGCGGTATCAGCCGGAATGCATGGCAGTGGAAAAATTATATTTCACTTCTAATCAGAAAACAGCGATTGATGTTGCACAGGCAAGAGGAATTTTAATTCTTGCGGCGGCGAAACGGGGCATACCCGTATTTGAATATACGCCGTTACAGGTGAAAATGGCGGTTGTCGGTTATGGCAAGGCGGAAAAAAAACAAGTCATGACAATGACGAAAAATATTTTGAAACTAAAGCAGATTCCGAAACCAGATGATGCGGCAGATGCGTTAGCTATTGCAATTTGTCACGGGCATTATTGTCGGGGCAGAAATTAAGAACGGAGGAAATCAACATGTATATTTTTTCAAAGGAAAAAAAAGCGATTATTTCACTGAAAGGAATATTAAAAGTTGAAAAAACAATAGGCGGAGGAAAAGGGAAAAAATTTGCTTTAACGGATGACCTTGGCGGAGTACTTGCATTTTACCCTGAAGAAAAAAATGCTATGGACGAACTGGAAAAAATTTTTCAGGCACTTGAAGAAGGCAAGGAAACATATATGATTCAGGGAGAATTAACATGATTTATAGCTTGCATGGAATTTTAACTGAAACTGCGCCGAATTTAGCCGTAATTGAATGTTCCGGCGTTGGGTATGCCTGCCGGACAACCAGCACAACGCTTTCCGCCCTCGGCGAAATCGGAACAACAGTGCATGTTTACACACATTTAATCATTCGGGAAGATGCTATAGAATTATTTGGTTTTGCTGACCAGAACGAATTGAATTGTTTCCGTATGCTGATTACTGTTTCAGGAATTGGCGGAAAAGCCGCTTTAGCAATTCTTTCCGCTTTAACGCCGGATAAATTCGCTTTATTAGTGGCTTCCGGAGACAGTGCCGCATTAACGAAAGTGAAAGGCATTGGCAAAAAAACAGCTGAACGCATTATTCTTGACCTGAAAGATAAATTGCTGAAAACAAATCCATTACTGAAAGAAACAAATTTTCATACTTCTGTTTCTGTTCAGGCAGACCATTTTTCAGAAACTATAGCAGCACTTGTTGTGTTAGGCTACCGTCAGGAAGAAATTTTGCCCGTTCTTGCCGGCTTAGATGAATCACTTCCCACAGAAGAACTCATTCGCTTAACCTTACGGGAAATGGGCAGAAAATCCAATGCATAAGAAAGGGGTTTCAAATGAATCTGGAAGAACTGCTGAAAACAGCAATTGATGACCCTGATTACAGGAAAATTTTTCTGCAAACGTTAATTCGTAGTGAAATTTTCATCATTTGCCGGAATCCGGTTCAGAAAGAAACGGCAAATCAAGCAGTACAGCTTGAATTGGTGACGGTACAAAATCCGGAAAATGAAGTATTAATTCCGTTTTTCACCAGTCATAGAGAATTGCAGCATTTTGCAGGACAATATGTAGAATGCTGCAAAATGAATTGTTTACGGTTTTTCGATTTAGTGCAGGAAATGGGTGCCGTGCTGAATCCTAATTCTTACGGGAAAGAATTTAGCTCAGAAGAAATTAAATCTATTCTGAGAATTTCCCGCAATCAGCATATTGAACCAATTATTCAGCATAAATTTGACACATTCCGTTACAGAAAACCAGAAGGCGATTTTACACAACTCACCAAATCAGCGAGTAAATTTTTCAGCACACAACCGAACGTAGACAGGGCATTTCTGTTAGAAATGCAAAAAGGCGGTGAAAAGCCGAAATTGCTAATTGTTGTGGACATGCTCGGCAACACAAGAAAATTATTTGTTGCGTTAGCGAGACATCTTGCGAAAACGGCTGACCATGCGCATTTGTATTTTTTAAGTTATGAACAGGAATTAGCGAAAAAAGCGGTTGCAGATATTGAACCGTTTTATATTCGGAACACGAAACGTTATTTTCAACGGTAATATATAGGAGGGATATTCATGATAGAAACAGGGGATTTTTCCTTTGACAACAGGCTTGTTTCAGCGCAGGAAACGGAAGAAGACAGCGGAATAGAAAGAGGATTACGACCGCTGACACTCGGGGAATATATCGGGCAGGACAAAGTGAAAGAAAATATGGCGATTTACATTGAAGCCGCAAAACGGCGTGAAAAAGCGTTAGACCATGTTTTGCTATATGGTCCGCCAGGGTTAGGAAAAACAACTCTTTCAGCAATTATTGCCCATGAAATGGGGGTAAATTTAAGAATTACCACAGGACCGGCAATTGAACGCCCGGGAGATTTAGCAGCAATTTTAACGAATCTTTCTTCCGGTGATGTGTTATTCATAGATGAAATTCACCGTTTAAACCGTTCTGTAGAAGAAATTCTCTATCCGGCATTAGAAGACCATGCTATTGACATTATTGTCGGGAAAGGACCTTCCGCACGGTCATTAAGGGTAGATTTACCGGAATTTACGCTTGTTGGAGCAACAACGAGAGCCGGACAGCTTTCAGCACCTTTACGGGACAGATTCGGAATTGTACAGCGTTTAGAATTATATACAACGGAACAATTAACGGAAATTATCCGCCGGAGTGCGCAAATTTTAGAAATTCCCTGCACGGTTGACGGAGCGAGGGAATTAGCAAGGCGTTCAAGAGGCACACCGAGAATTGCTAATCGGTTTTTAAAGCGTGTACGGGATTTCGCTGATGTAATCGGCGATGGGAAAATTACAAAAGAAATTGCCGCAAAAGCTCTTGACCGTTTAGAAGTCGATGAAATCGGTTTAGACAGCAACGACAGACGAATGTTGAACATGATGATTAAAAGTTACAACGGCGGTCCGGTTGGTTTAGAAACGCTTGCGGCGGCTTTAGGGGAAGAAGCCGTAACTTTAGAAGATGTCTGTGAGCCGTATTTAATGCAATTAGGCTTTTTATCGAGAACGCCGAGAGGAAGATGTGCCACGAAACTTGCGTATCAGCATTTAGGCTATTCCGTGCAGGAAGATAATGAACAGTTATCTTTAACGGGGGAATTTTTATAAAATTAACTAATATTAACTAATAAGGAGGAAAAAGTTTGAGAGCAGCGAAAAATTGGAAATCTTACCGAATTATTGACACTTCCGACGGAGAAAAATTAGAAATCTGGAACGGCGTAACATTAATTCGTCCTGACCCGCAAGTATTATGGAAAACCCAAAAAGAAGAAAATCTCTGGTCAAGGGCAGATGCACATTATCACCGGAGCGCAAGCGGCGGCGGAAAATGGGAATTTCATGCTAATTTGCCGGAACAATGGGAATTACCTTATAAAGCATTACAATTCCGGATTCGTCCGACAGGGTTTAAACATACAGGAGTATTTCCGGAACAGGCGGTGAATTGGGATTTTGTTGATTACTTAATTCGCCATGCGGAAAGAAATATCAGTGTGTTAAATTTATTCGCCTATACAGGAGGGGCAACGCTTGCCTGCGCTAATGCCGGAGCGAGTGTTTGCCATGTAGACGCTTCAAAAGGTATGGTGCAATGGGCGAGAGAAAATGCGGAACTTTCCCATTTACAGAATAAGCCAATACGTTGGATTGTGGACGACTGCGAAAAATTCACGCTCAGGGAAATCCGGAGAAAAAGAAGTTATGATGCAATTATTATGGACCCGCCGAGTTACGGCAGAGGACCTAACGGAGAAGTCTGGAAATTAGAAAACTGTATTTATGATTTAGTGCAGAACTGCGTGAATGTGTTGAGTGAACAGCCCTTGTTTTTTTTAATCAATAGTTATACAACAGGACTTTCGCCGTCTGTCATGGGATATATTCTGAATAGCTTTTTAACGAAAAAATATGGCGGATATGTTTATTTCGATGAAATCGGTCTTCCCGTGGAAAAAAGCGGAATGTGCCTTCCATGCGGTGCAACGGCTGTCTGGTGTGCAGAACGTGCAGAGGAGTTATTTTATGAATCCCATTGTTGAGGCGGAAAAAATTACATTCTGTTACCCTACCGATGAAGAAAACCCGAACGCTAAACAGAATATTCCCGTTTTTGAAAATTTAACATTAACGATAGAAAAAGGAAGTTTCATTGCAATTTTAGGACATAACGGAAGTGGGAAATCTACTTTTGCAAAACATATCAATGCAATTTTAATTCCGGAATCCGGAAAAATATTCGTAGACGGCATGAACACGGCAGAAGAAGAAAATTTATTTTCTATCAGGCAAAAAGCCGGAATGGTTTTTCAAAATCCAGATAATCAGATTGTTGCAACGATTGTAGAAGAAGATGTTGCCTTTGCGCCTGAAAATTTAGGCGTACCGCCGGCAGAAATCCGGAAAAGAGTTGATGAAGCCCTTCATGCGGTTAATATGTATGATTACCGGAATCATGCCCCTTCACAGCTTTCCGGCGGACAAAAGCAGCGTGTAGCAATTGCCGGAGTGATTGCCATGCAGCCGGAATGTTTAATTCTTGACGAACCAACCGCCATGCTTGACCCGCAAGGCAGGCAGGAAGTTATGCAGACAATTCAAAAATTAAATCATGAAAAAAATATGACAGTGATTTTAATTACGCATTACATGGAAGAAGCCGCTTTAGCGGACAGAGTTATTGTGATGGACAACGGGAAAATTATTTTCGACAACGTGCCGGAAAAAGTATTTTCCCATGTGGAAGAAATGAAAGCATTAGGTTTAGACGTTCCGCAAGTAACAGAATTAGCGTGGGAACTTCAGAAAGCTGGTTATTCCGTTTCTACTGAAATTATTACTGAAAAAAATTGCATACAGGCTTTAGAAAAATTATTATCCGGAGAAAGGCGAGGAAATGACGATTCTTAGAACGGAGGGTCTGACATACACCTACAGCGCAGGCACTCCTTTTGAAAAAACTGCTGTTGACCATGTAGAAATTAACATTGAAGAAAATACAATGATTGGTGTCATTGGGCATACTGGTTCGGGAAAGTCTACACTAATTCAGCATTTCAACGGCTTGTTACAGCCGACTTCCGGAAAAGTATTCCTGAAAGAAGAAGATATTTGGGCGGATAAGGCAAAACTTCAGGAAGTACGCTTCAAAGTAGGATTAGTATTTCAGTATCCGGAATATCAGTTATTTGAAGAAACAGTAGAAAAAGACATTGCATTCGGTTGTAAAAATATGGGATTAGGCAAAACGGAAATTCGTTCAAGAATTTTAGAAACGGCAGAAATGTTAGGCATTGAACGGAATTTATTGACTCGTTCGCCGTTTTCGTTATCAGGAGGGCAGAAAAGAAGAGTAGCCATTGCCGGAGTTATGGCAATGCGTCCGGAAGTGTTAATTTTAGATGAACCTTGTGCAGGGCTTGACCCGAAAGGAAGAAATACCATGCTGCACCAGATTCAGCATTACCAGAAGAAAACACACAGCACCGTGTTGCTTGTTTCGCACAGTATGGAAGATGTTGCTGAATTTACGGAAAAATTGCTTGTAATGAATCAGGCGAAAGTGTTTTGTTATGAGGAAACGAAAAAAGTTTTCCGGCGTGCGGAAGAATTACAAAGCCTTGGATTGAAAATTCCGCAAATTGCTTCTGTAATGTCAGCCTTAAGGAAAAAAGGCTATCCCTTACCGGAAGATTTATACACTGTTGAAGAGGCAAAACAAGCAATTTTGCATTTGCTGAGAAAGGGGAAGAACGAATGCTGAAAGACATTACCTTAGGGCAATATTTTCCAATCAACAGCGTTCTGCACAGGCTTGACCCGAGATTTAAAATTATTGAAACAATGCTGTTAATTATTTTGTTATTCTGGGGAAATCACTATTCCGCTCTTATTATTGGGGGAGTGCTGATTTTCATTGCGCAAATTCTTTCTAAAGTGCCGCTGAAAATGAATTGGAAAAGTTTAAAACCATTACTTCCGGTATTAGCCGTAACGGCTTTATTAAATTTAGTGTTTATTGACAGTGGAGAAACGCTTTGGGAATGGAAATTTCTGAAAATCACACAAGGCGGAATACAAACCAGTTTTTTCATGGTATTCCGGATTATTTTACTTTTAATCGGAACATCGTTGCTTACATATACGACTTCGCCAATTTTGCTGACAGATGCGATTGAATCGTTAATGTCACCGCTGAAAAAATTTCATTTTCCGGTGCATGAAATGGCAATGATGATGTCTATTGCATTACGATTTATTCCAACGTTACTGGAAGAAACGGATAAAATCATTTCCGCCCAGAAGGCAAGAGGTGCAGCATTAGACAGCGGGAAATTTATGGAACGAGTAAAAGCAATGATTCCGATTTTAATTCCGTTATTTGTTTCCGCATTCCGGAGGGCGGAAGAATTAGCAACGGCAATGGAATGCCGTTGTTACCGAGGGGGAGAGGGTCGGACGAGATTAAGACAACTACAGGCTTCTAAAGCGGATTATTTCAGTTTAGTGATTTGTTTGTTGTTTTTGGCGTTGACCGTGACAATCAATATTATTTTCACATAAAGGAAGGGTTTTATTATGCAGAAAAATTCCACTGCGATGAAACGGAACTGGAAAGAAAAATTAGATGCGCTATGTTTCTGGGAAATTTTAGCGTTAGTCATTCCGTTTCTGCTGATGGGCTATGCGTTCAAACAGGAAGAAATACACCCATTCGGGGACAGACAATTTTTAGTGACAGATTTATGGCATCAGTATTATCCGTTTTTCCAGGTTTTAACGGAAAAATTAAAACATGGTGAATCATTGCTGTATTCTTTCCGGACGGGATTAGGAACGAATTTTATTGCGTTAATGGCGTATTATGCAGCAAGTCCGCTGAATGTGCTTGCAATATTCGTTCCGGAAGAAAGTTTACGGGAATGCATGACAGTGTTATTAATGCTGAAAATTTCTTTTGCAGGGTTTTTCATGGCAAAATGTTTAAAATATGTTTTCCGTGTTAATGATTTGTCAATTACAATGTTCGGCGTGATGTATGCGTTATGTAGTTATATCATGGGGTATTACTGGAATACCATCTGGATGGACACGGTTGCGTTATTGCCTTTAGTGATGATGGGCTTAACAATGCTTGTCCGTGAAGGGAAATACAGACTTTATGTTATTTCTTTAGCAGTTGCGTTATTCACGAATTATTATATAGCATATTTTATTTGTATTTATACAGTATTAGCATTTTTCTGTCTTTGCCTGTATGAAAGTTTAGATTTCCGGAAATTTGCGAAACGTTTCGGCATGATTACGGGCGGTTCGCTTTTAGGAGCAGGACTTTCCGCATGGATTTTAATTCCGACGGCGTTAGCCTTGCAATTAACGCATAGTGCGAATAATGAATTTCCGGAAACAGTTACTTTTTATGAAGCATGGAAAGACATTATTGCGAATATGCTTGCTTACACGGAACCAACAACGAAAGAAGGACTTCCGAATTTATATTGTGGTTTACTTCCGGTGTTATTATTAGGTGCGTTTTTAATTGCGAAAAAAATTCGCATAAGAGAAAAAATTACTGCTGTTTTATTATTAGTGTTTATTATTGTCAGCTGTAATATGAATTACCTGAATTTTATCTGGCACGGGTTTCATTTTACGAATATGATTCCTTACCGGTTTTCATTCCTGTTTTCGTTCACTATGCTGATTATGGCATACAGGGCGTATCAGGTGCTTATGGAAGAAAAATTAAGCTTCTGGCAATGGGGAGCAATGTTAATCACGGGCGGAATATTCTGCTTTATCGGGCAGAAATCCGCTTTACAGGAAGATGACGGACATAAATTTGTTACTTCTTGTATTTGGTTAGGTGCAGCGTATTTATTAGCAATTTTTTTCCGGCGGTTCATGCCGAAACAAATTGTTCAGACTGTTCTTGCTTGTGTGGTAGCGTTTGAAATGACCGGTCAGGCGGTCAGAGGCGTTGACACGGTAGGCAGTTCAGATTATGTCAGCTATCCGGCAAATAATGAAAGCATACAGCAATTCATTTCTGAACAGGATAACAGCGATTTATTCCATAGAAGTGAAATTACAATGTGGTACACGTTAAATGACCCGGCTTTATATAATTATGACGGTGTTTCACAGTTTTCCTCAATGGCGAATGAAAGTGTCACAACATTTTGCAGAAAACTTGCACTTCCGGCTTCTGAAGCGGGGAATAGATATTTCTATGCGAATACTTCACCTTTAACGAATTTACTTCTTGATGTGCGTTATCTTTTCGCAAAAGATAATTACAGTGCGGACACGCTTTCCATGCATAAAGTTTCCGAAGATACAGATAAGAATTGTGCTATGTTTGAAAATGATTATCTTTTAGGGCTTGGGTTCATGATGCCAAATGAAACAGAAAATTATGAAATTCCCGACCAGAGCGACCCGTTCGCCACGCAGAACGAATTATTCCGGAAAATTACCGGAATTGAAGAAGATTTATTCAAACAGGTAGATATTACCCATGTCGGGCATAAAGGGTTTGAAGTTTCCAGAAGGGAATACGGGGCTTATAATTATGTCAGAGAGGAAGACTCGCCGGAACATTTCCTGAAATATAATTATACAACAACGCAAATGGGTATGGTATACGCTTATGCGAAAGTGAAAGATGCGAATTATCTTGAAGTTCGTGTCAATAACGGTGAATTGATTCATCAATATAATATCGAACGGCAGCCCTATATTACGCCTATAGGCTGGTATGATGCCGGAACGTTAATTAATTTAACCTGTACAATGAAAGATGAAGCGAAAAGCGGCGATGCGAATATTTATTTTTATGAACTGAATGAAGATGTCTTCAAAAGAGGTTATGAAAAATTACAACAGAACGGCAGTATGCAATTAACAAAATTTTCAGATACGAAACTTTCCGGAACGGTTAATGCGCAGGAAGACGGAATATTATATCTTTCTATTCCTTATGAAAAGGGCTGGAGTGTGGAAGTAGACGGACAAAAAGCTGATTTACTGAATATGTTCGGGGCAATGTCCGGTGTGAAACTCACTTCCGGAACGCATGAAATCCGCCTGAAATATGCTCCGGCAGGATTTATTCCAGGGGTGTTCATTGGAATTGTCTGCGCAGGAATTTTAGTTTTACTGTATGTTTACGAACGGAAACACCCGAAACCGGAAGAACCTGAAGAAACTGAAAAATTTGAAAATGAAGAAAATTCCGACGAAACAGAAACTTCAGAAGAATCAGAATTTTCTGAAGAACCTGAAGAAGAATTAACTATGCCGGAAGAAACGCCCTTTACCGAAACGGAACGGGTGAAACAACAAAATCAGGAAATTCTTGATTTCATTGATGCGCATTTTGGAGAAAATCAAGAAGAAAATTCAGAAGAAAATCCGGAAGAAACCCAGAAAGAAGAATCTGAATGAGAAATTTAAAAGTCATGATGGCTTACCGTGGGACGGCTTACCATGGTTTTCAAATTCAGCCGAATGGAATTACTGTGCAGGAAGTCGTGCAGAAATGCGTTTCCAAAGTGCTGAATGAACCAGTAATCATTCACGGGTGTTCCCGTACGGATACGGGAGTTCATGCTAAACAATTCTGTTTTTCCGTGAAAACGAACAGCACTATTCGGAATTTGAATTTTGTCCGTGGGGTAAATGGGGAATTGCCGAAAGATATTTCTATTTTATCCTGTGAAGATGCTGAACCGGAATTTCATGCCCGGTTCAGCTGTAAAGGAAAAGAATATTTATATTTACTGCATTGCAGCGAAAGCAAAGACCCGTTCACAACAGATTTAGCCTATCATTACCGCCGTCCGGTGCATATTGAACGAATGAAAAAAGCTATTCCACATTTGGAAGGAACGCATGATTTTCAATCTTTCTGCGCTTCGGGTTGTTCTCCGGAAATGCAGACAGTCAGAACAATTTACAGCATAACCCTTGAAAAATCCGGCGACAAACTGGAAATTTACGTTCGGGGGAATGGTTTTCTTTACAACATGGTCAGAATTATTGTGGGAACGCTGATTGAAGTCAATGAAGGGAAAATTTCTGTAGAACAGCTTGACGGAATTATACAGGCGAAAAACCGCTTGCTTGCCGGAAGAACTGCCCCTGCTCACGGGTTATATTTAAATCAGATATTTTATTAATATTTTAGGAAAGGAAGTCAGCAAATGGCAGACCTTAATGAAGTCATTCAGGCAAGGCAACGACTGAAACGACGAAAACAATTAATTGCCGGATTGTTAATTTTCGCCGCAATTCTTGCCGCAGCGATGATTTATTCCAAAAGGGAAGTTTTATTTTCCCAATTGGAAGAAATCAGTACACCACATGCGAATTTAACAGCAGAAACAGACGGAGAATTTTTGCTGAAAATTTCCGGCGGTGTAGATTATCATGCAGAATTTGTAGATAATGATTTATTCGTTCTTTGTGATAAATATTTATATATTTACCGCATGAACGGTGAATTATTAGACAGCCGTCAACATGCCTACAGCAATGCCATTATGCAGACAAATGCAAATAAAGCATTAACTTATTCATTTAACGGAACTTCTTTTCGGGTAGATTCCCGAAAGAAAATGCTTTATGAAAATCAGACAGAACAACCAATTTTATTTGCTGTACTTAGTGAAAAGGGCTATGTTGCTGTAATTACAGAATCAGAAACATATGCTTGCCGGTTAATTATCTTCGATGCCAGCGGAAAATTAATTTATACCCGTGATTGTGTGGAACGCCTGAATGATGTCAGCTTTACGGAAAATGGCTGTGTATTTTCCACAATAGGAGCGGAAAACGGCGAATTAGTTACTGTGATACAGTCCATTCGTTTCGACCAGAGCGACATTCAATGGACAACGGAACCGCTTACTACGCTTTGTATGCATGTTTACACGTTAGGGGACGGCGGTGTGTTTGTCATTGGAGATACGAAAGCCGCATATTATAATCATAATGGCGAATTAATTAATATGTATGAATATACAGGTACATTGCAGGATTTTGATTTTTCGGAAGAACACGGCGCAGTGCTTTTGCGCAATGAAGAACGCCGGCAGTCTGTTCTTCTGTTATTTTCCGATGAAACAACTGCTCCTATTTCGTTAAATTTTGACACTCTCTGTAAAACCGTTGACGTGCAGAAAGATTCTGTTTATTTATTAGATACTGGAAGAATACGGGAATATTCTTTCAACGGAACGGAACGTTCAGCTTTACATATTCAGGACGTTTACGAAAAAACGTTGAAAAATGGGAAATATTTTTATTTGTTAGGCTATGACCGTATTCAGCGGGTGAATGCAAGCGGAGAATAAAAATTTTTCCGGAAAGAGTTGACAATTCCGGAAAGATGTGCTATACTATAGGGAAAAGGTTTGACAAGTGAAAGGATTTTTTCTGAATTGACTTGACAACGCCTGAAAAATGTGTTATTCTATTAGTGTAGTAAAATAACATGCAGAAGATAGAAAGAAAACATATATGTAAGAACTTTGGTCAATTGTCGTTCTGGGTAGTTGACACAGGAAAGGAAGAGAAGCTATGGTTTTATGCAGTAAATGTAAAAAAAGAACTGCTGTGGTATTTATTTCCGCTTTAAGAGGTGAAGAAAGTAAAAATGAAGGCTATTGCTTAGTTTGTGCCAGAGATTTGAATATTCCGCAAGTTTCAGATTACTTGAAAAGTCATTATATCAATGAAGAAGATTTAGAAGAATTTTCCGACAGAATGACGGAAATGATGCAGGAAGACCTTCCGGAAATGCTGGAAGAAGAATTAAATACTCTCGGTCAGGATAATTTAAATCCTGAACCGCCAAGCGGAACAATTGATGCAATGCCGAATTTTTTACGCAGTATGTTCGGCATGAATGGAAAAGGTTCTCCGTTCAATGCGGATTTCCGTGAAAATCGGAAAGCAGAAAAAAATCAAAAGAAGAAAAAACCCGAAAAAGAAAAGGAATATAAATTCCTGAATAATTACTGCACAAATTTAAGTAAACGTGCGGAAAATCACGAATTAGACAGAATTATTGGCAGAGACAGGGAAATTTCCCGGGCAATGCAAATTCTTTCCAGAAGAACGAAAAATAATCCTTGCTTAATTGGTGAACCAGGTGTCGGAAAAACAGCAATTGCGGAAGGATTAGCACAAAGAATTGCTGCTAAAGAAGTGCCATTTCATCTTTTAGATAAACAAATTTATTTGCTTGATTTGACGGCATTAGTTGCCGGAACGCAGTTCAGAGGGCAATTTGAAAGCCGTGTCAAAGGCTTAATTGCGGATGTTATCAAAGCGGAAAATGTGATTTTATTTATTGATGAAGTGCATAATCTTGTTGGCGCAGGGGATTCAGAAGGTTCAATGAATGCGGCGAATTTATTAAAACCGGCTCTTTCCCGTGGAGAAATTCAGGTCATTGGTGCGACAACGTTTAAAGAATATCGCAAATATATTGAAAAAGACAGCGCATTAGAACGGCGTTTTCAGCCAATTACGATTACAGAACCAACTGTGGAAGAAACAACAGAAGTTCTGAAAGGCATAAAAGAATATTATGAAAAATATCATCGTGTTAATATTGAAGACCGTATGCTGAAATTATGTGCGGTACTTTCGGAACGCTATATTACCAGCCGTTTTCTTCCGGATAAAGCCATTGATTTACTGGACGAAAGCTGCGCCTACAGAAGCATTCGTGCAAAAGAATTAAAAGAACTCGATGAACTGAATGTTCAGATTGAAGATACAGAACAGAAATTAGCTGAACTTTCGGAAAGTGATACTCCGAATTTTGAAAAAATTGCTGAAACGAAATCTTCTTTCAGCCGTTTGAAAATGAAAAAAACGGAACTGGAGTCGAAAATTAAAAATATTTATGTAGAAGAAACCGATTTAGCAGCAGTCATTGAATTATGGACAGGGATTCCGGCGAATAAAATTGCCGAAACGGAAATGGCACGCATGAAAGGTCTTGCCCAGCGGTTACAATCGAAAGTCATTGGTCAGGATGAAGCAGTGAATGCTTTAGCGAAAGCCATTAAAAGAAGCCGTATCCAATTCAGTGAACGCATTCGTCCAGCATCATTTATTTTCGTCGGTCCGACGGGGGTTGGAAAAACAGAATTAGTAAAAGTTTTAGCCTCTGAATTATTTGATGCGGCTGACCCGTTAATCCGGTTAGACATGACGGAATTTATGGAAAAGCATTCTGTTGCCCGTCTGATTGGTTCGCCTCCTGGGTATGTGGGTTATGATGAAGCCGGACAATTAACGGAAAAAGTCAGAAGAAAGCCTTATTCCGTGATTTTGTTTGACGAAATCGAAAAAGCCCACCCCGATGTAATGAATATTCTCATGCAAATTTTAGACGAAGGACAAATTGAAGATGCACAGGGCAGAACGGTTAGTTTTGCGCATACGGTCATTTGCATGACTTCTAATGCGGGTTCAACAGATAAATCTACCGGAGTAGGCTTTAACAAAACGGCGGAAGACATTTCCAAAGAAAAAGCCTTAAAAGCCTTAAGAGATTTCCTGCGTCCGGAATTTATCAGCCGTATTGATGAAATTATTGTATTCAAACCGCTGACGGAAAAAGACTATTCCGCCATTGCCGGCTTAATGCTTGACGAAATGAAAACGCCTCTGAACGAAAAAGGAATTATTTTGCAATATGACCAGTCTGCTTTAGACAAAATCGCTGAAGAAGCTTTCGGCAAGCGGTACGGCGCAAGAGAAATCCGGCGTGTTCTGCGTGACCGTGTGGAAGATGTCATTGCGTCGGAAATGATTGATGAAGGGAAAATTCTGCATAATGTTCTGATTACGACAGAAGAACAAAAAGTGAAAGTAAAATGCAATTCGTAAAAAATACAGTCTCTGTTTCATATCGATACAGAGACTGTTTAATTTATTTCCGGTTATTTCTGGATTTCAATGACGAATGCGCCTTCTGAATTAAGTCGTAAACGTAACGTTTTCACGTATTTTGTGCAGAAAACGTCCATTTCTTTTTGTGTAGCGGCAATGCGTGTATTTTCGTACAGCATTCTTGTTAAGTCGGCAGGTGTTTGCCCGTAAATTTCCGGAAGATGTTTTTCGAGTTCTTCAAAGAGAACGGCTTTTTTCAGTTCGTCCGTGGCGGATGTACAGAAATCATCAATAGCGCAATAATAAATATTATGTTCAGAAAGAGCGTTTTTAATTGCCATTCCGCATTTATCATATTCATACATGACTAAAAAATCTGCATTCGGCAAGGAAGAAATTAACCCCCAGAAATCAGAATCGCTGGAAACGATAATGAAAGAAGAAATGCCATTTTCATAGTAATCTTTGCAAACGCTGGCGGTCATTTTAATATCCACGAGAGATTTTCTGTCTGTCACTCTCTGCACTTCAATATGTTCTACCGGAATGCTGATAAAATGCGCAAGCCAGTCCCAGCCGCTGGTTGTGTTGTCGTCGTCGTAAAGGGTAATTTTTTCAATTTTCGCTAATTCGTCCGGATTTAAATTTTTCAGCACGCTGTAAAGCTTAAACACATCGGAATTTTCGCAGTCAACGGCAATGGCAGTTCTGGTGCTGCTTTCCACAAAAGCGTAAATATTATTTTTAGTTTCGTCGTCGGCATCTTTGTATTTCGTGAAATCCGTGAATACGTCATTATGCTGACCGTAAATCACTTTCAGGAATTTTCTGTCGGAATAAATAATACTGCCCAGTTCCGCCGGTTTCCAATGAATGTACATCTGGAACGGATAACAATCAATATTGGACATGTATTTATAAAATTCTTCCCGCATGACTGCGCCTTCATTATGATTATATTTCGGAATATAAAACAAATCTCGGATATATTCCCAATTGACCCAATCATAAAACAGATTAGCGCAATGGTCAATATTTTCATTGATGAGGCGGGTGAAATCCTGCATATACTTATTTGAACGGTAATTGGCATGGATAATGACGAACCCCCATTTTTCCAGCTGTTTAATATTTTCCTGGTCATACCATTCTAAAGAATTGAGGTTTTTCAGCTCATAGCGCATAGCATCGTCTGTTTTTTTGAATTTCTGGAACAAAGTAGTTCTCAGTTTGCACAGATAGCGAATAATGGTTGCTTCCTGACTGGCATAGAGCTTGTCTAATGTTTCGCCGCAATCTTCACGGAAACATTGCTCAATAATATTTTTCCTTACGCCAATCAGGTACGCAATTGTCGTGACGACTTCTTTTGTATCAACTGTCATAATTTTTCTCCTTTGCGTGAAATTTTAATATAGTTATATTATAACATAAAACAAACTGAATTGCAAGATAAATTTTCTGAAAAATAGGTGAAAAAAAACCTGCACCGGAATGATGCAGGTTTTTTCATGCCGCTGACCGGACTTGAACCGGTACGGATTTTACTCCGAGGGATTTTAAGTCCCTTGTGTCTGCCAATTCCACCACAGCGGCATCATATCGTACATATCGTACAATTGATATTATAGCACATCAAGAAGAATTTGTCAATAGTGATTATGCTAAATTTTTCGGAAAATTCGTCTAAAATTTATTACTTTTGCTGAATTTTCAGAAAAGTGTCATATTTTGCCCGTCAGAATTGTTTTATAGGTGAGAAAAGCGGTTGACAAGTGAAAATAACTGTGCTATGATAGTTACAGTTAAATGAAATGAAATTAATTAAGAGGTGATTAACTTGAAAAAAGGCATACAGCTATTGAAAAATTGGAGTTGGTTAATTCCGAGTTTGGTTGGTGTGGGGGTGTTTTTTGTCATTCCGTTTTGCGTGGTTGTGTATTATTCCGTTTTGGATAATCCTACTTTTGCGAATTTTGTTGGCATTAAGAATTATTTGAATTTGTTTCACAATCCGGCTTTTCTCAGGGCGGCGAAAAATACAGGAATTTTCACAGGAATTTCCGTTCCGCTTTCCGTGGTGTTGTCTTTGGCAATGGCGTTCGGATTAAATTCACGCATACCAGGAAAAAGTTGGATCAGGTCATGTTTTCTTTGTCCGCTAATGGTGCCGATAGCTTCTGTAGTGCTGGTGTGGCAGGTAATTTTCCATTATCACGGAACATTGAACCAAATTACGGAATTATTCGGCATTGAACCAATAGACTGGCTGAAAACGAACTGGTCATATTTAGTATTAACGATTATGTTTTTATGGAAAACATTAGGT
Source organism: uncultured Clostridia bacterium (assembly GCA_947589035.1). GTDB lineage: Bacteria > Bacillota > Clostridia > Oscillospirales > Ruminococcaceae > UBA3855. The sequence goes on along the minus strand of CANPYZ010000010.1, from coordinate 20,625 downwards.
TATAATATGATTTTGTTCATGTCGGCTATTGGGGGGATTCCTAAAGAAATTGTAGAAGTCGCTGAACTGGAAGGGGCGAACAGATGGTATACGTTTCTGCATATTAAATTGAGGTATCTTTCGCCGACAATTTTATTTGTGACGATTCTGTCAATTATCAGTTCGTTTAAAATGTTCCGTGAAGTGTATTTACTTACAGGAGATTATCCCTATGAAAGCGTGTATTTAATGCAGCATTTCATGAATAATACGTTTAATTCTTTAGATTATCAGAAACTTTCCAGTGCGGCGGTATTACTTTCTTTAGTAATGATTGTGTTAATTGGCATTTTATTTCTGATTGAACGGAAATACGGGGAGGACGTGGAAGAATGAACATTAGCCGAAGAAAATGGAAACGGAATTTTCTGACCGGATTATTATTTATTTTTTCTGCATTGGCAGCGATTTTATTTCTTCTGCCAACGGTTTTAACCATTAGCAATTCATTCATGACGGAAAAAGAAATCAATGCCAATTACGGTGCAATGATTGACAACGCCTCCACAGACGAAAAAACCTATATTTCAGAAGAATTGAATTTAAAATTCATTCCGGATAAAGTCAGTTTTCAGCAATATCTTGCTGTATTATTTAAAAGTCCGGATTATTTGCTGAAATTCTGGAACTCTGTCATTATGGTTGTGCCAATTACTGTTTTTCAGGTTTTGCTTGCGGCAGTGACTGCATACGGCTTTTCACGGTATCGGGGGAAATTAAGAGAACTAATTTTTTTCAGTTATGTGATTTTAATGCTGATGCCGTATCAAGTAACACTTGTGCCGAATTATTTAGTATCGGAATATTTAGGAATTTTAGGAACGAAATGGGCAATTATTTTACCGGGGATATTTTCGCCGTTCAGCGTTTATTTACTAACGAAAATCATGCGCCGGATTCCGAAAGCCTATTACGAAGCGGCAGAACTTGACGGAGCAGGAGAATTTCAGATTTTCTGGCATATTTGTTTGCCGTTGTGCCGTAGTGCAATGCTTTCCGTGGGGCTTCTTGTATTTATTGATTACTGGAACATGGTAGAACAGCCGTTAATTTTACTGAAAGAAGAAGAACAATATCCGTTATCTGTTTTTCTTTCGCAAATCAATCAGGGTGACGTGGGGTTAGCTTTTGCCGTTGCGGTTGTGTACATGATACCAGCATTATTATTATTTTTGTACGGGGAAGAATATCTCGTTGAAGGAATTACTTATTCCGGCGGTGTGAAAGGATGATTTAATCATGGAAGAACAGAATAAAAATGCCCGGCGCAGGGAACGAATTAAAACAATTTTAATTGTTTTTTTAGTGATTTTGTTGTTATTGACGTTTTTTTCGAATACGATTCTGAATTATAGTTTGCCGACAGTTTCAGCGCAGTATGCAGGAAATGGAACAATTACTGAAAAAATTCGTGGTACGGGAACAGTTTCAGCAAATCAGAATTATGAAGTTTCCGCTGAAGGGAGCAGAACTGTTGCCACTGTATATATTAAATCTGGTGATGAAGTGCATGTCGGGGATAAATTATTTGCGCTTGATGCGGAAGATAATGCAGCGGAAATTAAAGAGGCGGAAAACGCTTTACAGGCTTCAGAACTTGCCTACCAGAAAGCATTACTGACAGTAGCACCGGATTACACAGCGGAAAATCAAGAAATTGCAGATGCAAGAGCTGATTTGCAAAACGCAATTAACCGCCTTAATTCAGCAGGCGGACAAACGCAAAGCGTTTCCGATGAGGATTATCAGCAAGCAATGACAGATGCGAAAAATGCCTCTTCTGAAATGGAAACATTAACAGGTTATCTTACAGCAGTAACTGCCGGAGAATTAGAAAATATTCCGTTACAATATACAGCAGGGTTACAAAATGCACAAACTGCTGTACAAAATGCAGAACAAAAACTTCAGGAATCGCAAACAGCTTTAGAAAGTGTAGAAATTTTAGTTTCTTCTGAACAACAGCAAGCGACTGTATTAAGTTTAGAAAGAGACGTGGAAAAGGCACAAGTTGCCTATGACAGAGCGAAAGCGGATTATGATTCTGCTTTAACGAATGGCATACCGGAAGTGTCAGAAAATTCCGAAGAAGAAAATATTCCGATGTTTTCTTTAACAGATTTACAGCGTGCAATGGAAGACGCAGAACAAACATTACGCTATGCGAAAGAAGATTTACAAAATGCGAAAAATACTCTTCAGGAAATTCAGAAACAGGAACAGGAACAAGCTGCAAAAAAATTAGCCGTTACACAGGCACAGGAAGAATTGAACACAGCAAAAGCGAATTATCAGAAAGCCGCTGCTGATGTCAGCACGCTAATTCAGACAGATTTAGAAATTGCCAGTCAGAAAGCCGATTCAGCGCAGGGGATTATTTCCGCATACGAAAGTCAGCAAATGGAAAATTCCGGCGAAAGTGTAACGACTTTACAAGAAGCCGTTTCCCAGCAGGAAAGAGCCTTACAAAGTTTATTAATGCAGTTGGCAGAAAAGAAGAAAGAAGATGCTTTAACACAGCAACTTAATGACCTTGATTTAAAAAGCCAGCAGAACGCCATTGACCAGCAGAAAGAAGCATTGGAAAAGCTCCGGAAAGACAAGGACAGTAAAATCATTACCAGCAAAAATGAAGGAATTGTCAACACGGTAAATTGTGCAGCAGGGGATAAAGTCATGGACGGAGATTCTTTAGCGAGTATTACTTTAACAGGTTCAGGCTGTACGGTGCAATTTTCCGTTACTGCCGAACAAGCAAGGAAATTACATACAGGCATGACGGCTGAAATTGTCAATCAATATTACAGCGATATAACAGCAACATTAGTTGCTATTCGGAAAGATACGGAATCTTCAGACAAAAGCGGTAAAATTTTAGTCTTTGACATTACCGGAAGTGAAGTAAATATTGGCGATGTATTAGCATTATCCATTAAAACTTCCAGTGAAAATTATGATTGTGTTGTCCCGTCCAGTGCCGTTATGGAAGATAATAATGGAAAATTTATTTTAGTTATGCAAGTGAAAAATACTCCGTTAGGAAACAGATATTATGTTACTCGCAGTGATGTTACTGTTTTAGCGCATGATGAAATTAACAGTGCCGTGCAGGGAGATGTTTCTTCTTCCTCGTTCATTGTGACAAATTCTGAAAAACCTCTTACCCCTGGAATGCAGGTACGCATGGAGGAAAATTCATGAAACTGAACAAAACCCGAATCATAAGAATAATTTTGGCATTAGTTTGCATCATCATTTTCTTTGTTTTAATGGGAATTAATCATGTAATCATTCAATTGCCAGATGTGCAGTACGGGGCGGAACGTTGGGAAAATGATTCACTTTCCGCACAGGTGAGTATATTTTTTCCGGAAAAAGCTGATTTCACTACGGAAAATATACAAACCTTGCATGAAAATATTGAAACAGAATTAGCTTCTAAATCTTTACAAACGGAAAATTCCGAAACTCGTTTATGGTATGATTCCTACAGTACGGAAGCCGGACAAATGGAAATTCAAGGCAACCGGAAAAATTCAGCTAAGGCATTAGTCACCGCAGTTGGGGGAGATTTTTTCTTACTTCATGCTATGCAATTAGTCAGCGGGGGATATTTTTCCGAAACGGATTTAATGCATGACAGAGTAGTGATTGATACACAGTTAGCGTGGCAATTATTCGGTTCTTCCGACGTTGCCGGAATGGAAATTCAATTCCAGAATGAAACATTCTTCATTGCGGGAGTGGTTCAGCCGGAAACAGATTACGCTTCCCGTAAAGCTTACGGAACAATGCCGAGAATGTACATTCCCTATACTTGCCTTACAAAAGAAAAGCAAACTATTACTTGCTATGAGGCAGTTTTCCCTAATCCGGTGAAAAATTTTGCAATGGGCATTCTGGAAAATATCTTCAGTGAAGAAGAAAAAGAAAACAGTGTTTTATTGCAGAATACCGGAAGATATGCTCTTTCTGAACGCTGGAACACGTTGCGCCATATTCATGAATTACTGATTTGTGACAAAGTCATATTCCCATATTGGGAAAATACAGCGAAAATCATTAGTTTTGACACGGCGATAATTTTATTATTTCAGATAATTTTACTAATTTATCCTATAATTTATGGCATTTTCCTGTTGAGTAAAACTTATCTTTTCTTGAACAAAATGTTACACCAGAAACGCCTTGCGTGGAAAAATCGTTACCGTTCGGAAATCAAACAAATCTGAAATTTGATAATATTGACTAATTTTCTGGATTTGTTTTGTTACTTTTGACGAAAAGCAAGAGATACTCTTGATTTTTTATCAAATATGTGCTATAATATAAATATGCTGATTTTCATTATGAATCAGTAAATATCAAGATTTTTGGGAGATGGATTATTTTATGAAGAAAACAATCGCAGCTTTGCTTGCCATTTCTTGCGTAATGGGTGCAGGAGCTATCGCACCGCAGATTTCCGGAAGATTATCTGCTGTTTCTATTATGGCTTCCGCAGCAACTGAGATTCCCGAAGCAGGGGTAAACGCTGATCAGTATACATACCCGTATGCAGATACTTCCGTTTATACACATGCAATATCTATGGTGACTAACACCAACTGGAAATCAGAAAATGGTAATACTTATGGTATCTATAAAATTACTGTTTCTGGTGTCGATGAAGAAACCGGAAAAAAAGGAACTCTTTTGACTGAATACCGTGTCGGGCTGAAAACAATGCTGAATACTGAACTCGATGTGGATTTAAGTACTTTACTTGAATCAGCTGCTGACCAGGAGAAAGCAACAGAAATGTTTGATACTGTTGTTGCTGCTAAGGCAAAAGAAGAAGTTGAACTTCTTGACCCTGATAAAGTCACGGTAATTGGTGACGGAGCATTCCAGAAATCTTATCTGAAATCTGTTTCCGGTCTGGAAAATATTGACTATATCGGCAAAAATGCATTCATGGAATGCACATATTTCACTGAAGTAACCATTCCGGAAAATGTAAAATATATTGGTGCATCTGCTTTCGAAAAAAGCGGACTGAAAACAATTGTCGTGAATAATGATATGCCGATTGTTCCGGACGGACTCTGTGCTTCTACACAGGTAACAGATGTAACATTCAAACATCCGGAATTTGTCAGAGTAATCGGTAAAAATGCATTTAAAGCTACACCGTTGGAAACACCAATTTTCCAGAATTGGGTATCTGATTCCAGCTATGAAGAATTAACTGTCAATGACAGTGCATTTGAAGGCTGTACTTCTATTAAATCTGTGAAAATGTCAGATAATTTGACCATTTTAGGGAAAAAAGCATTCAAAGGCTGTACAAGCCTTGCAGATATTACATTCGGTGAAGGAACAATCGGCGCAGATACTTCCTGTTTTGAAGGGTGCATTTCTTTAAGTACAATTAACTTTAATAATGCACTGGAATCTTTAGGCGGAGCAGTGTTCAAAGATTGTACATCTTTACAGAGTGTTTCCGGTTTTCCGGCAACGATTGGAAACTGGACACCTTACGGTGAAGATGAAGGCTGGGGCTTCGGAAATAATATGTTTGCCGGCTGTACTTCTTTAACTTCTGTGGATTTACCGCCTTCTGTCACAGAACTTTCAGAAGGAACATTCAGCGGTTGTACTTCTCTGACAGCTGTTTACAAGTCCAGTGAATCCGATAAAGTAGAAGGCACAGCATGTGACCCGTCACTGGAATTGATTGATAACAGTGCATTTGAAGGCTGTACGGCTATCCGTGTAGTAGAATTTGCGAACGCTACCCGTTTAGGCGACAAGGCATTCAAGGGCTGTTCCGCTATGGAAAGTTTCAAAGTTGGTGAATGCAAAGGCGTAACCAAAACCATTAACAAAAAAGAAACTTTCTTGCCTGGTGTCGGTGAAAATGCATTGGAAGGCTGTTCTTCTTTGAAATCTATTACGCTGTTGTCTGACTCTTATGTCAAAGATACGACTGACCCGAAGAAAAACAAAGGTTATACGTTCAAAGATTGCACCAGTGCAACAGTGATTACCATTAGTTCTAAAGGCATGACGAAAACGCCGGACGGCTTTTTCCAGAATTGTTCTGCATTAACTTCTGTAGCTGACCCGGACCAGGTTGCTTTGCAGGATGTTTCTATTTTAAGTCCAAGCACTTTTGAAAACTGCACATCTCTGACATCTATTGACATGCCGGGGCTGAGAATTATTGAAGACAGTGCTTTTGCTGGTTGTACTGTATTAAATAGCATTTCTGCCAGCGGAAACGCAATCAAAGCAGAAGACTATGGCAAAAAATGTTTCTTCGGCTGTGAAGCATTAGACAGCGTTGTGACAGGGGATATTTACACCATTGATGAATCCGCATTCCAGGGAAGCGGCATTACAGAAGTAGATATTGCCGGTATGGCTAACGGTACAGTTGTTATTGGCAAATCAGCATTTGCAGATTGCCCGAATTTAACAAAAGCAAAAATCATGTCCGGAAGTGCGGCTTTATTCTCCATAGGAGACACAATTTTCTCTAATGATACTGCTTTACAGAATGCTACCTATGAAGGCAATATTATTACAAAAGGCATGTTCCAGGGCTGCACAGGTTTATTGAAAGTCTGCACAAATGCAACTTCCATTAAAGCAAGTGCTTTTGAAGGGTGCGAATCTCTCCAGGCAGTGAACACACTTGACGATAAAGCAACAATTATTGCACAGGATATTGGCGGTGCTGCATTCAAAGGCTGCGCTAACCTGAAGAAAATTCCGGCAGACATGGCAACAGTTTATGACGGAAAAGAAAATTACATGGGCTGCGCTTCATTGGAATCCGCTGAAGTCAATTCCTTATCAGAAGGCATGTTTGCAGACTGCACAGTGCTGAAAGAAGTTACTATTCAGAATGTAGATTCCATTCCGAATAATGCATTCACTAACTGCACCTGCCTGACTGAATTTGACCTGAGTAAAATGCAGTCTATCGGTACGAATGCATTTTCCGGTTCAGGTTTAACTAAAGTACAAATTAACGATGCAAGCAGCATTGGCGCAAATGCATTCTCCGGCTGTAACGGTCTGGAAAATGTAGATGTGACGGCTGTCACAATCGGAAAGAGTGCATTTGAAAAAGATGTATCATTGAAAACTTTAGCCATCAACACGGAAGACATTGGCGCAAATGCTTTCTCAGGCTGTACATCACTGGAAGCAACTGGTGTAACAATCAATCAGCTTTCCAAAACTTTGGAAAAGGTTGGTATAAATGCTTTCGCTAACTGTACGTCATTAATGGGAATTGCGATTCCGGACAATCCGACAATTGGCAATCATGCGATTGGCTATAACGGCACTAAGAAAATCACAGATTTTGTAGTTGCCGGAGTAAGCACAATCAACAGTGAAGATTCCAATACGAAAGCTTATGCAGATAAGAATGAATTTACTTTCGTAGACATTACACAGTATGACCCGAAGAACTTACCGAAACCAGAACCAACAGACCCGACAGGAAATAATTCCAACAGTGACCCGACAGACACAACAAAACCCAATACCGGCGGAAAATATGCTTTAGGTGACGTTGACGGGACAGAAACAATTGACATTCTGGATGTTATTCTGGTCAACAGATCTATTCTTGGTAAGGCAACATTAACAAGTGAACAGACTACTGCTGCTGATGTAGACAAGAGTGGGGACGTAACCCCTGCTGATGCTTTGATGATTATGAAGAGAATTGTAAAAATTATTGAATCTTTTGATTAAATAAAATAAAATCCGTGAAGCAAACGTTTCACGGATTTTTTTGTTCATTAAGCTGGAATGGATTGATTTTTGTTCCGTTTGGAGTGGATAAACATAGCTGAAAAGGGTATAATTAACTTATCAATCAGCATAAGTTTATGCAAGAAAGGAAGAATTTTAACATGAAGAAAACAGCAGTTGTTTATTGGAGTCAGACAGGAAACACGGAAACAATGGCGAAAGCCATTGCAGAAACTTCCGGCGGAACGTTACTTACTGCCGCAGAATTTTCCGCAAATCAAGCAGAAGAATTTGAAGCGATTGCCTTCGGTTGTCCGGCAATGGGTGCAGAAGTTCTCGAAGAAGAAGAATTTCAGCCAATGTGGGATTCCGTCAAGTCAAATTTAAGCGGAAAGAAAATTGCTTTATTCGGTTCTTACGGCTGGGGTGACGGCGAATGGATGCGCAACTGGAAACAGGAAGCGGAAGAAATCGGTGCGGAATTAGTTGCCGAACCGGTAATCGCTAACGAAACGCCCGATGAAACAGCATTAGCAGCGTGTCATGAATTAGGGAAAAAATTAGCCCAATAAAAAAATAAAAATCCGGCGGGAATGATTCCGCCGGATTTTTCATGATTAATTAATAATTTTCTGCATTGACTTCAAAATAACTTTGCGGGTGGGCGCAGACAGGACAAATTTCAGGTGCTTCTGTGCCAATGATAATATGACCGCAATTCCGGCATTCCCAAACTTTAACCGTGCTTTTCTGGAAAACTTCTTTCGTTTCCACATTGTGCAGTAAAGCCCGATAGCGTTCTTCATGGTGTTTTTCAATTGCGCCAACCATGCGGAATTTAGCGGCGAGTTCATGGAAACCTTCCTGTTCAGCGGTGTTGGCGAAAGATTCATACATGTCTGTCCATTCGTAATTTTCGCCGTCGGCAGCAGCTTTAAGGTTCTGTGCCGTGGAACCGATACCTTGCAATTCTTTGAACCAAAGTTTAGCATGTTCTTTTTCGTTGTCGGCGGTCTTCAGGAATAAGGCGGCAATTTGTTCATAGCCTTCTTTTTTAGCGACAGAAGCGAAATAAGTATATTTATTTCTTGCCTGAGATTCGCCAGCGAAAGCGGCTTCTAAATTTTTTTCCGTCTGTGTTCCGGCGTAAGGGTTAGTTTTAGCCGGAGCAGATTCTTCAATCAATTCCAGCTTGTCGCCTTTCTGCTTGCATACGGGGCAAACGGGTTCTTTTCCGTCTTCCACCTGAAAGACTTCACCGCATACCTTACATTGATAAGTTTTCATTTCAGAAACTTTCCTCCTTGAATTAAAAATGTCGTTATCATCATTATAGCAGAAATTTACAAAAAAGTCAAGAATAAATTTACATTTCAGAAAAATTCTGGTTAAAATACCGAAAAATAATACATCTATTGCATTATTTCTGAATTTGTGTTATAATGACAAAGAGAGAAATTTTTTGAAATTAGGTGATTGTGATGAACATGAGTACAGATGAATTACTCTGGTATACAAAAGAAGCTGCTGATTTTAACAGTGCGTTGCCTGTCGGTAATGGCAGAATGGGCGCAATGGTGTTCGGCGGAGCGGGAAAGGAAATTTTCAAATTGAATGAAGATTCCGTTTATTCCGGAGGGAAACGAAACAGACTTAATCCGAGGGCTTATGAAGGCGTACAAGAAATTCGAAAATTACTGCTGGAAGAAAAAATTGAAGAGGCGGAAAAAATTGCTTTTCAGAAAATGCAGGGCGTAACCCCGAATGCAAGGCATTATATGCCGTTAGGGGATTTGACTTTGTGCCATGTATTTACAGGGAAAGCAAGAGAATACCGGCGTTCTTTAGATTTACGGCAGGCAATTGCCAAAGTGGAATTTCATGATGATGCCGGAGTGAATTTCGTTCGGGAAGTGTTTATTTCTTATCCGGCACAATTGATGGTGATTTCAATCAAAGCGGACGTTTCCGGAAAAGTGAAATTTTCCGCCTCAATTGACGGACGGGAAGATAATTACGACGATAACAGACCCGTGGAAGAAAATTTAATTTTATACACGGGGGGAACAGGAAGCCGGAACGGAATATTTTTCGCTGCCGGAATGACGGTTTTCACGAAAGGCGGTTCAGTGGAAACAATTGGAAATGCTTTACAAGTGCATGAAGCGGATGAGGCATTATTATTGATTTCTATGGAAACGAGTTTTTACCAGGGGGAAAATTATATTCAGCAGGCGTTGGAACGTTTGCACAAAGTAACAGATTCCGTGCAGGACATTACCGAAATGACGGAAAAATTAAAAACTGAACATGTAGAAGATTATCAGAAATTATATCAACGTGTGAAATTCATTTTAGAAGATAACAGTGAAGGCGCATCAGAATTACCAACTGACCAGCGTATTGCCCGTTTGAAAGGAAATGAAGATGATGACAAAGAATGTCATAAGTTAATACGGGATAATCATTTAGGGGTGTTATATTTTAATTACGGGCGTTATTTAATGATTTCGGCAAGCCGTCCAGGCAGCCAGCCAATGAATTTGCAAGGCATTTGGAATGAAGAAATGATTCCGTTATGGGGCAGTCGGTTCGTGATTAATGTCAATACGGAAATGAATTATTGGTGTGCAGAAAGTTGTCATCTTCCGGAATGCCATTTGCCGTTATTTGATTTAATTGAACGAATGCGCCCGGACGGCAGGAAAACCGCAAAAGAAATGTACCATGCAAAAGGTTTCTGCTGTCATCATAACACGGATATATGGGGAGATTGTGCGCCGCAGGATTTATGGATGCCGGCAACAATCTGGTGTATGGGTGCAGCGTGGTTATGCTTGCATATTTTTGAACATTACCAGTTCACGCAGGATAAAGCATTTTTAGCGGAACATTTTGACACAATGTGTGAAGCAGCGGAATTTTTCACGGATTATCTTTTTGAAAATCAGCACGGGCAATTAGTCACAGGACCTTCTGTTTCACCGGAAAACACATATTTAACTAAAAGCGGCACAAAAGGCAGTTTATGTATAGGTCCGTCAATGGATACGCAAATTATTACCGTTCTGTTTAACAATATTATTCAAGCGTCAGAAATTTTAGATTCCTGTCATGAATTAGCAAGTCAACTTTCGGAAATGCTGAAAAAATTACCGCCAATTTCCGTGGGGAAATACGGTCAAATTATGGAATGGGCGGAAGATTATGATGAAGTAGAAGTCGGACACAGGCACATTTCACAATTATTTGCATTATATCCGGCGGATTTAATTTCACCGCAGAAAACACCGGAATTAGCAAGAGCCGCAAGAGCCACAATGATTCGCCGGTTAATTCACGGCGGAGGGCATACAGGCTGGAGCTGTGCATGGATTATTAACATGTGGGCGAGATTGCATGATGCAGATATGGCATATGAAAATTTAAGAAAATTACTTGCTCATTCGACAAGTGCAAATTTATTGAATTTCAGTCCGCCATTTCAGATTGACGGAAATTTCGGAGGAACTGCCGGAATTGCGGAAATTCTTCTGCAAAGTCACAGCGGAGAAATTCACCTTCTGCCGGCGTTGCCAAAATCATGGCAGAATGGAAGTATTACCGGACTTTGTGCAAGAGGTGGTTTTGAAGTCAGCATGGAATGGAAAGACGGAAAATTACTTCATGCGGAATTACTTTCTCTTCAGGGAAATCCTTGTTGTTTACGAACAGCCGGAATTGTCAGCGTTTACCGGAAAGATGAAACACCAGTCAGTGCGAAAATTTCTGACGGCGTGATTTGTTTTGACACAGAACCAAATACAAAATATTATCTTAAATAAATAAATTAAATTTAAATTAAGGAGAAACGCTGATGAAAAAGAAAATACTGCTTTTAAGTTTATGTTTAGCAGTGATTGCCGGAACAGGAATCATATTTTTTTCCGGAAAACGTCAGCCGGAACAGGAAGAAATGATTTTAGAATCAACGGAAACAATATCAGAAACAGAACCGGAAGTTTCCGAAAACGAAACAGAAACATTTTTAGAAAATGCACCGGAATTTCCGGTCGTTCCGCTTTCCGTTCCGGAAGTCAACCCTCAGGAAGTATTATTAACAGCGGAAGCGGAACATGCGAAATTTTCCGGTGCGTTGCATTCCGAAGAACGGGAAGAATGCAGCAATGGGCAGTATGTGACAGGGTTTTCCGGTCAGGAAGAAAATACTTTACAAGCGGCGTTCATGATACCGACAGCACAGCATTATCATTTAACAATTAGTGTTCGTGCGGAAATTTCCGGAACAAATGCTTTACTGCTGAACGGTCAGGAAGTCGGGCAGTTTACTTTAACGGACACGGAACATTTTACAAGAGTAACCGTTTCAGGGGTATATCTTCCGGCAGGGCAGGCTGAATTAGCGATTCAGCAAATTGACGGAAATATTGACGTAGATTATTTTGAAATTTCTGATGACCAGGAATTGCAGAAAATTCATTATCAGCATAGTGAAACTTTAACAGACCCACAAGCTTCTGCTTCTGCACAAAAGTTAATGCAATATTTAAAAGAAAATTATGGAAATCATATTTTTACAGGGCAGTATGTTGACGGGGAAGGCAATGCGGAATTGAATGAAGTATGCCGGATTACGGGAAAATATCCGGCAATTCGTTTCGGAGACATGCGAAGTTATTCGCTGAATACGACAGCTGAAAAGCAAAATATTATTTCTTCTTGTGAACAATGGGCGGAACAAGGCGGAATTGTTGGTTTAATTTGGAATTGGGACGCACCGGAAGGAACTGCAAGCGTTTACGCAGAAGAAACGAATTTTTCGCTTGCGGATGCTATCCCGAAAAGTGAATTGACGGAAGGACAAGTGAGTTATTTTTCCGACGTGGCTATGTTGGAAAATATAGAATCCGCCGTAGAAAATCATGAAATTTCGGAATCTTGTGCAGCAATTTTAAAAGATATTGACCAGATTGCAGAGGCGTTGAAACCCTTAGCGGAAAAAGATATTCCGGTATTATGGCGACCGTTGCATGAAGCCGGCGGCGGTTGGTATTGGTGGAGTGCAGACGGGGCGCAGTCTTACCGTTGGTTGTGGGATATACTTTACAGAAGAATGACAGAATTTCATGGTTTACATAATTTAATATGGATTTGGAACGGACAAAGTAAAGAATGGCTCGTAGATAAATATGACATTGCCTCAATGGATATTTATTTAGAAGAAGGGGAAGAATTTGGCAGCCGTTATGAAGAATTTGTTTCTCTTTACAAAATGACCAAAAAAAAGAAAATTTTAGCCTTAAGTGAATGCAGTACCGTTCCGGACATGAATTTAATGTTTCGTGACCGTACTGTGTGGAGTTTTATGGGGCTTTGGTACGGGAAATATTTTTCTTCTGTGGACGAACAGAAACTAATTGAATTTTACAATTCTGAACGGGCAATTACTTTAGATAAATTAAAAACAGCCCCCTGAAATAGGGAGCTGTTTTGCTTATACGGGAGCCATTAAAATTTTTCCGGCTCCTCTGTAAACGTTCACTAAGCCTTCACCGGAAGCCGCTGAACCAATTAACGATTTTGTTGTTCTTTCAACGGTGAATTTCAAAGAATTGCTCCATGCAATCGCCATATTACCGTCAATTTTCACTACATCATTAGGTTCAGTCAGTTCCATAACGATTAGTTCATCACGAGGAACAGGACTTTCCAGAACGGCAACGCCTTTTCCAAATAGGCAGTTATTGAATAATCCTTCCCCGCCGAGTGCAGCGGAAGAAATTGTATTTCTTGCGACAACTTTCATTTCCACGGTATCTTCGCAGGCATAAAATAAAGAATCTTCAATGACAAGTCCGTTCCATTGGGAAACGTCTTCAAACAAAATATGCTTGTATGTCGGTTCTAAAACAAGTGTTCCAGTTCCTTGGTAACGAGGTTTTACAGCACTTTCGCCGGTAACTTTCCCGCCAATGAGTTTTTTAGCGAAATCGCCCACACCGGAAATATTAGTTGCGGCTTCTATTGCGCCGGAAAACCATTGCATTGCACCAGCCTGTACAATCACACCATTGTCGTTTAATGTGGCAACAACTTGCCTTTTGCGGACGTTCATCTGTGCAGCATAATATTGCTGTGCTGCCTGTGCTGTATTCGTGGAAATATCCCTTGAATATTCCAGTAACGAAAAACAGCCAGCTGTTTCCACAATTCCCCTACAGGAAGTGGATTTCATAATATTTGTCTTGACCATAATTTCAATTCGCTTTCTGTTCAAGATGAGCCTGACAATGTTCTAACATTGTTTTTGCGGCAGGGTCTTTTGTGATGTCGTAAATCACATACAAATAATAAACTGCTTCTGCCCAATTTTCCCGTTCGATTGCCTGATTAGACAAAGAAGTAGCCACATGCATAACTTCAGGATAAGGACCTGTTTGAATTTTATATTTTTCGAAAGCAGCTAACACTTGTTTTCTTGTCGGGGGAGTAATGGGTTTTCCGGTAATTATAGAAATATTATGCAATTCTCCCGGGACAGCAGGGTGTTTTTCCATCACCATACTTTCGAAATAAAAACAAATCGCACTGGAATAATCTTTCCGTTCTGTGCAGTAATAGCCCATATTCGTGTAACATCTTGCTAAAGCGTAGGCAGATGTACAGACGGGGAGTGTTTCCCGAATAGTTTCCAGAAGTAATTTCTGATTGGAAAGTAATTTATAGGCTTCCGCTAATTCGAAACGTGGGTCAGGGTTTACCGGATTGAACCGAATTGCCTCTTGTAAAACAGGAATCGCTTCTTCTGTCCGGCGGAGTTCAACGAGATTATAGCCATGTAAGCTAATATATCTGGTGAAATCAAACGGCGTTTTGAGTAAATTTTTCGTTGGGTGATAAAGCTGGTAATATAAATTCGATTCCAATAAATTCCGGAAACTGAAAAAACGGGAAGTGTCAGTTTCTTTGAAATATGTTCGGATATGCTGGTAAAGTTTTCGAGTTAATTCGAGAGATTTTGCGGTCAGATGTTCATTTGCTGCCTGTAGGGCTTCCTGATAAACAGCACTAAGCTGCTGATTTTCTATGTAAAGCATCTGATTTAAATATTCCCGTTCTTTTTCGGGCATTTTGCTTTTCGCAAGTTCAAGAATTGCATCTGTAACGGCTTTTCCGTCTTCCGTTGAGGCGTACTGTTCCATTTGTTCCTGAAGAAATTGCATGTCTTTGAGTGTATCACCGGTGAGTTTTTCTTCAAGGGAAGTTAAAATGGCTTTTATTTCTGTATCTGTCATAAATACTCCTGATTAGTGATTAGGTTTAGATTTTTTTGTATTTTTCGGTTTCCACTCTTCGTAGCCTTCAATTTTGGGTTCATTAGGACGCTGACGGTTAGTAAATTGAGTAGTATCTTCCCCCATTTGATTCAGAGCGGAAAGCGCATCAGTGGCAATTTCCTTCTGTTTCGGTTCAGGCTTAGGGGGAGCGGGGGGATGTGGCAGTTCGCCTGGATTAAAATCAGAAAATGACGGCACAGCGGCAATATTGCTGTCTCCCTGTAAATAAGGAATTGGCATAGGCTGGGCGAATAACGGAGAATGGGCATAAGGTGAATCAGACGGCACAGCGGCAAGGTCACTGGCGAGTTCAGCAATTTCCCGAACAAATTCCCCGTCATCTTTTCTGTCAGCGAATAATTTCAGAAGATTCAAAAGCAGAATCGTTCCTTTCTGGGGGTCAGTCATTAACTGATTACGAATAGAAGCGCAAACGGCTTCACGTTTAATAGCGGGCATAAAAATCCTCCTGTCCACAGCAACCTGCAATGAGGAAAACCTCATTGCCTTGCTGTAAAATTTTCATTACGGGGTGATTATAATCCTTTTTTATGAAGATCCTTCATGAAATTGGAACGTTTGTTTTCTTTCGGTTTCCATTCTTTAAAGCCGGTGACTTCTGGTTCATTAGATTTTTTCGGCTGATTGAATGAACTGGTGTCTTCGCCCATTTGATTCAGAGCAGACATAATATCTTTAGCGACTTCTACTTTTCCGCCTTGCTGGTCGAAAATATTTTCTCCGTGTTGAGTTTGTGCGGCAGTTTTCGCAATCGCATTGCGGACAGCATCCGGAACAACGGCTTTCTGTTCGATTGTGGAAACTCTCACACCCTGGGAAACGGGTGGCTGAGGTTGTGCCGCCTGTCGCTGCATTTGCTGGAACTGTACGGAATGAATGGAGTTCATAGAAGCATTATTGACATAGGGGTTAGCCGTGTGAACATTCGGAGTATGTGCGGACTGTGCCGGATAGGGCTGCGGTGGAATGTAAACAGACTGCGGCTGTGGCGGAATGTAAACGGATTGCGGTGACTGGGGAGGAATATACATACTTTGCGGAGTGTGAATGCTGCTTCTTCTTTGTGTGTAGGGGTAAGCCGGAGTAGGTGTAACCGGAATCATCGGGTCCATGTCATCATTGATTGTTGGCACAGAAAGAGTCGGCACTTCCGGAATATCTGCATTAGAATCCGCTTCAAATGGGTTAGGAATATCGGGAATATTCGGAACGCTCGGAACAGAAGGAATATCCGGAACATCAGGAACGCTGGGAATGTCCGGTACAGATGGAATATCTAAATCGGACAAATCCGGCAAATCTGGTAAACTGCTAAGACCGGACAATATCGGATTAGCATTTGCAGCGGCTGTTAAAGCAGAAGCAGCAGCAGCAACGGCAGCAGCGGCAGCATTTAAGTCAGCGGCTGTGACATTTGATGTTTGTGGTTGTGGCTGTAGTTCTGGAACAGCAGCGGATTCAGATAAAGCGGAAGCAGCAGCGGAAACGGCGGAAACGGCAGCATTCAGGTCAGTATTTGTTACATTTGACGTTTGCGGTTCTGGAGCTGGTTTTACTGTTTCCGGAACGGGTTTAGTCAATTTTGGTTTCGGAGGTTCATAATCACTTTCTTCCGGTTCTGGTTCTTCTTCCGGTTCATCATCTTTAGGGGCATAACTGGAACCATGATATTCTTCTTCGTCATCATCATAGTAGTCATCATAATCATCATCGTCGTCATCATCATAATCTTCCAGACGAGTATTGACTACAAGTGACATATAGTCGTCTTCCTCTTCTTCTTTGCTGTCCACTTTGGGAGCCATGGCAACGCCATCTAATTCCATTGCATCACTCATCATTGCGGAAGAAGGTTTAGCCGGAGCGGGCTTTTTCGGTGCTTCAGCAACGGGAGGTTTAGCAACAGGCGGAGTAAGCTGTGGAACTTCTAAATTGCCAAAATCAGAAATAATTGGTTTCGGTTCTGGTTCTGGAGCGGCAGAAGATTCTTTATATTTAGCGAATAATTCGTCCAGTGTCTGAGATTCTTTTGCAGGAGTCTGACCAAATTCTTTCAGTAAATCATCAACGCTTTGTGCCTGATAAGCAGGTTCAGCAGGTGCATTTACTGGAGGAACGGCGAATTGTTTCATTGTATTGTCCAGTAAAGCGGAAGCATTTGCTTCAGGCTGAGCCGGAGCAGAAGCATTACCGACTGGAGGAACAGCGAATTGTGCGAGAGTATCGTCAAGAAGACTGGAAACGGGTTCAGGTTTAGCCGGAGCAGGTTTAGGCTGTGCATTTGCACCGGGTAAAGCGAATTGAGAAAGTGTGTCATCTAAAAGACCATTTCCGGAAGGTACAGAAGGCGTAACTGGTTGTTCAGAAAGAACATTAGGATTTTTGCTTGTATCGGAAGCGAATGCTGCCGCAGTGAGGTCGCCGGTGGGCTTTACCATAAAGGCGGCTAACGAATCATCAATATCCGAACTGCCAATACTCGGCGCAGGTTCTGGAGTGGGTTCTTTCTTTTTTGTCGGGGGAACCCATTCTTCATAAGCTGGTAAAGCGGAATCGTCTAATTCCGGAGCCTGTACAGCCGGAGCAGGAGCAGGCTGTTGTTGTGCTTCTGGCGGAGGCGGCAATGTTGTAGAAGAGGGTGGAGGGGGTAACGTTGTAGAAGCTGCCGGCGGTGGTAATGTCGTAGAAGAAGGCGGTGGCGGTAATGTTGTAGAAGGCGGCGGAAGTGGTGAGGAAGAAGGTGGCGGAGCTGGACGGCTTCCGGATTTAGGTTGTTTTTTCTGGCGTTCTTGTTCTTCCGCAAGATTGACCATATTATTTTCTTCTTCAGAGTAACCACTTTTGGCTTGTTTTTTTGCTGCATGAACTTGTTCACGTCTTGCCTTGTTATCGGCTGCAAGAATTTTTTTCGTAAATGCGTTTTGGCAGTTCTGGCAATTGACTGCATCCAGAAAATCCATCAGGTCATTAAAATCTCTTGTGCCAGCCTGATTGAATTGCGGAGCATTTTTCAGTTTAATTCTGCATCCGGTAGCTTTCCCGTTCGCAGATGCATGAACAATATTGTCTTTTGGATCTTTGTACAGAAAAAGTTGCATAATATAATCCTCCTTTTAGATTTTAAAAATATGTGTACCTTGAATACTCTTCCTGATTCAAAGCTGTTCATATATATCATAACATATTTTTCGAATAAAAGCAACAGTTTTTTAAAAAAAAATAAAAAATTTACAATTCGTATTATTTTTCATAAAAATTTCGTTTTTCAAACGTTTTCAGAGAAAATTTCAAGATTAGCATTGCAATTTCTTTTCAAGTATGTTATAATGAAATAAACTATCATAGAAAGCGGGGAAAACATTTGAGCAAAGTCATCTGGAAAGGCAGTACAATGCTTGCACCTGTTCCCCCTGCACTGGTCACCTGTGGAACAATGCGGCACCCGAATGTATTTACAGTTGCATGGACGGGCATTGTCTGCACGCATCCGCCAATGACATATATTTCCGTTCGTCCGTCAAGGCATTCCTATGCAATAATTAGTAAAATGCGTGAATTTGTCATCAATTTACCAACTTCTTCAATGAGTAAGATTACCGATTATTGCGGAATGAAAACCGGAGCGAATACGGATAAAATTTCCGCATGTCAGCTGGAATTAGTGGAGGGCAGCACGGTAAATGTTCCGGTTTTGGCACAATGTCCGGTCAGTCTGGAATGCAAAGTCTGTGAAACGAAACATTTAGGCACGCACACAATGTTTCTTGCCAACATCACGGCAGTGCAGGTAGAAGAAAAATATATTGACAGTAAAGGAAAATTCAATCTTCAGCAAGCGGGCTTATTAGCCTATGCACACGGGGAATATTTCGCCCTCGGCAGAAAATGCGGAAATTTTGGATTTTCGGTCAAAAAGAAACATTAATATTTAATTCAGGAGGAATTTTTATGAATAATTATCAGATTGCGGCGCATGTTGTCGCTAATGCGCTGTATTCCGCAAACGCTATGCAGGAATTTCCCTTGTCGGAAGAAACGCTGATTCAGCTTTCCGGTGCGCTCAGCAGTGCAGTTTTGCGTTACGGGGCAACGAAACGGAGGAAAATTTTCAAGTCTGGCATGAATGTAACGACGGATTTTGAACAGATTGCCAGTGATTTTTTCATGATTTTACGGGAAACGCCGTTAATCGCTGAACAAGTGCATACTAAAGATTATGCAGAAATCACGGAATTTATTGCCCAGAATGCGGATTTAAGCCCGAAAGAACGCCGGAATCTTTATTGGGAAGAACATGCAACCAGTTTGGCAAAATTTTGCAGGGTAATGAAAAAAATTTATCTTGTGATGATAATTTTAGTGAATGCGGCTTGCGTGGCAATGTTGATTTTCCAGCCGGAAGTCAGGGAAGAATTGCGGAAATATTGCAAGAAAATGAAACAGTTTGCCGTGCAGGCAATGAAATTTTTAGTTGCATTAGGGAAAGCAGGGAAATTTTTAATTCACCAGATGAGAAAGTGAGGGGTTTAACAGTTAAAACATTTTTATAAAACGTTGTCATAAAGCATTGACTTTTATAATTTTATATGTTATAATATATATTGAGGTGAAAGTCATGAAATATTACACAATCCACCAATTATAGGAGTATCTGCACAAACTTTAAGGAATTGGGATAAATCTGGTAAGTTAATACCACATCATAAAAGTGCAAATGGTTATCGCTATTATGCAGAAGATGATTTGAAAAGACAGGAAGAAAATATGAGAACGTACCTACTTGCACAAGAAAAGCGTGCAAATAAAGCCAAAAAAATGATAAAGGAGCTTACAGAAAATGATTAAGACAATCAAAGTCATGCTTCTACCGAATAACAAGCAGAAAACAAAATTGTTTGCATGTGCCGGAACAGTAAGATTTGCATATAATTGGGCATTGGACTATGAACAGAAAAATTATGCAGCAGGAAAGTCATTTCTTTCTCATCATGAACTACGCAGAATTTTTACAAAGTTGAAAACACAACCAGAATATGCGTGGCTGAACGATTACAGCAATAATATTCCGAAACAGGCAATCAGAGATGCAGTAACAGCCTATCAGAGATTTTTTAACGGTATTGCAGAACTTCCGAAATTCAAAAGCAGACGAAAATCAAAACCGAGCTTTTACGCTGACCCGTGCAAAATCAGCTTTACTTCTACCCATGTAAAATTAGAAAAGCTGACAACAAGCCGAAAGAAGAACAAACAGAAGTTTAATCTTGTCAGGTTGGCAGAGCCTGGCAGAATCCCCATTGATGCAAAATATTCCAATCCAAGAATTACTTTTGACGGCTTGAATTGGTGGATTTCCGTTGGCATTGACTGTGAGGAATCACAGGAAAAGCCAGCAAATCAGGGAATTGGCATTGATGTTGGTATCAAAGACCTTGCCATATGTTCAGACGGAAAAATTTACAAGAATATC
>CANPYZ010000009.1 GCA_947589035.1 uncultured Clostridia bacterium | reverse complement strand
ATTATATTTGCTCTTGTTTCCTGAGGGAAAAAATTCTTTTATTTCTTCCCATTGTTTATCCGTTAAATCACTTTCGTCATTTGTTGCTTTATATTCTTTCATCATATCTATATTATCACTTTTTCTCTATGAATACAAGCTCTTAAAATGCTGATTTTTGCAAATTCATCATTTCCTGTTTCTGGTCAAATGAACTGTGAACATAAAGATTTATGGTAATTTCTATGCCACTGTGTCCAAGAATCTCGGATAAAGTTTTCATGTCAAACCCCAATTTAATACATTTTGTGGCGAACATATGCCGTAGAGCGTGAAAATGTATTGACGGCAATTTTGCGTTTTTCAGGATCTTGGCAAAACGATTCTGCATTGTCCGGGGTTCAACGGGTTTTCCCGTGTCGGAAAGAACAAATTCAGTTGCTTTTCCCTGATAATTTTTCAGAAATTCAAGCAGAAATTCCGGAATAGGAATGCTTCTTTTGGCTTTCGCTTTTCGGTTCAGTAATAATGAGTTTTGTCTTTTTCAAGCCGTTTTTTGTTTGAATCCGCTGAATTGTATGCTTGACGGTCAGAATGCGTTTTTCAAAATCAATGTCGTTCTATGTCAATGCACAAAGTTCCCCAATTCTTAGTCCTGTTGCCTTGCAAAGGATAATACCCATTGCGGTACGGCTCGGATTTTCAGCAAGAAATCGCCCTAATCTTGCTTCTTCATCTGCATCTAAAAGCCAAATTTCAGGCGTTTTTCCCGTTTGAACTCCACTTCTTCCATTGGATTGGCAATACAGAATTTCCGCACAGCATACTTGAACAGACTTTTCAACAGCGTAATCATGTCCGAAACATAACGGTTTGATAAACCTGATTCCAATTTTTCCCTGATAAATGCATAAATATCCTCTGAAGTGATTTCTGATAAACTTTTTTCGGCAAAATAAGGAATCAAATGTTTCTGCATTTTCATGGAATAGTTTGCCAAAGTGGATTCTTTCAACCGGAAAGAAAGCCTTTGTTTCCATGCCGCAAACAGTTCCGTCAAAGTTATTTCCGTTGTTTGATTAGATGCCTGATTTCTGCGGTGTTCAGCCATTTTTTCTTCTACCTGTTTTCTTGTTTGTCCAAAGAAAGCAACGTATTTCCGGCTGCCGGCTGCATTTTTTCCAACCTGAATACGCCCTTCAAATCTGCCGTCTTTTCGTTGGTAAATGTTGAATTTCTGCATGATAACCTCCTGAAACTTGTTAGTTTTATACAAATATTTTATCATTTTTTCTCTGAAATTGCTATTGACAAATATCGAAAAATATGATATACTGAATGTAGATTTTTCGCAAAAGTAGAAATTTTAAGAATACCTCAATTTTTATTATATAGTCATATTTCAAAGTGTTAGTATACTTAGCGTATTTTCAAAGGGTGGGGAACAAGTTGATTAAATATTTGTGCAAAAAATGCAATATTGTCACATCTAAATCAGAATGTGAAATTTGTGGTGGCAGGACCTTTCTAACCTCCAAATTATATTGGTGTAAAAATTGTCATGTACCAATTTATCATGAAGTGTGTCCCCGATGCGGGAATAAAGGATTATATTTTACTACAGACGCACGTCCTGTGTTCCCAGAAGAGCGTCTTCTCATTGAATCTGTGTTAGGTGAGCCTATGAAATTTCATAGCAGTTCTGTATGGAATGCAAATGGTATCTATTATGTTGATGGTAAGAAGATAAAATTTAGCATTGAAAGTCTTGCTGGTGAAGATCCAGAGAAACTCAGAAAGATAATTACTGAACATGCATCAGAAAACACATATGATTACTTTGATAAAAATATTAAAGCATTTGTAGAAGCTAATAAAATCAGATACGACGACATTGTTTCAGAAGCGATAAGCTATATCATAAAAGCTTCCAAAGGATATGATTCTACTTCTATGTTTGTTTCTTTCTCTGGCGGAAAAGATTCTACTGTTACCAGCCATTTAGTGAGAACCGCTTTAAGTAATCCAAGCATTATACATATTTTTGGAGATACTACCCTTGAACTTCCTAATACTATCGAATATATTAGGCGATTCAAACAGGAAAACCGTAAAACACCAATGCTTACATCGAAAAATGACCAACAGGACTTTTTTGAACTTTGTAAGGAATTTGGTCCCCCAAGCAGAATGCTTCGCTGGTGCTGCACTATCTTCAAAACTGGGTTTATTAGTAAGCGAATAGACAGTACATTCAAAAACAAGAAAACTGTCCGTACCTTTTATGGTATCAGAAGAAACGAGTCAAAGAGCAGAAGTAATTATAACCGTGAGGAAGATAGTCCTAAAATTAGTAAGCAAAAAGTTACTTCTCCCATAATAGACTGGCTTGATTATGATATTTGGTTATATATTCTATCTACTGGTATAGATTTCAATGATGCATACCGACTTGGGTATTCACGAGTCGGTTGTTGGTGCTGTCCTAACAACAGTCGTTGGTCTCAGTTTCTGCTTTCAGTTTACTATCCCGATCTTAATAATAAATTTTCTAAAATCATCTATGAGTTCGCCGTAAAAATGGGAAAGACAGATCCTATGGAATATGTCATTAACGGTGGCTGGAAAGCAAGGTCGGGGGGTGCAGGTATTGAGCGAAGCAAAAATGTTGCTATTGAATTTAAGCCATGTGCCATAGATGAAAATAGTTTCAATTATGAATTGAATAAACCCATTACTGAACAGTTTTATGAATTTTTCAAACCATTTGGAATACTTAATTTTGATATGGGAAATAAACGCTTAGGAGATGTATTTATACTTGACTTCAAAACTAATGAACCTTTGCTGAAATTACAGGGACGAATTGGTTCAAATCATTTGAAAATCACTATTCTCAAAAGACCCATTGCGAAAAGAACAAAAACCATAGAGATAGAATTGAAATTCAAATCACAAATTACAAAATATCAACTCTGTACTGGTTGCCATGCCTGTGAAACAGCTTGCAAGCATGGAGCGATTACACTTGAGAAAATTTCTAATACAGTAAGTGACTATATTTATCGAATTGACAGCAGCAAATGTGTAAGATGTACAGAATGTATCACACACTATCAAGGCGGCTGCTATATGCGTCGGGTTTTACTTCCAAGAGGAAAGGACTACAAAGGAAAATGAGTGCTAATGAACTGAAATACAAGATAAAAGGTAATGAGTCTTTCAGCATACGTGAAGGCTGGCTCGCTAAAGGTCTGTTTGCACTTGAAGAAAACAAGTACATTTTTTCTGAAGGAACAGCAATGGACAAACTCGGAGTTGGTAGCAAAATGGTAAAATCAATTAAGTACTGGCTTCTTGCTTCTCATCTTGTAGAAGAAAAGAGAGAAAAAAACGCCAAACACAGCCTTGTTCCAACAAAGTATTTCGGAGAAATAGTGAAAAAACACGATCCATATTTTGAGGATATTTTCACTTTATGGATTATTCATTATTATATAACGACTGATATTAAATTCAATACTGTATGGAACTTGTTTTTCAATCGTTTTAATGTTACTGATTTTACCAAAAATGCAATGGTAAACAAACTTGTTGACGAGTGTAATAAGATTTACAATAAAGGCAACAGTCTGTATAATTCAATTGATTCAGATTGTGGTGTATTGCTTAAAATGTATACTTCATCAGAAGAAACAGTCATTGATCCAGAAGAAAATCTTACTTCTCCTTTTTCTGAGTTAGGTCTTGTTGTTAAAGGTTCTGAAAGAAGCAGTTATATGAAAGTAAAACCATTATACAGCAAACTTGACAGACTTGCTATTCTTTATGTTATGACTGTAAATCTTCCAGATGAGAAAATAAGTGTGGATATTGATACTTTACTTACTCAAGATAATAATGTTGGAAAAATTTTTAATCTTGATAGAAATATGATAAATGAATATCTTGACAGGTTACGTCAGGAAGGTTTTATTGAACTTAACCGAACAGCCGGTCTTGATATGGTATATGTCAGCAAAAAGCTTTCTCCTACTGAGATACTTGAACTTTATTATACACAAAATGAAGCAGAGGTGTAATCAATGAAATATAACAAAATTATTGGCTCAAATAATCATTTTCAAACTTCTGTCAATTTGCAGTATGACCTTAATAAAGAAGAAAAAATAAGAGGATACATTCCGACTGCCCAGTCTCTCTCCATACTCAAAAGGTATCTTAATGCTGTTTGCAATGATCATCACAATGAAGATAATGCCACTGTATTGATTGGTCCTTATGGACGTGGCAAGTCACATCTTCTTCTTGTACTTTCTGCTATACTTTCTCATCATGCCGATAGTCCTGTAATTACTGAACTGACAAATAAACTTACTATTGCTGACAGTTCCATTGGTGAACTGCTGAATATTTTCCATAGCAAAAACAAGCCTTATCTTCCTATAATGATAAACAGCAACCATACAGATATTAACCAGTCATTTATTATTGCACTTCGTGAAGCACTTGAAAGAAATGACTTAAATGACTTTTTCCCTGAAACATATTTTGATTCTGCCCTCAGAATGATAAAAACATGGGAAAACGAATTTGAAAATGCAATAAAACTATTTAAAAAAGAACTTCGCAGTAGAAAAATAAAGCTTTCAGACTTTAAAGATCAACTCAATAAATGCTCTGCTTCTGCTTATCAAATATTTTGTGATATTTATCCTGTAGTTAGCAATGGAGCAAGTTTTAATCCTTTGCAGAATACTGATGTGATAAAGATGTATGAACAAGTATGTGATGGGTTGATACAACAGAAATCTTTCGGTGGAGTATATATAATATTCGATGAATTTAGTAAATTCCTTGAATCATCAGTTGCTATGGCAAATATGCAGAATTTGAAACTTATTCAGGACTTTGCAGAAATGGCTGTACGTAGTAATAAAATACATTTATGCTGTGTTACGCATAAAGAAATACTTGATTATTCACAAAGTGACAGTTTCAGGACTGTTGACGGCAGATTCAAAAAAGTTTACTTTGTTGTTTCATCTGAACAATCTTATGAACTTGTATCTAATGCAATAATTCATAATGAAAAGTTTGATAAATTTTACAACAAGCATAACAAAAATCTCTCAAGAGTGACACAACTTTGTCAAATGACTGGAGTATTTCGTGACTTGTCCGATGAAATGTTCGCTGAGATTCTTGAAAAGAAGTGTTTTCCTATGCACCCATTAAGCGTATTTGCACTTATTCATATTAGTGAACTCATTGGACAAAACGAAAGAACCTTGTTTACGTTCTTATCGCAGTCAGAAGAACATTCTTTCCAAAGTTTTTTACAGAATTATCCTTTAGAGGAAGAATGCGCACTTCTTACTCCTGAATGGATATATGATTATTTTTCTGAATTATTCCGTGTTGAAATATTTAATCATAAAATACACAGCATATGGGCAAAAACACAATCTGCTGTTAGAAAATGCGAAAATGAAGAACAAATAAAGCTGATCAAAATACTTGCTGTTTGCAAAATAATTGCGAGTGATGTTTTTGAAGCGACTGACATTAACCTTAAAGCTGCCTCTAATTTTAGCGATGATGTTTATCGAAATACTATTGATTCATTGACTTCCTTGCATATAATCACAAGGCGTAGAGATAGTACTTATGAATTTCTGACTGCAAACGGTGTCGATATAAAGAAAAATATACAAAATCTTATTGAACAGGGACTTGTTAAACTTAATCGTCCGCATACACTGAAAGAAGCATATTCTACCCCATTTATACTTCCAAGACAACATAATGCTAAAATGCACATTCAGCGTTACTTTGTAACGGAATTTATGGAAGCATCTGATTTTTGGAAATATACTGGTGATTTCAGTGAAATAAAAGGCAATGCTGATGGATTACTGATTTATCTGATTTCCGATAGTGACAACGACACACATAATATTGCAGGGCATCTGCACAAGTTACATCTGAATGCAAGCATTGTTGTATGTGTAACGAAAGTATGGAATCATAATGATTTATTAAATGAATATCAAGCAGCTTGTCTCCTTGAAAAACAGAATATGAACACAGATGACCATTTTAGGGAAGAACTTGCTGTATATAAATATGACTTGTTTAAGACAATAAGAGAACTTGCCGATCAGCTTTACTCACCATCTAATCCAGTTGCTGCTTACTATAATTCAGAAGAATGTCTTGACGAAATAACAAAACCTCTTCTTCTTAACCGTGAACTTTCCAATATCTGTGACCGTGTATACCCTGATACACCTGACATTAACAATGAGATGATTAATAAAAATAAAATTTCAGCACAGATACGCAAGGCAAGAACAAAAACTATAGACTGGATATTATCACATACAGAAAATATTCCTGTAATGGACGGTTACGGTCCGGAAGTCAGCATTCTACGTTCAACCATAATAGTAAAACATTTGAACAACAGCAATTTTTCCGACGATGATAGCCTTAATGAAGTAATCAATACGATAAACAGAACAATAGCAGAAGCTGAAAATGAACCAATTTCGTTTGACAATATCTATCATACTCTTTGCGGTTCACCTTTTGGCATGAAAAAAGGAATTATTCCTATTTATCTTGCTTGGTGTATGCGAAAGAATCAAGATACTATTGTTCTGTTATTCAAGAAAAAAGAGATACCAATAAACGGTAATACGTTATCACAGATAGAAACAGAACCTGAAAACTATTTCATTTATGTAGAAAAAGGAACGCAGGAAAAAGAAATATATCTTGAAGGAATTATTTCTGCATTTTCGCAGGTTGATCCTGTAACTGTAAATAATAAATGTACTTTTGCCACTGAACTTCTTCAAACATGGTTTAGGGGTTTGTCGAAATTTACCAGAGATCATACAATGACTTACACTGAAGAACCTGTAACTGTTTCTCGAAAATTGCTGAAATTCAAAGAGCAGCTTTTACAGTACGATATAAACCCCCATGCTTTTCTTTTTACAGATATTCCAAATTATTTTGACAGCGAAAATAACTATATTCATACGCTTGAACGTCTTCAGGCTTTTGCCAATAATTACAATACATTTATTACTGAAATTAAAGAATATCTTACAAGAAAGGCAAAACAATTATTTAATAGAACGATACAAGGAAGTCTTTCATCTATTATGCTGGACTGGTATAATTCTTTACCGGAAACCACAAGAACACATATTTTCTCTTCAGAAGTGAACAGATTTCTTCACTTCATTAAAGAAAACACATCGTTTGATGATAATGAAGTTATTTCAGAACTTGCAAAATGTATAACTATGCTTGCAATAGAAGACTGGAATGACCAGCTTGTGAATATCTTTCTAAATAATATAAAATCATATATTGATGTTGTAAACCATTTTGCTATTGAAGAAAAAAATGATGTCACAGATGACACGATAGTTTTATCTCTTGGTTATGGTGGGAAAATTTACGAAAATAACATTACTGATACAGAAATTTCAGGTCTTGCTGAAACTGCAATGAACAATATAGAATCTTTGTTTCTTAAAGAATATGGTGAAGCAATAACTGCTCAGGAGCGAGTAGCAGTTCTTCTGAAACTTCTGAAAAAAGAATTGGAACAGTTATAATACGCACTTAACAATTGAAGTATTCATATGTGCGTAGCAATAAATACATTTAGGAGTCAAATATATAATGATTTATTTTGATAACGCAGCTACAACATATCCAAAACCAGAATGCGTATATACAGCAGTTGATGAGTGCCAGAGAAGTTTTGCTGTAAATGCCGGACGAGGCACATATAAAACCGCAAGACAAGCTTCGAAAATGATTCACAACACAAGAACAGCTCTTGCAAAACTTGTAAACATTAACAACGAGAACAATGTAATATTATCACCTTCAGCTACTATTGCTATGAATATTGTTCTCAATGGATTAGAGTATAACTCAAATACTATTGTTTACATCACTCCATTTGAACATAATGCTGTGGCTCGTCCACTCAAAAGGCTTTCAGAGATTTACAGATTCAGCATTGAGATGCTCCCATTTGACGGAAAAACACAAAAACTCGACATAGAAACCATGCGAAATAAATTCATAATAAAGCACCCTAATATTGTTATCGTAAATCATATCAGCAATGTTACTGGCAATATATTACCAATCAATGAGATATTTAATGCTTCCAGAGAATATGAAGCGATAAACATACTGGATGCTTCACAGTCCATTGGACTTGTACCTATTGACCTTTCATCACAGGAAATTGATTTTCTTGTATTCGCTGGACACAAAAACCTATATGGCAACTTCGGCACAGGTGGTTTTGTATATAACAGTAATGTAAAGCTTAAAACTTTTTTAACAGGGGGTACAGGTTCTGATTCACTTAATCTCAACATGCCTGAACAATTACCTGACCTTTACGAACCCGCAAGCCATGATATTATATCTATTTCAGCACTTAACGCCTCTCTTTTATGGATAAATGATACAAGCCTGAAAAACATATATACTCAAAAAAAAGAATTGACAGATTATGCAATTCAAAGACTTTCTGAATTGTCTTCTGTTACACTTTATCTACCGGAAAATAAAGAAAATCATATAGCAATTATTTCCTTAACGCATATTGACTATCGTCCTGAAGAATTGGCAGATATTCTTGACAATGATTTTGATATAGCTGTAAGAAGCGGATATCACTGTGCGCCTTATGTGCATAAACTTATTGGCACTGAAGATAATGGCGGTACTCTCCGCATAAGTATAGGCTATTTTAATACGAAAAATGATGTAGATTCGCTGATAAACGCATTAAGCGAATTTGATTAGGAGGAGTAACTGATGAATTTATTTGTTGATTATCTAAACTCGATGAATAATGCAAGCAGTGACACTATAGCTGCCCTTGCAGAATCACAAGTTAATTCACCATTTTTCAAAAAAATACAGATAGAAAGAAATCTTGGAAAATATTTATCTGACCGCATTCGTTCAGGCGAACATTTTTCTGTTGTTCTTACAGGTCATGCTGGTGATGGTAAAACCAGTATTCTCGTTCAGATTTTGCAAAATCTCGGTTTCCTTAATGAAAACTCTTCACTCGAACCTGAAAAAGAATATGATAATGGTGATATTCGCCTCTATGCGGTTAAGGATATGAGTGAACTTCCAGAAAACAAGCAAATTACTTTCTGCCGTAAAGCTCTTGATGCGCCTAAGAACGGTAAATCTTCTATTATTATTTCTAACACCGGACCACTTCTTAAATGTCTCGAATTGATAAGAGAAGAACAATGCAAGGTGCAGGGCATTACTTTTGATGAAAGCGAAAAAATTGCTTTGCAAACACAACTTCTTGATCAGCTCGATGAAAATAAAAATGAACTGATTTCGGTCGGCGATTGTAAATTCTTAATGATCAACATGGCAAGAGTGGATAATGTTGATTTTGCACGAAAGATTATGAGCAAGCTTCTTTCTGTTGAACTCTGGAAAGAATGCGAAACTTGCCCTAAATGCAGTAAATGCCCGATATTCTTCAATGTTGTTCAGATAAAAAAGTATCAAGACAGAGTAATTTCAGCAATTGAAGCGTTCTACCGTTATCTTTATGAGAATGATAAGCGCATGACTATACGTCAGATTCTCTCTCAACTTAGTTTTGCTTTGACGGGTAATCTTGCTTGTCATGTAATAAAAGCAAGCTATAAAAATTCTGAAAAGTTCAGGTATCTGTTTTCGAATCTTTTCTTCGGTTATAAAGGGATTGAAGAAATAAACAATGCTGACCAGATACAAGGCATTGCTTATGCAAAAGAACTTAAACTTGATGCCAGAAGTCTTGATGTTGATTATAAGCTGTTTGTGACTGGTGATTTTTCAGATATTCCCGCTGATATAGGAAAGTTAGTCAGTGAACAGCACAGAATGTTTGCAAAACGGCATTTAAACATAGATGATAAGGATAACGAGTTCAATTCCAATGATTTTGAATATCGCAGAGCGATAAGACGTGTATTTATTTTCTTTGGAAATCCAAAGAATCATCCGCAAGATAATCAATATCTTCCTCTTTATGATGAATTATTTGGAGTTGGCTATAATACATATATTCGAATACAGAATGGTGAAGTATCCGGTAAACTCATCAATGACCTTCGCAGCACAATAACAGATGCATTATATCTTGAAATGACGGGAACTTCATCAAAAATGGCGAAAGATATTCCATTAACTATTAAAAGAAATGACAACTATTTCCAAAGCGTCATGATAACAACAGGAAGTTTCAAAAAAACAAATTTCAAGGTTAAAGGAGTTCCAGTTGCTGCAAATTTTGAGGATAGCTGTTCTAAACAAGAAGTCAATCTCCAACTCAGCTCTGATATTTCTTTCAGGCTTTCCCTGCCTATGGTTATTTATTTTGGTGAGATAGCCAATGGAATGATTTCTACTATCTCAAATCCTTCTCTTACGCATGGATTGTCTAAACTGAAGGCAATGTTGAAAAAAATATCTGAAACTGAAGCTGATGAAGGCGAAATTTCAGTTATTGTCAATAGTACTAACAAGCCTGTCGAGCTAAAAATAATTGTTGAAGACCATCTCGTTATAGAGGATAACTGAAAGGAGATGATAATATGCTTTATGAATTATTTCCACAGGGTGTTCTAACAACTGATACTAATGGCTGCTCTATACAAAGTTTGCTGTTTGGACACAGGATAAAGTCACAGCAAACACGATATGAATATTTAGCAGAATTTTTACAGATTGCTATGGCGAAAAAACGTCTTGTTGATGATGATTCACAACCCACTGATGAAATGTTTATTATCAGCGATAAAGTAAAAAATCATATGATTGAATACACTCCTATTTCCAACATGGGACTTAAGCGTTTCATTTTCTTTGATAACAGTCGTCTTGATACAAAATCAGCCATTGATGATGAAGCCTATAAAAAATGTGTTATTATTATGTCAGAAAACATCGAGCAAGAATCTACTCAACTTGAAGATAAGGAGGCTATTTTCGTTTTGCAGAATATCCTTTACGGATTCAGCATTGAAAACGCCGGACGTTCATGGTTCAATAAAAATTTACTTCCGGTATGCCCAGAAGTTCTGTTTCCTGAATCTCTTGCAAGAAAAGGTCACAGAGAAAAAGCTTCAATTGACAGTGTGTCTACTGATAATTCATTTGATTTCAATGGCTATACATATATGGCAAGAGGGGGAGAAATATATTATCTTCATCTTCTTCATGCTCTCAATAACGCTGAACGTGATAAAAAAGATTTACTCGAAAAACAGATAAAAATGCTACTTTCAGGAGTCCCTCAGCTTAGTAAGATAAGCAAGTATATACAGCAAAAATGGGAAGATGAAATGGATTTCTATGATCGTGATACAGATAAATTCGCAGTCAGGAAAACCATGAAAGCTATTCCTCTTGATTATCAGTACAGAGACAAATATACTATCTCTGAACTGGTTACTTTCCTTGACAATCGTATCCAACAGATGGAAAAGCTTGACTTACTTTCTTATGGTATTGTCATACAAATTTTCCGAATGATGACAACCCTTGCTGCAAAAGGCAGTGAGACATCAGGTTCAATCTGGCTTATAGATACTTGTGAACCCGACAAAAAAGAACACGCAGAAGTAAAAAAAATGGCTCATTACTGTTTTACTCTGAATGAAGAAAGCTTTACCAAATACATTGACAAAGGTATAGCGCATTTCTATCCTCATGACAATGAAGAAATGATTAACAAAAGAAGAAAAAGTGCTTCTGATGATACCATTAAAGTTGTACGAAAGCTTGGTAAGAATATGGGCATGATTATACCTATGACCGGAGCAGATATGCGCTTTATACTTCCAGAAGAGATATTGAAATTTCTTGTTATGTCGCTTATACCTGTCGGTAAAAAAGTAACATTTGATCATTTTCTGGATATGCTTTATGAACATTTTGAAATCGTAATTTCGCCAGAACATTATGCAAGAGCTGTTTCTGAAAAAAAAGCCCCCTATCAGTCGAATGTTACGTTCTTACAGATGAACAAATCTGATTTTGCTCAAAAACTTAAAAATTGTGGATTTCTGCGTGATCTTTCTGATGCGACATCAATCGTAGAAAACCCGTATGAAAGCGAGGCAGATTAAATTGAAGAAACTGATAAACGAGATTATTTCATTAATTGAAAATCAAATAAAAGTTCCTGACAGAACTTATTTGCTTAAACTGGAGGACTTTGATACTCCAGTAATCTACATGGAAATCTGTAAACACTTTTCATCAAAAAGTGGGCTGAGGTTTATTGCAAATCTTGAATATAATAAATATACATACTTTATGAACAAGAATCAACACGAATGGATTCCCGCTCTTGAATATCTCAGAGATAACAGTTATGCTAAGAATGAACCGTTGACTTTCTTTCGTAATCAGGCAGCCGCTTATAACAACGGAACCACTTTGTTTTTGCTTATGGGGGCTGAAACTGCACTGGATAGAGGAAGTCTAAAAGACTTCACCCATATTTCTATGAATGATATAGTTGAACGTCTAAAGAAGGATTATAGCATATGGTTCACAGATTTTCTGAGTGATTTAAGTTCTGATATCGAAAAAAGCAGCATCTGCATCAATAATATTTACAAAGATCTTTTCCGCCATTTAAATATTGATGCTATGCAGCTCAGTTGTTTTGTTGATGACCTCGACAATCATAATATAATTACATTTGATGAGCTTGTTGAACATATTTATGGTTCTTTACAGAAATTTTGGGGTATTCCTTCTATAAAAACAAACATAAAAAAGCCCGCAAAAAAATCTTTAAAATACATTTCAAGCTCATACCAGTTTATCAACAACGCTTTGACTATCAGTTCTGCTAAGAAATCCAGCCTAAGCAAAAAGCTTGATAAATTTGCAGAGGATAACGGAATTGATGAAACTTCTCCATTTGAAGGGTTCAGCGATTATGCAGAATTTCGTACTTCACTGGCAGAATTTATTGACAACAAAAACATTAACGAAAATCGTAAGAAGTTTATGAAGACTGATTTCGGTATCATATCAAGTATACTTGATTTAGTCATTGATGATGAACCGAAACCAATAAAAGAAAAAGTTTATAAAGTCAAGGGAGAACCGCTTACGATTTACCTTGAAATGCTTATTTATTCCTGGCTGCAATTTAAAGAAAAGTATAAACATGCCCCTCTCACAACTGAGATTACTGTTACATCTATTCGTTTATCAAACTGCACACCTTCTTCTGATGAAGAAGAAGATGACACATCACTTAGTACTCATTTTGATAATATCTGCACCTATATGGGCGGTTTGCTTGACTATATTAAAGTGAAAGGTCTTTCCAACAGCAATATTACTGTCTCTTACTGTGATAATATAGATCCGTTTTGTTCAGAAAATTTCGATTATATCAGGTCAAAATTAAAGACAATTAGTAAATGGGGCGTAAACTCAGAAATAAAGTTTGAGATTCTTAATATTGGTGAATCTGAGCATGAAAAGAGAAAAACTGAAGTGAATTGGAGTTTTTCTCCTTATTCCAATTGGAAGAACGCTTTCTCACTGCTTAGACATCTTTGTACTAATGAACAGAATGGCATTTCTCCAGAAGCACCACTGCTGACTACTTGTAGCAATATGGATGAACTTATTGCCAGCGAATGTGAAGACGAGTTTTTCATAAAACTTGAAAGTATTCGCTGTAGGGTACTTTCGACCTATTCAAGTGTTGTAAATAAAACTTTTAAAGAGTGTTTTGCTAATGAATTTGCACTTTTGCACCAGTCATTTTTAAAATGGACAGAAGATGTGCTTGAAAACGGTTTTTTCAATTCTATTATTTTTATGAATGAATTGATAACAAATTATACAGATTTGCTTGAAACCATTACGAAAAATTTCTCTGGGTATACCAGCGCAGTTCAGAATAAAATAGGCTATATTCTAAATATTTTCAATATTATTTCTGATTCAGACTTCCTCGATAGTGCAAAGTCTTCAGAAGTGATTATGCCAGCATATAATCCTGCAATGCTTGAAAAGATTATTGCAAGAAATGACTATATCATTTTCAGTTTCTGTAATCTTATCAATCACATGGAAACGCTTAAATTTTCAGAAATTGAAAACAAATTCAAAGATTTTGACAAGCTTGCTGCTATTACACAAGGTGTAGATATGATTCCCTGCGGAAGCGACAAACTGATATGCAGAAATGTATGGGGATTCTATGCAATTTATTATGGTAAAAACAAGAAGAATTATATCAGCAATATTGAACTTGTGCCAGAAGAAAATGACAGCAACGCTGGTATTTCTGAACAGTCAAATATTATTCTTCACCATATAATGAATTATGTCAGGACATTTCCATCAAGAATAGACGGCTTGAATGTCGCCTTTATTTCTCCTACTGAAATACAGTATGTAGTTGAAGGTATCAACAAGGTAACGACTGAACTTGAAAAGAAAAAAGTAAATGCAACCATACACCTGAAAGTAATTTGCTTCGGAGGTTCAAAAAATGTTAGTGGTTATTTGAAATATTGGCTGAACAACTATATGAACAAGGAACGTACAGTCATTCTTAAAACATATTTACAGTATATTTCCCGTGATAAGTTTGAGAATGAATTGCCCAGATTGCTCCATAATCAGGACATCTGTTTCATTTATGATATTCTTCAGACCGAAACTGTTCAGTTTGATCAATATCTTATCAGTGATAAACAAGAACTGGAATATCAGGTAAACTGTCAGTTCCCGATGACTTTTATTCCGGATACTATCTCTTCTTCGCATGATTACAAGAGAAAAGTGAATATTTCTCAACTTCAATTTATTGTATCAAAAGCATATACTCAGCTTACAAATAAAGTCATGCAACCAAATGCTGTAGATTCGCAATATAAAGTAATGCAAGTACTTGAACTTCAAAGTAAACAGAATACACTTTTAAAAATAGCTCATGACAATTGTCGCTGGGTAGTATGTGAGGACAAAGCTATTGACAAAGAGTTATTGAATACTGATAATGATAGGCGAATTATTGGTTTTACGACAGGTGAAGGCTGCTTTGGAGAATATAACGTAACTGTATCTGCACGCTATGATCTTCTTGAAGATATAAAGAAAATGCTTAAACAACGCCTTATTGGCAAATTCACAAACTGGAGCATGGAAAGAGCTGCTGCTTCTGCGGAATATTGTGTCAATCTGACGGAATCCTTTGATGGAAGCAGAATACTGAAAGCCCTTAATCCTTATGATTATGAGATACACAATTTCCTTGCATACGCTCTGACAGTCAAGATACTTGGCATAGATCAGTTTGATGGCAACAAATATGTATTAAGAAGTTTAATAAATCTTGACAACTATCAGCACTGGTTCAAAAACAATGAAACACGTCCTGATTTTATGCTTATTGAAATACCGAATAATGATGATATTGCTGATACAGACAAGCCACTTATGATTTCTATAAAAATAATTGAATGCAAAATGAGCGTAAATGTTGAAGGATATTATGATGAAGCATACAGTCAAGTATCTGCTGCACTGAGTTCATTCTCACAGTACTGGAATAAGCATAACAATGGTATCGATAGAAGATATTGGTTTACACAGCTTTATCGTGCTATCGTGTTTTCAAAACTTAATCTTAATGATAATGACCCTAAATATACAGCAATCAATTCCAAAATATACAACATACTTAGCGGCGAATTTAATATAGACTGGCAGGGTGAAATATTTGCCTTCGACCTTAAAGGAGAAAACGATAGTACAAATCACAACACTGATAGAAATTTTGATATTAACATTCACACCTATGGGCAGCTTACTATTCAGAAGTTACTGTTGCCACGTGAAGACAACGAAATCGTAGAATTTGTAGAAATTGACAAAAACACTGATTTTGAAGAAGAGCTTACTGACGAACTTGAAGTCACACCAGCAATCAGTTTCACAGACAATGTTGAAAATTCTGATACGCCAGCCGTTTCTGAAACGGATATTGCTATCACTACTGTAACCAATGAAACGCTAAGTGAAAAAAACGTTTCTGATGTCCGTATATGGCTCGGAAACGATATAAAAAATGGTGAAAAGATTTACTGGGAGTTCGGCAACAAAAGTTTGAACAATCGTCACTTGCTGATAAATGGTAACTCTGGATGTGGTAAAACTTATTGCATTCAAGGATTGTTAATGAGTGCTGCTCGTCAAGGCGTATCTTCTGTTGTATTTGATTATACTGGTGGATTTACGTTGGATAAGCTTGACAAAACATTTGTTGACTATATGGGCAACAACATTCAGCAAAGAATTGTGTATGTTGAAGGCATTCCCGTCAATCCATTTAAGCGAGGATCTATAAATGCAGCAGGTAAACTTTTTAAAGAAAAAGATACTTCCATTGCGCAGCGTATATCTGAAATATTTAAAAATGTTTATTCATTCGGAGATCAGCAGGCAAGTTCTATTTATCAGGCAGTCATGACTTGCTTAATAAACTATGGCGAGAATATGACATTACGTCAGATGGATCAAGAACTGGACAATATGAAAGCAACTACTGTCCGCAGTAAGATATTACCTTTAATAGACTTTGATCTCTTTGTACAGGGAGAAAATTTTGATTGGGGCAATCTAAGAGATAGTGATGAGGGTATCGTCTATGTAGTACAGTTTGATGGATTTACAAGAGATATACAAATGTTGCTAACTGAAATACTACTTTGGGATATCTGGAATTTTTGTGTTATGACTGGTGACGAAACTAAACCATTCATTCTTGTAATGGATGAAGCACAGAATCTTGATCATGGAGAGAAATCTCCGAGCGCAAAAATACTTACTGAAGGCAGAAAGTTCGGCATTTCCGGCTGGTATGCTACTCAGTTCATGAAGCCACAGCTATCTGACGATGAGATACAAAGATTACAGCAATCAGGTCAAAAATTATACTTCTGTCCTCCTGATGACGGAATAGATACTGTTGCTAAAAATCTCGACATCACACCACAGGGAAGAAAAGATTGGGCTACTCGTCTTAAAAAGCTCAAAAAAGGTGAATGTGTTACTTCCGGAAATATGATGAAAAACAATAAATGGACAGTATATCCTCCAAAGATGATTAAAGTCCCAAGTATGCAGGAGAGACTTAACAATGAATGAAACTATTTTTTCTTATGACAGCGTAAATTTTCACAAAACCTTTTCCCCACAAGATTCATATATTACAAAGATATTAGAACTTGCAAAGGAAGGCTATACAGGTTCGAAGGAAGAAATCAGCAAAGAAACAGGTATTCCAACTGGTAAAACAAGTGGTAAAGTTGTTCCCCATATATTATATGCTCAATATATGGGGCTAACAACACATATGCTTTCAAAAGGCAAGTACACACTTGAACTGACCGATCTCGGCAAAATGATTCTTGAAAATGATAAATATCTGTTTGAAGATATTACAAGGCTGATATGTCATTATAATATTTGTGATGAAGATACGGGAGCTTATCTCTGGTCATTCTTATATAACAGATTGCCCATAATGCTTGATGAAAACATGAGTGAAGAGGCTATGAAAAAGAAATATAAAGATTTCTTTATGGTAAAGACAGACATTGGCGCACTTAAAAAGTCATACAGTAATGGCGGATTTTTCGCTCTTCTTAATCTGCTTGATTTTTCAGAAGGTATCCGCATAAACAGCGCATACTATAAAGTTGAAAGATTATATGTTTATGCTTATGCTCTTTTCAGTTCATGGGACAGAAAATACCATGAAACGCCGGAAATAACAGCAGACCAGATAATAGCTATGAAATGGAATAAACGATTTGGCTTTGATGAAGACGAAATGCTGCTTGCACTTGAACAAATGGAAGGAAAACAATTACTTAGATTGAACAAGCAGCTTATTCCATATACTATAATAAGAAATGTGAACACAGCTGATGTTCTCCCACATCTATATGAATTATTGAATTAAGGTGATACTATGCAGATAAAAGATATACTGAAATTTAATAAGGAAAAATATTTTGGCGGTGCTGTTCAGGCTAACTGGTTTTATAATGCTGACAAGGTAATTGCAATAGCGGACAGCTATGTTTTTCATGGACCAAAGTATCACGGAGTCAGTCAACAGGAATGGCAGAATACAAGTTACAAATTAAACGATACAGCAACCTATGCAATGAAGTTAGTAAAAAGAGCTTCTGAAACAGAAAGTAACCGTTTTTGCATGACAATTGCTGGATATGGAACTGGTAAATCTCATTTGTCCGTAGCACTTGCTTCACTTCTTTCAGGTCATGATGAAGAACTTCGTCAATTAGTTCTGAAAAATATTTCCATTGCTGACAGACAGATAGAAAAAGAAATTAAAACAAATCTCCATAAAAATCTTGTTATCGTACTTAATGGTATGCGTGATTTCAACTTGAACAGTGAAATTCTTGCCATTGCAAAGAAAGCACTTGCACAGCATAATCTGCCAACAACTATATTTGATGAGCTTACAAAACAATATAAACAGGCAATAAATTTCTGCACGAATACATTTAAAACTCATCAGGAAAGGTATGCATATTATCTTGCTGATACTCGTCTGAGTGGTGCAGTAACGCTTGAAGCAATAATTCGCTCTCTCGGAAATGCTGATAAAACAATATTTAATGCTGTCAATGAAGTTTACAAAGAGTTCATGGGTACATATATTCATGCTGAATCAGATATATCTGCTGCCGATGTATTGAATCTTCTTGTAAGGAAATACTGTATCGAAAGCCATATATTCGACCGTATCTATATTCTCTTTGACGAATTTGGAAGATATATTGAATTTACAGCCAATAATCCCCATATTGCTGGTGATTCATCATTACAGCAAATATTTGAAGCTGTTCAGAATGCAGAAGGAAGAATTGTTTTTAATGCTTTCATTCAGAACGATTTGAACTCATACATAAGACGAGTAGAAAATACTGGTGCAAATATCTCACGATATGTTGGCAGGTATGAAAACAGCGAAAAATTTTACCTTTCATCTAATTTTGAAACTATCCTTGCAAATCTCATTGAAAAGAAGGATAACAATGCTTTTGAGCGTATAGTTACAAGAAACATTGATGAAGTTTATGCACAATTCCATAAAAATACATTTATGAATTTATGTCGTTGGGCAGCTCCTGAAATTAAAAAAAGAGCTGTATGGGTAAATCAGAAAATGTACTTTGATGTTATCGCTAAGGGGTGTTATCCTATACATCCTATCACTGTCTGGTTTTTAGCTAACACGTCTTCATGGATGCAGCAACGTTCTACAATTGCCTATACTGCTGAATTATTTGAGACTATTCAGGAAAATGAAGTAAATGGAAAATGGCTTCCATATATTTATCCGGTAGATATTATTGGTACGAGTCTTTTCGATGAAATGTTAAGTTCTGAGGAAAAAGGATTCGTGTCAAGTCAAAACTGCCTTACCTATCAAACTATCATTACCAAACTAAACAGCAAGATAACTGAACATGCTGTCAAAGTACTTCGTGCAATACTAATATGTAATATTCTCAAATTCAGTTTCTATGACCGTAACGATGCACTGAATTGTATCAGACTTTGTTCAGGATTAAGTGAACAAGACACGATTGATGCTATTTCAGGACTTGAAAATGAATATTGTGTCATCACTTACGATACAGATGCAAACAGATTTGACCTTAATGCTGAGGCTCATGGCAAACAAGAATATACTATCTGCATAATGAAGAAAATGGCTATGCTTCGAGGTTATGATCCTATTGAAGAACTGGATGAAGAGCTTTCTAACGAACTACGACTGAATACTCCTATATCTACTGCATTTAGTCAGAAAAACAATATTTCTTCGCCAGAATGGCAGTATCATCAGGTACTTATTCATGTCTCAAAAATCAATGAAAGGTATTGTCATTCTCTCATTACAAAAGTAAAAAATGCAATAGACGGCGAAATGTATCGTGGGATTCTTGTTTTCTTGTACTGTGGTAAAACATCTGAAAGAGATATACCAATAGTCACTAAACTTATCAAGACTTTAGAACTTCAAAAGTTACCTATTGTCTTCTGCCTTCTGTGTGATGAAGAAGAAAAGTGGTTAGGTTATTTAAAACGACGTGCAGCATATCGTAAATTTACAGAATCAGAAAAAGAAATGTATGCTCATTTTTTGAGCAAAGAAAGTCGTGCAATCATACGAGTCATTTCATCAGAATTCACACGAATGGTAGGCGAAAAGAAAATTCTTACTGATAAAGGCATTGAAACCCTTACTGGCAGAATCAATCAGTATTGCTATGACAAATTCAACAAATATTATCCTGATGTAATACCGTTCTCTTTCACTGAATTTGAAAAGAAACCCACTCCAACAGCTAAGAAAGCATTACTTTCTATGTGTCGGAATATGATTGCTGGAACAATGTGCAACAAGCAATCCTATCAAGGACTTGATCCAACTGAGAAAAGGCGCATTGTTACTGCTCTGCACACACAAACAACAGCAACTTCATGGCAAGTGTTTGATGCTAACTATAATCTTTGTGAACCAAGAAACTCCAAGGTAAAAAAAATTTTTCAAGAAGTTATGAAGAATTTTTCTGCTGATAGCCAGCATGTTATAAGTCAGTTGTTCGGCAATTACCGTTATGCTCCTTATGGTCTGAATTATTATTCGCTCTATCTATTTATTATATATATTCTTTCACTGAAT
The DNA here is from genome assembly GCA_947589035.1 of uncultured Clostridia bacterium. GTDB lineage: Bacteria > Bacillota > Clostridia > Oscillospirales > Ruminococcaceae > UBA3855. The sequence goes on along the minus strand of CANPYZ010000009.1, from coordinate 45,862 downwards.
ATCAAAAAAATAAGCCTATTTGATGGAACTACGCTGATGACCAAACAGCAGTTTATTGACAACTATCTGCAAAGTGACAAAAAGATGTTGGAAAATCTAATGAAACTTCGTGTTGTACTAAAAACACAAACTGACGATGAAGTGCTTATCAATCTTATCAAAGAAATAAAGCAGCTTATTTATACCGAAAGCTGTCTTGAGTATTCCAAACAGCTAAAGGCACTTGTAGAAACTTCCGAAAACATTGATTCCATTAAGGGTGAAATAGCTGCCTGCGAAATGAAACTTCAGCAAGGTATCAATTACAACATTACTAAATATAAAGCCTTAACCAAAGCAGAAAACACTGTTGAACAGTGCAGAAACACATTTAGCCTGATACAGATAGTCTTAGTGCTGTCAAATGTTGAGAAGCCAAAAGTCGATAGTAAAATTGAGGAATACTCGGAATATTTGTATAGTCCGACATATGTAGCACGTGTAGAAAAAATATTGACTGAAGCAACAAATATGCTCGATGAGAATTTTTCTTCTTTTGTGGCAAAATTGAAATGTGTCTACTCACAGTCAAGTGAATTTAAAAAGAAATACCAGCAAACTGTTAAAAAACTTCAGGAACTTGGAAAAAAAGAATATGCAAGCATTCTGAAAGCACGTATTGAAGTAGCTTTACAGGAAGCAGAGCTTGAACAGAAGTATGCAGCTACAATAGCAGATGCCCGCCATTTCATCTCTGCTATTGATAATTCAGTTCATACATTCAACTTTCCGAAGTGTGCGGAAACAACAGCACAACTTTCAGGATGGGTTGATACTTTTATTGCTGCTGATGATATGGCAAGTTCAGTTAGGGATGACTTTATCCGTCGCCTGCATGAAGTTCAGAATAAAGTTAATACTCAGACCGCCCAACTCAGCAAACAAATACAGCAAGTTTTGAAAGAAATAAAAGAACCTACTGAGAGCTATACGCTATTGTTAGAGCATATTATTAAGGCTATTCACATCAAGCCTGATGAAAAAACTTTAATTACTTTGACTAATGCTCAAAATCTCATTGAGGAGTTCGCAAGAATCAAATCAAACATAGTTCAAGCAGATAATTCGATTATTCAAAACCTTGAAGAAGAATACAAAAGCAAATGGAAAGGTACTGTATGTGACAGATATATGGCTGAGTATCTCACTTCTTTAAAAGACACTCTGACACAGAAACGAAAAGAGTGGTTAAGTAAGAATGTGCTTAATATAAAAAAATCAATCACTACAATGACAATTTCACAATGTGTTCAATGGCAAGGAATAATGTTAGAGCTACCAGAATTTTTGACGGATAAAGACTTAGAAGATATTACAAATCTTTCTTTAATGATTACTGAAAAAATTAAAGCTCAAAAAATCAATGGTATTATTGAATTATATGTAGCTCTTTCTGATGAAGAAAGGTTGGAATGTTTGCATAAACTTCAGGAAATTCATTGATAGTGTATTGGATTAAATCAAAACAGAACTTTTAGCTGTAGAAGAAAAAATGACCAAGTGTTTATTCAGCTTGTATAGTCAAACCACTTGACAACCAGCAATAAATAGGATAAAATAAAATAGCAGAGTACAGAGTAGGAAAAACAACGGTAAGCAACTGGGTTAAACAGAAAAGAGGAACAGGTGACCTGCACAACAAGCCGCTGAACAGAGGCTTTAAAAAAACAGACCCAGAGAAACTGAAAACTTATGTGAAGGAATATTCTAATGAAATACTGGAAGAGATAGCAGAACAATTCAGTTGCTGTAAAGAGTCAATCAGAAAAGCATTGAAACGTAACGGAATTACACGAAAAAACAATACACTACAAATGAAAACACAATAAAATTTAATGTTTTTGGATAAGGTTTAATTTTTCGTTTTGCAACCCCTCTTGTTTCAAATCTCATTTTCATATCCTTGATACCAAAACTATACCATAATTCAAAAAGAAAAGCCGCAGAAAGTGCTGTAAATAGGACATTTTCTGCGATTTGATTTTGTATCATTTTCGGCAACTACATAGATGACGGCTACAGTGGCACGGACTTCTCACGCCCCGGCGTGCAGAAATTAATTGAAGATTCACAATCAGGCAGAATCAATCTGATAATCTGCAAGGATTTGAGCCGTTTCGGAAGAAACTACATCGAAGTGGGATGATACATCGATTACATATTTCCACTTAGGCGGCAGACCGGGCGGTTCTGTAGGTTCTCTGTGTTTCGGAGCATGGTAATTTTCGTCAATATCCACCGGACCGTCCCAACTTTCGTCATAGAATAGCCGTGTAACGCCTCTGAAATCCATAACAACAAAATGTGTCTTGCCATCTTTTTCCCGCAGTCTGGTACCTCTACCGATAATCTGCTTTAATTCCGTCATAGAACCGATGTTTTCATCAAGCACGATCAGCTTGGTCATTTTGCAGTCCGCACCTGTTGACAAAAGTTTGGAAGTCGTAGCGATTACTGGATACGGCGAAGACACGGAAATAAAATAGTCAAGTTTACTCTTGCCGTAATCGTCAGAACCTGTAATCCGTACAATATAATCGGGATTTTCCGCACACATATCCACATTGAGATTCGTCAAGGCTATCCGCATACGTTCGGCGGCATCTTCCGTTGCACAGAAAATAATTGTTTTCTGCATACGGTCTGTACTTCTGAAATAATTTGTTATTTCAAGGGCAACCTGATTGATTCTGTCCTGAATAATGATGTGATAATCATAGTCGGTATTATTGTAAATCCTGTCTTCTATTTCATTGCCGTAATAGTCACGCTGTCCTTTCAATGGTCGCCAGCCGTCGGAAATATCCGTTGTAATGCTGATAACTTTAAACGGTGCAAGAAAACCGTCCTCTATGCCGTTTCTGAGAGAATATGTGTAGATGGGTTTTCCAAAATAATCAATATTGGAAACATATGTAGTTTCCTTTGGTGTTGCGGTCATGCCGATTTGTGCAGCCGAAGAAAAATATTTAAGAATTTTCCGCCATTTGCTGTCCTCTTTGGCACTCCCTCTATGACATTCGTCAACAATAATCAGATCAAAAAAATCCTTGTCAAACAGCTCGGAGAAGTGTTCTTTATCGTCGTCACCAATCAATTGCTGATATAGTGAAAAATAGACCTGATGTGAAGTAATCGTTGTCTTGTTGTCTTTTGCGACATTGATTTTGTGAATGACCTTTTCAAGCGGAGCAAAATCTTGTTGAATGGACTGGTCAATAAGAATGTTTCTGTCAGCAAGGTAGAGTATTTTCCGTTTCATTCCGCTTTTCAGCAGGCGGTAAACAATCTGGAATGCAGTATACGTCTTACCCGTACCTGTTGCCATAACAAGAAGAAGTCTGTTTTTCCCACGGGCAATCGCATCAACAGTTCGGTTTACCGCTACACGCTGATAATATCTCGGTTCATAGGTATTTTGGCTGAAATAGTAAGGTTGACTGATGACTAAAATCTCATTTTCAGACAGACCTTTTCCACCATTTGCATTCGCCTTGTATCTCTCAATCAGTTCATCAGGTGAAGGAAAATCCTCAAGCGGAAATTCACGTTCTCTGCCTGTCAGCATATCATGTTCATAAAACGCATCACCATTAGAACTGTAAACAAATGACACATCCATCATCTGCGCATAGGTGATAGCCTGCTGTAAACCGAAAGAAACACTATGATTGTTGTCTTTTGCCTCAACAATTGCTATAGGGAAACTACTGTTCCAATACAGAACATAATCAGCAAATTTGGCACTTTTCTTGTAACGATGAACAAAATTTCCATTCAGGCATATTTTACCATCAGTAATTTTTGTTTCCATAGTAATTCGATTTTTATCCCATTTGGAAAGAATAGCAGTAGTGATATATTGAAGTTTAATATCTTCCTCAGACATCTCTTTTTTGTAAGTATGTGCATAACGATTCACCGCTTCCGATAAGATTTGTTATGAGAAGTTATTTTAGTTACCATTATATCACAATTTGCATAAATTGTCAATCATTTGACGAAAAAATTTCTATATTTTTCAGAGAACAGGAAAAAAGAATCCTAATATGTAGTTTCCTTTCTAGAAAATAATAGAACAACAAAAAATTCTAATATAATAATTTTTATTATTCAAATATACCGATTCAAACTACTTTGGATAGTGTCCTTATGTGTCATTTACAAAAGTTGACGATTACGATTTGTATACATTGCTTTATGCAGGTGACAAAAGTGATGAAAATATCACTCTTGAACAGGCGTTGCAAGCAGCAGCAGAAGCCAATGGCAGAATGCAGTCTGACAATGATACTGAAATAGCTGATATTACAAAAACAACGGAAAGCAGCGAAAATACGTCTGAAGAAAGTGAATAACCAGAACAGTACGAGCATGAACGTTATTTACATCGATCTTAAGCTTTAGTAAACGTTGGCGTATTGGAATTTGTCCTGACAAGGTGAGATTCGATAATTATGTGAGACTTCTCAAAGCGGAGAGGAAAAATGAAAAGCGCACTCCAAAACAAGGAATGTGCTTTGAGGTTCAGTTTTATGCGGAAACAGGTTTTAATTCTTCCGCAATTTCTTTCACTTTTTCGACAGAGAACCCACTATTACGCCTTACGAATATCACAAAATTGTAATTTACAGACGATTTTTGCTAAAAATAAAAAAGGTGTCAACCTCTCAGTTTTGAGAGGTTGACACCCTTTTGTTTCAGATGATTTAATTTATAAATGTTACAAACGTTCTCAGTAAAAATAGTTTTACTGATTAGTCTTCACGACGTTTCCTAGAGACAATTATAAGAGCGATGCCAGCAGTAGTCAAAATGGCTGCACCAAATCCCATTGCTGCGGTCAGGGGAGATGTAATACCTGTCTGCGGAAGATTGACCTCAGAGCCATCAGATGTAGTACCTTCGTCTGTTACGGGGTTGATTGTATAAGTATCCAAAACTTCGCCATTTTCATCATACAAGACAATCGCAACTGTACCATCTGCATTTTCTGTAAATTCAGATTTAGCAGCTTTTTTACCAGTCTTAGTCTCGTAATCATTGATTGCCCATGTGCAGTATGTTTCATTGGAAGCATATGGCTTTTGTGTCGTAGTGGATTCGTTTGTCTCTTCTGTAGTTGTGGAGGTAGTAGCTTCAGTTGTTTCCTCTTTGGTAGTGGAAGTAGTAGTGGGTTCGTTTGTCTTTTCCGTTGTGGTTGATGTGGTAGTCGTCTCCGTTGTCGTTGTCATGTCTTCAAATGTTATGTCATTTGCCGTACCTGCGAGTTTGTATGGTGTTTTTTGGTTGGAATAATCGCCGTTGCCAATCTGACCGTCTCTGTTATCGCCCCAGATATACAAATCTCCGCCCTTTGAGATAGCCGCACTATGCGAAAATCCCAGACGAACCAATGCGACATTATCCAGAATTTTAACAGGACTGTAACTGTCAATTCGGTTATCTGTGCCGAGCTGTCCATAGAGATTGCAACCCCAGATGTACAGCGAACCGTCCTTTTTGATAGCGGCACTGTGATTTCCGCCGAGACTGACCTGTGTAACATCGTCCATAATCTTTACAGGTGTGAAACAATCTGTGTCTGTGCCGTCACCCAACTGTCCGTAATAGTTTTTTCCCCACATATACAGTGAACCGTCTGTTGTAATTGCAGAGCCGAAACAGTTTCCGAGTTCCACATCTTTGACATTCTCCATAACCTTCACTTTTTCATCAGTTGGTGTATCTGTACCGTTTCCAAGTTCACCGTAGCCGTTACTTCCCCATGTATAGAGAATACCGTCATCTGTGACGACAGCGGTGTTATTGTCCGCAATGCTCAAAGAAGCAACGTTTCCCATAATTTTGACAGGGTTATAAAGCGAATATTCAGAAAATCCGACAATCTGCGACTCGCCGTTGTATCCCCACATATACAATCTGCCATCGTTCAGAAGTGCTGCTGTAAAATCATTGCCCAGTGCAACTGCTTTGACGTTTGACATGATGGGAACAGGCAGACTGCTGTCTTCATTTGTACCGTTGCCGAGTTGTCCGTAATAATTATGTCCCCATGTATAAAGTGTACCGTTTTTGGTGATAGCCGCACTGTGACTGTTTCCGAGACTTACAAACACAACGTCATTCATAGCTTTTATCGGAACACTGCTGTCCTCTGTTGTACCATTTCCGAGCTGTCCGTATTGATTGTCTCCCCAGAGATAGAGGTCGCCGTCTTCAGTGATAGTTGCGCTGTGGTTATTTCCCAGACACACCGAAGCTATCTGCTGTCCGTCGATTTTCTCATCAGGGTCGTTTGGTTTTGGAATGGCAGTAGTGGTTGTCTCTGTTGTAGTGGTCTCTGTCTCCGCTGTGGTCACTGTGGTAGATGTGGTCTGTTGTTCGGGGATAACCTGTTCTTCCTGTGTATAGGTAAAAGGTGTTCCCGCAGCGGCTGAGTCGTCATATAAAAAGCCTGATTGCGGTAACATTCCGCTGTTTTTGTCCACTCCCATTTCTACAACTTCGTCATAGGTAAGTTGCAACATATCAGCAAATTCCTCACCGATTTCCCCTGCCTGTGCCAATTCCGATGCAATGTCATACTGAGGTGCATCCCAAGTGTTTGTATCCTCGTTGTACTCAAAAATCACACAACGAACTTTGTTTGTGACCTTTACGTCCTTATACTTTCTCTCATATTCGCCTGAATCGGAATTGTACACGCTTGTATAACTGTAGGTGATTTCCGGCAAGGTCTCCTGTGTCAGCATAATATCACTTGTTGAGTGGTCGGAAAATTTAGCACCCGGTTCAAACTTTTCATAGCTGTCAACGTAACGACCGTCAACCCACATATTGGAAGCATATCCGAGACTTCCCCACCAATAGAGAAAACTGCCAGGGTCTATGTCATCAGTGGTAAAACTGTAATTGTCATCTTCTTTGTACAAATAAGAATAAGTCCCGTAAGTACCACCAAAAATGGATGCAACACCAATCAGTTTGACCCACGAACCATTTTCGCCGACAGTATCGACCAGCTTATCAAGTGCCAGTTCATCTTCTTCATGTGGCACGTCATCAGCAATTTCCATACTGCTGTAACTGTCAAGCAGTTTTTTATTATCTTTCAGTGTAAATTCCGTTTCACCCTCTGAGAAAATAAAGTAGTGACAAATATCGTCCAAATTTATGCCCTGTCCGTCACCATACCCTGCACCGCCGTAACTGCGTGTCTCACCATTGCAAGTCACGTCAATGAGGTAATGGGCAGTTTCACTCCACTTATACGTCGCCGTCTCATCGAGTTTCTTTGCCACGCTCGCCATTACAGAGGGAAAACCGATAGAATCATACCTCATCGGGTACAGACGGGAGGCAAACAGAGCAACATTGCCTTTGCGGTCATACGGACTATCAATATAAAGCGACTGGTCGATATGCGGACTTGTATTCATGTACCAGTTATTTCCCGCTCTATAGACTTCTCCCCTTATGTATGAACCACTGTACAGGCAAATACTGTTAAATCCACTCTCCACAGCGTCCATATTGTCAAAGAAGCTGTCCTCTGTCGCATAGGTTTCGACTAAGTAGTCAACTGTGTCAAACAATTCCGGGAGCGTATATACCACATCGGTGTCAATCCATGTTTCGTTGAGTTCATCATGGATTTGCAGACAGACATCTCCGCCGTCCGTGTATCCGCCGTAGAAAATGTATCCGCCGTTTACACGGTAAATACTCGAATCTTCATAGACAACGTCTGGATATACCGCAGAACTTACGGATATTTCGTCAGTTCCGTCTGAGGAATATTTTGTCTCCTTGTCTATAAAGCGGAAAGAATCAGGGTCAAGATTATCCGTTTTGACATAGAAATAGTCTCCGAAAGGTTCCATTATCGGCGTGATTTCGTAACTGCCCAAAGAGGGGCGTTCCTCCGTCAACGCAACAAAAGTACATTCATATGAGTCTGCGTAAGTCTGTGCGGTTGAATCCGTAAAGCCGTAAACAGTCGCACCGGAAGGCAGCGTGTACGAACTGTTGTAAATCTGACAATACGGATTTTTTATTGTAATCTCTATCACACTGACACAGTCGTAAAAAGCGGAACTCTCAATCGCTGTAACGGTTTCAGGAAAGATAACCGAAGTCAGCGTCTCGTTGCTCTCAAACGCATACGAACCGATTTTTTTTATTGTTTCGGGAATCGTGAGCGTACTCCCAGCATATTCGGTAGCGTCAATGAGTGTATCACCGAAAACGACCAGCGGATTTTCCTGCTTTTTTGCACTTAACCATGCAGTGTCAGCCAAAGCCGAATATCCGATATCGATGTCATTGCTCTCGTAATTGATTTCGGAGAGCAGAGAACAGCCGAAAAAGGCGTAGCGTTCAATATTTTTTGTTGGTGCGGGAATATCGATTGAAGTCAGACCGGTGCAATTGTAAAACAGATACTCTGAAATTGTACTCAGATTTGCAGGCAATTTTACTTCACTCAGTGATGTGCAGTCTTTAAACGCATTCTCGCCGATATAGGTCACACTGTCCGGAATGCTGGTTGAGGGGAGAAGCGAACAACCTGCAAAGGTGTAGTCACCGATTCTATTCAGACTCTTCGGCAGTTTTAGTTTTGAAAGACTGTTACAATTCCCGAAAGCATAATTCCCGATTCGGGTAAGCGACTCTGACATTGTGACAGTTGTCAGATCGGTGCAGTTAAAAAATGCTCTATAGCCTATTTCCGTCACAGTATTGGGTATAACAATTTCCGATACATTGTCAAAATAGCTGAAAGCGTATTCACCAATTGAGGTCAATCCGTATGCACAAATGAACTTAAATGTAATTCGCCTGATTATAAGGGTATGTGCTTAAGAATAGAGTCAGCGGCAAAGGAAATAATTTCTGACGGATAGGGTTTGGATAAGCCATTGTGAAAAAATTTGCAAATCCTCGCAGGATCATTTTGATAAGCATAATTGATGGCATTACGGATATTCCGTTCCACACAGCGTGGATCAACATTGTAAATTTTTGCAACTGCAGGATAAAGTGCAGATGTTATATTCTCCAGCAATTTTGGATTCTGAACAGCGAGTGTAATCGCAGTAATCAGAAAGTGATAACCTTTCAGATTCGTCCGGATGCCTATTTCCCTGACGAAGTTGACTATTTTAGAATCAGGCGAAAAATTAGGAGATACGCTCATGAGGATCATACCTTTCAGGGTGTCCTGTGATTCCGAAGCGGGCAGAAAAATTATATCTTCGGAAAACACAATACAGTTTACACAATCTGTAATCACAAAACAGCAATTTTCAACTTTCAGCCTGTTATCAGATACGACTACATGATAGCCATGTGTCTTAAGTGCAGATGCCAGTGCTACATATGTGGCTTGGGGAATGCTCTTTTCTTTTTCAAGTAATATCATAAATATATCCTCCAGTGAATAAAATTAGTAGGAAAAATCTTCCTGTTTTTATTATAACAGAGAATTTTGTCGAATGAAAAAGAAATATTGTCGTATTTTGTCGAATAATAGAGTATAACAAAAAACATGCCAGAAACAAATTTATTTTTTGACATACACATATCAAACTCACTTACAAATATTTGTGAAAATTACATGAAAATCTGATGAAATTTCAAAATACGTGTTGACATTATGTCAATTTTTGTGTATACTAATTATAGTGACGTAACGTCAAAATAAAAATGGAGGTTTTCATTATGGAAAAAATTACACAGACCGCAGGAAGAAACGCTCTCGGCGAATTTGCACCGGATTTTGCGCATTTCAATGATGATGTACTTTTCGGCGAAAACTGGAATAATCAGGATATTGACCTGAAAACACGCTGTATTATTACCGTTGTTGCGCTGATGTCTTCAGGTGTGACAGATTCGTCATTGAACTATCATCTCGAAAATGCGAAAATTCACGGTGTGACAAGAGCGGAAATTTCAGCAATTATCACACATGTTGCGTTTTACGCAGGCTGGCCTAAGGCGTGGGCAGTGTTCAACATGGCGAAAGAAGTTTGGAATGAAGATTTCACTGCTGAAACAGAAAAAGAAAAATTCCAGAAAAGTATTCTCTTCCCGATTGGTGAACCGAATGACAGTTTTGCGCAATATTTCACAGGGCAGAGTTATCTTGCGCCGATTTCTAAAAATCAAGTTGGCATTTTCAACGTGACATTCGAACCGAAATGCCGGAATAATTGGCATATTCACCATGCGGACAAAGGCGGCGGACAGATTTTAATTTGCGTCGGCGGACGTGGTTATTATCAGGAATGGGGCAAAGAAGCAATTGAAATGCATTCCGGCGACTGCATTAACATTCCTGCCGGTGTGAAACATTGGCACGGTGCAGCTCCGGATAGCTGGTTTTCTCATCTTGCAATTGAAGTTCCAGGCGAAAATGGTTCAAATGAATGGTTAGAAGTCGTAAGCGATGAAGAATACAACAAATTAACTTAACTTAATCTTAAAATAAGAAAATAAGAAAGGAATAATATTCATGAGTAAACGATTAGTTGCTTATTTTTCCGCAAGTGGAAAAACAGCAGAAGCCGCAAAAATGCTTGCAAAAGCAGCGAATGCGGATTTATATGAAATTAAGCCGGAAATTCCCTATACGAAAGATGACCTCAACTGGATGAATAAAACTTCACGCAGTTCACTTGAAATGAGTGACAAGGCAAGCCGTCCTGCACTCGCTGACAAGAATGCTAATATTTCAGGTTATGACACAATTTTTCTCGGATTTCCAATTTGGTGGTATGTTGCGCCGACAATTATTAATACATTTCTGGAAAGTTATGATTTTTCGGGCAAAAAAATTATTCTGTTCGCCACTTCCGGCGGAAGTGGTTTCGGAAAGACCGTTGACGGCTTGAAAAATTCCGTTTCGGCAAATACGGAAATCATTGAAGGAAAATTACTCAACGGGAATTTATCTGAATCCGAACTGAAAAAATGGGTAGAAAATGATTGAAACTATTGATTTTCAGTAAAAAATAAAGCAACAGTTACTACAAATCAATAAAAATCTAAAAAACACTTGACAAAAAAGATTTTTGTGATAGGATAAAATTGGTATGAAAGCCAATTTCGCCGCATGAATTAAGAATTGTTCTTAGCACATTACTAAAATGATAAAATATGCAATAAATATTTAACATGGAGAAAAATTATGGAAAAATATTTTGGAGAAACTACACCGAAACTCGGTTTCGGACTAATGCGTTTGCCGAAAGACTGTTTCGGGAAAATTGACATTGAACAAACAAAACAAATGGTAGATTTGTTCATGGAAGCCGGACAAACGTATTTTGACACGGCATTCGTTTACGACAGCGGAGAATCTGAACTTGCGGCGAAAAAAGCCTTAGTTGACCGTTATCCCCGTGAAAGTTTCACACTTGCCACGAAATTATGTGCATGGATGGGCGAACAAAACGAAAAAGCCGCAAAACAGCAATTTTTCATAAGTCTGAAACGTACAGGCGCAGGATATTTCGATTATTATCTTCTGCACGCACTTCAGGCAGGCAATTATCAAATTTATGATAAATATCATATTTGGGATTTTGTCAAAGAACAAAAAGCGAAAGGTTTAATTAAACATTGGGGATTTTCGTTTCATGCCACTCCGGATATTTTAGATGAAATTCTCACGGCGCACCCTGATGCGGAATTTGTGCAGTTACAATTGAATTATGCCGATTGGGAAAATTCGAAAGTAACCGCAAGGGAAAATTATGAAGTCGCAAGGCGGCACGGAAAATCAATTGTTGTGATGGAACCCGTCAAAGGCGGTGCATTAGCTGAACCGCCGGCAGAAGTGCAGAAAATTTTCCGTGAAACTAATGCGGAAGCCTCTTTCGCCTCATGGGCAATTCGCTATGCGGCATCACTTGACGGAATTATCACTGTACTTTCCGGAATGTCAAATCTTGCGCAAATGCGGGATAATCTTTCATATATGAAAAATTTCAAGCCCTTGAATCAAACAGAACAAATTGCTATTCGCAAGGCACAGGAAATTATAACAGGGATAAAATCCATTCCTTGCACGGGTTGCCACTACTGCACAGCAGGCTGTCCGCAGCAAATTCCCATTCCGGAAATTTTTTCCGCAAGAAATCAGCAGCTTGTCTGGGGACAACTTGAAAAAGGTGTTGAAGAATACCAAAATTCCACGAAAAATAAAGGCAAGGCAAGCGATTGTATTGCTTGCGGACAATGTGAAAATGCCTGTCCGCAACAACTTGATGTAATTCACAGACTGAAAGAATGTGCAAGTTGTTTTGACAAAGCATAATTATTTTATTTTAAGGAGATTATTTTTATGACAACAGTAATGACAAGAGAAAAAATTTCAATTAAGGCGCAGGCAATGGGAACAATCATTGCATTGATTTCCGCCGTAGTTTTACCGCAGATTGTTCATGTTATCGGCGCAGTTTCGGGAATGGGAACATCACTCGGAGAAGCATTTCTGCCAATGCATTTACCAATTATTCTTGTTGGACTTCTGGCAGGACCATATGCCGCAGGAATTGCGGGATTGCTCAGTCCGCTTGTGAGTTTCGCACTTACTGGAATGCCGACAAGCACAATGCTTCCGTTCATGATGATTGAACTTTGCGCTTATGGAATTTTCGCTGGACTTCTCAGAAATGCTAAAATTCCGGAAATTGTCAAAGTTTTGATTACCCAAATTGCCGGCAGGGCAGTAAGAGGAATTGCTATTGCCATTAGCTTTTATGCATTTCATACGGCAATTGCTCCGGCAGTAATTTTCACGAGTATTGCAGCAGGTTTATTCGGAATTGTGTTGCAGCTTGTGATTATTCCGCTTGCTGTTTATCGTTTAAAAGAAGCAGATCATGAATAATGTTAAAAAATACAAAACCTATATAATTAAAATTAAGCGGATAGTGTTTCTTTCATGAAGCACTATCCGCTTTTTGATTTTTGCTAATTTTTATTAAAAATTTTTATGTTTTTTCATGGAATAAACTTTCCCACTACCAACAATTACATGGTCTACCAGTTCAATTTTGAACGGACTCAGATTTTCTTTTATCTGTTTTGTTGCCCATAAATCTTCATTTGAGGGAAAAGCTTCTCCGCCAGGATGATTATGTGCCAAGATAATATGAGAACAGTTCAATTGCGTGACAATTTTAACCAGTTTATATAGATTCACTTGAACCGCTTCAGATGTTCCTGTACTTATCTTTTTGGTATAAGTAATATATTTTTGTTCTGTCAGACAAGCGAGCATCAGCACTTCTTCCGATTCATGTTTCAGGCAAGTCAGGAAATATTTTTCATAATCAGTAATCTGATTCAGTTCTTTTGGGTATGCTTTGGAAAATTGATATTTTCTGATGATTGCAGAAACTAAAGAAAGAAGCATTGCACTTTTTCCGCCTAATGCATCATTTGATTTGAAACTTGCATATTCTCCTCTGTCGAATACTTCCGCAAACGAACCAAACTGCTGAATTAACTCTTTTGAAACTTCTTCTGCATTGTTCGGAATAGTATAAGACAGAAGTATTTCCAGTAATTCTTGCTCTGTGTAAAATTCTCCAGTGCCATTGATACTATTGATGAGACGTTTCTGTTTTTCGGTCATTTCAGATTCTCCTTTGATTTCGTTAATTCTATTATGGAATAGTATAGCACATTCCTTTTTATTTGTCAAGAGGAAAATAACCAATTTTGAAGATTTTTCATTTCTGGAAAGCGAAGGGTTTCGCAACGGAAAATTTATCACAATTTTTCCACCAGATACACCCTAAAATTAATGAACAAACTATCCCGAATAAATACATTCCCACGGAAAACAAAATTGCCGTTTCCATAGAAAATTCAGTCAGGAAGGAAAGGTTTTCCAAATTTCTGAACGACGTGGAAAAAAGCAAGCCAACGAAATAAAAGATAATGAAATATACATGCATTTTAGGCTTTGCATAACAGGAAGAAGCAATCAGAAACATTGCTGTACTGATGGAATTGATTGGCAAGATGTCGAACACTTCCGCACTTCCTAAACGGATTCCGGCAATCATGACAACCATTAAATCGTAAGCCGCCATAGCAAGGAAACCGGACAGAATCGGCGCATATACATATAATTCTTTCGCACAGACGGTTGAAGGGTAAAATTTATTCTGATGTGCCTGCCATGAACAAGCCATAAGCGTAATCACTACGCCAATATGCCCAGTAGAAAGCGAAAATAACATAGACGTATAATCTTCACTTCCAGCGGGACACGGGTCAGCCACAAGCAGAATTAATAAAATTACCATTGGCATTGACATAAGAATCCCTAATAAACCAATTACGGGTTTAGTGTACAGTTTCATTGCTCTTGAAAAGTTTTTCATGTTAAATTCTCCTTTAAGTATTCCAGTAATTTTTCTGGTAATGATTCAGCATGATTTTTTGGGATAGGGGAATGAGTATTATTGCAAAAATTGCTGTAATCATTTGGAATAATCCAATTTTTTCTTCAGCAATTGCAATCAACACAACACTGCCTGCGTCCAGCAGAACGGGAAAAATCATCCACAGGAAATATTTGATTTCCCGCTTCGGAATGATACTGATGAAATTCATCACGCCCACATCAAACAAATGTATTACACAAATCGTTAAACAAGCTCCTGTTCCAGGCATAAACGGAAATATTGCACTTGCTGCAAAGAAAATTCCTGAAACTAATGCGATGATGAGAATTTCCGAAAAGAGTATTCCTGTTTTCATTTTTTGGTAAGTGGAAAATCCTCCTGTCACGCTGCGGAAAAATTTTCCGCCGGAATCTTCTTTTTCGTAAGTTCGTTGAAACATGAACAGCATTACACTGAGTTCAACGCCAAGCAATATATTGCTCACTGATTCATTGAAAAATTCTCCATAAACATAAAAATTTCCTGAAATGACATCAAGTAACAATAACACTAAAATCACAAAAAAATAACCAATAATTCCCTTTACTGTGTAGAAAATTACTGTTCTCACAAGGCTTTTGCCTGTGTATATCTGCATTGCTTGTGATAAAGTGAACGTTTTACACTTCTGCATTGTTTTCCGCCTTTCTGAGTATGCCAATACTAAGCTGCTGCAAAGTTGGCAATTCAATAGCCGTGTCAAAACGCTTTAACATTCCGGCATGTTCTGCAAGGGCAATTCCTTCAAAACTTGTCCTGTTTCCTGAAAAGGACATCATGAACGGTTTCGCCTTCTGGAAATTTTCAGCATCTCCATGAACGAGAATATATTTTTGCTTTAATTCTTCAATAAAGCCCCGTTCAATAATTTTCCCGTTTGCCATGAAAATAGCGTAATCTGTTACATTTTCCATATCGGCAATATTATGTGTGGAAAATATAATTGACCGTTCGCCGTCTCGTTCGCTTAAATATTCCCGAAACATATCACATAATATATCACGGGCGAGTGGGTCAAGTGAAGAGGCAGGTTCGTCCAGTACAAGTAATTCCGTATCTCTGGCAAGCACTGCCGCAAGATATGTCCGCATTTTATTCCCGTCGGAAAATTTCGATAATTTTTTTCTCTTTTTTCCTGTGGGAACTTCTAATTTGAAACGCTGACAAAGTTTTGAAAACTTTTCTTTGTCGAAGTTGTCAAATCCTAATTCCATAGAAATTTCTACTTCTTTCAATGTACAGTCCGCTGGAAAGAAATTCATAGAAGAACAATAACCGATACGATTCCGGAGACGGCTTTCGCCGATGTCGGTCATTTCCTCGAAATAAATTGTTTCCCCTGTTGATTTTGCCGTAACTCCGCACAAAATATCTATTAGCGTAGTTTTTCCGGCACCGTTCGCCCCGATAAGGGCAGTAGAAAAACCGCAAGGAATTTCAGCGGAAATTTCCCCAAGTGTGAAATCTTTATAATTTTTGGTCAAGCCCTTGATTTCAATTACATGATTCATTATTCGTTACTCCTTTTCTGATTCTGAATAATCCGTTCAAATTTCGTCAATGTTCCATAACGTTTCTAAAGTCTGTTCGACTTCTTCCAAACCCATTCCAGCAATTCTTGCTGAATAAATCGCATCAGACAAATTTTTTTCCAGTTGGCGCATATGCTGTTCTTTCAGCATTTGTTCATTCTGGGCATTGACATAATATCCTTTGCCTTTTGAAGCCGTGACAAGTCCTTCTGAGGAAAGTTCTTCATAAGCCTTCATTGTCGTGATTACACTAATTTTCAAATCCTGTGCAAGTCCACGAATAGAAGGCAATGTATCGCCGGCTTTTAATTTTCCGGTCAAAATCTGTTCCCGAAACTGGGCAGCGATTTGTTGGTAAATTGGTTCGTTGGAATTTTGGTAGATTTTCAAAATTCGCTCTCCTTTCTGTTTTACTGTTTATATGTTATATATACAGTATACAACAGTAAAACAATTTTGTCAATAGTCCGACAGCACAAAATAATCTTAAGTTAATGTTTTCATTTTAGTTATTCTGCATATAAAATTCATCAAAAGCAGGAATTTTTGTTTACTTGTCGGTTTCTTTCTCTTGACTTTTTGAGTCTATTATATTATAATATATACAGTTGAAAGGGGAGTGGTCAATTTTGAAAAATAAAATACTCATTATAGAAGACGATGCTGTTTTGCGGCAGGAACTTTCTTTGCTTTTAGAAAATGCCGGATATGAAACATTGTGTTTAACAGATTTTCACGACGTTTCTGGACAAATGAAACGTTCACGGGCGGAATTGGTTTTATTGGATATTAACCTTCCGGAAATGAATGGCGAAATGATTTTACAAGATTTTCGGAAAACGCATAATACGCCTGTAATCATGCTGACCAGCCGAAACACGGAATTAGACGAATTACTTTCCATGAGTTACGGGGCAGATGATTATATTACAAAACCTTATCACCCAACAATTTTGCTTTTGCGAATTTCGGCGGTACTGAAACGAATGGCAAAATTTTCTAATTTCCGGAATTATCATCAACTTCAGGCAGATTTAACCAAAGGCACGCTGAAAAATGGAGATGCTGAACAAATTTTAACGAAAAATGAAATGATTATTTTTCAGCTTTTACTTGACCATCAGGGGGAAATTGTCACTCGTGATGAGTTAATGACGGCATTATGGGACAATGACGAATTTGTGAATGATAATGCGCTTTCCGTGAATATTAGCCGTTTACGCTCGAAATTAACAGAATGCGGTTTGCCGAATGCGATTGAAACACGAAAAAAACAGGGGTACTTACTAAGATGAAATTTTCAGAATTTTTCAAAGAAAAAATTCCTGTTTATGCAGTGGAATGTTCTGTATGGCTGTTAATGTTAATGTTTCTTTCAGCGTTTCATGTTTCTATTCAGTTAATGATTATTTTCAGCATACTGACGGGAATTTCTGAAATCGGTCTGACGTTGTGGGAATTTTTCCGGAAAAAAATTTATTATTGCGAATTACTGCACCATACAGAAGAATTAAAACAGAAATATCTTGTTTCAGAAATTATGGAAGAACCTGAATTTCTCGAAGGGAAAATTTTTTATTCCGTGCTGAAACAAACCAGCAGAGCCATGACAGAAGAAATTTCCGCTTACCGGAGGGAAAATGCTGAATTTCGGGAATTTATCGAATTATGGGTACATGAAGTAAAATTACCCATTTCCAGTTTACAGCTTATGCTGCATAATCACCCGAATGAAATTACTGCACAGGCACAGGAACAATTGCGAAAAGTGAATGATTACACTGACACAGTATTATATTACGCCAGAAGTGAAATTGCTGAAAAAGATTATCTCATCAAGCCAATTTCGCTGAAAAAAATTGTCGGCAGCGTACTCCGGAAAAATCGGGAAGATTTAATTTTGCATGAAATTTCCCTGCATGTGCATGATTTAGAAAAAGAAGTCAATACTGACGGAAAATGGATAGAATACATTTTAACGCAGCTAATTTCCAATAGTTTGAAATATACAGATAAAGAAAAAGAAATTCCGGAAATTTCAATTTATGCGGAAGAAACTTCCGACACTGTGAAATTAGTTTTCCGGGATAATGGTATTGGAATTTCGGAAAATGATTTGCCTTATATTTTCGAAAAATCTTTCACCGGAACGAATGGGCATACCAGTGCCAAATCTACCGGAATGGGCTTATACATCACCGAACGCCTTTGCCGGAAACTTGGTCATCAAATCAGTTGCCGTTCAGAAGTTGGGAAATTCACTGAATTTCAAATTTTATTTCAGAAAAATGATTTTTTCAGCGTAGCGAAAAAGTAGCACTCCGGCAAAGAGTGCTGCTTTTTTTAAATTTTTTCAACATGACAAAATCGTAATCTTATGTTATCATAAACGATAGACAAAATGCCGAGTTAATGTTATACTATTTACTGAAAGGAGTTGTTGATATGGCATTACTGAGCATACAACAGATTGAAAAATATTATGGTAACCGGTCAAGCCTGACAAAAGCAATTGATGATATTTCCTTTTCCGTGGAAAAAAGTGAATTTGTTGCCATTATGGGGGCTTCCGGAAGTGGGAAAACCACTTTACTCAATTGTATTTCCACAATTGACAGTGTCACAGCAGGACATATTTTCCTGAATGAAACAGACATTACCCGCCTTAAAGGAAAACAACTGAACGCTTTCCGGCGAGATAAATTAGGATTCATTTTTCAGGATTTCAACCTTCTGGACACATTGACCGCTTATGAAAATATTGCCCTTGCGTTATCCATTCAGAAAAAATCCGCTTCTGAAATTGATTCTTCCGTGCGTGTTGTCGCACAGCAACTCGGCATTACGGAAGTTTTGCGGAAATATCCCTATCAGATGTCCGGCGGACAAAAGCAAAGGGTTGCTTCCGCAAGGGCAATTATTACGAAACCGGAATTGATTCTTGCTGATGAACCGACAGGCGCATTAGATTCCCGTTCAGCGAAAATGCTTTTAGAAAGATTCAACTATCTGAATCAGACAATTGAGGCAACAATTATTATGGTTACACATGACAGTTTCACGGCAAGTTATGCTGGAAGGGTGCTGTTCATTAAGGACGGGAAAATTTTCCACGAAATCCGCAAGGGAAACGATAGCCGGAAAGAATTTTTCGACAAAATCATTGATGTTGTGACATTATTAGGGGGTGATGCAGGTGACACTCTTTAAATTATCCGTCAGTAACGTTAGGAAAAGTTTGCGTGATTATGCAGTATATTTTTTCACTTTGGTAATTGGGGTTTCTGTGTTCTATGTGTTTAACGCAATCGGCACACAGGCGAGTTATTTAGAACTGGAGAACGACACAAGAAATATTATTGAACTGCTGAAATCCATGCTTTCCGGCGTGAGTGTATTCGTTGCCATTGTATTAGGTTTACTGATTGTATACGCAAGCCGTTTCTTAATGAAACGCCGGAACAGAGAATTTGCATTATATTTAATGCTTGGCATGGGAAAATTTAAAATTTCCTCTATTTTGCTGATTGAAACGTTAATTATCGGCATATGTTCACTTTTCGTAGGGTTAATGATTGGGATTGGCTTATCGCAGATTATGAGTGTTTTCGTGGCAAATTTATTTGAAGCGGACATGACGGAATATCAATTCACTTTGTCGGAAGAAGCCATCTGGAAAACAGTCATGTATTTTGCGTTAATGTATGTCATTGTTATGATTTGGAATACTTTGGTCATCAGTCATTTTAAGCTGATTGATTTAATGCAGTCCGGCAAAAAGTCTGAACGAATCAAATTGAAAAATCCATGGCTGTGTGTATTAATTTTCCTGTTTGCGGTTGGACTTCTCAGTTATGCTTATTATCAAGTAGGCTGGAAGTATCGGGATTTAAATCAACAGAAAATTACAATTTATATCTGTTTCGGGTGTATCAGTACGTTTTTAATTTTCTGGTCTGTTTCCGGTATGCTGTTAAGGGTCATTATGTCCATGAAAAGCGTTTACTACAAAGGGCTGAACAGTTTCACATTCCGGCAAATCAGCAGTAAAATCAATACAATGGTTTTTTCTATGATGGTGATTTGCTTAATGCTGTTCGTGACGATTTGCACATTATCTTCTGCATTTTCTATCAGAAATTCCATGAATGCGACTATTGTTGAAAATTGTCCGGCAGACTGTGAAATTTATTTTTCCTATGCAGATGAGGAAAAACTTGCTTATTTGCAGTCAGTTGATTTAGAAAAAATTTACTCCGATTCGGGAAAAACGCTTACAGAAAATTTCCGTGAATGGGTGCATTTTTCCACATATTCTGATGAAAATTTAACTTTCGGAACATCTTGCGGAGAAGAATTAAAAACCATTCAGAAAAATTATCCGTTTTTGATTTACGACACGCCGGAAGAAATTATTGGCTTGAATGATTACAATAAGTTAATGCGCCTATATGGGAAAGAAGAACTTTCCCTTGATGAAGGGGAATTTATCGTTCTTTGTGATTTCAAATCTATGGCAGAAGTGAGAAATTCTCTTTTACAGAAGGGGAAAACATTAAACATTTTCGGTCATGAACTCAAATCAAAATATGATGATTGTCAGGACGGGTTTGTTGATTTGTCTTCACAGCATATCAATGCAGGAATTTATGTTGTTCCGGATTCGATACTGGAAAAAAATTACGCCAGCAGAGATTATCTCATCGGAAATTATGATGCTGAAAACAAAGAAGAAAAGCAAGCTATTGAACAGGAAGTTTGTTCAGCTTACGAAGAAGTATTTCAGCATTGGGCTGACCAACATCCGGAATTGTCTGTACTTCGGGAAATTAACACGAAAATTGACATTGCTTCCGCTTCTGTAGGGCTTGGCGCAGTCATTACATTTATCGGAATGTATATCGGGCTTGTGTTTTTAATTGCGTGCGGGGCAATGCTTGCATTAAAGGAACTTTCCGAAAGTGTCGACAGTATTTCCCGTTATGAAATGCTCCGCCGGATTGGTGCAGAAGAAAAGGATTTATCTAAATCGCTGTTTCAGCAGACAGGAATTTTCTTTTTGCTGCCGTTAATTTTAGCATGTATTCATTCTGTATTTGGAATGAAATTTGCAAGCACTTTCTTAGAAATTTTCGGCACAGAAAAAATGTCAGAATCCATTTTTATGACAGTGTCCATTTTACTGTTAATTTATGGGGGATATTTTTTAATTACTTATTTTTGCAGTAAACACATTATTAAAAATAAACAGTAAAAAATCAAGGCGCAAACGCTGCGCCTTGTTTTCATGTTTGTGAAAAATTTTTCCCGTTTTCTTCCAATGCAGAAATTAACGTCGCTTTCAGCGTAGTGACTAAATAACGAGTAAATTTTTTCTTGTCGTATGGTTCATGTGTGTAGAACAATTCCACAATCTGACCGGAAATGGCATTCGTGTAGAAGTCACAGAGAAAAATTTCATAATCTTTCACCGGCTGAATCTGGTGTAATTTTTCCGTTTCCTGAATTAAACGCAAAACAACCGCATAAATATCTTTCCGGAAAAAACGCTTTACTTCATCACGCCCGACAGAATCGTGAATGCATTGCAAAATATGTTTATTTTCCTCCACATAAGTCAACACAAAAGAAATCACTTCTTCCGTATCATGAATTAAATCGAATTTTTTCACAATGTCAAATGCTTCCTGTTCGAGTGTCCATTTCAGCAAATCCGAAATATCTTCAAAATGATAATAAAACGTTTTCCGGTTAATTCCGCAGTCGGCGACAATTTCGCTGACGGTAATTTTAGATAGAGGCTTTTTCAGCATGAATTTTTTCAATGAAGAGGACAACATTTTTTTCGTGTTCAGGCTGGTAACTCCCATGTGCAACTCAACTCCATTCCGGAAAATAGTTAAAATAAGATAAGAATAGTATAGCAGATTTTTTCCTGTTTGTCAACCAAACGAATGAAAATTCCTGCATATTTTTCAGAATTTTCAAAAAAATCTATAATTTGCTGCATATCTTTTCGGGAAAATATTGACTTTTTTCAAAAAACCTGCTATAATAAAGACATCTAAATTAAAAAACATGGAGAAATAGTTATGATTACATTAAATGATTATTTATTTTCCGGCGACACTGTGTTGAAAATTCTGCACCAGTATTCCAGCGATTTGAACAAATCCGCACAAGAAACGAATAACCCGATAGACCTTGCGCATAGTCAATTCTTAGTGCAGATAACTGAACTGCTGGAACATAATGATTTTCTGACCTCTCAGTCACAAAGAATACGGGAATTTTATAAATTCATGACAAAAGAATATCCTTTCCTTGCGTTTACATTCAAAGGCAGAATTAAATCTTTAATTCGGGCAGAAGAAAAATATAATGGCTATATTCTGGAATATATTTACGAATATTACCAGAAAAATCATCAATATCCTTCTGAAACGGAAATTCAAAATAATTTGCCTTATTTCAGGGATTTGATTGCTTACAGAATCGTTATTTCCTATCCGTCATGCCATGTGAAAGACAAATATTCCTGGAAAGAACAAGAATTAGATTATCTTTATGAAATCGCCAATCATTTACCGGAATTTCTTGAACATAAGGGATTCACAGCAGAACTTTCCGGAATGGACTCTTCACCGGAAAACAGCAGACTAACTGAAAATCATCGGTTATATTATCGAGATTACGTTCTTTCGCCACGTCCTTCCGGTTATCAGTCACTACATATTACATTTTATGACAATTTAACAAAATGCTATACAGAAGTTCAATTAAGAACGAAAGATATGGACGATTTTGCGGAAATCGGCGCAGCGAATCATTTCGGGTATGAACGCCAGCAGGAACAGGACAGAACAAGAAGAGATCTTATTCCTTATGGAGAATGCCGTTATTTTGATGAAGCCTTTGAACGGTTTACTCAATTACAGGAATTAGATTTATCTTCTGTTCAGGTAAATATGTTTAAGGCAATCAATAATCAGCTTATCAATGACGGGTGCGGACTGTTTCGGGGAAGGCAAATATTGCCGTTTGAACATTTGTCAAGATTTCAGAATGATTTGATTGATTGATATTTCAGAAAGAAAAAAGAAAAGAGGAATCCCTTATGAAAATCGCCGTAGCAGGCACAGGATATGTAGGACTTTCCCTTGCTGTACTTCTTGCCCAGCATCATACCGTGACAGCAGTAGACATCATTCCGGAGAAAATTAACTTAATCAATCAGAAAATTTCACCTATTCAAGATGAATATCTTCAACAGTATCTTAAAGAGAAAAAACTTTCCCTTACAGCGACAACTGACGCAGAAAAAGCTTACTGTTCAGCAGATTTTGTCATTATTGCTGTACCAACGAATTATGACAGTGAGAAACATTTTTTCGACACCAGCGCAGTGGAAAAAGTAATTCAGCTTGTCATGCATTACAATCCTAATGCAATAATCATCATTAAATCCACTGTTCCGGTAGGCTATACAAGAACCATAAGCGAAAAAACCGGAAGCCGGAATATTTTATTCAGTCCGGAATTTTTGCGAGAAAGTAAAGCCCTTTATGATAATCTTTACCCCAGCAGAATTATTGTCGGCACGGATAAACAAAATAAACAATTAACACAGGCAGCGGAAATATTTGCTTCCCTTTTGCAGGAGGGCGCACAGAAAAAAGATATTCCGACGTTGATTATGGATTTCACGGAAGCAGAAGCAGTGAAACTTTTTGCGAATACCTATTTAGCTTTACGAGTGGCATATTTTAATGAATTAGATACTTATGCGGAAATGAAGAATTTAAATGCTGAACAGATTATTCAGGGCGTTTGTCTTGACCCACGAATAGGGGAGGGGTATAACAACCCCAGTTTCGGTTATGGCGGTTACTGTCTTCCGAAAGACACGAAACAGCTTTTAGCGAATTATACTGATATACCGCAGGAAATTATGTCCGCCATCGTTAAATCCAACCACACAAGAAAAGATTTCATTGCGGAAAGGGTGCTGAAACTCATTGAACAGAAAAATAATCCTGTTGTCGGTGTATTCCGGCTGACGATGAAAAGCCATTCTGACAATTTCCGGCAATCGTCCATTCAGGGAGTAATGCAACGCATTCAGGAAAATAATCAAGAAAACAATATAAAAATTATTATTTACGAGCCGACATTGAAAGACGGGGAATATTTTTCCGGAAATCAGGTAGTGAATAATTTAGAAAAATTTAAATTATTATCAGATGTTATTATTGCAAACCGGAATGACCCCTGTTTAAAAGACGTTTTCGGAAAAGTATATACCAGAGATTTATTTCAAAGAGATTAAATTAAAAAATTATTCAGCCCTGTCCGGAAATCGGGCAAGGCTGAATTTCATGCATTTTTAGGAGATTCGGATAATTTTTGTAAAAGCAGGGGAATGTCAATCGGTTTAGGAATGAAGTCATCCATTCCGCTTTCTAAAGCCTTTTGTTCATCTTCTTTCAAAGAATTTGCCGTGCA
The DNA here is from genome assembly GCA_947589035.1 of uncultured Clostridia bacterium. Taxonomy (GTDB): domain Bacteria; phylum Bacillota; class Clostridia; order Oscillospirales; family Ruminococcaceae; genus UBA3855. The sequence continues at coordinate 21,312 of CANPYZ010000009.1, read as the reverse complement.
GGCGATAATTTTCACGGTTTCCGCATCTGGACGGTTTAAATTGCGGATAATTTTTGTGGCTTCTGTTCCGTTCAGTTCCGGCATTAAAATATCCATTAAAATTACGCCAAATTCGCCGACTTTGGAAGACTGGAATAATTCTACAGCTTTTTTTCCGTTCGGAGCGTGGGCAACTTCAAAACCGGCTTCTGTTAGTAATTCGATTAGAATTTCAGCATTTAATTCATTATCTTCTGCAACGAGAATATGCGGTTTTTCTTCCGGAGAAGTAATTTCTTCCCGTTTTTCCACGGGGATTTCTTCCTGAATTTCCGATGGTTCGGCGGAAAACGTGAATGTAAAACAACTTCCTTCGCCGAGTTTGCTTTTAACTGTTAAATTTCCGCCCATGCTTTTCGCTAAAAGATAACAAATTGCTAAACCTAACCCTGTGCCTTGATTTCCGGTAGAAACAGTTTCCCGTTCCTGTGTGAACGGGTCAAAAATTTTCTTTTGAAATTCTTCACTCATGCCCTGACCAGTATCGGAAATACTGATAGCAGTGTAAATTTCCGAATCAGAAATACGTTCCTGACGGATTTTTATTTGTATTCTGCCGCCTTTGGAAGTATATTTTCTGGCATTATCTAAAATATTCACTAAAATTTGTCTTATGCGGATTTCATCACTTAACACAATAGGGAAGGGGAGTTCAATATCTGCAATTAAGTGAATGCCTTTGCCAATCATGCTTTCTTTTTCGGCGTTTTCGATAGAATCGCAGATTGTCATTAAATTAATCGGCGTATGATGCAGCTGCATTCTATTTTCCTGAAGCATGGACATATCTAAAATATTATTCACTAATGTCTGTAAATATTGAACAATAGAGGCGGATTGCTGAAGATAATCCGATAATTTTTCACTATCATTCATGTGCTGTGTCATCATGTAATTCAACCCCACTAAACCATTTAGCGGAGTGCGGATTTCGTGACTCATAGCGGAAAGAAATTCTCCTTTCGCTTTCGCATCTGCACGGTCATGAATAGAACGGATTCTGAATTGTGTGTTCATGTAAAGCAAAAAGGCAATTAATACTAATGCTATTCCGATAGCGATTGCTGTATACCTGTACTGATAAAGAATATCTGAATAAGTGTAATGATACATGTTATCCATTACGCCAGTTAAAATATATCCTGCTAATTCATCATCTGTAAGTTGTGCAATGGTTTTATTGATAATCGAAATTTGCATTTCTTTTTCATGCCATAAAGCAGCATTTTCTTCTTGTTGGGTTATGGGCGTAACCGCTGAAAAACATAACTGGTCATTCATTTCCACGAGTGGGAAAATTTTCAGTTCGTCATAACTTGGCTTATACAGCCAATATTCCACAACATATTGATTTTGAATCAGTAAATCTACTTCCCCTTTATTGACCGCATCGAAACAAGCTTCCGTTGAAGGATAATCCACTAATTCAAAATTAGGATAATAACGGGCAAGGACTTTTTTAATTGTCTGTGAACCTGTGGAAATCGCCACTTGAAAATGTTCCTGACTGCTGAACTGAAAATTTTCTTTTGTGACAATCATTTTCTTGCTGGACAAATACGGATTGGAAATCAAAATGCCACGGGCTTTCTGGTTTTCCTCGTTGTATTCAACACTGGTGACGAAATCAAAATTTTCCCCCAGCAAATAATCATAAGTTACTTGTCCTGTAGGTAAAGGCACATACTCGAATGTTAAACCGCTGATTTCGGAAATGCGGTCAAAAATTGTTCTTGAAATTCCGGCAAATTCGCCGTTTTCGTCCTGAAAAGATACGGGCTTGCGGTCACAGACATAACCGACTTTCAATTCAGGGCAGTGCTGAAGATATTCTTCTTCTTCCGGTGAAAATTCATTTTCCTGCTGTTCTTCTGCGAAAGAGGGTAATATACTGAAACTATGCAGAATCATCAGCACAAGTAAAGCCGGAAGAAACCCTTTCCGCCAATAATTTTTCATGATATTCACACATTCTTTCCGATGTTCAAATAGTTTATACTGTTTACAGTATAGCAAAAAAATTTCATTTTGTCAACTTATTCTTGACAGATAAAGCAAAATATGTTAAAATGAAAAAAAATAAATGATTTGGAGGTCTGTTCATGAATCATCATGATTTATTCCGGAATTTTAGTTTACTTTCTCCGGAAAATGGCGGAAACTATGCAGAATTAACTAAAAATACAATCAATGATTTGTCATTGGCATTTTTAGTCAGTCATCTTTCTGATTCAGACAGGGAAAAACAAATTCTGCTGTCTGTTTTGGAAAAAATGCCCATAGACGAGGAAATCATTCGCTATCGTCAAGAAATTTATCAGGATTTACGCCGAAATCCTGAACTTTGTCAGGCATTACGGGAAATTTTCGATTCTGTGCAGTTTTCCAGTGTGGACTATACGCATATTCGTTATAGTAAGGCGAATATCTGGGAATTATTGGATAAATTACGTTCTCTGGAACAATATTGTGAGGCAATTTCTAAAATGCATGATTTGCTGAAAAATGCGCATTTTCAGTCAGTTGGTATGAAAAAATTAGCCGGATATATTGAAGAAATTTATCAAAACAGCGGATTTCCGGAACTTTCTGAAGATTTGCATATTTTCAAAGATGATGTGATGAGTATTCAGAGCATGACACTCGGCATAAATTTCAATACGGAATTTTCCCCGTCAGAAATTGGCATTATTTCTTTGAATCAATATGCTTTTCGGGAAAAGGGCTTTTTAGAAAAATTCATTCAGTTTCACCGGAAACGCAATCCCGAAGATAAAACATTAACGCCGTTTACTATGCTTTCCCACGCCGGAAACGGCACGGCAAGCGAAAGTTTACTCATGAATAATTTAAGCAGTCTAATTGAAGAAATGCTTCCTTCCGTTACTGCACAAATTAAACACATTCTGAAACGCTATACAGATATGAGTGGAACTGCCCTTGCACATCTCGGCGATGAACTAATGTTTTATTTCCGGTTCATTTCTTTGGAAAATAAACTTGAAAAGGCAGGTTTTTCTTGTGGAAATGTTTCACTTTCCAAAAAAGAAACTTCTCTTTCAGAATTTTATAATTTAAGGCTTGCGCTTTGTTATCTTGACGGAACAATTAAACATGAAATTATTTGCAATCCGTTAGCCTTTCATGAAAAACGGAAAATTTTAATTTTAACCGGAGCGAATCAGGGAGGGAAAACCATTTTCACGCAGGGAATTGGAATAGCATTTCTTTTAGCACAGCAAGGCGTTTTCGTTCCATGTTCAGGAGGAATATTGCAGATTTGCGACGGCATTTACACGCATTTCCCGACAGATGAAAATTATACTGTATCTTTCGGCAGGCTCGGAGAAGAAGCGGCACGCTTTAAAGAAATCTGCCGTTCCGCTACTCGGAACAGTGTATTATTATTCAACGAATCTTTCGCTACAACAAGCCATACGGAATCTTTATGCATTGCGGAAAATGCGTTGAAATATCTTTGCTGTTTAGGGGCAAGAACTTGTTTCAATACGCACATGCACGAATTAGCCGCCAATCCTGAAAAATTACATTCAGGAAAAGAAATTTGTCAGGTTGTCAGCGTTGTTATGGGGAAAAGAAATACTCCGGAAGCTTACCGCATTCATGACGAAAAGCCCGATATATTAAGCTATGCACAGGCCATTGCAGAACAATATGGAATTACTTTTGAACAGCTTTGTGAAGAAAATCTCCCTGAAAATTAAAACTTGTCATGTTTTGTCATTCACAAAAAGCAAGTATTTTTTTAGAATAGAATTATCCGGAAAATTTCCGGTTAATTTATCAATAAGGGAATGACGAATATGTCAATACTCAATCAGGCAAATAATTTAATGTCCGGTGAAATTGAAGTCCAGAAAGTTTATTCCAGAGAAGTTCTTGTCTGGGAGCGAAAGCGTTATGATATAACGAAAATCGCTGTTGTTGAACTGGATGGAAATTTTCAGCCAACTGAACAGGTAGAATATTTTGAAAAAATTTCTGCTACAAAAAATTTTCTCAAGGCTAATCCAGAAAAATTTTATGCTGTTTTCATTGGGGAAAATGCTAATATTACTTCTATCAGCAATTACGCTTTTCAAGATATTATCAATCTTGTGGAAATTACCATTCCAGAAAGCGTAACCACGATTGGCAGAGATGCTTTTCACGGTTGCAAGGGCTTGAAAACTGCTGAACTTAATTGTCCGATTACTAAAATTGATATGTACACGTTTGATAACTGTATCAATTTAGAAAATATCACTCTTCCTGAAACACTCACCGATATTTCTATTCATGCTTTTTATCAGTGTACCAACCTGAAAGAAATTACTTTTCCGAAAAATTTAGCAGTAATTGGCAATAATGCTTTTCAAAATTCCGGATTGCTTCATGTAGATTGTCATGTGCCGGAATTAACTTTAGGAATGAATGTATTCGTTTCCAGTGCATTGGTAAGCGTTTCTGTTGGGCATGTCGTTTCTGCTGATAAAGGCGTTTTTTCAAAATGTAATTCTTTAGTCAGTGTAGAATTTTCTGGTGTAAGTATTTCGAACACAATGTTTTCCGAATGTGCATCTCTGGAAACCGTTCATATCGGCGCAGAAATACAGGAAATTTCTTCCACTGCATTCAATAATACGCCTTCTTTGACGGCTATTTATTTAGATGTTCCGGAAAATTCCGTTTCTGGTGCGAACTGGGGTGCGCCTGATACTTGTAAAGTTCACTGGCTTGACTGAAAGAAGGGAATTTTATGGAACGTTTCCGGCGGATTAGTTCAGTATTTTGTGGAATTGCGGGTTTTCTCTGGGGAAAACTTGATGGTTTGTTACTTGGTTTGATTATGTTTATGATGTTAGATTATCTCACAGGAATTGCTGTTGCTTTTCATAGGAAAAATCTTTCCAGTCAGATTGGTTTTTCTGGCTTAATGAAAAAAGGATTTATTTTAATTATTGTTGCTATCGGGCATATTCTCGACACACAAATTCTTGAAGGAACGGCTTCTGTTTGTCGTTCAACGATTATAGGATTTTATTTAGCGAATGAAGGGCTAAGCATTCTCGAAAATGCTGGTTTATTGGGGATTCCTCTTCCCAAAAAACTGAAAGAAATTCTTCTTCAGCTGAAAGATTCTGAAAAATAATTTTTGCCCCCTTGGTTCAAGGGGGCTTTTTAATCGACGATTGAATAACAATGTCTAAAAAATTCACGATTTTTCTATGGAAAATTTTCACTATATTCTTGACATATTGCTGAAAATATGGTAAAATAAAATTGTTGCAAATGTGAAAAATTCCGGTTTAATCCGGAAAATAGAAAGAACGTGATTGAAAACTATGGATACATTTTCTTTAGCGAAAGGCTTAGCCGGTGGTGCTGCTGTGCTGGGAACGGCTGCCTATTTCGGAGCGAAAACGTTATTCGACCGTGTAATTCCCCGTCAGGATTCCGTGAAAGTAGATTTGAACGAAATGGCGGATATGCAGAAATGGGAAGAATACAAGAAAATTATTACTCCCCGAAAAGAATGGTTAATGAAGCAACCGTTGGAAGAAATTGATATTTATGCAAGAGATGGCATTCGTCTGCATGGGTATTATTTACCAGCGGAAAAACCTTCTGACCGTTTAGTGATTGGCTTACATGGGTATACCAGCAGGGGATTGAGTGATTTTTCCGCACATGCATGGTTTTATCATCAGCAAGGGTTTGACTGCTTAATTCCTGACCATAGAGCGCACGGTGAAAGCGAAGGCGAATATATTGGTTTTGGCATACTTGACCGTTACGACTGCCGTTCATGGATTCGGTACATGCTGAAACGGTTCAACCAGCAAAAGCGGATTCTTCTGCATGGTACGTCTATGGGAGCTTCTACAGCGTTAATGACACTCGGCTTTGATAATTTGCCGGAACAGGTCAAAGGCGTAATCAGTGACTGTGCATTTACTTCACCTTATGATGTATTTGCGCATATTCTGAAAAGAGATTATCATTTACCGCCATTTCCGGTAATGCAGTTAAATTCTTTAATGTGTGAGAAAAAAGCCGGATATAAATTTGATGATTATTCGACTTTGATTGCACTGAGAAAAACAGACAGACCGGTTTTATTCATTCATGGGGAAGAAGATAATTTCGTGCCTGTGTGGATGAGCCGGAAAAATGCTGAAATCTGCGCTTCGCCGTCAGAATTACTGCTTATTCCGAATGCCGGACACGGGGCAAGTTATTACGAAAATATGCCGCTTTATGAAGAGGCAGAAAAGCGGTTTATTCAACAATGGATTCCGGAAATTCCGGAAAACCATGAGGAGGAACAACATGATTAACAAGAAAGAATTTCATGTCAACGGCGTAACCATTACAGGCTACCCGTTGACTGCCGCACAAAGGATTCATAATTATTCTATTAAATACTGCCCATATCATCAATTATTGAATATTGGGACAGGCATTTATATTCAGAATGAAACGGATTTCGATTTGCTGAAAGAAGCCATTCATGAGGCTTATAACCGTTGGGAATCTATGCGGTTAAGGTTTTTACAGGACACTGACGGAACGGTTTATCAGTATTTAGTGCCATTCGATGACAGAGACATTCCATTTTATGATTTTTCGCACTGGAATGAAGAAGATGCCCATAATGAAATGCGGAAATGGACGGCTATTCCGTTCAAGCGTTTCCATTCGCCAATGAATCAGATAGTTATGGTGAAACTGCCAGACGGCTATAACGGCATGTATTTAAAAGTTGACCATATGACAATGGATTCCAGTTCAATTGTTGGGTTTGACAAGGATGTTTTAGAAATTTATTGCGCAAAACGCTATGGTTTAACCTATCCTAAGCCGCTGCATTCCTACATAAAAGCCTTGGAAAAAGATTTAGCCTATGAAGATGATTCGCCGGCAAAAGCCCGTGATGAAGAATTTTGGATGAAAGAAATGCATTCTCCCGAACCAATGTACACGGATTTCAACGGTATGGGGCGTTTAATTCGTCAAAGACAAGAAAATCATAACCCTGAACAAAGAAGTGCAGTAGTAACTTCTTTAAATCCGGAAGCTTCAATTAGTGTTTACCAGCTGGAAAAAGAACCTTCTGAACGGTTAATGCAGTTCTGCAAAGAAAATCACGTTCCTATGGTGACATTGCTGTTAATGGGCTTACGGACGGTGTTGTCTAAATTCAACAATGATGAAAAAGACGTTTCCATTAAAAGCTGTGTTGCCAGAAGGGGAACTCTACTGGAAAAATATTCCGGCGGAACAAGAATCCATTTCTTCCCGTTAAGAACGATTATTGAACCGGAAACAACGTTCTTAGACGCAATGAAAGTTATTCAGGAAGAACAGAATAAATTATTCCGTCATGCGAATTATGACCCGATTGAATACACCATGAAACGGGCGAAAATCCGGAAGTTACAGCCTGGCGGAAGTTATGAAAGCATTAGCTTAACATACCAGCCTTTGACATTGAAAGACGACACACTCCCTGTGCCGGATATTCCTTATAAAAGTTTCTGGTATACGAATGGCGTTGCTGCACAGCCATTATATTTAACAGTAATGCACCGTGTAGAAGATAACGGCTTGAATTTCAATTTTGAATATCAGAAAAACGCTGTCACAGATTATGAAATGGAGTATCTTTATTATTATCTCTGCCGTGTATTATTCAGAGGAATTGAAGATGCGAACAGAACTGTCGGCGAAATTCTGAATATGATTTAACAACAGGAGGTTTTATTTATGCTTGACAAATTGAAAGAAATTATTCCCGAATATGTGGAAGTCGAACCGGAAAAAATTACTCCGGAAGCAAGATTCGTTGAGGACTTGCATTTTAATTCTTACGATTTCATGAGTTTACTCGGAGAATTAGAAGAACAGCTTGATGTCACAATTGATGAACAGGACGTTCTGGAATTACGCACAGTAGGCGATGCTGTTGCTTATTTGGAAAATTTGAAGAAATAAGAAATAAGGTGAATTTATGACTAAAGCAACAACGAAAACCCTACAGGATTTAATTCTGAACGCTGCTGAAGAATTTGGCGGAAGTGCTTTCTTACGGGAAAAGAACGGAAAGGAAAATGTTGATACTTCTTTTGCAGAACTTGCGGAAAATTGCCGGAAAGTGAGTGCATTTTTAGAAAAAGTTTCTGAAGGGAAACATTTTCATGCAGCAGTAATTGGTGCGACAAGTTCAGCATATTTAACGGCGTATTTCGGAACGGTGTGCAATGGAAATGTGATTGTTCCGTTAGATGCACAGCTGACAGGGGAAGACTTATGCGACCATCTGAACAGGGCAGATGTTTCCGTATTTTTCTATGACAAGCGTTTCGCTGCACAGATTCCTGAAATTAAAGCGAATTGCCCGGAAATTTCAACATATGTTTCTTTACAGGAAGATGAACAGGCGGAACAATTCGTTCTGAAGAAAATTCTCGCAGAATATGCCCCGATTAACTGGAAATCTGTTCAGCCGGAAAATCTTGCGGCAATTCTTTACACTTCCGGAACAACCGGAAAAAGCAAAGGCGTTATGCTTACCCATGCGAATTTGATTGACAACACAATGTGTCAGGAAAATGAAAGTCAGCAGGGTGACGTGTTAATGAGTGTATTGCCGATTCATCATGTATATTGTTTCACTTGTGATATTTTGCTTTCTTTACGGTACGGGTGTACAGTCTGTGTGAATGATTCCATGCTGAGAATTGTGCAGAATTTAAAACGTTTCCAGCCGACAATTATTCTGCTTGTTCCCATGATTGCGGAAACGATTTACAAGAAAATTAAAGCTGCTGCGGAAGCAGATTCCAACAGAACCATTGAAGAAATTGCGAAAGATGTTTTCGGCGGACGGCTGAAAGGCATTTACAGCGGAGGAGCTTATTTAAATCCGGAATTATTAGAAAATTACCGGAAATTAGGGATTCCCATTGCGCAAGGTTACGGCATGACGGAATGTTCGCCGAGAATTTCCACAGGGAATTTATCAGATTTAAGTGTCGGAGATGTCGGAACAATCGTCAATGGCTGTCAAGTGAAAATTGTTGACGGTGAAATCTGGGCGAAAAGTCCTTCCGTTATGCAGGGATATTATAAAAATCCTGAAGCAACGAAAGAATCTTTAACGCCTGACGGCTGGTTAATGACCGGAGATTTAGGTTATGTGGACGAACAGAACCATATTTTCATTACCGGACGGAAAAAGAATTTAATTATTCTGACCAATGGGGAAAACGTTTCTCCGGAAGAACTGGAAAATAAATTTTCCGGTAAAGATTGGCTGGGTGACGTTCTCGTCTATGCGGAAGAAGGCACAATTACAGCAGAAGTATTATTCAGTGCGGAATATTTGCAAAATCATTCCCGTGAAGATGCGGAAAACGCTTTCCGTTCTTTCGTGGAAGAACTGAATAAAACACTTCCTTCAGCGAAAAAAATTCACTGTCTGCGTGTGCGTGATGTGGATTTTGACAAAACCACCTCCAAAAAAATCCGGCGTAATCAGACAATTCAGGGAGAAAAATTAGTTTAAATTGTGAAAATTGTACATAAGCTGCTGTGGAATACAGCGGCTTAATTATACATTTCGGAAAATTTGAAAAATTTCTTGACGAAATTGTGAAAATGTGCTATAATAAAAATAGAAATATTTTGTTCAGAGGAGGAATCTTCAATGTTAAAAAGAAAAAAAGCCGGATTAGTTGCCGTTTCGGTTTTATTGATGCTATTGACGGCTTCCTGTGGAAAAAGTGGTGATGGTAATACTTCTACAGCCTATACAGATATGGTTCTGGGAGAAGATTTTACTGATTTGAATGTCAAGTTGAATTTCGTCACTTACCGGACGGATTTAATTGCAGATGATCCGGATATACAAGATTTTCAGGATTACAAAAGGGAATTTAATGAACTCTACCCGAATATTGACATTATCGTGGAAGGAATACCGGATTATGATGTGGATATGACTTCAAGACTTTCTTCCGGTGATTGGGACATTTGTTCCGTCCCGACACCAGTCAAAAATGAAGACTTATCGAAATATTTTGAACCGTTGGGTCAATATGATGTATTAAGTGAAAAATATGAATTTGTCAATTTGAAAATGCAGGATAATGTAGTATATGGCATTCCGTCCAGTTTCAACGCACAAGGTATTGTATATAACAAACGGGTATTTGAAGAAGCGGGTATTTCCAAAGTTCCTACAACGCCGGATGAATTTCTTGATGCGTTACAGAAAATTAAGGATAATACTGACGCAATTCCTTTGTATACGAATTACGGAGCAGGCTGGACATTGACAGCATGGGACTTTTACGATTTGACTTCTGTCGGAAATATTGATTATCGTTATCAGGTATTTCCTTTTGAAGAAAATCCTTTTTCCCAGAAAGAAGACCATACCGGACTTTATGAAGTTTACCGGATTCTGTATGAATCCGCCGCAAGAGGGTTAATTGAAGATGACCCTGCCAATACAAACTGGGAAATGTGTAAAACAGACATCAATAACGGTGCTATTGGCTGTATGGTTTTAGGAAGTTGGGCTGTTCCGCAAATGCAGGGTGGGGGAGACCATCCAGAAGATATTGGATACATGCCGTTCCCGATTTCCGTAAACGGGAAACAATACGCCATTGCCGGAGGAGATTATTGTTTCGGCGTAAATGCAAGAAGTTCCGACGAAAAGAAAACAGCGGCGAAATTATGGATTAAATACTTAATTGAAAAATCCGCTTATGCAACAGATCAGGGCGGTATTTCCATTGTGAAAGGTTCAGATTATCCAGACGTATTCGGCGACTTTGAAGGCGTTGAGCTAATGCTTGAACCGTCTGCTGAAGAAGGAAAAGAAAATTATTATGCATTGGTTAATGAAGCATCATTGAATTTAGGTTCTGATGCGGAACATATTATGCGGTTAATTGATTCCGGCATTGACCAGAGCGAAACATTCGATGAAATTATGGAAGACTGGAATGCCCAGTGGACAGAGGCACAAAAACAGAATATTCCGGAAACATAATGCGTAAAGGTGGCGAATACCCTTGAAAAACAAAAAACCTAAAAAAAATACGCATGTATTCAGGAACAGAAGCGGTTTATTTACACTTTTACTTCTGTTATGCATTATTGGTATGTTAATTCCGCTTTTATTTCGGATTGATACACTGACGAAAGAACAATGTTACCAGACATTGACCGCTTCCACGAAAGAAGTCAATGACAAATTCGAAAGTAATTTCAACACGAACAGAAGTTCTCTCCGGCTATTATCTAAAGTCATTTCTCAGGAAGAAAATTTAAATTCCGGAGCAGTGAATGAAATCATGACCGCCTATTCATTAAGCAGTTTAGTTTCTAATTTAGCCATTCTGACACCGGAGAACACAATTATTCAGATTCGGGGCGGAAACATTGAGAATAATAACTTAATGGACTATGAAACAGAAGCCGCACTCGGTGAACATGTCAGCGCATTACAGCCGGCATTAACTTCTCCTGACCAGAAAATTCTGCGGAGTTTTGTTTCTATTACTAAATCCAGAAAAACTATTGGTTTATTATTCCTTGAATTGAATCCTGCGGCAATTGCTTCCGCATGGGTGCCGGAAATTTATGACCATTCTGCCTCTTATTGTGTGGTTGACCGTTCCACAGGGGAAATTTTAATTAACAGCATGATGGGAAGATTTCGCAATCTTGAGGATTTTTCTTCAGAAAAATTAATTAATCACCTGAAAAATGGCGATGAAGGATTCATGCAAATGGACGTTGAACAACAGGAAGAAGATATTTTCGTTTCATATATGCCCATGAATATTGAAAATTGGGAAATTATGGTGACTGTTCCGGAAGATTCCGTTTTTGCTATGGCAAACCGCCTGCATAGTTCTCTGCAAATTTTCGTGGTAGCTATGGCGGCTTTACTGGTAGCTTATTTAATTTTAATGATTTATAACAACCGCCGTTCTATTGCTGCTGCTGAAAAACAGGCGAATATGGATGTTTTAACAGGCTTACAGAACAGAAACCGCTATGAGGCATTCTGCTGTACGCTTGACGGAAGAATTAAAGATTTCTCCTGCATTTACATTGACGTGAACGGTCTGCACGAAATCAATAATAATAAAGGACACCTCGCCGGTGACCAGATGCTGCGATTTATTGCGGACACGCTGAAAATTGTTTTCGGGGAAGATACCGTTTACCGTATTGGCGGAGATGAATTTATTGTTTTCCAGAAAAACCGCACAGAACAAGAACTCCTGGAAGATTTAAATCAGGTTTACGCTGAAGTGGAAAAAAATGACTATCATGTTTCTGCTGGAGTCTGTTCGCATTCTACGGAAAAATCTGTCAATGAAATGGTCAAATCCGCTGAAAAGAAAATGTATGCGGAAAAGAAACTTTACTATGAACGAATCGGAAAACAAGTTAGAAATAATATTGATGAATAATATTATTTTCAAAAAAAATATAAAAAACAGATTGACATTTCCGGAAAAATATGTTATAATATTCAAGTAATCGTGTTTCACCTATGGACAGTTGTTCACCGTGGGCGAAATCTTAAAAATTTTTACCATTTCAGGAGGTATGATTTCCATGTCATATGTTGACGAAATTATCGAACAAGTAATTGCCAAAAATCCTGATGAACCGGAATTTCATCAGGCAGTCCGTGAAGTACTGGATTCCATTCGTGTAATTGTTGATGCGAATGAAGAACAATTCCGCAGAGATGCACTTCTCGAAAGATTAGTGAATCCGGAACGGCAGATTAAATTCCGTGTACCGTGGGTGGATGACAAGGGCAACGCACATGTCAATACAGGCTATCGTGTACAGTTCAATTCCGCTATTGGACCTTACAAGGGCGGCTTACGTCTGCACCCGTCTGTAAATATCGGTATTATTAAATTCCTCGGCTTTGAACAGATTTTCAAAAACTCCCTCACAGGTCTGCCAATCGGCGGCGGCAAGGGCGGTTCAGATTTTGACCCGAAAGGCAAGTCCGACCGTGAAGTAATGGCTTTCTGCCAGAGTTTCATGACAGAACTGTGTAAATATATCGGCGCAGACACTGATGTTCCTGCTGGTGACATTGGCACGGGCGCAAGAGAAATTGGCTATATGTTCGGTCAGTATAAGAGAATCCGTGGTTTATTCGAAGGCACACTCACCGGAAAAGGCTTGTCTTACGGCGGTTCTCTCGCAAGAACAGAAGCAACTGGTTATGGCTTACTTTATTTAACAGATGAACTGTTAAGATGCCATGATATTTCTATGGAAGGCAAAACAGTAGCGATTTCCGGTGCTGGTAATGTAGCAATTTATGCCGCTGAAAAAGCACAGCAGCTCGGCGCAAAAGTTGTAACTTGCTCTGATTCTACTGGATGGATTTATGATGCAGAAGGCATTGACATTGCAGCTCTCAAGGAAATCAAAGAAGTGAAGAGAGCAAGACTGACTGAATACAAGAACTATCGTCCTAATGCAGAATATCATGAAGGCAAAGGCGTTTGGTCTGTTAAAGCTGATGTTGCACTGCCTTGTGCTACACAGAACGAACTTGACATTGAAGATGCTAAACAGCTCGTTGCTAATGGTGTAATTGCCGTTTGTGAAGGGGCAAATATGCCGACAACAGAAGAAGCAACAAAATATTTACAGGAAAACGGCATTTATTTTGTTCCTGGTAAAGCTGCCAATGCCGGCGGTGTAGCCACTTCCGCTCTGGAAATGTCCCAGAACAGCGAACATATGAGCTGGACTTTTGAAGAAGTTGATGCTAAACTGAAGAAAATTATGGAAAATATTTACCATAATATTGACAACGCTGCGAAAAAATACGGTTTTGACGGCAACTATGTTGTCGGTGCAAATATTGCCGGATTTGAAAAAGTACTCGATGCCATGAATGCACAGGGTATTGTATAATTATTACTCACACGAGATAATAGCAATACTCCCCTGTAAACTGTTTTCAGGGGAGTATTGTTCGTTATTCTGCACAAAAGTCATGAAAGGAGTTGCGAACAGATGAGAACAATTCTCGTTTGTCGGGAAAAAGACCCCAGAGAAACCCGTGTTTCCATGATTCCGGCGGACATTAAAAAATTAATTTCCATGGGATTTTCTTTTAAAGTTGTCAGCGGAGCAGGCGTGAAAAGCGGTTTTCCAGATGAAGAATATGAAAAAGCCGGTGCGTTAATTATTCCGAATGAAAAAGAAGGCTATGATTCCGAAATTGTTTTACGGATTATGAAGCCGGATTCTGCGGAAGGCTTAAAGCCGGATACTTTACATTTAAGTTATCTTGACCCATTTAATGAAAAAGCCTTATTGAAAGATTTTGCCTCAAGGGGAATACAGGCAGTTTCTTTAGAAATGATTCCCAGAACGACATTGGCGCAAAAAATGGATGTTCAGTCTTCACAGACTTCTCTTGCAGGTTATGTTGCTGTTGTTAATGCTGCCGCAAGACTTCCGAAAATTTTGCCGATGATGGTTACGCCTTCAGGAACAATCAATCCGGCAAGAGTGTTCATTATTGGCGTAGGCGTTGCCGGATTGCAGGCAATTGCCACAGCGAAACGATTAGGCGCAAGAGTAGACGCTTTCGACACTCGTCCGGTTGTAGAAGAACAGGTAAAATCTTTAGGCGCAAGCTTTGTGAAAATTGACCTCGGCGAAATGGGGCAGACTGCACAAGGCTATGCAAAAGAACTGACTCCGGAACAAATTAAAAAGCAACAGGAAGCACAGGCGAAAGTTTGTGAACGTTCTAATATTGTCATTACTACAGCGAAAGTTTTCGGAAGAAAAGCTCCTCGCTTAGTCGGGAAAGATGTATTAGACAGAATGCAGCCTGGTTCAGTTGTAGTAGATATGGCAGTTTCCACAGGGGGAAATGTGGAAGGTTCTAAATTATTTGAAGAAGTGGTTACGGAAAACGGCGTAATTATCATGTCGGGCGATTTACTGGAAAGGCAAGTGCCTTATGATGCTTCGAAAATGCTTTCCGGTAACTTCACTGCATTCCTGACACATTTCTATAATAAAGAAAAGAAAGAATTTGAAGTTAATCTGGACGATGAAATCATGAAAGGCTGTTTGCTGACCAAAGGCGGACAAATCATTCATGAACGGTTTAAGGAGGGTTAATCATGGGCGAAATCATGCTGTTAATCTTTGTCTTTGTGATTGCCGGATTTTTAGGTGTGGAATTAATTTCTAAAGTGCCTTCACAGCTGCACACACCGTTAATGTCCGGTACGAATGCTATTTCAGGAATTACCATTGTCGGGGCGATTTCCGCTACAGCAATTGCGGTAAATGCCTCTGGCTGGGTAGGAATAATTATGGGATTTTTAGCGATTGTTTTCGCAACAATCAACGTTGTTGGCGGTTATCTGGTAACAGATAGAATGCTCGGAATGTTCAAAAAAAAGGAGGATAAAAAGCAGTGACAGACATCATGAACGCCGTAATTACTGTGTTATACATGATTTCGGCAGTATTATTTATCCGTGGAATTAAACTTCTCGGTAAGGCAGACACCGCACGGAAGGGAAATTCTCTCTCCGCCTGGGGTATGCTGATTGCCGTTGTAACGGTTTTAGTTGAAAAAGAAGTGATTGATTCCGGTTTAATGGGCTATGGGCTGATTGTGTTAGCGGTTGTCATTGGTGCAGTAATCGGCGCAATTTGGGCGAAAAAGGTAGAAATGACCGGAATGCCACAGCTTGTTGCCTTATTTAACGGTTTCGGCGGTTTGTCTTCTTTATTAGTGGCATTAACACAATATGTTAATACAGCAGAAGCAAAAGCCTTTGAAGGCATTACGCTTGGTTTAACAATTGCCATTGGTGCAATTGCTTTTACGGGTTCTATTGTAGCATGGGGGAAACTTTCCGGAAAAATGTTCAAAAAATCCGTTGCCATTCCGGCAAAAAATGCTCTGAATGCAGTATTAGCCGTTGCTGGTTTAGCAGGAATTTTAGTTTATGCCTTCAGTGGTGCGAATGCCTCTATGGGAATGATTGGAATTATTTTAGTCACAGCGACTTATTTAATTCTCGGCTTTACAATGGTTGTTACCATTGGGGGCGGAGATATGCCAGTAATTATTTCCTTGCTGAATGCGTTTTCCGGTTTGGCAGCAGCCTTCGCCGGATTGGCTATTGCTAATTCCGTTCTGGTTGTTTCCGGTTGTTTAGTCGGCACTTCCGGCTTGATTTTAACGTTAATCATGTGTAAAGCAATGAACAGAACTTTGTATAGTTTATTATTCGGCAGCTTCGGCGCATCTTCTTCCAAAAAAGGCGCAGCAAGCGGAAAAGAACCGAAATCTATGTCTGTAGAAGATGCTTATTTGATTTTAGAGGCAGCAAGTTCTGTTGTATTTATTCCTGGTTACGGAATGGCAGTCGCACAGGCGCAGCACAGTGTGAAAGAACTTGCAGATAAATTAGAAGAAAACGGCGCAGAAGTTAATTTTGCCATTCACCCCGTTGCCGGTCGTATGCCTGGACACATGAATGTATTGCTTGCAGAAGCGAATGTTCCATATGAACAGTTGAAAACGGCTGATGAAATGAATCCGCAAATGGCTAATACAGACGTTGCCATTGTCATTGGTGCAAATGACGTTGTCAATCCTTCCGCACTGGAAGACGAAAGTTCACCGCTTTATGGTATGCCAATTATTAACGCATTTGAAGCAAGAACAGTATTCGTTCTGAAACGTGGTAAAGGCACAGGCTTTTCCGGCGTGGAAAATCCGCTTTTCACGAATGATAATACAGTTATGCTTTACGGAGATGCAAAACAAACGGTTTCTTCTTTAGTAAGTGAATTTGACGATGCCTGAAAAAATTTTCCTGACAACAAAATCTGTTGTCAGGATTTTTTTATTTCAGGGGAAATTTTTTTGCTTGACAATTTTGTTTTTTTGTGCTATACTGGAATAAAGTTCCGGAATGACTAATTTTTTGGAGGAATTAAACATGGACAAGAAAATGGATATTTTATTCACCGCAGACAGCAATTATGTGAAATATATTTCCGTTGTGCTGAAATCTTTAGCTGTGAATGATTCGAATTATAATTGTTGTGTGCATTTAATTCATGATGATTTGAATGCTGAACAGGAAGAAAATTTTCGGAAAATGTGCAGTAATTACGGATATACGGGGCATACTTACCGAATTAATGACCAGCTTTTACAGCAGGCACCAGTGAATAAACATTATTCTTCTGCAATGTATTACCGGCTTCTTGCAGTGGAAATTCTGCCGGAAACGTTGAAAAAAGTTATTTATTTAGATCCGGATTTGCTGATTATTAACCCACTTCATCCGCTTTGGGAAATGCCCATGGAAGAATATGCTTTTTTAGCAGCTTCCCACACGGAAGACCATGAAGTCATTGATAATTTAAACCGTGTACGCCTGAATACAGACACACCCTATTACAATACGGGCGTTTTAGTCATGGATTTAGAAAAAGCAAGAAATTTAATTCAAAAACAGGATATTTATGCCTATATTGAAAAAAATGAAAATATTATGTTTCTTCCTGACCAGGATATTTTCAACGCTTTATATGGAAATGTAACGAAAGCAATTCCCGACGAAATCTGGAATTATGATGCAAGAAAATATCCACAATATTATGTTAGCAGTAAAGGCTTATTTGACGAAAAATGGATTATCCAGAATACAGCTATTTTGCATTTCTGCGGAAAACATAAGCCGTGGAACTCCGAACAACATTCATGGTTTCATTATATTTACTGGCACTATATGCAATTAACGGAAAGAAATGAACCTTGACAAATTTATTTTTTTGTGCTATACTTAAAAAAGATAAAAAAACAGGTGGTGTAATTATGGCAAGCGAAGAACTTTATGGCGGGGAAGGTGCTATGCGGCTTTCTCCTCCGCAGAAAAAGAAAAAAAGAAAAAAGCGCAAGTCATTCAAGCAGAAAGTAAGAGAACTGTTTCCGCAAAAAGGGGATAACGTTTTTGAAGTCATCCGGAAAATGGTTTTCTTGCTGTCAATGGTTGTTTTCCTGGTGTGTTTATTCCTGATTGGAAAATATTTCTGGGAAAATTATCAAAATTCCTTAGTCGTGCAGGAAGTGCAGGAAATTCATGACCGTGTACCTGAACCGAAACACGAAGAGAAGAAAAAACAGATTGTTCAGGAACGTTATACACTTTTAGAAAGTGCGAAAGCTTTGTTAGCTGTGAATCCGGACGTTGTCGGGTATTTAAGCATTCCGAACGAGCCGAGAATTGCTTATCCGGTTATGCAGAGAAGAAATGAAATTGACGGGAATTTTTATTACTTAGATAAAAATATCAACGGCGAATATGCGAAAGCCGGTTCAATTTTCATGGATTATCGGGATTATTTTGATTACATGGTGGAAAATTTAGATGAAAACGGAAATCCCGACGGCACTTATCGGAGAGCAGCGGAAAATTCTGATAATTTGGTCATTTACGGACATAATATGCATGATTTTTCCATGTTTGGCGCATTGAAATATTATATCAATGATGAAACATATTATGATGAACACCCGATTATTGAACTGGAGTCTAATTTTATTCAGTATAAATATAAAGTTTTCGGCATGATGGTTGTTGATGTGGAAGACACAACCGACACACAATTTGAATACTGGAATATTATTGATTTCAAGACGGAACAGGAATTTTACGATTATGTCAATGAAGTGAAACGCAGAACCATTCGTTCAACGGGCGTTGACGTGAAATATGGTGATAAATTATTGACATTGTCCACATGTAACAGTACTGTGGATAATGGCAGATTAGTTGTTTGTGCAAGGCTTGTCCGAGATGGAGAAGATTTAACAGAAGGCTGCACCAGCACCCCGAACCCGAATATTAAATGGTCGAACAGCTATTATAAATGGCATAAAAACACATATGACCCCAATGCGGAATTTATCCCTTATGGTTAATGGATTGGTGTTTGATTCAGAAAGGATTTTACGATGATGAAAAAATTATTAACAACAGGTTGCTGTGCCGTTCTGCTTTTTTCCCTTGTCGGCACGGCAGCTCATGCGGAAACAGTTTCTTCTGAAAAAATTTCCAGCAGTACGGTGAATTTACAGCTTGCAGAAGGCAAATTCGGTAAACCTAACCGAAAAAGTGGTATGGCGAAAGCAATGGAAGAATATAATGCTGATTCTGTCGGCTGGATTTCCATTGCAGGAACGAAAGTGAATAATCCGTTAGTGCAATGCGCTGATAATGATTATTATTTGTCAATGGGCTTTAATCACCAGCCTTATCGGGCAGGAACGGTGTTCATGGATTACCGGAATGTTTTCGGGTTTGACCAGAATCAATGGTCAGATAATTTAATTTTCTACGGGCATAACATGGCAAATAATGAAATGTTCGGTTCTTTGCGGCGTTACCGTCAAGATGAAAATTATCACAAGCAATATCCCTTTATTGAATTATATTCTAATTATGAACATGCAACTTATGTCATTTGTGCATTGCCAATTACTTACGGGGGAGCAGATGCCGACTGGCGTTATTGGGACATGGAAGAATTTGAAACAGAGGAAGATTTTAACACTTACATGAAATACGCCAAAGAACAAAGCGTTTACCCCGTTGACGTAGATGTCAAATACGGCGACAAATTAGTTACTTTGTCGACTTGCTATTCTGATGAAGATAATTCACGGTTTTTAGTGATTGCCAGAAAATTAAGGGCAGGGGAGACTGCTGAAACATTTTCCACCCCTAAAACAGAAGAAACAACGGAAGCCACTACATGAAATATTCAAAATATTTAATTAGTTTATGTCTGATGCTAATTTGCTGTTTCACGGGGAAAATTTTTCCGGTGTCCGCCGGAACAGTGGAAATTATTTCTTCCGGAAAAACAGAAGAAAATGCTTTTCCGGAAGAAGAAAAACATACTTTACAGCAGTATGAAGATTTTTCTTTAGTTTCTTATCAGACAGTGAAAACTTCTGAAAATCAGGAAGCTGTCATGGTTTCCGACCAGAGCAGGGAAGATATATTACTTTCTAATGAACCAACGCCTTCAGCAGTGAATGCGGAGGAAATCCCCGCAGGAACATTCGCATTCACAACGTACGGCTGGGGGCATTGTGTCGGAATGAGTCAGAACGGGGCGAATTTTTATGCCATTTACGGCGGCTGGAATTATCAGGATATTTTATTTCACTACTATCCTGGAACGGTGTTAATGAATACCGGAACGGCAGAAACAGAAATGATTACTGTGCAGAATGTTCCTGGGAATGCTTTACAGCAAGTTGCTGATATTGTTAATTTGGAAATGGGACCATCATTCAGTGTAGAGGCGTTAAAAGCGCAAGCTGTCGCCATTTATAGCTATATTAAATATTACGGTAATGATGCGCACGATTTGAAAGGGAAACCCAATCCAGACCAGAAAATTATTGATGCGTGTGCTTCCGTATTAGGGGAAGCCTTATATTATAATAATCAATTCGCTATGACCATGTTCGGGGCTTCTTGTGGTGGATTAACTGCTGACAGCAGAGATATTTTCTTAATGGATATGCCATATTTAAGAAGTGTATCCAGTGATTACGATGCACAATATGACCCGCATTACGGAGATGTGAAATATTTCACCATCGACGAAACAAGAGCCATTATTGAAAATGCCTATCATATTACGCTGTCTGAATATCCGGAAAACTGGATACAATTAATTCAGGGCAATGGCGGTTATGTCAAGCAAGTTGTGATTGACAATCAATTGACGGTTGCCGGCGATGCGTTCCGGTATAAATTCGAATTGAAATCTCCGAAATTCACTTATGTTTACGCTGAACCAAATGAAGAACTGGAAATTTTTGAAGAACCTGAAGAATTGGAACAACCGCCGGAAGAATTACCAGAAGAATTAGAAGAATTAGCTGATGCGCAGGAAGAATTGCCGGAAGAAATTCAATAAAGCCTAAAAATGCACTTTGAATGACAAAGTGCATTTTTCCAGGGCAAAAACTGCACAAAATTTATATTTGGTGCAACTTTCCGTGTCACTTTCCTCACGGGAAATTTTGAATTTTTTTGAAATTTTATTGTTATGTTCACGGCAACAGCATTTACTTTTTCACAAAAATATGATAAAATATAGGTATGAAGATACAAAAACTAACAGAGA
>CANPYZ010000008.1 GCA_947589035.1 uncultured Clostridia bacterium | reverse complement strand
TTCAAAAACGGACACAATGAACAAGGAATGAAACAGAAAAGTTTGTTTTACAACTTTTTATCAGTTTTCAGTAACGGTGAAAAAATGGAATATTGGGATATTTATGACAAAGACCGGAATTTCACCGGAAGAACCATGAAAAGAAATGATTTCACCATGAAAGACGGCGACTATCATTTGACTGTGTTAGGCGTTGTGTGCCGTCCTGACGGGAAATATTTAATTACGAAACGGGCGGAAAATAAACGCTGGGCGGCAGGCTGGTGGGAAGTTTCCGGCGGCGGAGTCATGGCAGGAGAAACTTCTGAACAAGCCGTTTTTCGGGAAGTAAAAGAAGAAACCGGCTTAGACGTTTCCCATGCGGAAGGCGGCTATCAGTTCAGCTATCATCGGGAATCTGAAGGCGATAATTATTTTGTGGACGTGTACAAATTTATGTTAGCATTTGACGAAAAGCAAATTCAGCCACAATTTTCTGAAATGCAGGGCTATATGTTAGCCGACAAGGCGCAAATTGAACAATTTGCCAAAGAAGGAATTTTTCTGCATTACGACAGTATCCGGAAAGTGTTTGAATAAGGCGAAGCCTTCACCTGAAAAGGTGAGGGCTTATTTTTTGAGAATGAAACGACCAGAATATTCTGGTAAAATTTATAAAATACGGAAATTTAATTTATCTCATTTCTTCTCCAAAATAAGGATAAATCCAGAATAGACTTTTTATTTCATTTATGTTAAAATGGAAATAGGTAAAAATTTTTCCATGAGAAGATAAAAGGGTGGATGTGGGGTGAATGAAATTTTCATAATGGAGAGGGCTTTTCATAATGAATTATTTTTATTTTATACACAAAAATATTTACGAGATGTATTTTAAGAAACATTTTATTTTCAAAAATTGGTTCGGCTATTTCTATTCTTTGTATCATTTTCAGGATGAACAACATTCTGCACTTGAAACAGTAGAATTTGACAAATATAAAATGTCAAACAAATGGTTGAAAAACGGAAAAATTGATGATGATTTTTTCGTATTCAATGGTGAAAATTTCCTATTGAGAAATGATTTGTTTACGCTTGTTTTTCATAACGTAAGCCGGCATTTTTCCGGATTGGATTCTGTGGAAGAATTGTCGATTTTGTTGGATTCTCTTGTGAATGCATCGGAAAATCTGAAATATCCATTTTCTTTTCAGGAAAAAATTAAAGTGAAACTGAAGGAATTGTTTTCCTCATGCAATACAGAAGAATTTCTGACGGTACTTTTGATTTTTGCACAAACGGGAAGAATTTGTTTTCCTCCGAAAGAAGACAGCCGGAAAGGCATGGTAGAAGTGTATAATAAGCCCGTGATTAACGAGCATTTTAAAGAACTTGTGGAAGATGCGATTGAACTGGACATGATGCAGGCATTTGTGCCGAGTCTGATTGAAAAATATACAGATTTTTACAAACCGGAAAATTATGCAGCACTAATCCAGCTGTTAAAACAAAATTGCAAAGTGAATTTTATTTTTCCGGATAAGAACGGGCAATTTCATGAACAGAATTATTTGTATAGTCACAAAAATGATTTTTTTCTGTTCGGAGATGCCCTGAAAGACAGTACAGAACTTGTTCTGAACCTGAAGAAAAAATTTCCAGGGCAAGTCCGGATAAAAATTATTCCCTATTTTATTTCTTATTCGTTGATGATTATCAAGAAAAGAACCGCTCCGGCAATTGTGAAAGTAGATTTATATCTTCTGAAAGGAGATGCTGACAGGAGACATTCGTTTATTTTCCGGAGCAATATTCATCGGGAAGAATATTTATTATACAGAGATAATTTTTTTGATTTGTTCAATTCACCAGAAAGCAAAGAAATTTAAATTTATCGTTGATTTATTTCCGGAATGAAGATAAATTTGGGATAGTATTTCCAGCATTTCTGTGGTAAAATGAAAGGAGGAAGCGGTGTTTCTGTTTCAGGCAGAAGCATTCGCCTATGAATGAAATTACTGATTCTGGATAAAGACAAGGATTATTTAGAACGTTTCCAGCATTATTTGAGTAAGAAATATACGCATATGCAGATTTCTGTGTGCGATGACTTAGATATGGCAAAAGAATTACTGCAAGGAAATGTATTTGACGTTTTTTTAGTTGATGCAGATTTTGACTACGTGAAAACAGAAGAATTTCCGGTGAATTTGTCGGAGATGATTTTTGCGTATATTTCCGGTACGGAAGAAATTATCAACGAACAGGAGACAATTTTTAAATATTGCAGTGTTTCTGAACTTTACACCAGAATTTGCGGTTTATACGAGAAAAAGAAAAACCGTGTACTTAAAACGGAAAAAACCGAAAAGAAGACCAATAAACAAATGGAAGTGATTACTTTCTTGCCCGTTCACGGCGGAGCAGGAAGTTCCACAATGGCAGCAGCTTGTGCGATTTCGTTTTCAGCGGAACATCCGACGTTATATTTAAATATGGAGCAAAGACCTTCAGATGCGGTGTTTTTCTCAGGAGAAACGCACCAGGGCTTGACGGATGTTGTTGCCTTGCTGAAAACAAAATACACAAACGAAAGCGTTTCCCGATTGTTGAAAACTGTCATTCAGAAAGACCAGAAACAGAAAAACAGTCAGATTTCTTTCATAAAAGGCTATGCGAATATTATGGATTGCCTTTCTACGACGGAACAAAATTTAGAAGTTTTGCTGTCAGCGATTCGGGAACTGGCTGAATTTCGGTATGTGATTATTGATGCGGACTTTATTGTCAGTCCGGTTTTGCAGAAATTGATTACTTCTTCAGATAAATTAGTGTTTGTTTCTTCCGGTTCGGAAATTGCCAATGACAAGCTATCCCAGATTCAGCGATATTTGGAAATTATCGGTCGGGAATTTCCGGAAATGCCTGAAAATTACTTGCTATTAAACCAGTATTACGGCATGAATGATGAAATGGCTATTGTCCGGAATATGGAAGTTATTGCCCGGCTTGCCCGCTACAGAACGGGCAACCAGTCCCGTATCACCTCGCAAAATATTATCGACCAGGTGCTTGCCAATAAGACAGTATTTTCAAAATTGAAATCTGAATTTGTAGAAACAGAGGAAGAAACAACAGCATAAATTTAGTTTTGGAGGGGTTTTCATGAATAAACATGATGCCATCGCAGAGGTCGTGAAAAAAATTTGCCTGCTGATTGATGAAGGAACAATTGCTTCTTCCGGTCAGGAGGAAAACGCACAAAATTTCGAGAAAGCCAAATCAAAAGCAGAAGGCATTCAGAAATATAGAGAAGCTTCTGATGAAGAATATCGCTCATATATTACTGATTTGTTGAAAAGTCTGCTTGATGAAAATGAAGATTACCATGCTTCTGACGGGACGTTGATTTACTTCACGCCGGAAGAACGGGGAAAGCAAATTATTGAACAGGTTTTCGGCATGTACAGGGGTTTAGGTCTGCTGGATACGTTGTTAATGGACGAAGAAATTACGGAATTGATGGTCAACGGAGCGGATAATATTTTCGTGGAAAAAAAAGGCAGAGTCATTCGCTTAGACCAGAGAATCTGTGATGACAAAGACTGTTCAGAAGAAGAACGAAAACGACGTGGAAGAACACAACTCCGGAAAATTGTTCACCGCATTGTGGACATTTGCGGAAGAGAAATTACAGAAGCAAATCCGATTGTTGACGCTCGTTTAAAAGACGGTTCCCGTGTGAATATTGTGTTGAATCCTATTGCAATGGACGGCGACACGGTAACAATCCGTAAATTTTCCAAAACGCCGATGACGGTTGAGAAATTAATCGCTTACCGGTCAATTACAAATGAAATTGCCATGAAGTTGAAAATGCTCGTTGAAGCGAAATATAATATATTCATCAGTGGGGGTACAGGTTCAGGGAAGACTACTTTTCTGAATGCGCTGTCGAATTATATTCCGTTTGATGAGCGTGTCATTACAATTGAGGATTCCGCCGAATTGCAGATTACAGGGGTAGATAATCTTGTTCGGCTGGAAACTAAGCAGGCAAATGCAGAAGGCAAAGGCGCAATTACCATTAAAGATTTAATTAAATCTTCTTTACGAATGCGTCCGGAAAGAATTGTTGTCGGGGAAGTCCGTGGTGAAGAAGCGTTAGACATGCTCCAGGCAATGAACACCGGACATGACGGTTCACTTTCCACAGGTCACGCCAATTCGGCGAAAGACATGTTGACCCGCCTGGAAACAATGGTATTGCAAGGGGCTTCCGGTTTACCGCTGGACGCTGTACGCCGTCAGATTGGTTCTGCATTAGATATCATCGTTCATTTATCCCGTATGCGTGACCACTCTCGAAAAGTTGTTGAAATAACCGAAGTACTCGGTTATGAAAAAGGAGAAATTTTACTTAATCCGCTGTTCGTATTTCAGGAAGACGAACAGTCTACACTGGAACATGTTTCCGGTGGTCTGGTGAGAACAAAAAACAAAATGCAGAATACCGGAAAACTCCGGCAGGCTGGCATTTTACAGGATTTATAAAAGGAGGAATATGCCATGGCAAAAAAGCAAATTGTGGAAAATAAAGGTATTACCGGAGAAGGAACAGATTACACGGTATATATTTTAAATTCGAAAGAAAAGTTATTAGCGGTTTTAGTTGGTTTTATCGTTGGGTATGTTGCCGGATATATTTATTTTGACAATCAGACCGTGGGGTTAGTTGTTGGGCTGATTGCCGGATATAAGGCAATTTCGATTTACCGGAATAAATTATTCAACGACCGGAAAAAAGAATTGCGCTTGCAATTCAGAGATTTGCTGGAATCGCTAAGTAACTCATTCACGGTAGGCAGAACAGCAAGAGGAGCGTTCGAAAGCGCATATACAGATATGATTGCAGAACACGGTGAAGATTCCTATATTGTCAAAGAAGTTTACTTAATTTGTACGGCGTATAAAAATCAGGGCATAGAAATTAAGGAATTGCTGAATGATTTTGCCACGAGGAGCGGAATTGACGACATACGGAGTTTTGCGGGAGTATTCGAAGTTTCCACGGACTTAGGCGGAAATATTGCGCAGGTCATTCGGGAAACAAGGGATATGATTAGTGACAAGATTGAAATTGAAATGGAAATTCAGACCATGGTCACAGGGCAGAAGAATCAGCTGAATGTGTTAGCAATTATGCCGTTAGTCATGTCATTATTGACACGTTCGTTCAATACGGGCGACGGGGGCGGCGGAATGCTTGTCATTATTGTAAAAATATTCGCTTTAGGCTTATTTGTGTTTGCGTACTGGATGGGAACAAGAATTGTTGACATCAAAGTATAATAAAAATTTTGCAGAAAGGGGATGATTCCCTTGTACGGGTTAATGCTGGCGTGTCTGATTGCGGCAACACTGCTGTTTGTGATTTGGGTATTTCTGTTTTTCCGGTACAGACGGCAATATCAGGGCATGGTTGACGGGATTGACGGGAGTATATTCACGCTGAAAGAAATCTATTTCATTGGGTTTGGTGCGATTGAATTATACGAACAGGCACAGCAGAAAAAGATTTCCACTTCAGAAAAGGCACTGGAAAAAACCAAACAATTAGCAGAAGTATTCGGCAGAGACAGCGCAGAAATGTATTATTATGTGACGATTGCGGCGCAGGTTTCGTTGATACTGACGGTGTTGCCACTGGGATT
Organism: uncultured Clostridia bacterium; assembly: GCA_947589035.1. Taxonomy (GTDB): domain Bacteria; phylum Bacillota; class Clostridia; order Oscillospirales; family Ruminococcaceae; genus UBA3855. The sequence goes on along the minus strand of CANPYZ010000008.1, from coordinate 71,155 downwards.
AACTTTAGTTTGTTTATTGCAATCCGCTATGGGAATTGTTTTAGGGGTAATGTTAGTTTATGCATTGGTTTATGGTATTCAGTCCAGTATTAATTCATCTGTAGACCGAAAAAAAGATGAAATCCAGAGTGAGTTTCCGAAAATGGTTTCCAAACTGACCTTGTTAATCAATGCAGGAATGCTTGTGACAAGGGCGTGGAACGAAGTAGCAAATTCCAATTTTGAGGCAAAACTTTATGAAGAAATGCGGTTTACCTCAAAAGACCTTGATGAGGGCATCAGACTGGAAGCGGCGATGGAGTCGTTTGCTACAAGATGTGGTATCAAGGAAATGCGGAAGTTTTCCTCTATTTACATACAGGCTGTCAACATGGGTGCGAGCGAAGCGATAGGCTCCATGAAAGCGATGGCGGACGAGGCATGGGAAGAAAAAAAGCAGATCTCCCGACAGAAAGGTGAAATTGCGGCACAAAAACTATTGATTCCTAACCTGATTATGTTTCTTGGAATTTTGGTAGTAGTGGTTGTACCATTGATTGGCTCGATGTTCGGAAGTTTCAGCAATATGTAACAAAGGAGGTGAGAAGTATGCAGAAAGTACAAGATGCATTGATTCAGTCTTTTTTAAAAGCCAGAATGGAGATGCTTCAACTGGAAAATGAAGAAGACGGAATGGAAACTGTAGAAACAGTTGTTTTAGTAGCAGTTGCTGTAGGAATAGCCGCAACACTTCTTAAGTATGCAAGCGGTCAGGATGGATTTATCAATAGTATTTTCACAAGTATTGAAGGAACAATCTCTTCTCTCTTTTCATCTCCTCAGTAAGTGGAGTTGAGAGATTGTTTGTCGGCTGTCTCCCATGCCGCAGCCGGCAGTTTTCCAGACGGCAGAAGTTCGCTTCTGCTGTTTGGAAAGCTGATACACTATAATAATATAAAGGACGTGAATAAATGAGGGCTATTAGGGCTATTTTGGTAGAATTAGACTATATCAGCAGCCATTTTTCAATGTTTGCGCTGAATACGATTCCAAAAATATTGATTGGGATTCTGATTGTTCAGGTGATTCTCGGCTTAATCCGGTTCGTATTCCGAAAGGCGGAAACCGGAAAACTTGCAGAATTAAAAAAAGGTATTGCGACATTTTCATTGATTTTATGGGTGATTGTCGCTGTGCTGATTGGGGTGTATCTGTATTATTACTGGATTACAGAGGTACGAAATGAATAATATTCTTCCAGGTGAACATGATTCTGAACTTTTCATGCAGGAAATTATTGAAGAAACGCCTGAAACGCTGAAGTCTATTCTGATTTTTCAAGTGGGTATTGGCGTAATCTGTTTTGTTTTAGGACGTTTCGAAAATAAATTTGTCAAGGGAATCAGAAAATTACTGATTGCTATTTCAGTGAATCTATGGGGAATATTTATTCTTCAAATACTCATGTATCTGAAATTTTCAAAATGAGGAGAAATGATGAATAATATCTGGGGTGGAGAAGACGACTATAGAAAAATTGAAGAAATGGTCAGGGAAGTGGTTCTTTCCAATGTACCTGAAAAATTAGCAACGTTTCTCGTTCCACAAATTATTATCGGAATTGTATATTTCATTTTACGGCGTTCCGAAAAGAAATTTGTTAAGACAATCCGGAAAGTACTTGTTGCGATTGCCATATATTTATGGGGAATGTTTATTTATTGGATAATCTTGTATCTGAAATTTTCAAAATGAGGTGAAATAATGAACAAAATCAAAACTTTCCTGAAAGAGGAAAAAGCTGCCGCCCAGATGGTGGAAGCTGCGATTATTTACCCGATTGTGTTTTTAATCATTTTTCTGATGATTTACATAGGGCTGTATATTCTGCAGGCGATTTCAATAGGCACTTACGCACAGAAAGTTGCTATGCTCGCCTCAAGGGAAATTTCTACTCCAGGGTATCATGTGTTAATTGGTGGGGACAGATATTCTGATGCCTCAATTGAACTGAATACTAACGACATTGAAAAAATTGACGACATTGTCAATATTAAGGGTATGGCAAAAAGTATGACAAAAGCAGGTGTCATTTACCGTTACTGGAAACTCGGCGACAGTATCATGACAGACGAATCTAAAGAATATTATTCCGACATTTTAACGAAAATGATTACTAATAATTCTATTATTGCCCCGCAGAAAAACGGAAAATTAAATGTCACCGTCAACTGCACGAATTATGTTATTTCCCAGACAATTACCGTGACTGCCGAACAGGAACTAATGCATCTTGGCATTTTAGAATTTTTTGGAGTTGAATCACCGACAGTTTCCGCAACGGCTGTGGCTACCGTCAGCGATACGGACGAATTTATTCGGAATACGGACTTTGTTTCCGATGCAATCAACGCACTTGCCGAAAAACTCGGAATTGATATGGATAGTTTAAGCGGAAAAGTCAATGACGTATTGGAAAAATTAGGACTGCTTAGCGATTAACTTGACTGAAAGGAGAATCTGAATATCATGCTAATGAAATTTTTCCGTGAAACAAAAGCCTATACTTCTATTTTCCTGTGTTTAGTGCTTTTGCCTATGGTGACCTACAGCACAATGATTATTGACGCTTCCCGACTACAAAGCGCAAGAGTGGAAGTGCAAAGTGCCGGAGACCTCGCCCTGAATGCGGGCTTATCCGAATATGAAAAAGTCCTTGAAGACATGTACGGTTTATTTGCGAACGCTGAAAGCTTAGAAGAAGTTGAACCGGCAATTCAACATTATTTTGAAGAAACAATCAGCGCAGCAATTGAAAAACCTGGAGGCGGTTCTTATTCAGCAAAACTTGCTGAACAACTTACTGATTATGTAATGAAATACAGTAATTATCCGGACGGAACAGAATTTACTAATTTTCTCAACATGAAATTAGAAGATTCTTCTGACGAACTCGACCCGTTCACCTTCCAGCCCGTGACAAATTCAGCGATTTCCAACACGGATATTCTGAAAGGGCAGATAGTGGATTACATGAAATACAAAGGTCCGGTTTCCCTGGGAAGTAATTTTCTGAATAAACTCGGTTTTCTGAAAGATACACCAGCGCAGTCCAATGCTATACAAAGTAAAATCGAACTGACACAAGAAATTGCTAAAGTAAATGAAGAAGGACAAATGGATAATGCAATAGAGGCTATTGAAAAATATAACAATGCATGTGATAGATATAATAATCCGGAAACAGGAAAAGGATATTCAGGAGATTGGTTTTATACTGATGTTATGAAAGATATGCAAAGCGATTTGAATATAATATCAAAATGCATATTATTTAATTTAGTGCTTATCGAATTAAATAAAGAATTACAAAATTATGATAGTTTGGATACTTCTGTTTTTTATAATGATTCAGATGAAAATTATAAAACTCCAGCAGATAAAAACGATAAGGGAGAATTATTAGGTACAGAGGAAAATTTAAAAAATACAAGAGAAAAATTAGATGATATTTCTGAAAAAATAGATGCACTTCTTTCAGAAAAATCATTTTATACTTTAGATGAGTATAAATTTCCCAAGACTATAGAAGATGAAAAAGTAACAGAGGTAAATGTAGAGTTGGTTGGTTTCGGCTATACAGATGAATATAATAAACTTGCAAATCTGTCTTCAAATGCTTCAGAACCCAATGATTGGCAGCACACCCCTTTTGAAAATTGGGAAAATTATTTTAATATGAGAGTCAAAGATATTTATACATTGGATCAAATAAAAGATTCAATGGCAAAATTTAAAGCTTATCATATTTATCTTAGTACACTTTGTGCAGCATATGATGACCGATTTACAGAATATGAACAAATTTATGATAAAATTCATGAAGATGAAGAAGAAAAACCAGATATTCTGCAAGATTCAGATTATCAATGGTATTTGGGATATAAAAAATATTCTGATATATTGGAGGAACAATGTAATCCAAATACTTGTAAAGAAAAGTATGACCAGCTTTTCAATAGTTGTATTTCTGGTTCAGCAGTATTTATAAATGTCGCAAATGGAATATACTTTAATAGAATAAAAAAATTTAATGAATATCGTAATTTCGTTTTAGACATGATAACATACCTTACAAATGCTAATGAAAAATTAAACTATATTTATAGTCAAGCAGAAAGCATAGAAAACAAAGCGAACAGCATTAAAGGTGAGGACATTCAGAAAATCGGAGACGAAGCCACAAAAGCACAGATGACCAGTGATATTGACACTTTATCCAAAAGCATTGATAAAGAAGAAGTTGGAGAATTGCAAAAAGTATTGGAGGTCTATATCGGACGTTTTGAAAAGGTGAAAAAAGGACTTAATGAAGTATCCTATGTAAGTGTACCAATAAAAGATATAACTAATACAAATTCTCTTGAAGATAAGAGTAATGCATATTATGCAGCATTGAATACCACAAAATTGGCAGAATTAAAAACAGATCTTAATCCTTCTGGGATGATATGGGAAAATTTTCATTATCCTTATCTTTCCGGTAGGGACAATGTTCTTGATGATGATAAGCCAAAGCCAGAGATTAGTAATGATGCGGAAAAAATTACCGGCATACCTGAAAATGAAGTATTTTACAACGTATTGAAAAATACTAAAGACCCGAAAAAACCAGATAAAAATGAAGAATCCACACAAAAAAATGAACAACAGCTTGACAGTATCAAAAAATTTCAAGATGTTGATACAGATGGTAATCCAGCAGACGAAACAGCCCAAAAAAATGTAGATGCTTTAAAGAAAAAAGATGAAACGGATGACAAAAAAAAGGAAGAAGTCAGCATAGCGGAAGGTTTATTCGGCACAGAGAAAGATTTTCAGGATGCTTATAAAGAATTGAAATGTGGTGAAAGTGAAAGTCTTGGTTCAGCTGGAGATGGGTCAATTCCATCTGAAGGTGCGAAAAGTGAAGATGCTAAAGAGGATGCCAGAAAAGGAAAGGAAAACCTTAAAAATGCGACAAATATTCTGAGCCAGATTGCTACTGTTTGCGATCATCTCAAAGATGATGTCTATATGGAAGAATATTTTACGGAAATGTTCACTTGCTTGACAGACAAAAAATTAGATGAAGGCAAATTACAAATGCTTAACGGCTATACCAATAATCCGACAGAAGAAAAGTTTTTGAATCCGAAAAATGCATGGTATGGTTCAGAAATTGAATATATTCTCTGGGGAAGCAATGATTTGGAAAAGAATCTGAACACTACAGCAGCATCAATTTTTCTGATTCGGTTTGTGATTAATGCTATTTATGCCTTTACGGCACCAGATATTCAGGAAATGGCATCTTCTGTAGCAGGACTGCTTGTCGGCTGGACAGTGGTATTGGTGCCGGTTGTGCAGGTATGTATTACATTGGGGGTAGCATTGGCGGAGAGTGCGCTGGACGTGCAAATGCTGAAAGACGGAAAAGATGTTGTTTTACTGAAAGATGACAGTACATTTATTTGTTCTCCGAAAGGATTAGCCAATAATGCTGCGGAAATGGTCGATAAAGCAGTTAATAAAGTAACCGACTATGTTGGAGATAAAGTAGATGATTGTATTGACAATGCTATAAACACAGGTAAAGAAAAAATCAAAGATTGTGTGGACGACATTGCAAACGCAGCAAAAGAGTATACTAACCAGCAACAGAAAAATATTACCAGCAAAATTAAGTCTCAAATTACAACGCCGATTATTAACACAATTACTCCAGCAATCAGCAAACTTAACAAAGCTAATGACAATGCGAAAAACTTAGTTGAACCTGCCATAGCTGAAGCTTTTTCCACGATTAAATCAAATATTGATTCTATGGAAGATAGCCTGGTTAAAGAGTTTTCAGAAAGAGCATATAAAAAAATTTTGCCAAATGAAAATATTGAAGAAAACAAAACATTTAAGGATTTAGTTAAAATAATTACTGATGAAATTAAAGAAGAGACTATTTCTATTGAAGAAATTTCAACTGCTATTGATAAAAAAATAAGCGGATTGCTTGGGGATAAGGATGAGAATAACCCTGAAAGTGAGTATACAGGTCTTTTTGGGGACTTGAAGAATAAAATCGACGAAGAAGCCGAAACAGTCAAAAACGATATTATCGACAAACATGGTAAAGAAGCCGCTAAAAATCTGAAAGGATATTTCCATGAGGGAATGGACAGCTTAAGTCAGAAATTCAGCCAGAAAGCCTCTGAGGGCATCAGCGACACTGTAAGCCAGCTTTCAGAAACAAACAGTCTGAAAAAGAAATCTACAACCACTTCCGGAAAATTAACCATGAATTACAAAGAATATTGCAAAATATTTGTATTTATTGGTTTGTTGACTGATGAAAATGAAGCAAGAATGCTCCAACGGGCAGCCGTTTTAATGCAGTTGAACGTCAATTATGCCGTCAAAGGCGGAAGTGAAATTAAATCAGCAGGAACGAAAGATTTCAAAATGAATAATGCCTATACATTATTTTATGTGAAAGCAAATGTCAAAATGGGAACGCTCTTCCCGTGGGCAGTAGATTTTGAAGAAAACGGAACAAATTCTGAAACAAAGCTTGATTTTACGAATTTAGGCACAAGTACAGTGAACTTAACCTACAGCGGCATTGCCGGATATTGAAATCGAGGTGAGATAATGCGAATTTTTTTCAAAAACGAACGGGGCGAATTTGCGATTGATGCAATTTTCGGCATAACGTTTTTCATGATTTCCTTGATAGCGATTATGTTCATGACGTTGATTATTCGGGTGCAGTCGAATGTACAGTATGCCCTTGGACAGACAGCGAAAGAAATTTCCGGATATTATTATCTTTTAGACAAAGTCGGACTTGCAGGGGCGACAGCCGGAAAAGATGAGGCTACTCAGGTAGATAAAACGATTGAGCAGGTGGTTAATTTTTCGACCAGTGCAAGAAATACAAGTGATGCGCTGAGTGATGTTGCCAATTCGCCAATTGATGATAAAACACTCGAAAATTTACAAACCGCAAAAGAAAATTTCGACGACTCTGTTGCTGAATTTAATAAAATGAAAGACAGTCTGAAAAGTTTAGACGGCGATGCTGTCGGGGAGGTATTAAGCATTCTGGCGAAAACAGGTGTCAATAAATTAGTGAATAATTTAGTGATTTCGCTGATTTGTGAAAAACTCATGCCGAAATATCTTTCTCCGGGGAATAAAGAAAATATTGAAAAATATTATGAAAATACAGGAATTTCCGATATTGAATTTTACGGTTCACAATGCCTGACGGACAAACGTTCTGTAAAATTGCAAATCAGCTATCGGTTAAATTTGGAAAAATATACTTTAGGGTTTGTGAAAACGTCTATTTGTTTCCGGCAGGTTGCTTCTACAGCCGCATGGGTTCATCCTGATGGAAGTAATTTACTTTCACTAAGTGCGTTGGGGTATTAAACCATGATGATTGTCTATGTCATTTTTCTGTTTGTGATTTCTGTCGCTGGTTCACTGCTGGCGACAGAATACCAGAATTGTTATCGAAAAAGCGAAACATTTTCCTTTCCGGAAATGAAACGCCATCTGCAAGAAAAGCCTTTGCAATTTGTTCCGGTATTGTTGATTTATTCAGCATTTTTCATTCTTGCATTATGTGTTTATCAGCAGAAACATTTAAATTTAGTCCAGTTGCCGCAATATATTTTATTCTGGGATTGTATTTTAATTAGTTCATGGATAGATTTTCATGTCAAGAAAATGCCGAATCTGATTTTTCTAATTTTATTAGGAGCAAGAACAGTAGGAATTTTTGCGGAAATGGCACATCAGCCGGAAGAAATCATTTCGCTAATACTGGGGTCATTTTCAGGAATGTTGCTGGGTGGAGGAATTATTTTAATTTGCCGGTTAATTTCCAGAGGGGGAATAGGGGCAGGAGATGTAAAATTATTTGCCTTAGTGGGGTATTATTTTGGGATAATTCCCATGATGAATATTTTGTTTTACACGGTATTTTTAGCAGCATTCGGAGCGATTATTTTATTATTGACAAAAAAAGCAAAAATGAAGTCCACACTTGCCTTAGGACCATTTGCGTTTATTGGGCTGAATATTTATTATCTTTTACTATCATAACAGGAAGTGAAGAATATGAGCAGGCTTATGCCGTATTTAATTATGGGCGTAATTTTATTTATGCTGGTGATTTCATGGAAGAATGTGCTGGGATATTACAGCAGTATTACAGAATCTTACCAGTCACATATTGAAAAAGCGGAAGCATACATGGCGAAAAGAATTTACATTGATGCGGTCAGTGAATATGAACTTGCCTTGCAGGTGAAGCCGGAAGATTATGACGTTGCCATGAAAATTGTTGGTCTGTATGATAATTTAGGCAATGAAAACGGCTGGATTAAAGCTTGTCAGAATGCCATTTCAGCGGATAAACTTCAGAAAGAGCCGTATTTATTATTAGCTGATTATTATATGGAAACAGGAAGTTTGCAGGAAGCGTATGATGTGTTGATACAGGCACAGCAAAATTTGGAAGACCAGACAGAAATTGATTCCCGTATTTATGAAATCAAAGGGCAATATTCCGTGGAAAATATGAGTTATGATGAAATTACGCCATTTGTTTATTCTGATGATACACAGACAGGCTATGCAGTCATTTCTTATCAAGATAAAAAAGGCATTATGAATACGAATTTAGAAACAAGTTATCAGCCGGTTTATGAAGAAATTGGCATTCCTGGGCAAGGAGTTATTCCCATTTATGAAGAAAACGAATGGTTTTATATCAATGAAGAAGGCTACCGGAAACTTGTTCCAGACCATGAAGCAGAATATTTAGGGACATTTCATGATAATTATGCTCCGGCGAAAATCAATGATGTTTATGGTTATTTAGACAAAGACATGAAAGAATATCATTTTGAATATGAAGAAGCGGGTTGTTTTGCGAATGGTCTTGCGCCGGTGAAACAGAATGGGAAATGGGCAGTGATTAATACAGATTTTGAATTGGTTACACCATTTCAGTTTGATGAAATTTTAATGGACGAATACGGTTTTTGTTCGACTTATCAAGTATTTTTTGCGAAACAGAATGACCAGTATTATTTGTATGATTCTGAAGGGAAACAGATTTCAGAAGGCTTTGATGATGCGAAATTATTTGCTTCCGAAGAGCCGGCAGCGGTGAAACGTAATGGAAAATGGGGTTTTGTTTCACATACAGGGGAAATTTTAACAGAATTTTGCTATCAGGATGCAAATTCTTTCTGTCTGGGCTATGCGCCATATTGTGAAAATGGAAAATGGGGTTGTATTGACGAGCAGGGAATAGTGTTAATCAAACCGAAATTTGATGATTTGCAGGCATTTACACAGGGTGGTTATGCATTAGCAGAAGAAAACGGCATTCCGGAATTTATCGGAGTGACTACTTATTCGTAAATTTAAATTTAAAAAAGCAGGTGAATTTATGGTATTGAACAGAATCCAGAAAGGCAGTAATATTTATGCTGTGTATGAACTGACTGATTCGGAAGTTAAAATTGACCGTGTCAGTCTGATGATGATTAACAGTAATCAACAGGAAAATATTGGTCTTGCGCCGATTACATTTGAAGAAATGAACGGCATTTATTACAAAATGCTGTTTGACATTACCGGAAAAGTTACTTTACGGGAGTATACCGGAAAGCATATTTCACAAGAAGATTTCCGGCAGATGTTGTTAAATTTAATTGATACGATTGAACAATTTGATGAATACATGATTGATGTGAATCAGATTTTGTTAGACATGGATTATGTATATATCAATGCAATTGACCATCATATTGCATTTCTTTGCATAGCCCTGAAAGATGTCACACAGGCTTACAGACCGTATGAATTTTTCCGTTCTGTTGTGCAGAACAGCTATGTGAATTTAAATATCAATGAAGTGAGTTATTTTAATCATATCTGGAATATTACCAGTAATGAAAGCGGTTTTTCGTTAAGCAACATGAAAGCCGCTATGCAGCAGGCTGAACAGAAAAGTGAAGCTTTACATTCCGGTGAATCCAGCGTACCCGGCGCATTGTCGGATTTTCGTGTGGAAGAACCCAAAGAAATTACAATTTCGCAACCAAAACCAGAAATTTCTTTCCCCGTTCCTGCTCCTCCGCCTATTCCTGTTCAGCCAGAACAAAAAGGCGGATTTCTCGGCAGGCTTTTTTCTACTAATAAGCCACCTAAGCCGAAAAAATCTTCTTTTGAGAAGAAGCCGGAAAAAAGACCCGAAAAGAAGCCAGAAAAGAAATACGAAAAAAAGGCATTTGCTCCTTCTGGTGGTTATCAGGGAGGAATTGCCGGAATCCGGAATAATTCTACACCATGGAAGAGTAAACCTCCGGCAGGGTATGTTTCTCCGCCAAAAGGAATCTCTGAAAATGCAATGCCAATGATGATGAAACAACCGGAAATGAATACTCCTGTTCCGGTTCAGCCAAAATATCAGGAAACAACGCTATTGAAAAATCCGCAGATTCCGATGGAAATTCCACAGAAACCGCAGAAACCAATATATCAGGGGACAACAGTATTAAAAAATGCTGTTTCTCCGTATGAAGCAAATCAGATTCAGGCGAACCAATTTCAGCAACCTCCACAGGAAACGACAGTTTTAGTTAATTCTGCTTCTGTTCCTAATTTAAATAATGAAGAAACGGTTTTGCTGACTCAGCCCTCAGCCGTTCCTGAAACAACGGTTTTATTGTCCCAAAACGCTTCTCAGGAAACAACTGTTCTGAATCAGCCTTCACGAACGCAAAAAACGGCTTGCCTGATTCGGTTGAAAGACCATTCGCATTTCTTTATTCAGAATAATGTTTTGTGTATTGGCAGAGGACTTCCGGAAAAAGATTATTCGTTGAACGATAATACGCATATCAGCCGCCGTCATGCAGAAATTATCCGGCGCAATGATGAATATTTCCTTTCACGGGTGACAGCAACGAATACTACTTGCCTGAATGAAAGAGAACTCATGCCTGGCATGGAATTACCTTTGTCTGACAGAGACAAAATTCGCCTTGCTGATGAAGAATTTGAATTTAGAATTGTCTGACAGGTGAAAGAATATGGATTTTTTAATTTCAGCCTCAACGGATATTGGCATTTCGAAAAAGACCAATCAGGACAGTTACAGTGTAATTTCCGTGAATACTCGTCTTGGGAAAATGGTTGTTGCAGTGTTGTGTGACGGTATGGGGGGACTTTCAAAAGGGGAAATTGCCAGCGCAACGGTAATTGATGCGTTCCGGACGTGGACAACACAGCGTCTTCCGGAATTATGCAAAACGGAAATTACTGAAACAGTGATTCAGAATGAATGGTGTGATATTGCAGTAATTTATAATCAGAAAATTAAAAATTACGGTGCAAATCAGGGGATTGATTTAGGCACGACACTTGCCGCATTATTATTGACAGATTCAAAATATTATATTATTAATATTGGTGATTCAAGAGTTTATGAATTAACTGAGCAAGCGAAAGTTTTAACGAAAGACCAGACACTTGTGGCAAGAGAAACAGAATTAGGAATCATTACAGAAGAACAAGCCAGGACTGACCCCCGCAGAAGTGTTTTATTGCAGTGTATCGGGGCTTCTGAACAAGTAATTCCGGACATGTTTTTCGGAGAAACAAAAAAAGATGCTGTATATATGCTTTGCAGTGACGGTTTCCGGCATGAAATCTCCAGTGAAGAAATTTATCAGCATCTGAACGCCCAGAAAGTGAAAACTTCTGCACAGATGAAAGAAAATATAGGCACTTTAATTGAATTGAATAAACAACGGCAGGAACATGATAATATTTCTGTGATTACCATCAGAACCTGTTAATTCAGAAAGGTGGAGAGTGTATGCTTTCAACAAATATGGTGATTGATCACCGGTATAAAATTCTTGATGAAATCGGACGGGGCGGAATGAGTATTGTTTACCGTGCGACTGTTGAACGTTCCGGAAAAATCTGGGCGGTCAAAGAAGTTCGGAAAGACGGCAGAAATGATTATAACGTTGTCAGACAGAATTTAATTGCCGAAATTGAAACGCTGAAAGAAGTCAAACACCCCAAACTTCCTGAAATTGCTGATGTGATTGATAATGATGATAGCTTTATTATTGTCATGGATTATATTGAAGGCGTTTCGCTGGATAAAATTTTTTCCAGAAAGGGCGCACAGCCGGAAGAAAAAGTTGTTGACTGGGCAAAACAGCTTTGTGAAGTGCTTGGTTATCTGCATTCAAAAAATATTGTTTATCGTGACATGAAGCCGTCCAATGTCATGTTGAAGAAAAACGGAGAAATTACGATTATTGATTTCGGGACGGCAAAGAAATATGAATATGATTCCGGAGAAACTACTGGTTTAGGAACGGCAGGTTTTGCCGCTCCGGAGCAGTACGGCGGTTATGGGCGTACAGATGCAAGAACGGATATTTTTTGTTTAGGTATGACCATGTATGCATTATTAACGGGAATTGACCCACAGAAAAATTTCGTTCCGGATACATCAATCAGAAAAGTTAATCCTGAATTTACTTCCGGTTTAGATGACATTGTCCAGAAATGCACTCGGAAAAATCCCGCTGACCGGTATCAATCCTGTGAAGAATTATTATATTATTTAGAGCGTTACAAAGAAATTGACAAAGGCAGCCGGAAAAGAAAGCGTCTGCAAATAGGTTTATTTGTTTCCAGTTTTGCGTTGTCGCTGATTTTAGGCGTTTGTGGGGTAATGCTGAATTTACGGGCAAAAGCATTAGCCACAGACAATTATCAGGAATTGCTGGACAGTGCAGAACAGCTCACAATCAATCCAGAAAGTCCGGATTATTTACAGGTTTATCAGGAAAAGCTTTCTCTTTATGAACAGGCTATTGAAGTTCCCAATAAAGCCGGAGAAGCAGAAGCCTATCTCGGTGTAATCAATACATTTAGAGAAAATGACGGTAGTATTCCAGTATTTTCTCAGGATGAGTCAAACGAAATCGTCAAACTGCTCCTGAATCATAAAGCCGTTTTAGAAGAAAATCCCCAAAATTACGCTGAAATTTGTTATGAACTCGGCGAATTATACTGGTATTATTATGATGCACCAGACAAAAAAGAAGCCGTCAAATATTTTGAAAGTGTCGAAGCTTGCGCTGAAAAAGCTCAGGTTGACCCAGAAAAATTAGAACTGGCAGAAGTTTATGATAAACTCGGTTCAATTAGTGAAAGCATGAATAGATTTATTAAAGAAGGACAAGATGAAAATTTTTATTTACAATTGTTGGAAAGTACAGAAGAGTTAGTTGATAAAGTTGGTGCAGATGAAAGTAAACGAGATATTCTCCGGTTGAAGGCTTTAGATAGTGCTCGTCTGTCTCTCCGACAATATGCTACGGATTTTTACAGGACATTAAAAAATATAAAATATAAAGATTCCACTTTAGAAGATCCTTCTGCGGAGCATTTACAGCGGCTTTATCTGAAAATAGAAAATATCTTGCAAAGTATCAACGTTGAAAATTATGATAAAAGTCATCCGGTATATGTTGAAAAATTAGCCATAGAAAAAGAAATGCCTGGAACCCTGGAAATTATTGAAGAAGCCTGCCAGAATCAGGAAAAAGCGACAGATAAAGGGAGTTACCAGAATTTACTGAATGAGGCAGAACAGCTCACAATTGATCCGAAAAGTTCGGATTATTTAAAAATTTATCAAGAAAAACTTTCCCTTTATAAACAAGCTATGGAAGTTACCAATAAAGCTGGAGAAGCAAAAGCCTATCTCGGAATAATCAATACATTTAAGGAAAATGATAGCAATATTCCCGTGTTTTCTCAGGACGAACAGGAAGAAATAGACAAACTACTTACAGATAACCAAATTGCTTTAGAAGAGAATCCCGAAGATTACGCTGAAATTTGTTACGAAATCGGCGAATTGTGCTGGTATTATTATGATAGTCCAAATGAAAATGCCCGCCGAAAAGAAGCAGTCAAATATTTTGAACATGTTACAGAGAACGCCGGAAGTTATGCTAACAAAGAAAATGTAGAACTTGCAGAAACTTATTCTGAAATCTATTCAGCCACTATGGATATCGAAAAAGACGGCGATACTGAAGAAGTGTGTTTAACATTATTTAAAGGCATAGAAGATTTAGTGGATAAAGTCAGTGCAAATGGAGACAAAGAAGAAATTCTCCGCCTGAGATCTTTGGAAGATGCCTGTGATATTCTTAAAGATTATGCTAAAAATTTCCGTAATGCATTAGACAAACACTATAGAACCAGCACGAAGGATTATTCTGCGAATCGCTTACAGCAGCTTTATCAGAAAATAGAAGATACTCTGAAAAGTATCAATGTTGAAAATTATGAGAAAACACATCCGATACATGCTGAAAAATCAGCCATAGAAGAAAAAATATCCAAAACAAAAAAAGCCGTTGAGGCAGCTTGTCAGAATGCAGGAGAGTAATCAATGAATAACGTAGAAATTTTACAGAATTTATCTTTAATTTGTATCATCATTGCGGTAATTTTATTTCTGACGGCAGTAGTTTTATTTTTTGTGTTTCATATTCCGAAATTATTCAACGAACTTACCGGACGAGATGCGCAGAAATTCATTGCAGAAGCCCAGAAAAAAAATACAGAAGAAATTCCGGAAGAAAAAGCTTACGGCACGAGTGAAAGTTTACTTTCTTCTGAATTGATTTCCAGTTCATTGACGGGAACACAGCAGAAACTTGCCACGACGAAACTTTCGCCGGAATCAGCAGCATTGAAATCGATAACCAAAAAGCAAAAATCTGAACAGTCAAAGCCTGTTTCAGAAAAATTAACCGAAACTGAATTTTCTATTATAGAAGAATTAAGTTTCACCAGCAGCCAGGAAATTATTCAATAATTTGCATTTTTCACCAAGGAGGAACTTTTATGAAGAAAAAAACCGTTATTGAACGCATTCTTGCCGGCGTACTTTCCGCCGCACTGACATTCAGTATGACTCCGGTCTATGGATTTACGGAACAACTCACTGAAACAGAATCTTCAGAAGAAATCAGTACATACATTCCGGAAGAAGAAACAGAAGAAGAAATTTCCACCTTGCCGGAAGAAACGACAGAACCGGTTGTTATCAATCAGGAATATAAAGTTTTTCCTGATATTCCGGAAGAATTGCAGGATGTATTTTCTGTGGACATTACCAGTGGCGACGAAAATTCCATCAACATGACTGTTACTGTTACGGATAAGGCAGACAAACATTATGAATTAAATAAAGTTCAGATGGGCAATAATGTTTTGCTTGAACATGCGAATATTCGGAATACTTCTTATTCATGGGAAGGGTTGCCAATTTCAAAAGCTGTTGCTGACGAGAACGGCAATATTCCCGTAAAAATTGAAGGTTCTCCCTATTATGTGACGGAAGTGACCAATGACACGCAACATGGAACAGCAATCATTAAAGATAAAACTGCTACTGAAACAAAAGAAAATCTTTCCAAATTTGAAGCTGCTCCTGATGAAGAACAAGTTCTTGTTTTACAAGCAGAAGAAAGTTACTGGATTGACCAGTTAATCATTGATGGCATTCCCGAATATCTCCATGTGGAAACGCTTGAAAGACCTTTAGACAAAAATCAGAATCACAAAATAGAAGTCATTTTTTCTCCGAAACAGTATTTGTTAGACGGAACCCGTGATGACGAAGCCGGAAGTATTTTTTTCCAGCGGGAAGGCTCTGACGAGTATGTTACCAGTGCTGCTGAAGGTGATAAAATTATCGGCTATGTTTCCCCGAAAGAAAATCACCGTCTTCTTTCGGTTACTATTTCCGGCGATGCACTGAAAGAAAAAACGTATTCTTCGGAAGAAATGAAATCAGACGGCACTGGAAATTATTTGTTTTATTTGAACAATCTTTCTGGAAATGTTCAGGTAACAGCTGAATTTGAAGAAGAAAAGCAAATTTCACTTCAACTTCTTTCGAGTGGACTTAATGACCAGAATTATTATGTCAATAGTGCAAGATTTCAGATTACCGCAGAAGACGAAAGTATTTTCGAGCAATACAACAGCTATCAGTATTATCTTCAGAAAGAAAACGGCGAGTTCACGGAAAAAACAAATATTGACCTTAATACAAGAAAATTTACTGTCCAGGGAGAAAATGAAACCCTTACCGTTTATGTAGAACTCAAAGACATAAATGGACAAATGCTGACGTTGAAAAGTGAACCATTTACGATTATATTACCACCGGAAGTCTCAGCTGGCATAAAAAGCACTGAAGAAAAAAATCAGGCAACCGTGGAAGGGCGGTATTCCTTTGACCGAACAGTGATTATTGAGGTGAGAGATAAACTGGATTGTATGCCTGCGAAGGAAGAAATAGTAAAAAATATTAATATTTATCGCAATAATACGGAAGTTATTTCAGATGAAGAAAAAGAAACCATGATTCAGGTTGACCCAGAAATTTCTAAAAAAGAAAATTATGATGTTATGACTATTTTTATTACTTTCAGCAAAACAGGCTATTACCGCTGGGAATTTTTCTATGAAAACACTCTTGGACAATCAGCAGAAATTTCTTACGAAGAAGGAAGTACTCATATTACAGACTTTGTGATTGATAAAGAAGCACCTAAAGGTGAAATGCAAGTTGAAGAAAACTTCTGGATAAATTTGCTGAGTACACTGACATTCGGATTTTTTGCCAGATCAGAAGTGACTGTTTCCATTACATCGGAAGATGCTGACCAGCCGGAAATGGCATATTATATTATGCAAGGTGATACTAAAGACGAAGTGAAAATTCTCTCACGGGAGGATTTAGAGGATCTTGATGACAAGTGGAATCCTTACACCGGAACATTCCCATTCAAACCGGAAAAAACATATTTTGTTGTTTACGCTCGTCTGACAGACTCTTCTGGAATTAACACTTATATTTGTTCGGACGGATATGTCGTTTCTTCAGAGCAGAACGAAAATAACAAAAGTACGGTTCAATTTGAATTTAATTCTGCTGAGAAGAAAGAAGATAAGTATTATTGTAAAGATAGTAAAATTCCAGTCGACATTCATATCAAACGTGTAGAAAGCAATGTTTTTACTGGTATTAAAAGTGTAGAAGCATGGTACAAAATAGGTGAAGTAGAAAGTGAACACAGACAAATTTTTTCTGCTGAAAATAACGAAATCATTTCGAAAAAAGATTTAAAAGATACAATTAGTAATATTCCTTCAAATTATGAGGGTGAACTGGAATATTTTGTACATATATTGTATAATAATGGAACTGAACAAACCATTCTTCCCCAGAAGATTATTGTAGACAATGTAACACCACTTGTTACGTTGGAACATTACATGTTGAACGATAAGGACGAAAAAAGTGAAAGAATTTTCAGAGATGATATAGAAAAATACAAGGACAAACGCAGGGTAGTTTTAACGATTGAAGAGCATTATTTTTCAAAAGATTCTGCTGAAAAATGCATTCATATTCAGGATGGATCTAAAAAATTATCTGAACAGTTTCAAAATTTGACTCTTGAAGGGTATAGACATTTGTCTGACAAGGAAAAAGCTTCTCTCGGCTGGACAGTGGCAGAAGACTGGAAAGTCGATGAAAACAATAAAAACAAGCACATCTTGGAACTTGATTTTCTTAAAGAAGGAACACAAAAAGAAGGAACACAAAAAGAAGGAACACAACCATACAAGATTGAAGTAAGTGATTATCAAGATAAGGCAGGGAATGTTTCGCCAGAAACATCAACAGAATTTGAAATAGAGCCAATTAAAGCAGTAGGTTCTATAACAATTGAAGAATTTGACACTTTTAAAGATAAAGTGGTAGATTTCCTTACTTTCGGGAAATATTATAAAGATAAACTCAAAGTTACGATTAAAGAAGAATCTGGAAAAAAAGATGTCAAAATCCGATATTATCTTTGGGATATTCGAAAAAAAGAAAGCCCTCCAAAAACAAAGACAGAGTTAAATAAAATTCCTAAAGATGAATGGGTAGAATGCGAAAGTGGCAAACCTTTTGAAATTAAAGACGGTAATATTGTTTATGCATGGTTCGTTGATGAATCAATGAATGATGAGTTTTTCATTAGTTCAAATGGGTATATTTATGATACTACCTCCTGTAATGTTGAATTAGGTATTGATTCAGATAATCCTGAGGCTATAGCTGTAACCGTCGGAGAAGGAGAAAACAAGCATACATATTACCGTGATGACATTCCCGTAAAGCTCAGCATCAAAGACAAGTTCCCCTATTCCGGAATTAAAACGGTTGAATGCTGGCTGACGGTTGAAAACAGTGAAGAAAAATTACCTCTTATTAATGGTTCTGATAAAAAAGAAGAAACAATCATTTCACCACCCTATGAAGATAAAACAGAATTAAAGGATAAAAACAAAGCATATGATGAACAATCTTTAACATTCACAATTCCTAAAGATTACAACAGAAGTGATTTGATTTTGCATGTTCATACAGAAGATTTTGCCGGAAACGAAGGCGACGAAACTTTCCCTATAGATATTGACTGCACTGCACCTGAAATTGAAATCAGTTATGATAATAATAAAGGCAATGCATTTGAAGGAGCATATTATTTTAAAGAGGCACGGACGGCAACCATTCATTTTAAAGAGCGTGCAGAACATTTTGATAAAGAACAGGCATTGAAATGCATTTCAGTAAAAGGAGTAGATGGCGGCTATTATTTCGGCAGCTGGAAAGAAGAAAAAGCCAAAGCCGCAAATGGCGATGATGCTGTATATAGCATTCCTGTGACAATCGGCGTAAATGCAGAAGGTGCATATTTTGATGGAAAATATCAGCTGGAAATTAGTCCCTATACGGATAAAGCTCGTAACACTTCCGGAAAAATTAACATTCGTGAAGGCACAATCGCACCTGAAACGTTCACTGTTGACCAGACAGTTCCAGAAGGAACAATTACAGCAGTTTCGGCAGAAGGCAGAGAAGAAACATGGAACGGTGTAGTATATCAGCAATATTTCGGATTCTGGTCGAAATCCAGCATTCAGATTCTTGCAGAATATACGGATGTTACTTCTCCTATTCAAAGCGTAGAATATTATAAATCGTTAGCAACAACAGCATTGACCGCAGACGAAATTGTAAAATTACAGGATTGGAAGCCATTCAGTGAACTTTCACTCAGTAATAATGAACGCTGTATGGTTTATCTTAAAATTCTTGATGCAGCAGGAAATGACCGGTATCTTAGTACAAATGCATTAGTCATTGATGATAGTCTTCCGGTCAGTGAAATACAGCCGCCGGATATTTCCATGACGGTAGAACCAGCGGAAGGCGGTATTTATAACGGTGATGTCACTGTTTCTGTTCGGGTAGAAGACCCGTCCGTGAATGATGCATATTCCGGATTACAATCCATTACTTATCGTGTGTTGAATATGGGGCAGGAAACCCAGAGCGAAACGTTATACACATTTGACAATACAATGCCGCAATATAGCGATTTACTTCAGGTATGGGAAGGCGAAGTCACTATCAGCAGTGAACTCAACAACAGCAATGATGTTGTTCTGGAAATTTATGCACAGGATAATGTCATGAATGCTTCTGTAGAAACGATTTCTTTAAGCATTGATATTACTCCGCCGCAAATTCTTGTTTCGTTTGATAATAATCAGATGCAGAATGATTTGTTCCGTGGCGGACGAACAGCAAGAATCAACATTTCTGAACGGAATTTCAGTAAAGAGTATGTGAATATTATTGCGAAAAAAGACGGCGTGGAATATTCCCCTTCTGTGATTTGGGAGCAGACAGAAGGTTCCGGCAATGGAGATAATACGCTTTGGTATGCAGATGTACCGTTTTCAGAAGATGGAACATATTCACTCAGTATTGAATGCACTGACCTTGCTGAAAACAAAAGCAGTGAAATCAATTATGCAGAAGGCACTGTTCTTCCGTCAGATTTTTCCATTGATGCGACAATTCCTGAAATTACAGTAGAATTTTCTGACAAAGACACTAACCCGCAAGGAAATTACTATAAAGGCGAACGAATTGCGACAATTACTATTGATGAAAAGAATTTCAATAAAGAAAATGCTACTTCCGGAATAAAAGTAACTGGTGATGCAGACGGAAGACCAATAACAACAACCGTTAGTGAATGGAAAGAAAGCGGAACTCAGCACACAACCACAGTTGCTTTTTCAGAAGATGCAAAATATCATCTTAATGTTGGCTATACTGATGAAGCCGGAAATGCGGGAAAAGAGTTCAACACAGATTTCTATGTGGATAACACTGACCCTGAACTGAATATTTCTGTCAATGGTGACACGACGTTCACGGCTTATGGGCAAGGGGAAACAATTACTCCGATGATTCAATATGAAGATGCTAATTTAGATGACAGTCAGGTATCTATTCAGCTGACTGGCGGCATGAATGTCACTGTATCTGAACCGAAAATTACTGACGACCAAATTAGTTTTTCTCTGACAAAATCTGAAGAATCCAGAACATGGACAGGTGAAATTAAAAAAATCGTCAAAAATGGGAAAGTTTACGGGAAAACCATTACATTCAATGATTTTCCGTCTGACCCGACTAAAGATAAAAATAATAGTTTTGATGATATTTACACATTCTCTGTATTTGTCAAAGACAAAGCCGGACGGATTTCACATTCCGGAAACGCTGACAAAAACAGTATGACATTTTCTGTGAATCGTTTCGGGTCAACATATGATATTACTAAAATTAAACCTATGCTGAATCAATATGTTCAGAATACCGGAGAAGTCATTATTTCTGAAATTAACCCGAATCGTTTACAACAGTATGCTATCACGCTGTTTAAAAATAGTCAAGAAATTGTTTTACAGCAAGATGAAGACTATGATGTAGAAATTGCCCTGATGAAAAACAATGAGGAAGTCATTTCACCGGAAGATGAAGATTATGAGCAAGAAATTGCCAAGGAAGAGAAAAAATGGCACAAGTACACCTACCGCATACATCCGGAAATTTTTGAAGATGACGGTGCATACAACATTGAATTAAGTTCAACGGATAAAGCCGGCAATAATTCAAGAAATACCTATGACGGAAAAGAAGAAAAAGTACGCTTTTTCGTAGACAAAACGCCTCCGACAGCCATGATTGCCAATCTTGAAACGGGGAAGACGTATCAGGTTGACGGTGGTCAGATGACGGTGTACATGTCTGCAAATGATAATTTAAAACTTTCGGAAGTTTCAGTTTATTTAGATGATGAAAAAACCGCTTATCAGCATTGGGGAAGTGCGGAATTGGAATCGGATTTCAGCGACGGAGAATTTGAATTTAATGTTGAAGCCGAACCCCGATTATCCAGCCAATATCACCAGCTGAAAGTCATTTGCAAAGATGCGTCCGGACGTGAAAACGAGCCTTTAGTGGTGAACCAATTCAGAATTTTAGTCAAGGATAATTTTGAAGCGTATGCTTTATTTATCGTGATTGCGATTCTTTCAGGTGCAGTATTGGTTTACTTTATGATTAAGCGGAACAAAAAATCTAATCATTAATTTTTCAGGAGGAATATATGATGAAACAATTATGGAAAAAAGCAACCGCCGGCATCAGTGCCTTAGCCTTATTGGGCTGGTGTCCGGCAACGCCAAATCTTTGGCAAAATGCCGGAATTGCATTGACGGCAGAAGCAGTTTCTGGAAGTGCGGAAGAATTTCTTGGTACGGCTACAGAAGCCAGTGGTATGACAGTGTATAATACTCGCTCGAAATATTCTTTCCAGATGAATGGAAACACCTATTATCAAGGGATTGTGTTTGACAACAGCGAAAGCACTGCGCAAATGACATTTGACGTTTCAGAAGTGAACACGCTTTCGTTTACTGTTGGACATACGGACAACACAAGCACTGGAGGAGCAAAAGCAAAATTTTATCTTGACGGGGAAGAATATGATAGCTTTTCTTTACATTGGACAATGAATTTAATGGAATATGAACTTGATCTCAACGGCGTGGATTCTCTTCAGATTGTGCTTGAACACAGTGGAAAAGGCAGCTATGCCTTTGCAGACGTTACTGTTGACGGGATTGCTCCGGAACGACAGTCCAAAACGCCGGAATATGATTCAGCAGAAGATTTTCTGAATCATGGTTTTAGTTCAAGTAATATGCATTTAGGAAATACGGATTCCAAAAACCCGGATTTCTACATGAACGGCAGGGGATATTATCAGGGATTGATTTTCAATGACACAAATGTTAATTCTTATGTGAGTTTCAATGTGGAAAATGTGAATACTCTGTCCTTCACTATCGGGCATGTGGATAATGCATCAACATATTCTGAGGATGCTGTCATTTATTTAGATGACAAAGAATATGACCGAATTTCTTTGAATTGGAATATGAATTTGATTGATTACACATTGGACGTGTCCAGTGCAAAATCACTGCGTATTGTAATTGAAAGAAGCGGTGGTTATCAGGAAAACAGCAGCTATGCGTTTGCAGATGTTTCTGTTGACGATTATGCCCCTGTCAAAACATACAAAATTGCCGAACATGATACAGTAGAAAGCTTTCTGAATGGTGGATATTCTTATTCCAGAATCTGGGTAGCTGATCCAGAATCAGTCAGCCCTGAATTTTACATGAATGGAAGAGCATACTATCAGGGACTTGTGTTCAGTGATTCAAATGCTAATTCTTCTGTGTGTTATAATGTTGAAAATATCCAGTCTATCAGTTTTACAATAGGGCATGTAGATGGTAAGGGAGATTATGGTGCAACAGTAAGGTTTTATTTGGATAATCAGGAAGCTGACAGTGTCGGACTTTCCTGGACGATGCCTTTGCAGGAATACACACTGGATGTATCCAAAGCTAAAGTATTGAGAATTGTTGTAGAAAGAAGTGGCGGTTACCAGGAAAACAGTAGCTATGCATTTGCTGAATTTTCTGTTGATGAAAAACAGCCATCAACAATGCATTCTGTACCGCAGTATGCAGATGGCTATGATTTTCTGAAAAGTAATTTTGAAGCTACATCAGGTATCTGGATTCCGAATATTGAAGCGAAAGAACCGGAATTTTACATGATGGAACAGGGTTACTATCAAGGTCTTGTTTTTACGAAAGCAAACAATAGTCAAACCCTTAGCTTCAATGTAGAAAATTTGGACTCTGTTAGTTTCACTATCGGACATTTGGATGATTCTGGAAACTATGGCGGAACGTTGATATTTTATTTAGACAATAAAAAATACAATGAAGTTTCTTTGGCATCAGATATGGAAAACACGCCTTACACGATTGACGTTTCCAATACAAACGTCTTGCGGATTAAGCTTAACCGGAGTGGCGGCTATAATGAAAATGTTGCCTATGCTCTTGCAGATGTGTCTATCGTGCCGAGTGCTTCACAGAGTACACCCACACCCCCTGAACCGGAAGTGCTTGCCGGCGACTGCAACGGCGACGGCGTATTGACCGTAGTTGATGCGATTACGCTTCAGCGTTTCTTGTTGAATGACGGGACTAAGCTGACCAGTGAAAAAGCCGCTGATGTTTGCAAAGACGACATCATCAATATTTTTGATTTGGTGAAACTGAAATATTTGCTGATTCAGAAATAACATAAATTTTAGGTTCTCTCTCGAAAAACCCTGCATGTGTTCATGCAGGGCTTTTTATATGACTTAGCTAATAAAATTATTTATTTTCGGGAAATTTTAATTTGATAGATAATTTATTATTTTTGTATTCCGCAAATAATATTCCGTGCATTTCTTCGGCGAGCATTTTCGCAATAGAAAGCCCTAATCCCGTGGAATTTCTTGCTGTTTCCACCGTGTAGAACCGGTCGAAAATCCGTTCTACCTGAACGGAAGATAATTTTTCAGCAGTATTAGTAAAAGTAATTTCTCCGTCATCAGTTAAAGTAATCTTCAAATCGCCGTCGCTGTATTTTACAGCGTTATTCAGCAAATTAGAAAAAATTCTGGAAAGATATTCTTTATTTAATTTTGCTTTAATAGGCTTTTCAGTGAGGTGAATTTCCGGAAAAATTTCTTTTTCCGTGAGTACGGCATAATAGCCCATAATGCTGTCTTCTAAAACTTGATTGATAGAAACTTCTTCCGTTTCGGAAACGAAATTGCCGGAAATCATGACTGAATAGCAGAATAATTCTTCCGTGAGTTGTTTCATGAGTTCTGCACGATTTTTCATAATGGAAAGATAATAGGCATTTTTTTCAGGAATTTCATTTTTCTGCATTAAATCAAGATAGCCATAAATTGCTGTTAGCGGCGTGCGAATATCATGGGCAATATTGGTTATAGCAGTTTTCAATTCTCTGTCGCCCTGCATGTAGCGAATATGTTCTTTTCGGAGTGTTTTCAGTTGCTTGTTAATGCTATTGGCAAGAAATTTAATTGCTTTGTCATTGCTGGAAATGGAAATTAACTTGTTCGTGTCGGTGTTGAGTATTTCCGTAAATTGAATGGAAATTTCTTTTATTGATTTTCGCATGAGTAAAATTTTCACTAATAATAAAATTATGACAAAAATTAAAAATAAACACAAATAACACATGAATTTTTCTCCTTTTAATAAATCATAAAAACAAATTCAAGCGGATTGCTCCGCTTGAATGTTCAGGTTAAATCTTTTTTACGGAATAATAAAATTCCTGCCCCCGTGACAATGGCAATAATGCACAATGAACGCAACGGGAAATGTTTTTCGAAATTCAACTCATAATATGCCTGCATAATCTGGTCAACAGGAAGCGTATCATGAAGAAACTGAAAAATTTCTTTTTTCGTTCCGGTTAAATATTTCGGATTTTTCACGGAAGGCTGTTCAATGTCTTTTTCGGTTCCGTCCGCAGTGGTGACTGTAACGGAATACGGTTCTGTATATTCTTTTGCCGAAAGCCGGTAATCTATTGCATTTGCGGCAATAATCATGAAAATAGAAAAAATCATTGCTGTTACAACGCCTGCTGTCTTTTTATGAATCAGCATAGCTAAAAATAAACACATTGCCGATATTGCCCAAATGGAAAACAGATAAGTCACAAGCAATTTCGCCAGTGTATCACCGGACATTTCTATTCCGCCGATGATGTTTAATGCAGAACTTCCGAGAATCATAATAAGAAATGCGGAATACATGACTACAGAAGCGAAAAAACAAATGATTAAATTCGACAAATATATTTTCATTCGGGAATGTCCGATAATATGTTTATTTCGGATTGTTCCGTCGCTGTAGTCCGAACCGATGAAAATTCCCGTGAAAACGGCAATGACAATGCCGACATACATTCCGCCGTTTAAAATAAAGGCATCTGACGAACGGGAACGGTAATATTCCGGAAATGCCTGCATATCACTCCAGCGAGTGAACACCGCAAATCCGGCAAGCCCTGCCATGAACAGAACACCTAACCAGAAAATTTTACTTTTGAACAGCCTGAAAAAATCAGCCCTTAATAATTTACTCATGATTTGCGCCTCATTTCAAATCAGCTTTTCTGAATATCGCATAGCCAAGCGTTATCAGTACAACTGCAAAAGCCGTTGAGAGTAAAATATATTTTACAGGCGAGAAATCAGATTCTTCTGAAAATATTTGCATCAGATATATCTGCGAAGACGGCAAAATAGTATTGACAAATATAAGGAATTTATTTCCGGAAAAAATGAAAATTTCACCCATAGTTGACCAAAAAAATAGCGCAAACAATAAAATCATAGTCAGGACACCGCCTAAACTGTTCTTTAGTGTCATTGAAGTAAATACACCTAATGTTGTAAGTGCAGGCACTGCAACAAGGTACACGGGCAACGTTTTGAAAAAATTGTCCCTGTAAAATTTCAACATATCGGGAGCAGGCTGGTCTGCCTGAAATGACTCCATATCGGAAAAAATTTTTCCCGACAAAATATATGCCCCAATAAAAACAGCTGTCATCAGAAAAGTGAGTACTGCAAAAGCAATCTGATAAGAAAGATAGATGTTGAATCTCGTATGACCCATAATCAATTTGTTGCGTATCGTGTTATTGGCAAAATCCTGACTTATGGAAACTCCCGCCATTCCGCAGAAAATTGACCCGAAAACAGTAGCATATGCATTCAGACCAAGATAGAATGTGCCTTCGATTGACATCGAGCAAAGCACTCCGACAACTGCGAATATTATCATTACAATAAAAACTGCAATGAATTTTCCACGAAGCTTAAAAAACTCTGTAGATAAAAGCCTACTCATGATTCGCACCTCCCACGAGATTCACGAAAAAGCTTTCTAAATTTTCGTCATGTTCTTCCATAGAAATGACTTCACAATTTTCTTTAGAAAGCGCAAGGGCAAGCTGCGAGAAATTCGGTTTTGCGTAAACATCAGCCGTTGTATCATCAAGAATTTTGTAGGAAATTTCCATACTGTCGAGAACTCTTGCAAGAATTTTCGTGTCTGTCACGGTCATGTGCGTGCATTTCTGGCAGGCTTGTTCTAATTCTTCCGCACTCATTTCCTTCACAATTCTTCCGCCGTCAATAAATCCGTAATGCGTGGCTAATTTTGCGAGTTCGTCCAGAATATGACTGGAAATTAACACAGTAATTTGCCGTTCGTGATTTAATTTCAGAATTAGTTCACGAATTTCAATAATGCCTTGCGGGTCAAGTCCGTTGATTGGTTCGTCTAAAATTAAGAAATCAGGATTTCCGCAAAGGGCAATGGCAATGCCAAGGCGTTGTTTCATTCCTAAAGAAAAATGTTTTGCTTTTTTCTTTCCGGTGTGTTCAAGCCCGACTAAAGTTAATAATTCCTGTATGCCGTCAAAACTGGGCATACCCAAAAGCCGGTACTGAATTTTTAAATTGTCTTCTGCTGTCATATTCGGGTGAATGGAAGGCGTTTCCACAACTGCGCCCATTCTGCTGCGGGAGTCTGAAATTTTTTTATCGGTATTTTTCACACCGTATAATTCGAAATCTCCGCCTGTGGGGTATTGCAACCCGCAAATTAACCGGATTAGCGTCGTTTTGCCAGCACCATTTTTCCCGACGAATCCGTAAATTGAACCTTTAGGAATGTGCATTGTTACTCCGTTAAGAGCCTTGAAATGCGTGTAATGCTTGCAAAGGCTGTTAGTTTGTAACACATAGTCCATAATTAAGACCTTCTTTCTTTAGTTTCTGAAATCAGTATACCATACAAAAGTCAAGAAAGCGGTCAAGAAAATGTCAAGATTTCGTCAAGATTTCATTTTAAAACCGATTCCGTAAACGGCTTCAATATAATCATTTCCATTTACAGCTTGTAATTTACGCCGAATATTGCTAATATGCTGTTTCAGGGAACGTTCCGTGCAGTCGGGCGTATCATGGCTAATATAATCAAGAATAGTTGTTTTCCCAATGGGCATATCAGGGTTCTGCATTAACAATTTTAAAATAGCGCATTCTGTGCGAGTGAGACGAATTTCTGTATTATTAAGCATTACGGTTAATTTATCCGCATATAAAGTAATATCCTGATAAGAAAAAACAGTAGAAAGAAGATTCCTTTTTCTGAGCTGAACGTTAATTCTTGCTAATAATTCATTCATATCAAACGGTTTTGTTAAATAATCCACTGCCCCGCCGAGTAAAAGATTCACTTTATTAGTCACATCTGTTTTTGCGCTGATTACAATTACAGGAATAGTATTAATTTTCGGCAATAACTCTTCACCGCAAAGCCCGGGAAGCATTAAATCCATTAAAATTAAATCAGGCTGATTTTTTTCTAAAACAAGTAAAGCCTCTGTTCCTGAAAAGGCTTTACTGACGAAATAGCCATGATTAGTTAAACTTTCTTCTAATAAATTGCTAATAAATTCATCATCATCGATAATTAATATTCGTGACATGCCATTTCTCCTTAAATTTTAGAAAATTTTGAAAATTTTAAAGTATCTAAAATAACAAGCAGAAACCTAAATTCAGATTTCTGCTTAGTTCATGTTTAATTTTGTACATAGTTAATTGCGGTATCAGTGAAATCTTTTCCGCCATGAGTATCTGCAATTGTCATTGCTGATTTATCATATTGAATATCTAAAACAAATCCGCAGAATCCAGGGTTATTTTTCAGGTCAATGGTCAGCAATGCCATATCACCTGCATTTGCTTTTATGCTATTGACTTTCAAAGTGAAATCCGAGTCAGGAAAATCTTCCTGTGCTGCTGGTTCTTCACCAATGGAAATTTCACCGTTGATAATATGCGGTTCCCATTTTTTCACGTCCCAGCTTGCAATATCGGCATTTTCGATTGTGATGGGGTAATGTCCGTTGGGAACATTTTCATTGATTTGGAAAGCAATCACTAAAAATTCTCCTTCAAAGAAGAAATCGCTTTCCTGTGACATATCGAGCCAATACGCCCGACAGGAATCATATTCCGGAGTATATTCAGTATTTGCGGAAGAACTTAATGTTGCGGGCTGTTCAGTCACAACGGCAGTTTCGGTAACGGGAACGACTTCAGTCTGGGTTTGTCCTTGTGCGTCAGTCTGGGCTTGTCCTTGAGCATCAGTTACCTGAACAACCTGTGTCACTTTTACTATTTCTGTCTGTGGCTGTCCTTTAGCATCTGTCTGTTGTTGTCCTTGTGCATCGGTTACGGGAACGTATTCAGTAACTTCCACATTGGAAACAGCTGTCGTAGCAGCGGGAGTTTCTCCGGCGGAAGCAGCAGCTTCTGTCGCTTCTTCATTAGCTTCTGTGGCATCTTTTTCTTCGTCCTGGTCATGAACGAAAGTCAAGGGCTGTTTGGTCTGGTCAAGGGAAATTGTTTCTTGTTTGGTGACTGGTTCTCCGTCGCCGGCATTACTGTTATCAGCGGAATCACTGCTACACCCGAACGACATCACGGTCATTGTGGCAAGCAGGCAGATTGTCAACGCCTTTTTCATTGTATTTTTCATGAAATATACCTTCCTTTCGAAAACTTCTTTTTGACGTTTATTTCATTATACACTTTTTTGATGTTCTTGTCAAGTGCTTTTTGTTTACTGAAAAATGAAAATCTGTTGACAGGTTTGTGATTTTTTTCAAAAAGATATTGAAAATTTTTTTCAGATATGTTATAATAAGAACCGGAGGTGTTTTTCATGCTTAGACTTGAAACTTATCGGGGGCATATTCGCAACTGGCAAGCCCTCAGTCAGGAACTGAATGTCAATGTTTCCGGTTTATCGAGAGAAGAACGGGAACAGGAATTATTACTGAAAGCATATGAAACATGGGGGGAAGCAATGCCGGAACATCTTTACGGAATGTTTGCCCTTGCGATTTGGGACGAGGAAAAACAGGAATTATTCTGTTTGCGTGAC
Source organism: uncultured Clostridia bacterium (assembly GCA_947589035.1). Classification (GTDB taxonomy): domain Bacteria; phylum Bacillota; class Clostridia; order Oscillospirales; family Ruminococcaceae; genus UBA3855. The sequence continues at coordinate 41,638 of CANPYZ010000008.1, read as the reverse complement.
CAATTCGGAACGAAGCCATTTTATTATTATTTAACAAAAAATGGAAAGTTATTATATGGCACAATGATTCGGGACATTCTTTCACAGGAAGGATTTGTTAAAGAATTAAATTTAGATATGTTGCAGATTTATCTTTCTTTAACTTATGTTGCCGGAGAGGAAACATTTTTCAAAGGCGTGAAAAAGTTAATGCCCGGGCATTGGCTGAAGTTCCGGAATGGTGAATTAACCATTCAACGCTACTGGAAACCGGAATTTCAACCGGATAACAGCAAAACGCTTGACCAATGGGCGGAAGAAATTCATGAAACCGTTCAGCAAATGTTTCTGGAAATCAAAACGGAAGATGAAACAGCGGAATCATTTCTTTCCGGCGGAGTAGATTCTTCTTATGTGTTAGCAATGTCTGATGCGAAACGTGCGGACTCTTGCGGATATGATGAAGAACGTTTCGACGAATCGAAAATCGCTGCGAAAACGGCTGAATTGCTCCACGTGGAACATTCGGTTTGTAATATTCAACCGGAAGAATATTTTTCCGTTGTGCCGTATGTCATGTATGAAATGGAACAACCGCTTGCAGATGCTTCAGCGATTGTGTTTACATTAGGGTGTCAGGCAACGGCAAAGCATACTAAATTATGCTATTCCGGTGAAGGTGCAGATGAATTTTTCGGAGGGTATAATATTTACCGGAATGCAGAACGTTACGGCGAAAATCTGAAAAATTTCTATGTTGGCAATACTAATATTATGAAAGAAGAAGAAAAGCAAAAACTTCTGCAATGTTATAATCCGGAAATTTTGCCGATTCATTTAGTGAAATCGATTTATGAAGAATCTGAAGGGCTTGACCCGATGACAAAAATGTGCAATGTAGATATTCAGATTTGGCTTGAGGGCGATATTTATTTGAATGTTGACAAAATGAGTACAGCTGCCGGTTTAGAAATTCGAATGCCCTTAACAGACCGCAGAGTGTTTGACATTGCTTCCCGAATGCCTTCGAAATTTAAAGTGAATGCCGAACAGAATAAAATTGCTTTCCGGACGGCTGCCGCAAAAGTACTTCCTGAAGAAATTGCCTTCCGGAAGAAATTAGGCTTTATTGTTCCGATTCGGATATGGCTTGCAGACGACCGCTATAACGCTGATGTGAAAGCGAAATTTCACAGTGAATATGCCGGAAAATTTTTCCATTTAGAAGAACTGGAAAAAATTTTCGCTGAATATGTCGGAGGAAATTCTGACTTATGGCGGAAAGTCTGGACAATTTACACGTTTCTTGTCTGGTATGAAGAATATTTTATCAAGAGATAAACTTTAAATGCAAAAATCCCTGCTCCAGTATTCCGGAACAGGGATTCTTATCAAAAACGCAGAGAAACTTAATTTACTGCATTTTGTAGGAGTCAATCATTTTCTTGACCATCTGCCCGCCAATTTTTCCGGCTTCTCTTGCAGTCAGGTCGCCGTTATCGCCAGGCTTCAGGTTGACACCTACTTCATTTGCGGATTCCATTTTGAAACGTTCAAGAGCTTCTCTGCCCTTCTGAGTCATTTCGCCTTTCATCATCAACAATCTCCTTTGTGATAATCTTTTTCAAATTCAAGCGGCGTTTTCCTGCCGCAAGGTTAGTATAAGCATTTGCGAAATAATTATCACTGGAAATTTTTTCAAAAAGAGGAATTTTTTTATGATTTATACTTTAACTTGTAATCCGGCATTAGATTACCGGATTCATCTTGACGAATTTCATTCCGGACAAGTCAACCGCACCAGTCGGGAAAGTTTACAAGCCGGCGGAAAAGGCATAAATGTTTCTACTGTTCTGCATCATTTAGGCGTGGAAACAGTAGCATTAGGCTTTATTGCGGGGTTTACCGGTGCAATGCTTTCCGCACTGCTGAAACAAGATAATATTCCGCAAGAATTAATTATGCTTCCTGAAGGGAATACCCGCATTAATATTAAGTTAATTACTCATCAGGAAACGGAAATCAACGGCAAAGGGGCTTGCATAGATGAACAATCCTTGCAGCAGCTTTTTGCAAGACTTGACCAAATGCAAGAAGGGGATACGTTAGTATTAGCCGGAAGCATTCCGGAATTTCTGCCGGACAGCATGTATTGCGACATTATGCAGAAATATCAGGAAAAAAATATTCGTTTCGCCGTGGACGCTTCCGGAGAACTCCTGAAGAAAACGTTCGCATATCATCCGTTTTTAATTAAGCCGAATCATCATGAATTAGGCGAATTATTCGGCGTAAAGCTTCACCGCCCGTCAGAAGTGATTCGCTATGCGCAGAAAGTTCAGGAATGGGGCGCAAGGAATGTTTTAGTTTCAATGGCGGAAAAAGGAGCGGTTTTAGTTTGTGAAGACGGGGAAATTTACCAGCAAGCGGCTTTCCGTGGGAATGTTGTCAGTGCAACAGGAGCAGGAGATTCCATGCTTGCCGGATTTTTAGCCGCTTATGAAAAATCGCAGAATTTTCTGAATGCGTTATATTTAGGTGTTTCCGCCGGAAGTGCGAGTGCTTTTTCAGGAGAATTAGCGACGAAAGAACAAATTGCTGAACTTTACCGGAAATTAGTGCAGAGCTGAAAAAACTTCTCCGATTTTTTCATGAAGGCAAAGTTCTGCTGAATCGTCTGCCGGTGTTTTATCCCGATTGATAATAATTAAATGCTTTCCCCGAAAATAATGGATAAATCCGGCAGCCGGATAAACATTCAGAGACGTTCCGCCAATGATTAACACGTCTGCCTGTTGAATAGCTTCCACAGATTTCCGAATAATATTCTGGTCGAGTCCTTCTTCATAAAGTACTACGTCAGGCTTAATGACACCGCCGCAGTCACATTCCGGAATGTTTTCCGATTCAAGAATTTTTTCCACAGGGAAAAATTTTCCGCATTTCTGGCAATAATTCCGGTGAATACTTCCATGTAATTCCAAAACGTTCTGACTTCCTGCTTTTTGGTGCAAGCCGTCAATATTTTGTGTAATTACCGCTGAAAGAATGCCTTTCTGTTCCCATTCAGCGAGTTTCCGGTGTGCGGCATTTGGTTCAGCCTCAAGGAAAATCATTTTATCCCGATAGAATGTATAAAATTCTTTCGTATGCTGCAAAAAATAATGGTGACTGATAATTTCTTCCGGCATAATATCATGATATTTCTGTGCATAAAGCCCGTCCACGCTCCGGAAATCCGGAATACCGCTTTCCGTGGACACACCAGCACCGCCGAAGAACACCATATTTTTCGCATGGTCAATTATTTCCTGCAATTGTTGAATCTGCATGAAAATTCCTCCAAATCATATTTTTTCATTTTTCATTATAGCACATTTTCTGAAAAAATGCAAGTGAAAATTTTCAAGAAATTTCGTCAACAGTATGTTGACGAAAAAAAGGCTTAGAATGCGTTCTGTTGACCCGCTCTGAAAATTAAGCATTTTATCTTGACTTTTCTTTATGGATATTTTATAATAAAAAAGAACTTTAAAGAAAAGCGGAGGTTTTATTCATGTTTTGTAAACATTGTGGCGCAGAAATAGCGGAAAATGCAGCATTCTGTCCTGCTTGCGGGGGTTCTCAGCAAGAAACGGCAATCAGTGTTGCTAATACTAATCGTGTGGCAACGATTGCTGACCCTGAACAGGAAAGGGCATTACTTCTGGACAAAATGAACAACAGTTTTGAAGTGATGACAGCATTAAAACAAACGGAAGACGAGATAGCGAAACTGGAAAGTGAACTGCCTGAACTTGAAAAACATTCAGACAAAACCAGAAGAGACCATTTTATTATCCTCGGAGTGGCTTTGATTATCTTCTATCTTCTGGGAATTGTTGTGATTGTGCATACAATTAGCAAATACAATTCCAGCAAGAAAAAATTAGCTGAAGTGAATCAGAATCTTTCAGAAAAGCGGGCTGAACTGGAAACGTTGAAAAATGATGAAGTAATTTCCTGGCTTCCCTATGATTACCGAGACAGCACAAGTTTTGTCATGATGTACAATTATTTAAATAATATGCGTGCAAGTTCTTTAAAAGAAGCGTTGAATCTTTTGGAAGTGGAACGTCATCAGGCAAGAGTGGAAATGTTATCAGAAATTTCAGCGAGAGCCTCTGTAGATGCTGCGAATAGTGCCTCTGCTGCGGCAACAGCTTCAGCGGCTTCAGCGTTTTTCTCTTTATTTAAATAATAAATAATTAAAAGCCCTCACTAATTCAAGAAGAGGGCTTTTTATTTTAAATAAAAATTATTTTATTAAGGAAAGAATTTCATTCGGGGTGAACTGGTAAGTTTTGTTACAGAAATGACAACAGACTTCAATTTTTTCCTGAGAATCGGCTAAATTCTGCAATTCTGTTTTGCCGAGACTGATTAATATTTTAGAAGTACGTTCACGGGAGCAATCGCAAAGATAATTGGCTTCTCCTGTATCTAAAAGATTTGGCGATAAACCGTCAAGACATTGTAAAGCAATTTCTTCAGCCGTCATGCCGTTTTCAAGCATTGTTGTAATGTTTGGCATAGCGGCAATATTTTTTTCTAAAACGGGAATGCAATTTTCGTCTGCGAAAGGAAGTAACTGAAGAAGAAAACCGCCGGCTTGCTTTACGGTTAAATCAGGAGCAACGAGAACGCCGAGGCTTAACACTGTTGGAATTTGTTCACTATTAGCGAAATAACTTGCAATATCTTCCGCAATTTCGCCGGAAACTAAAGGAATTGTTCCGACATAGGGTTCTTTTAACCCTAAGTCTTTCATCACGGAAAGCGTGCCGTTTCCGACGGCTTTTCCGACATCGAGTTTATGTTTATTATTCAAAGGAATTTCAACAATATAATTATCCGCACAGCAGCGGACATTGCCGTGACTGTCGGAAATGGCAACCATACTGCCGATTTGCCCGTCGCCGTCAATGCGAATGGTTAAGCGGTCAGTTTCATTTTTCTGGTTGTAACCCATTAATGAAGCGGCAATTGTTAATCTTCCGAGAGCGGCAGTGACTACGGCAGAAGGGCAATGAATTTGTTCCATTCGGGAAATCATTTCTTTAGCGTCAATTGCTGAAACAATTACACTGCCGTCAGCGGAAATGGCTCTTTTAAGAATACTCATTAAGAAAATCACTTCTTTCTTGGTTTTTGCGTAAGAAACAGAATGCGTTCTGTTTTTTCGGAAACGGGAAGCAGGCGTTCAGGATGTAATAAATTCGCATCTGCATCAAATTCTTCTAAAAGAAGTAAACCAGCTTGTTGAATTGCCTGTTCAATTTTAGGAATAGGGTAAGCAGTTTCACGAATATATTCTTCTGAACGGGAATATTGATTTGTTTCGGGGTCACGGGCGAAAAATGTCAATTGCATTTCGACAGTATCACCGATTAACTGATTTTCCCACGCACAGAAAACATTTTCCGTATCGTAAAGAAAAGTCTGCTGATTTAAAATTTCATGATGTTTATATAGCGTATTCATATCGAAAAGAAATAAACCGCCAGGCTGTGCAAATAAAGAAACTTTCTGAAAAACTTGCTGAACTTCCTGAAAATTTTCTAAATGATTCAGGCTGTCAAGCATACAGACAGTAATGTCCATTGTGCCGAACATGTCTAATTCTTTCATATCCTGACAAAGGTATTGAATGGGGAGTTGACTGGTAAATTTTTTCTGCATGGCTAAATTCAGCATAGCCGGGGAATAATCCACACCAATGACATCATAATGTAATTTAGCTAATTCTTCACTGAGTGAACCTGTTCCGCAAGCTAAATCTAATAATAAATTTCCGGCTGTATTAGTATTTAAATAATTTTTCACTAAGAAATCAATTCTTTTCGCCCGTAAGGGATATTGAACATTTTTCGTCAGCGTATCATAAAATTCTGCAAAATGAAAATAATCCAAAAAAACACCTGCTTTCAAGCAGAGAAGCCCTCTCTGTTAAGAGAGAGCCTAAATTCTGCAACGGCATTAAGCCTGTTTATTTTTTTTCGCCTCTGGACTTCCGGCATTCGGGGCGTAAGGTTTCATGACCTGTTGTCTTTGCGGGGCTTGCTGAATCTGAATGGTTAAAAGCATTCTCACTGTGTCTTCACGGATACTTTCGACCATCGCATCGAACATTTCGAAACCTTCATAACGATATTCAACAACAGGGTTTTTCTGTCCGTAACTTCTTAAGTTAATGCCTTTCTTGAGTTCCTGCATATCGTCAATATGTGCCATCCATTTCGTGTCAACTACACGGAGCATAACGACACGTTCTAATTCACGAATGACTTTTTCACCGTAATTTTCTTCTTTTTCGGCGTAAGTCGATTTCATTTTGTTAATTAAGAAGTCCGTAATTGTTGTTTTCGTTTGTTTCTGGAGTTCTTCTTCTGTGAAAGATAAGTCATTTTCGGATAAGAGCCAACCGGAAAAATATTCTTTCAAGCCGATTAAATTCCAGTTATCCTGTTCTTCTTCTTCAGCGAGGTATTGACCAGTAATTGTTTTCACTAAGTCTTCCATCATGCTTAAAATAGATTCGTGTAAATCTTCCCCGTTAAGAACTTGTGAACGCTGTTTGTAAATAATTTCTCTTTGGGCGTTCATGACATCATCGTAATTCAGGGTATTTTTACGAATGCTGAAGTTTCTGCCCTCTACTTTTTTCTGAGAAGAAGCAATAATTTTCGTCAGGAATTTACTTTCGATTGGCTGAGTTTCCTCAACGTTAAGTGTTTTCATGACGTTTTCCATTCTGTCGCCGGCGAAAATCCGCATTAAATCGTCTTCCACGGAAAGGAAAAAGCGACTTTCTCCAGGGTCACCCTGACGACCGGAACGCCCACGCAACTGGTTATCAATACGGCGTGCCTCATGGCGTTCTGTACCGATAATGAATAAACCGCCTGCTTCCCGAACGGCAACGGAAGCTTCTTTCACTTTTTCATTATATTTTTTGTAAAGTTTCTGATAAACTTCACGGGCTTCCAGAATTTCCTGATTATCTGTATCAGCGAAACCGATTGCTTCGTTAATAATGGCATCATCATAAAGCTGTTCGCCATTTTCTTTCTGAAGTTTCCGTAATTCTGCACGGGCAGTAAATTCCGCATTACCGCCGAGAATAATATCCGTACCACGTCCAGCCATGTTTGTGGCAATGGTCACAGCACCGAGTTTTCCTGCCTGAGCGACAATTTCCGCTTCTTTAGCGTGATATTTTGCATTAAGCACTTCATGTTTAATGCCACGCTTTTTTAATAAAGCGGACAGAAGTTCTGATTTTTCAATGGAAACCGTACCCACCAGGACGGGCTGACCTTTTTTATGACATTCCACAATTTGTTCAATAATGGAAAGGAATTTCCCTTTTTCGGAGCGATAAACCTGGTCGGGGTGGTCAATTCTCTGAACGGGTTTATTCGTCGGAATGGCGATGACATCTAATTTGTAAATTTCTTTAAATTCGTCTTCTTCCGTCATTGCCGTACCGGTCATACCGGAAAGTTTCGCATATAACCGGAAATAATTCTGGAAGGTAATTGTTGCTAAAGTTTTAGATTCACGTTGAACCTGAACGCCTTCTTTGGCTTCAATTGCCTGATGTAAGCCGTCATTGAAACGTCTGCCGAGCATTTTTCTTCCGGTAAATTCATCAACAATGACAACTTCGCCGTCTTCCACGATGTAATCAATATCATTTTTCATAATGCCGACGGCTTTCAATGCCTGGTTAATATGGTGCAGAAGGGTCATATTTTCCTGTGCCATGAGGTTATCGACATGGAAATGTTTTTCTGCTTTTTCAACGCCTTGTTTAGTAATTGTAGCAGTTTTAGATTTTTCATCAATAATGTAATCTGCGCCTTCTGCAATTTCTTCCTGGTCGACTTTGTCGTCCATTTCAACGAAAGTAATTGGCGTAAGGGTTTTGACGAATTTGTCCACTAAAGTATATAATTCTGTAGACTTATCGCCCTGACCGGAAATAATTAACGGTGTACGGGCTTCATCAATCAGAATGGAGTCGACTTCGTCCACAATGGCGAAATTCAATTCACGCTGCACCATGTCTTTTTTATAAGTGACCATGTTATCACGCAAATAATCGAAACCAAATTCGTTATTTGTTCCGTAAGTAATGTCGCAAGCGTACGCTGCACGCCGTTGTGCGTTATTCAGTCCGTGCAGAATACAACCAACGGACAGACCCAGAAAACGATGAACTTTTCCCATTTCTTCTGATTGCGTTTTGGCTAAGTAGTCATTTACGGTGACAACGTGAACGCCGTGACCGGATAAAGCGTTAGCATAAGCAGCGAGGCAGGCAACAAGCGTTTTCCCTTCACCGGTTTTCATTTCGGCAATACGTCCCTGATGAAGAACAATTGCGCCGATAATCTGCACTTCGAATGCACGTTTTCCGAGAACTCTGTCGCCGGCTTCCCGAACGGTGGCTAATGCTTCCGGCAGAAGGGAATCTATTGTATCCGTGCCTTCTTTAATGCGTTCTTTAAATTCTACTGTTTTTTCTTTCAGTTCTGCGTCAGAAAGAGCTTTATATTCTTCTTCCAGTGCGAGAACTTTATCTTTGATTGGTTTAATACGTTCGAGTTCTTTTTCACTGTAAGAACCGAAAATTGCTGTTAAAATACCCATTTGCGATACCGCCTTATATTAAATTTTGGTTTACTTTTATTTTAGCTGATTTTCACAGATTTGTCAATAGTTTTTGAAGGACAGATTTCATTCAGGGGGCAAGAAGTGCATTTCGGGTTTCTTGCGTTGCAGATTTCTCTGCCGAACTGTACAATACGATGACAGAATGCGGAAGATTCTTCCGGAGGGAGTAAAGGGCGTAAATCGTCTTCTACTTTTTTGGGAATAGTTTCTTCTGTTAAACCGAGTCTGCCAGTAATGCGAATGAAATGTGTATCTGTAACAATAGCTGGTTTGTGATAAATATCACCTAATAATAAATTTGCCGTTTTCCGTCCAATTCCGGAAAGGGTCATTAATTCTTCCAACGTATCGGGAAGAATGCCATGATAGACATTCTGTAAACGCTGGCAGGCTTCAATAATGCTTTTCGCCTTCATGCGATAAAAGCCGCAAGGTCTAATTACCCGTTCAAGTTCTGAAAGATTCGCTTGTGCGAAAGATTGTAGAGTAGGATATTTCCGGAAAAGTCTTTTCGTGATGATGTTGACACGGGTATCTGTACATTGTGCGGAAAGTCTTGCGGCAATCATTAACTGATAGGGTTCTTGATAAATTAAAGAACAAGCTGAATCAGGGTAATAATCTTTTAAAATTTGAACAATTTTTTCTGCACGTTGTTTTTTCGTCATGATTTACTCCTCAATAGCGTTAATGACATCATCATTAGCGGCAGTGGAAAATTTAGTTTTCTGTTCGGCGAACCAATCGTCCATTTTGCTTGATTGCAAATCAGATTCAGCAGTAATTTTCCATTTCGGAGAACCTTTTCCGGAAAAATACATGACATGAACGCCGTATTCTGTTTCCACAAGACCAGTATCACCAGTTTTTCGGGAAGAATCAAAACACCAGTCATTGAACGCCTGTACCATGTCGCCAGGGGAAACATTTTCATAAAGTCCGCCGGTCGTATTAGAACCAGGGTCTTCAGAATATTGGTTGGCTAATTCGGCGAAACTGTCTTCTGTTTTGTCGCCGGATTCCCATTCTTTCAGGGCATTTTCAGCGTAAGTATGACAAATTTCCATAGCGGCTTCTTCCTGGGCGGCTTGTTCTTCCGGGGAAAGTTCAGAAGTTTCTTCTGTTTCGGAAGTTTCTTCTTCTGTTGTATTGGAATCTTTCTGAACGTCTTCCATGTGGTTGTCCGTGCTGAATAAAATATGCCGGACGTTAATGGTTTCTGTGTCGTCTCTTGCCGGTTCGCTGATTAAGAAGTAAACGGAATAATAGCCGTCATTTTCAATTAAATGTGTTTCTCCGGCTTTTGCTGTTCCGCCGAACGCCCATTCTGCCGCTGCAAAGCCTTCTGTATAGCCGAAAGTGTCGCTCCGGATACTGCTTGAAAGTTCTTCTAAATCTTCATCAGTGTAATTTTCATGAGTTTTTAAGAAATCACTGATTTTCGATTCAAATTCTTCAGGAGAAGAAGAAGATAATAAATCATCTGCAATGGCTTTCGCCTCTTCCTGGGGCATTTGGGTTTCTGCTTCAGTTTCCGGTTCAGTTTCTGTTTCAGAAGAAGATTCTGATTCTGAATCTGATGCAGAAGTTTCTTCTTCTGTCTGGTAGGGAACGTTAAAGCCCATTAACGAACAAGTGTCGAATTGTTTCCGGTTTTCCTGGTAATATTCTTCGAGTTCTTCGTCAGTGAATTGCATTTCGTTCATTAAATGCTCCACATAAGAAGAAGTTAATATTTCTAATTCAAGCATTGTTCTTGCGTCGTCTTCCGTGACGTTTTCGCCGTAAGTGGATAAATCCATAGTAGCGAGTTGTTCTTCCACTCGTTGCTTATCTTCTTCGGTTAATTCGTAGCCGTCCGCACTGGCAGCCTCCTGAAATATTAACAGTTGTGAAGCCGTATTCTGCACTTGTGACATGATATAGTCAAACCAGGTCATATCTTCTCCGGCTTGTTCCGGAAGTTTTTCCTCTTTTAAAGAAGTCGTTGCAGGGTCAATGCCGTAATAGCTTAATGCAGAAGCATATTGATTTAAATAATCATGATAAAGGCAACTCATGACAGCCGGCGTAATTTCAAAATGTTCTGAATAGACTGCTGCGGTGGTATTTTCCGGAAGGGGAACGCTTGTTTCTCCGGAAGGATTAGTTTCTTCTAATTGTGTGGAATCGGAATTGTTTTCAGAAGAAAGCATAGGTCTTATGCCGAAAAATCCGACACAGCCAATAATTGCTGCGGAAACAACAGCAATTCCGGCGACTTTCAACGGGTTAGTTTTTTTCGGAACGGAAGCCGTTTCAGGAACAGGAAGTTGTGGGTCTTTCGGTTTTTCCTGATAGTCGCCGAGAATCCCGTTATACTGTTCTTCGGAATTTTCAGGGTTTTGGTTGTTTTTCATAAGCATAGTCCTTTCTTAAGTTTGTCAGAATTGCCCTAATGCGTCAGTAATTTTTTCCGTATTAGGGTAATTCATGTGGTCTTCTAAGGCGGCAACACGGTTATAGAGAACGTAAATTTTCTGTGTGGTATTTTCTAAAAAATAATAATGCCACAAATACGGCGCAAGCAGCCCTAAAAGCATCACACATAAAATTACCAGTCCAGCCGTTTGGAAATATAAACACATGCCCAAAGTCAGAAAAAAGGCAATGCCGACCAGTATCACCACAAGGAAATGAATTAGCCGTTCATGTTGCATGAAGCCAATCTGCACGAGAATTTCTTTCCGGAGGGAAGAAATTTCCTCTGTACTGAGGGTTTCCGGATGTTGTAATTTTTTTGTCAGCCATTCAAGATAAGCAATCATATATCTTCGCATTTTGGGTTCACTCCTTTCCAGCCGTCCGGCAATACTATTATTATAGCATATTGAAGTGATAATTGCAAGAAAATTCAGAAAAAAATTATGTGGAAAATGATTGACATTTTTCAATAGAAGTAGTATAATAAAAACAGAAATTTCAGAAAGGTGGTTATCTGCGTGCATTACCGGATAGGAGTCATTAAGGGCGACGGTATCGGACCAGAAATTGTTAATGAAGCAATTCGGGTGTTAGACAAAGTCGCTGAAATTTATCAGCATGAATTTACGTATACAGAATTGTTAATGGGGGGCTGTTCCATAGATGCGTACGGCGTGCCATTAACGGAAGAAACCATTCAGGCGTGCCGTGAAAGCGATGCTGTGCTAATGGGTTCAATTGGCGGAAATACAACCACTTCTCCGTGGTATCAGCTTCCGCCGGAATTAAGACCGGAAGCAGGATTATTAAAATTAAGAAAATCATTAAATTTATTCGCTAATTTAAGACCTTGCGTGTTATATCCTGAATTAAGGGGAGCTTGCACATTAAGGGAAGAGATTAGCCGGAATGGATTTGATATGTTAATTATGCGTGAATTAACCGGAGGGTTATATTTCGGCGAACGGAAAACAGAACCCGTTGACGGAGTAATGACCGCCGTGGACACTTTACGCTATAACGAAAACGAAATCAGAAGAATTGCTGTGAAAGCGTTTGAAGTTGCCATGAAACGCAAGAAAAAAGTAACCAGCGTAGACAAGGCGAATGTTTTGGATTCTTCCCGTTTATGGAGAAAAATTGTGACTGAAACGGCGAAAGATTATCCGGAAGTGACTTTAGAACATGCTTTAGTGGACAGCACTGCCATGCAAATTGTGAAAAATCCGGCGCAATTTGATGTAATGGTAACAGAAAATATGTTCGGGGATATTCTTTCCGATGAAGCCGCTATGGTAACAGGTTCTTTAGGAATGTTACCTTCCGCAAGCCTGAACGAAACGAAATTCGGTTTATATGAACCCAGCGGCGGCAGCGCACCGGACATCGCCGGAAAAAATATTGCTAACCCCATTGCGGCAATTTTATCTGCGGCAATGTTGTTAAGATATTCATTAGATTTACAAACTGAAGCCGATGCTGTAGAAAAGGCTGTACAGAAAGTGTTACAGGAAAATTACCGGACGGCGGACATTATGTCAGAAAATTGTCAGCAAGTTTCCTGTTCCGAAATGGGCAGCTTAATTGCAGAACGGATTTAGCGAATTTCAGAAAGAAGGAATTTTTCGATGAGTAAAACAATTGACTGGAGTAATTTAGGGTTTGCCTACATGCAAACCGACAAGCGGTATGTTTCCCAGTACAAAGACGGCGCATGGGACGAGGGGAAATTAACGGAAGATGCAACAATTACAATTAACGAATGCGCTTGCGTTCTGCAATATGCCCAGACCGTTTTTGAAGGGCTGAAGGCTTACACCACGCAAGACGGAAGAATTGTGACTTTCCGACCGGATTTGAATGCTGAAAGAATGCTTGCTTCTGCTGAACGTTTGGAAATGCCTACATTCCCGAAAGAAAGATTTATTGACGCAGTAGAACAGGTAGTAAAAGCGAATGTGGAATATGTTCCGCCCTACGGCAGCGGCGCAACGTTATATTTAAGACCGTATATGTTCGGATTTGATTCAGTCATTGGCGTAAAGCCTGCAACAGAATATCAATTCCGTTTGTTCTGTACTCCGGTAGGACCTTATTTCAAAGACGGCGTGCAGCCGATTGTATTACGGGTGAGCGACTTAGACAGAGCCGCACCGCACGGAACAGGAAATATTAAAGCCGGTTTGAATTATGCAATGTCTTTGCATACGTTAATGGACGCACACAGAAACGGTTTTGACGAAAATATGTTCCTTGACCCTGCCACACATACTAAAGTAGAAGAAACCGGCGGAGCGAATTTCTTATTCGTGACGAAAGACGGAAAAATTGTTACTCCGAAAAGCAACAGCATTTTGCCTTCCATTACAAGAAGGTCATTAGTTTACGTGGCTGAACATTATCTCGGCTTAGAAGTACAGGAACGGGAAGTATTATTCAGTGAAGTGAAAGATTTCACCGAATGCGGACTTTGCGGAACAGCAGCAGTCATTTCCCCTGTTGGAAAGATTGTCAATCATGATGAAGAAATTTGTTTCCCGTCCGGAATGGAAAAAATGGGCGAAACCATTCAGAAATTATACGACACGCTGACGGGGATTCAAATGGGAAGAATTGAAGCTCCGGAAGGCTGGATTCACGAAATCCAGAAATGAAGCCGAAAAATATTATTTTACAGTACATATTGCTAATTGCCGGAAGCATTACCGCCGCATTCGCTTTAGAGAAAATTCTGATTCCCTCGTTAATTATGGACGGCGGAATGGTAGGTATTGCCATGATTATCAGCACACTGACCGGAATGCCGCTCGGTGTGCTGACCATTGGGTTGAATCTTCCGCTTGTCTGGATTGGCGGAAAGAAATTAGAAAAATCTTTTTTTATCCGGTCAATTATTGCTATGGCAATATTTTCCTTTGCGTTAGAAATATTTAAAATGAATCTTTTCGAAAAGATGATGATTACGGAAGATAAATTATTAGCAACGGTGTTCGGCGGTTTACTGTTAGGGTTCGGCGTAGGGTTAGTATTATTAAATGGCGGTTGTCTTGACGGAACAGAAGCGGTAGCCATTTTAATTAGTAAAAAATTCCGGTTTTCAGTAGGGCAAATTATTTTATTTTTCAACTGTGTGATTTATTTGACAGCAGGAATTATTTTCGGGTTAGACAGGGCATTATATAGCTTATTAACTTATGTGATTGTTTCTAAAATTGAAGATTATGTCAATACTGGATTGCAAGCTGGAAAGTCTGTCATGATTATCACGAATAACGGAACTGCTATTGCGGAAGATATTTATCAGACGTTAGGCAGAACAGTGACTTTACTTGAGGGGAACGGGTTAATTTCCGGAGAAAAAAGCGTTTTATATTGCGTGATTACCCGCTTAGAATTGTCGACGATGATTAAAATTGTAGAAAAAGATGACTATTCCGCATTCATGACTGTTTCAGATGTCAGTGAAATTATCGGCAGGCACATTAAACAAAAACCAATACAAACTAATGCTAATGCTAATACAACTACAAATGCAACTATAAATAATATAAACAAGGAGTGAAGTTTTTTTAATGGGTAAATATTTCGGTACAGACGGTTTCCGTGGAGAGGCGAATAAAACTTTAACAGCAGAACATGCGTATGAAGTCGGGCGTTTCCTTGGGTGGTATTATGGCATGTTAAAACAACAGAACGGCGATTCTTCCCCGGCGAAAATTGTTATCGGCAAAGACACAAGGCGTTCCAGTTATATGTTAGAATATTCGCTTGTCAGCGGTTTAACGGCTTCTGGCGCAGATGCGTATTTGCTGCACGTGACAACAACGCCTTCCGTGGCTTACGTCACGAAAACCGATTCTTTCGACTGTGGCATTATGATTTCCGCAAGCCATAACCCCTATTACGATAACGGAATTAAATTAATTAATTCCCACGGGGAGAAAATGGAAGAAGAAACCATTTTACTTGTAGAAGAATATTTAGACAAGAATTTAACTTGTTTCGGAAAAACCTGGAAAGAATTGCCTTTTGCAACGAGAAATCACATAGGCTGTACAGTGGATTATGTTTCCGGAAGAAATCGCTATTTAGGCTATTTAATTTCTTTGGGGTTATATTCGTTCAAAGGCATTAAAGTAGGTTTAGACTGTGCGAACGGGGCGGCATGGACTTTAGCGAAAGCAGTTTTTGACGCATTAGGGGCAACAACTTATGTCATTAACGCAAAGCCTGACGGCTTAAACATTAATGAAAATGCAGGTTCTACGCATATTGAAGGCTTGCAGAAATTCGTTGTTGAACATCAATTAGACGTTGGTTTCGCTTATGACGGCGATGCGGACAGATGTCTCTGCGTGGACGAAAACGGAAATGTTTTAACCGGCGACCATATTTTATATATTTACGGAAAATATATGAAAGAACGGGAAAAATTAAAAACAAATACAATTGTCACAACAGTCATGTCCAATTTCGGTTTATATAAAGCCCTTGATGAAATTGGCATTGATTACGTGAAAACGGCAGTCGGGGACAAATATGTTTATGAATATATGTCTAAAAATGGCTGTCGTTTAGGCGGGGAAGATTCCGGTCATATTATTTTTTCTAAATATGCTACCACTGGTGACGGCTTATTAACAAGCCTGAAAATGATGGAAGTCATGATTGCGAAAAAATCGAAAATGAGTGAACTTGCTGCACCGTTGAAAATTTATCCGCAAGTTTTAGTGAATGTTCGTGTGAAAGATAAAGCGCAAGCGCAAAATGACCCTGATGTTCAGGAAACCGTGAAACAAGCAGAAACGGCACTCGGCACAACGGGAAGAATTTTAGTGCGTGAATCCGGAACAGAACCTGTTATACGAGTAATGGCAGAAGCGCAAACAGAAGAAGCTTGCCATGAACAAGTCAACCGAATTGTTGAAGTCCTGAAAGCGAAAAATCATGCCCTATAAACAGAATAAAACAACCGGAGAAATTCTCCGGTTTATTTTTTTGAAAATGTCAATATTTTACCAAAATAAAATTCCGGCTTAATATAGCCGAAAATTTAGAAAAAATGAAAAGTGTGCCAGTCGTGACAGTCGTTTCTTAAAACCCCTTTAGGGCTGAAATTTTTCGGAAAATTAGTTTATATATAGAGTTTCGGAATTGACCGACACGACCGGCACATGGCGATATATCGCCAAAAATTAAATTTCGACAAAATTCGACAATTTCCGACAATTTAAAAAAATTTCCGGAAATTAAAACTTCCGGCTTAATATAGCCGAAATTTGAAAAATGGTGGAGGTCGTGGAGGTCATCTCTTAAAACCCCTTTAGGGCTGAAAATTTCAAAAATTAGTCTATATAGGAAGTTTTTGAAACGAGTTCCACGACTTCCAACAATGGCGATATATGGCGAAAAATTTAAAAATTCGACAATTTCCGACAATTCAAAAATGTTCCACGTGGAACATTAAAAATCATTCCGGAATGGAAACAGCATTAATTTTTTAGAGCGATAGTTCTAATTTGCATTTAAAAGGCATTTTCCGGAACGTTTCTTCAGGGGTAGTAACTTACACGAATGAACCCTTGTCAACGGGTTATTCGGGCGGTTAAACGGCTTTACGGCGAACGGAAGAATTTAATTTCCCGTTGGGAAACACTGAACTCATTTTTCTGGAAAATGAAAAAATTCCGGAAAATTTAACTTTACGGCTTAATATCGCCGAAATTGAAAAAAAGGTGTAGGTCGTGTAGGTCATCTCTTAAAACCCCTTTAGGGCTGAAATTTTTCGGAAAATTTAGTTATAGAGAGTTTTGGAAACGAGTTACACGACTTACACCCATAGCAATATATGGCTAAATATAGCGGAAAATTAAGCTTTAGTAAAATCTTGATATTTTAATATTTTTAATATTTTTTAATATATTTAATCATAACGCAATGCGTCAATGGGATTCAGTTTAGCGGCTTTATTCGCTGGGTAGTATCCGAAAAATACTCCCGTTAAAATGGAAAAAATCACTGCAATTAACATCGCCGGAATTGACGGTTGAATTGTAATTTTAAACATTCCGGCGTATTCCGGATAAAATTGATTCACCATGAATTTCGCAATAAAGCCAATGCCTACACCGCCGGCAACGCCTAAAAGAATGCCAATGATTCCGCCAATTAAACAAAGTAAAATCGCTTCCACAACGAATTGCGCCAAAATAGCGGAATTTCTTGCGCCGAGAGCTTTTCGAACGCCAATTTCTTTCGTTCGTTCAGTAATGCTTACAAGCATAATATTCATTACGCCGACACCGCCAACAATTAACGAAATCGCCGCAATAACGGAAATCGCAATAGTAATGACGTTAATCACTGTGTTAATCATGCCCAGTTCTGATTGCATATTAAACACTTCAATTTGCACGTAAGGCTTATCTTTGTAAATTTCCTGAAAATAATTATTCAATAAATTTTCTAACAT
Organism: uncultured Clostridia bacterium; assembly: GCA_947589035.1. Classification (GTDB taxonomy): domain Bacteria; phylum Bacillota; class Clostridia; order Oscillospirales; family Ruminococcaceae; genus UBA3855. The sequence continues at coordinate 24,003 of CANPYZ010000008.1, read as the reverse complement.
GTCAATGTCCTGCTCCGGATAATAATACACATCTGCGTAATATAACGGTTCCTGTTCTTTTTCTAATAAATGCCTTGCCGTATCGTAAGGAATGTAAACCGGAGTGACTTTGTCAATGTCCTGCTGTCCTTCGTTGTACATTTGTTTTACATAATAATCCGGCAATTCGAAAACACCAACAATCACAAAATCGCCTATTTCCGTGGAAACTGTCTGTCCGATTGGGTTCGTTCCTGCCGGAAAATATTGTTCCACAAATAACGTGGACACATTCATGACTTGTTTTAAACCGTTTCCGTCATTCTGGTTAATTCCCCGACCACGCACAAAAGGAAAATCATCTAAATTTTCAAAATTCGTGATACTGGAAACATTCACGCTGATTTGCTGCTTTTTCCAGTTATTCAACGGAAATGAACCGACATCGTCAGACAAATTCAAATAGAAATATTCCGGATATTGTTCCACTAATTGGTTTAACATTTCCACGCTGAGGCGGTCTTCTGAATTATCTGTATAGGTTAAACCGAAATCTTCTTCAGAATAATTCCAACTGGTATATACTTCAAAATAATTCATTGAACCCATGGAATTAAACGTATTCACTAACGTTTTCTGAATGGAAGTGCCGATAGTCGTAATCATAATCACGGCACTAATGCCAATAATAATGCCTAACATAGTCAGAATAGAACGCATTTTATTTGCTAAAATGGAAGTAATCGCTAAGCGGAGATTTTCAATGAACTGCATTATTTTCCCCTCCTGTGTCAGCAATAATATTTCCGTCACTAATCGTAATCATGCGTTCTGTTTCTTCCGCAAGTTCGCTGCTGTGCGTGATTAAAATAATTGTCGTGCCTTCTTCCTGGTGAAGTTTATGGAATAAGTCCATAATTTTATGACCGGTTTTAGAATCTAATGCGCCGGTTGGTTCGTCCGCTAACAGAATAGAAGGGTGATTTGCCATAGCTCTGGCAATGGCAACACGTTGCTTTTGTCCGCCGGAAAGTTCATTCGGCTGGTGAGTTGCCCGTTCGGACATGTCCACTAAAGCGAGTAATTCTTTCGCCCGTTCAAGGCGTTTCTTTCGGGAAAGTCCTGCGTACATCATTGGCATTTCCACATTTTTCAGGGCATTTGTCCGGGAAATTAAATTAAATGTCTGAAACACGAACCCAATTTCCTGATTCCGGATATAACTTAATTCGTCATCGTCTAAAGTACTGACATCAACGCCGTTTAAATGATATGTTCCTTCCGTTGGTCTGTCTAATGCGCCAATAATATTCATTAGTGTGCTTTTCCCAGAACCAGACTGCCCAACAATGGAAACAAATTCATGTTCATGAATTTCTAACGAAATGCCGTTCAGAATTTGTAATTCATTCGGCTGCCCGATGTAGTACCGCTTAATGACATTCTGCATTTGAATGACAGGTTTATTCATGAAGTTCTCCCCCCAGTGCATTGGAAATTGCTCCCGAAAGAATAATCTGTTCTCCGTCATGGTGGGAATCCGGTGTCATTAAAATTTCGTCGCCCTCTTTAAGTTCTTCAGAAGTAATTTCCGTGTAGTAAGTACCTTCCATTCCGGTTTCCACGTCAACCGCCTTAAGGGTTGCCGTCGTGCCGTCATCATTGCGAATAATTTTCAGCACTTGTTTTTTCTCGTTCATGGGAAGAATGGATTCATACGGCACAGATAACACATTCTGTTTTTCTTCCAGAATAATTTGTACTTTGGCATTCATGCCAATTAATAAATTATCATTTTGCTTTAATAAAATTTCCGCTGAATATCCTCCCGTTCCGGAAAAATTCGGATTTTCCTGCGAATTATTCGCATGATAAATATTCACCACTCGGGAAACTTTCGCTTCTAATTCTTCATCTCCGGTAGCATTTGTTTTTACAATTGCACGCTGTCCTTCATGAACGTTTAAAATATTCGCTTCCCCAATCTGAACCGTTACTTTTAACGCATTCACGTCTTCAATGGTCATTAGTTCTTCTTCGGTGGGAATACTGCCTTCAGAAATGTTTAACGCCGTAATCATGCCGCTTTTCGGGGCGGTCACTGTGCATTGTGCGAGAGAATCGGCAAGCTGATTTAATTCCGCTTGTTGGTCGTTATCTTGCTGAAATTGTTCCGCATCTAAAACATCTTGATAACTTTGAATTGCCGTGTCGGCGGAACGTTCCGCTGCGGAATAAGCATCTACAGCAGATTGTACAGCGTTATCATAAGTGCTGAATTGTTCCCTGATTGCATCTAATTCCGCTTGTTTTGATTCAACTAATGCGGCGGCTTCCTGATATGCCTGCATTGTTTCTTCAGCCATTTCTTCATCAGAGCTATTTTCTAATAAAGCTTTCATTTCATCTCGTTGAGCGATTTGTTCATTCAGTTCATTGACAAGCTGGTTTTCTTTCTGGTAAATGTCATTTTGCGCCTGAACGGCTTCATCAATGGAACGCTGTGCCTGTTCTAAAGAAATTAGTTTATCCTGTTTAGCGGATTCTAAATTGCGGAGATTGATTTTGTGTTGGTTTTCCGATTGACCTTGTGCATTCTGCTGACTTTTCAGCAAGGAATCATATTGTTGTTGTAATTCCGTATTATCGAACGTACAAAGAACATCTCCGGCTTTAACATAAGTTCCCACACCAACGTTAAGCGTTTTAATTTTAGCGTTCAGTTTGCTGGTGACTTTGACAGTGTTCTGACTTTCCACCATGCCGGAAACGTTAATGGAATTGTGAATGTCACGGATTTCCGCTTTTACGATTTCAGGGGCAGTGGAAGAAAGTGTTTCCATACTTCCGGAAACGGTTTTCATGCAGGAAGTTACGCCGAAGGCAACACCACCTAACAACGCTAAAACCACTGTGAAAATAATGATTTTTTTTCGTTTTTTTCTGACCGGATTCATAAAATTTCCTCCTTGTGTGTATCTGTATTATCAAGAATAGTACATATATAGTATAGCATACTCTGAATACTTTGTCAATAGTTTTTTCAAAAAAAAATTTAGAATTTAACAAAATTCTTGACAAAAATCTAATTTTATGCTATAATTAAGAAGTATTAAGAATTAAGAATTGAGGTGAAAATTAATGGACTTTCAGAAAAGACTTCCTATTTATTTTTTAATGGACTGTTCCGGTTCAATGCGTGGTGAAAAAATTACCGCTGTCACGCAAGGCATGAACCAATTATTTACACAGTGGAAATTGCAGAATGCAGCCATTTCTGTTTCGGTCATTACGTTTTCCAGCACAGTGGAACAAATGATTCCCTTAACGAAAATTGAACAAATGCAAATGCTTAATTTTCCGGTAAACGGTGCGACAATGTGCGGAAAAGCTCTATTACTTTTATCAGAATGCCTTCAGAAAGAAGTACGCCAGAAAAGCAATTTACAGCCGTTAATTTTCCTGTTCACGGACGGTTCGCCGTCTGACATGGCAATTTTTCAGCAGAACGCCCGAAAAGTAAACCAATTACTTTCAGCGAAAATATTTGCTTTTGCCATTGGGGAAAATCAGAATTTTTCTTTTCTGAACGAATTAACGGAACAAGTGAAAATCATTTCGCAAATTCCGGAATTTTTCGCATTCGTGGAACAGGAAGTGAATCAAATTTTCCCTGCAATGAAACCGAAACGAAAAATTATTCCGGAAAATCATTTTAAAACTTCTGAAAAACGTCCGGAAAAAAATTCTGAAAAAATTTCAGAAAAAAGTTATGAAGAACTCGCTGCCCTTGCGCCTTCTGTCGTCATGATTGGCATTCATGATAAAACAGGGGAAATGATTGGTTCAGGGTCGGGAATTGCAATCAGCAAAAAAGGCTATATTTTAACAAATTGTCATGTTGTCAGCCAAACAGGCATTCTTTCCGTTAAATTAGAAAATCAGGAAAAAATTTTCGCTCCGGCAGAAATGATTAAATATCACAGTTTGTTTGATTTAGCCATTATTCGCATTCCGTGCGAATTATCGCCGTTGAACATTTACCAGAATGCAAAAGAATTAGTCCGTGGGCAGAAATGTGTTGCCATTGGCAGCCCGTTAGGCTTATTCAATTCTGTTTCCGACGGAATTATTTCAGGGTTCCGGAAAATAGAACATACGGAATTTATTCAGTTCACTGCACCGATTTCTTCAGGAAGTTCCGGCGGAGCGTTATTAAATATGTACGGGGAAGTCATTGGAATGACGACTTCTAAAATTGGCGGCGGTGAAAATATTAACCTCGCTGTGAATTATAAACATATTTTACCGTTCGTGAAACCGTTTTTAGATTAAGGGTGAATAAAAATTAGTATGGAAACAAGAGTAGCCATTATTGGCATTATTGTCAGTAATCCGGAACAAATCAGCCAATTAAATGAAATTCTTCACGAATACGGAGAATATATTATTGGCAGAATGGGCATTCCCTACAAAGAGAAAAAAATTCATATTATCAGCGTGGCAATTGACGCTCCGCAGAATATCATTAACGCTCTTTCGGGGAAAATTGGCAGATTAAAGGGAATTTCCGCTAAAACGGCTTATTCCGATAAAATTTTTCCGAACAAATAATAATAAAAACCGCTGAATTTTTTCAGCGGTTAATTTTTTAAGATAATAATTTTTTGTATAGGGCTTTAATTTCTTCAATGGACGTTTCACGGGGATTTCCAGGACGGCAAGCATCATCATAGGCAGATTTCGCAAGGAAATCTAAATCTTCCGTTTTCACAATTCCGGCTAAATTTTCAGGAATGCCGACATCTTTTGCAAGCTGCCGAACGGCTTTCACGGCGGCGTAACGGTAATCTTCCTGCGACATGGATTCAACATTTTTCACGCCCATAGCGGAAGCGATATATTTATATTTATCGCCTGTTTCGGGGGCGTTGTATTCCATGACTAACGGAAGAATAATTGCATTAGCGACTCCGTGCGGCGTGTCGTATAATGCGCCTAAAGGGTGAGCCATAGAATGCACAAGCCCAAGTCCTACGTTAGAAAAGCCCATTCCGGCAATATATTGCCCTAATGCCATTTTTTCCCTTCCGTCAGGGTCATTTGCAACGGCTTTCCGGAGAGAAGAAGAAATAATTTCAATTGCTTTCAAGTGAAACATATCCGTCATTGCCCATGCGGATTTTGTGATAAAGCCTTCAATGGCATGTGTTAAAGCGTCCATTCCGGTAGCAGCAGTTAAACTTTTCGGCATGGAACTCATCATGTCAGGGTCAACGAATGCAATAACGGGAATGTCATGCGTATCGACACAAACCATTTTTCTGTTTTTTTCCTCGTCGGTAATGACATAATTAATTGTGACTTCTGCGGCAGTTCCGGCAGTTGTCGGAACGGCAAGAAGTGGAACACCGGCATTTTTCGTTTCGGCAACGCCTTCTAAAGAACGAACGTCTGAAAATTCCGGATTTCGAATAATTATGCTGATTGCCTTAGCTGTATCAATCACCGAACCGCCGCCAATAGCAATCACATAATCTGAACCGGAAGCCTTATAAGCGGCAACGCCGTTCAGCACATTATCCATTGTGGGATTAGGTTTAATTTCGGTGTAAATTTCATAAGGCAAATCATTTTCTTCAAGAATTTTCGTGACTTTAGACGTTACCCCGAAACGAAGTAAATCAGAATCCGTGCAGAGAAAAGCTTTTCTGAAGCCACGGCGTTGAATTTCTCCGGCAATTTCAGTAATTGCTCCTGCGCCGTGATAAGAAATTTCATTCAATACAATTCTGTGAGTCATAAAATAAAACTCCTTTCATGAAAATTTCGAAAATTTCGGACTTAATTCATCTATTACAGTATAACATGTTTTTTTCAATTTGTCAATAGTTTTTTGACACTATGCACAAAGAAAAAACAGAAATAATTTACAAATTGCACTTGCTTTTTTTAAGAAATTATGTTATGATAGTAATAAGCATAAATCAAGAACAATGCCTGAAAATTTTTAAATTACAGTGAGGAGAATTTTTTATGCCAAGAAAACAGGATATTCACAAGATTATGATTATCGGGTCAGGACCAATTATTATTGGTCAGGCTTGCGAATTTGACTATTCCGGAACACAGGCTTGTAAAGCCTTGAAAAAACTCGGTTATGAAATTATTTTAGTCAATTCGAATCCGGCAACGATTATGACTGACCCCGATGTAGCGGATATGACTTACATTGAACCGCTGAATCTTGCACGCCTTACACAGATTATTGAAAAAGAAAGACCTGATGCACTTCTGCCGAATCTCGGCGGTCAGTCAGGGTTAAATCTTTGTTCAGAACTTGCGAAAGCCGGAGTTCTGGAAAAATTTCATGTTCAGGTGATTGGCGTGCAGGTAGATGCCATTGAACGTGGTGAAGACAGAATTGAATTTAAACGCACAATGAACCAATTAGGCATTGAAATGCCGAAAAGCCGTGAGGCTTATTCTGTAGAAGAAGCCGTGAAAATTGCGGAAGAATTACATTATCCGGTTGTGTTACGTCCGGCGTATACAATGGGCGGTGCAGGCGGTGGAATGGTTTACAACGTGGAAGAATTGAAAACCGTTTGCGCAAGAGGGTTACAAGCGTCTTTAGTTCATCAGGTACTGGTGGAAGAATGCATTAGCGGCTGGGAAGAATTAGAATTAGAAGTCGTCCGTGATGCGAAAAATCAAGTGATTACAGTTTGTTTCATTGAAAATATTGACCCGATTGGCGTTCATACCGGAGATTCTTTCTGTTGCGCACCAATGCTGACCATTTCGGAAGAAGTGCAGAAAAAATTACAGGAATTTTCCTACAAAATTGTAGAAGCGATTGAAGTCATCGGTGGTTGTAATTGTCAATTTGCACATGACCCGAAAACAGGCAGAATTGTTGTCATTGAAATCAATCCGAGAACTTCCCGTTCTTCTGCATTAGCCTCTAAAGCAACAGGTTTTCCGATTGCATTAGTTTCCGCAATGCTTGCTTGTGGAATGACATTAGACGAAATTCCTTGCGGGAAATACGGCACATTGGATAAATATGTCCCAGACGGGGATTATGTTGTCATTAAATTTGCCCGTTGGGCGTTCGAAAAATTCAAAGGCGCAGAAGACCGCCTCGGCACACAAATGAAAGCCGTTGGCGAAGTCATGAGTATTGGGAAAACTTACAAAGAAGCATTCCAGAAAGCAATCCGCAGTCTTGAAACGGGTCGTTACGGATTAGGCTTTGCGAAAGATTTTCATGAAAAAACCAAAGAAGAATTACTCGCTATGCTGAATGTTCCCACAAGTGAACGGCAATTCATTATTTATGAAGCGTTCCGCAAAGGCGCAAGCATTGAAGAAATTTACGAATTAACGAAAATTAAACATTACTTTTTACAGGAAATGTTTGCCTTAGTTCAGGAAGAAGAACAATTATTATCATTAAAACATACTGTTCCGGAAATGCCAATTTTAAAACAGGCGAAATTAGACGGATTCAGTGACAGATATTTAAGTCAGTTACTGGAAGTATCAGAAGAAGAAATTCGGGAAACCCGAAAGAAATTCGGTATTCGTCAGGCGTGGGAAGGCGTTCATGTCAGTGGAACACAAAATGCTGCCTATTATTATTCTACTTATCATTTAGACAAAGATTCCAGCCCTTGCGATATTACTAAGCCGAAAATTATGATTCTCGGCGGAGGTCCTAACCGAATCGGACAAGGCATTGAATTTGACTATTGCTGTGTACATGCGGCACTTGCCTTGAAAAAATTAGGCTTTGAGTCAATTATTGTCAACTGTAATCCGGAAACCGTTTCTACAGATTATGACACTTCAGATAAATTATATTTCGAACCGTTGACATTAGAGGACGTGTTAAGCATTTACGAAAAAGAAAAGCCTGTTGGCGTAATTGCCCAATTCGGAGGACAAACGCCCTTGAATTTAGCCAGTGATTTGAAAAAATACGGTGTGAAAATTTTAGGCACTTCTCCGGAAACCATTGATTTAGCGGAAGACCGTGACCATTTCCGGGCAATGATGGAGAAATTGCAAATTCCTATGCCGGAATCCGGAATGGCAGTGACTGTGGAAGATGCGTTAAACATTGCCAATCAAATCGGCTATCCGGTTATGGTGCGCCCGTCTTACGTGTTAGGCGGCAGGGGAATGGAAATTGTGCATGATGATGAAATGATGAAAATTTACATGTCCGCAGCAGTAGGAGTAACGCCTGACCGACCAATTTTAATTGACAGATTTTTAAATCATGCAACGGAATGTGAAGCCGATGCCATTTCAGACGGAAAAGAATGTTTCGTTCCGGCAGTTATGGAACATATCGAACTCGCCGGCGTGCATTCCGGAGATTCTGCTTGCATTCTTCCGGCGAAAAATTTAACCGAAAAGCAAATTTCGACAATTAAAGACTACACTAAAAAAATCGCTGTGGAAATGGGCGTTTGCGGGTTAATGAATATGCAATACGCCATTGAAGAAGATACTGTATATGTGTTAGAAGCGAATCCCCGTGCTTCCCGTACAGTGCCGTTAGTATCGAAAGTTTGTGATATTAACATGGTGAAATTAGCCACGGAAATTATTACTGCTGAATTAACCGGAAATGCTTCTCCTGTGCCGTTCCTGAAAGACAGAATCATTAAGCATTACGGAGTGAAAGAAGCCGTTTTCCCGTTTAACATGTTTCCGGAAGTTGACCCGTTATTAGGTCCTGAAATGCGTTCTACTGGTGAAGTGTTAGGCATTTCAGAATCATTCGGGGAAGCTTATTATAAAGCAGAAGAGGCTACTCAAACTAAATTACCTTCTGAGGGAACAGTTTTATTAAGCGTTTGTGACAGAGATAAGGCTGAACTTCCTGAAATTGCGGAAGCGTTTAATGCGTTAGGCTTTAAAGTTCTTGCTACGCATAAATGCTATAAATATTTACAGGAAAAAAATATTCCCTGTGAACGCATTTACAAGTTATACGAGGGCGCAAGACCAAATATTGCTGACGGCATTACGAACGGAGAAATTCAGTTAATTATTAACACGCCTGTCGGGAAAGAAAGCCGTCATGATGATAGTTACATTAGAAAAGCCGCAATCAAGCATAAAATTCCTTATATTACTACAATGGCAGCCGCAAAAGCCAGTGTAGAAGGCATTCGTGCCATTAAAGAAAATCCCCGTTTCGGCGTGAAATCTTTACAGGCACATCACAAGGAAATCAGCACAAGCTGAAAGGAACATTTTCATGAATCCAGAAGAAAAAGAATTTCTGTCCGGCTATCATTTAGAAGATTACCCCCGCCCGTCTGTGACTTCTGATATTGCCGTATTCAGTTTACGCAACGAAACGCCTTTAACTTACCGTGACGAACCTAAGAAAAAACTTTCTCTTTTGCTGATTAAACGGGGAAATCCGCCTTTTAAGCACCATTGGGCTTTACCTGGGGGATTTCTCCAGCCGAATGAAACAATTGAAACTTGTGCCGAACGTGAACTTCATGAAGAAACTAATGCGGAAATTAGTTTACTTCGGCATATCGGCACATTCAGCGAACCGGAAAGAGACCCGAGAGGTTGGATTATTTCGCAGGCGTTTTTGTCCATTCTTTCTGAACAGCAATTGCAGAATATGTTAATTCAGGGCGGAGATGATGCCACCCATGCGGAATGGTTTGATGTGAAATTCAGTCATCTTGACAATCGGGAAATTTTAACGCTTGAACAAGGGCAAACCGTTCTTTCCGCAGAATTGCAGTCTGTGAAAAATCAATATGACATGCAGAAATGGAACATATTAAATAATGATGGTTTAGCGTTTGACCATGCGAAAATTATTGCTTCTGCATTAACAAATTTACGGGAAGAAGTGAAACATTTTCAGTTATTGTTTCAGTTTCTGCCGGAAAAATTCACCCTCAGCGAATTGCAGCAAGTTCAGCAGGCAGTGCTGGACAAGCAAATTCTTTCAGCGAATTTCCGCCGGAAAGCAGCGGAATATGTTGCCGAAACAGGAGAATTTACACAGGGAGCAGGACACCGTCCGGCGAAACTTTACCGCCGAAATAAATAAAATTTCAAAAAACAATAAGCTAAACAAGTACTTCTCATTCGAAAAGTGCTTGTTTTTTTCAGAAATTGCTTGACTTTTTAAATCATTTGATGTATGAAGTAAATGTTATCAACATACCCGAAAATTGGCAATCCGAATACGAATGGAATAACTGAATTTTAATTTATGATAATATAAAAATAATATAAAAATATGCACAGCATTTTCCGCTGTGCATAACTGTTTATTTATGGGCGCATCTGTCGGGGCATTGATTTCCGCAGGATTTGTCAAAAGACGGATTGCAGGCGTAAAAATTTTTAGCATTCAATCTGTCCTGTACTAACCGCAAAGCCTCTCCAAATCGCTGGAAATGCACGATTTCCCTTTGACGTAAATAACGAATCGGGTCAATCACTTCCGGATTATCAATTAAACGCAAAATATTATCATACGTTGCTCTTGCTTTCTGTTCAGCGGCTAAATCTTCCGTTAAATCAGCGAAGGCATCACCTTTTGACTGAAAATACGCCGCTGTGAATGGCACGCCATTTGCAGAAACCGGATAAATTCCCGTTGTATGGTCAACGAAATATTTGTCAAAACCGCATTGTTTTACTTCTTCCGGCTTAAGATTTCTGGTTAATTGGTAAACAATCGCACTGACAATTTCTAAATGTGCTAATTCTTCCGTGCCAATGTCGGTGAGTAAACCTTTAATTTCATCTGTCGGCATGGAATACCGCTGATTTAAATACCGCAGAGAAGCCGTTAATTCACCGTCTGGACCGCCAATCTGGCTCATAATAATTTGCGCCGTTTTCGGGTCAGGGTGAGTAATTTTCACAGGGTATTGCAGTTTCTTGTCATAAATCCACATAACTAATCAGTTCGCCTCCTTTTCCCACGGGTAAGGACCCATGCCCCATTCCCACTGGTCAGGATTGTTCTGCTGGTCAGCCTGAAGTGTGCCGAATTTCGACACATATTCCTGCACGGCTTTTTCACGCTGAAGTTTGTATTTCTGGTATAATGCAAGGGCTTCCTTGCATTGCGTGTGCGTGTCAAGGTAAAGCATTAAGTCATACAAGGCGAAATCATATTTCTGAATCATTCGAATTAACTGTTCACGCCGGTTCATGCGCAGTCACCTCCGGTAGGGGCGAACGGCATATCCAGTACAGGAAACATTGTTCCTTGCTGTAACCCTGTCTGGGCATCGTAAATATGCTCACTCCAGAGTTGATAAGGCACATATGCCATTGCCGGCGGTGTCACGTCCGGAAAAATCTGTTCCGGCTGCTGCTGAGGTTTGCAGGACATTTCCGGCATTGGTTCAACTGTTCCTGTGGCAAAGCATTCAAATGCATGGAGCTGCATAATGAAGTCCTCCTTTCTATAGAATAATACATCATATGAAAGAAACAGATTACATGTTACTTTTGTTGTTTGAAAAAATCCGGAAATGCACTTGCAATATAATGCTAAATAATTTTATTATAATAGTTATTCTTGCCAGTCATCGTGTTTTTTTCTTTCTTCAATCATTTTCTTTTCGAGTTCGTTTGCTTCATGTTCTATTTTATCCCAATTTGGAACGGGTGTCGAAAGAATTGTCTGAAATTTTTCTTTGTCTTTTTTTGCTATCAATTTATTTAGTTTTTTGTCAAAGGTGCAGATTTCAAACCCGTCTTCCGTATGATATGCACACAATAGGCAATCTACGAAATCAAGTGAAGTTTCTTTGAATAATACTAATCCTTTTTTAATTATTTGCACAACTCCAAAAAGTTCCTTGCAGTCTTCCATGAACATTAAGATACTATCTACAGCAGTTTCCCTTGGCATTTTGTAAAATTTTGTGACGACAAAAACAACTTCTGCTATCACTTCTGGCAGAAGATAAACGGTGTTTTCAGTAATTATTTTTTCCGCAATATCTGCCATTTCTTTATTATCCTCAATGATATAGCGAAGTATTATGTTTGCATCAAGAATTTTCGCTATTGAACTCCTCCCAAAATTTTATTTCCTGTTCAACAGCGGCTTGTTCCCATGCTGTTTTTTCAAGTGGTATCAATTCGGGATTAGCACATTCATGTAAAATTCCACGAGCAGAACGTTTTTTTGGTTTTTGCACTTTTTCGAACATTTTCACGAATTGTTCTAACTGTTCTTCTGTAAGTTGTTGAAAAATGTCATATGCCTTTTCTCGTGTACTCATAAAAACCAACTCCTTTAGTTTTTTATATTATAGCACAAATGGCGCAAAAAGTCAATGCTTTTTCCGAAATCATCAGAAATGCACTTGACAAGCAAAGAAAAATGTGCTATAATATATAGCATGAACAAATTGAAAATGATTTTCATTTTTAAATTCGAATGTTAAAAAATCAGAAAGGACGGTTTTGTCATGAAGAAAAGGTTAATTTTAGTGATCATGATGATTTGTTTGTTATTAACAGGTTGCAGTGAAACTATTGCTAATGCACAGAAAAATGAACACACAGGGCTGAAAATTATTTGCACATTATTTCCGGAATATGACTGGACGAAAGAAATTACTTCCGGACAAGATGTAGAAGTAACTTATTTGTTAAACGGCGGAATGGATTTGCATAATTATCAGCCGAGTGTGAAAGATATGGCAGAAATTGCCGATTGTGATGTATTGATTTACGTTGGCGGAGAGTCGGAAAATTGGGTGGAAAAGGCTTTAACAGAATGCCATAACCCCGAAAGAAAAGTCATTCGACTAATGGACGCTTTAGGGGAAAATGTGAAAACTGAAGAAATTAAAGAAGGTATGCAGACAGAAAAACATCACGGACATGAAGAAGAACACGAAAAAGAACACGAAGAAGAATATGATGAACATGTCTGGCTTTCCTTGAATCGTGCGGAAATTCTTTGCGAAACAATTTGCGATACACTTTGCGAAATTCAACCGGAATGCGCTGAAGCCTATCAGGCGAATCTTTCCGCTTATGTGGAAAAACTTCAGGAATTAAATCAGAATTTTTCTTCATGGGCGGAACAAACCCTGAATAAAATTGTTTTGTTTGCGGATAGATTTCCTTTCCGGTACTTAACAGAAGATTATGGAATAGAATATTATGCAGCGTTCGCAGGTTGTTCAGCGGAAACAGAAGCAAGTTTTTCCACGATTACTTTTTTAGCGGAAAAATTAGACGAACTTCATTTAACAACTGTTTTCACTATGGAAAATGCAGATACTGCCCTTGCGGAAACAATTATTTCCAGTACGAAAGAAAAAAATCAGCAAATTGCTGTATTAAATTCTATGCAGGCGGTCACACAGAAACAAATTGATGCCGGAGCGAATTATTTACAGATTATGCAGGAAAATTTGCACACGCTGAAAGAGAGTTTTTCATGAAAACGCAAATTATTTGTGAAAATGCGGCATTAGGCTATGAAAATAAAATTGTCGTGCAGGATTTGCATTTCATGGTGAATGAAGGCGATTATTTATGCGTTCTCGGTGAAAATGGTTCGGGGAAAAGCACATTGATGAAGGCTTTACTCGGGCTTAAACCGCAAATCAGCGGGAAAATTATTTTCGGGGAAGATGTCGGAAAAAATCAGATTGGCTATTTACCGCAGCAAACACCAATACAAAGAGATTTTCCGGCTTCCGTGCAGGAAATTGTGCAGTCCGGTTGTTTAAATCGTTGCGGGTTTCGTCCGTTTTACAATCGGGAAGAAAAACAACTCGCTGTGGAAATGATGAAAAAATTAGATATTTTCCAGTTCGCTAAAAAATGTTACCGGGATTTGTCCGGTGGACAACAGCAAAGAGTTTTATTAGCAAGGGCATTATGTGCCGCACAAAAAATGCTCCTTTTAGATGAACCTGTTACAGGACTTGACCCGAAAGCTACGAATGAATTATATTCGTTAATTGCTGAACTTAACCAGAAAGATAAAATTACCATTATTATGGTTTCGCATGATTTGCGTGCGGCAGTGCAATATGCTGACCATATTCTGCACATTGGCGGAAAACAATTATTTTTCGGGGAAAAAGATGCGTATTTGCGCAGCCGAATTGGAAAAGCATTTTTAGAAGTTTCCGGAGAGGGGGAATAATGATGCAGACACTAATTAACTATTTGCATTATCCGTTTGTACAGTATGCAGTAATTGTCGGCTTGCTGACGGCATTATGTTCTTCTTTACTGGGGGTGACATTAGTATTAAAGCGTTTTTCATTCATTGGTGATGGGCTTTCTCATGTGGCATTCGGTGCAATGGCAATTGCCGGAGTGATGAACATTTCGAAAAATATGTTGATTGTTCTTCCGGTCACGGTCATTTCAGCAATTCTATTATTGAAAACCGGACAAAATACGAAAATTAAAGGCGATGCTGTCATTGCCATGATTTCCGTCGGAGCGTTGGCAATAGGGTATTTACTCATGCATATTTCTTCTGATTCAACGAATATTTCCGGAGATGTATGCAGTACGCTGTTCGGGTCAACTTCCATGCTGACATTGAAGCCGGCGGAAGTCTGGGTTTGCGTGATTTTATCTGTTTTTGTGATGGGAATATTTTTACTGTTCTATCATAAAATTTTTTCCGTGACGTTCGATGAAAATTTCGCCAATGCAACGGGGATTCATGCGGAAAGATATAATTTACTGATTGCTGTGATTACCGCATTAGTCATTGTGTTAGCAATGAATTTAGTTGGTTCTTTGTTAATTTCAGCGTTAATTATTTTTCCGGCGTTGTCGGCAATGAGAATTTTCAGCAGTTTCCGGAGCGTGGTCATTTGTTCGGCAGTCATTTCAGTATTTTGTGCAGGAATAGGCATGATTGTTTCCATATTGTTTTCCACTCCGGTCGGGTCGACAATTGTTGCAGTGAATATACTGATATTTTTTCTGTTTAGTGTTTTTTCGTGGATAGGTTTCAAGAAAAATTAACGTTTTATTCATTAAATATTCACAAATGACTTGAATATGTATATTATAATAAATTAAGAATAACAATAAAATCAAAAAATGACAGGAGGCAATTAGCCATAATTTATAAATTAGGTGATATAATACAGTTTAATCCAAAAGAATCCATAAAAAAAGGAACAATTGCGAAAAAAATTGCAATGGACGTTTTACAGCCTTTTTGTCGAGATGTCCGCAGTTATGAACTGACAACTTTTCATGGCGGAACAAAATTCCGGAATGGTGATACAATTATGGCAAGAATTACTCCTTGCTTAGAAAATGGAAAAGTGGCAAAAATCAATATACTTGATACTGATGAAATCGGTTTCGGCTCAACAGAATTTATTGTTTTCCGTGCAATAGAGGGCGTAACAGATGAAGATTTTATTTATTATCTTGTTCGTAGTTCCGCAATTCGTGAACTGGCAATAAAATCCATGGTAGGTTCATCAGGCAGGCAGCGTGTGCAAACAGATGTATTACAAAACCTTGAATTAGATATTCCTGATATAGCTATTCAAAGAAAAATTGCAAGCATTCTTTCCGCTATTGACGACAAAATAGAACTGAATACAGCGATTAACGAAAATTTAGAACAGCAGGCACAGGCAATTTATCATGAAATGTTCATTGAACATGCAGAAAAATCATGGAAAACTGGTATTTTATCTGATATTGCAGTAATTACAATGGGACAATCCCCAAAAGGAGATACTTTCAATGAAGTTGGGAATGGTGCTGTATTTTATCAGGGACGAACAGATTTCGGATTCAGATTCCCGACAAAACGATTATATACAACAGCCCCCAAACGCACGGCATTATGCGGAGATATACTGATGAGTGTCCGTGCGCCTGTCGGAGATTTGAACGTAGCCTGTGAAAAATGCTGTATCGGGCGTGGACTTTCTGCTATCCGTTCTAAAGACAATCACCAGTCATTTGTGCTTTATACGCTGTTTACTTTGAAAAATCGTTTTGATATATTTAATGGTGAAGGTACTGTTTTCGGCTCGATTGGCAAAGAAGCATTAAATTCTATGGAAATAGTTATACCGCCGTCAAATTTAATAGAACAATTTGAAAATATTGCAAGTTCCATTGACAAAACTATTTTTAATTATCATGAAGAAATATGCAGATTGCAAACGATTAGAAATTCTCTTTTGCCAAAACTGATGAACGGAGAAATTGACGTTTCCGGAATGAAAGAATAATGTTGCCTTACACAGAAAATTCATTTTTCCCTTGACATTTTGTTGAAAAACGTGTATAATAAAAACAGTCTGATTCAGAAAGAGTGATACTCATCAATGAATTTTATTTTGAAAGGAGGAAGCGGCATTCTTTCCCGATTGGCAAGTCGAGGACTGCCGCAATTCTTAAATGAAAACAAGAAAACAAATCCATTCCGAACCACATCAGAAACCAGTTCAGCCCGTTGTGGAAGAATGGGAAACAGATATGCCGGAAGAACCCGAACAAGCACCGCCGCCCCAGAAAGGCTTAAAAGCATTTTTTTCCAGAATCGCTAAGGCTCTCGTAGAAGAAGAACCGGAACAAGAACCGCCTTCCGAACAATCAGAAGAAACAGAAGAAGTTTTTCCGGAAATTCCGGAACAGGAAGAAAATTTCCCTGACGAACCAGAAGAACCGGAACAACCAGAAACAGAAGAAATTGTTTCAGAAGTTTCAGCACCAGAACCGGAAGAAGAAATTTTCCCTGAAATTGCAAAAACTGTTGAGCCAGAACCAGAACCAATAGAAGAATATACGGAATATACAGAATTAGAAGACGCTCCGGAAGAAATGCCGGATTTCCCTGAAAATCATGCAGATATGCCGCATTTGGAAATGTCCGATGAGGGCATTGTTACCATAGACGGCAAGCCAGAACCGGAAGAAAAACCGGAAGATTCTTTTTTCGATTTCATGGAAGATGAAATTCCCTCATCACCCCCAGCAGAAACTGAAGAAGATGAAGACGAGGAAGAAGATGATGAATTTAATCCGGACGGCACAAGAAAGAAAAATTTCTTTTCTGTGGCGATTCCCGTCATGATTGTGTTAGTGGTTGCATTAGGGTTTGCATATTGTTTCCAGTTAGGGTTATTCGACGAACGGGAAGCGTATTACATGCCCGACCTCGTGGGAAGAAATTATTACGACCTCGGCGAAGATTACACGAAATTAGATATTCAGGTCGAACAATCAGATTATTCCGCTTATGATAAAGATGTGATTTTTGCGCAGAATATTCCGGCAGGAACAGAAGTGAAAATTGGTCAGCCTGTGAAAATCAGCTTAAGTTTAGGTTATGCCATGACCACTGTTCCCGATGTCAGAAATTATCAATTCGATTATGCCCAGAAATTACTGGAGCAATCCGGATTCAAAACAAAACTCGAATATGAAGCAAGCCTGAACGGCACAACAACAAATAATGTCATTCGTACTCTTCCGGCTTCCGGTGATGAAATTGCCATGGGTTCAGAAATTACGTTATATGTTAGTTCCGGACTCGGTGCGGAAGCGGCACAAGTGCAGGATTTCACGAATATGTTATTAGCTGATGCGGAAGACCTTTGCGAAATGTACGGTTTAGAAGTGGAAGCCGTTCCCATTCCGGCATTACAGGCGGAAAACGTTGTTGTTGAACAAAGTATTGAAGCCGGTTCAACCGTTCCTTTCCATACGGTAATCACTTTAGGGTACAGTTCCGGCGAACAGCCGAGCGGAACAGTGCCGTATCAGGTGAATTTCCCGGCTTATGCAAACGGAAGATTTATTTTAGATTTCATTAATAAAGACGGAAATGTCATTGCCTCCAGTGATGTCATTGTTGCAGGATTTTCCGCCGGAAGTGCCGTTCCCGTGGAAGGTGTCGGCTCTCAGGAAGTAACTGTTGTACTGAATAATTATAGTACGAATTTACAAGCCGAACTCGGTAAATATAATTTCGATTTCTCCACAGGGACATATACCGTCATTGAAGAAGATATGGACGGCGCATTCGAAAAAGTCGGCGGAATCGGAAACTAAAAATAAATTAAAATTCCTTGCTGAATTTGAAATCAGCAAGGAATTTTTAAGTAAATTTAAACTTTGTATTTGTTTTGACTTTGTTTTGTTTTTTCGAATAATTGCAGATGATATTCTTTTTCCACATAGGACAGCATTCGAATCGCCCGTGAACGGATGTTTTGCTGACGGCATTTCCGTGACTTACGGAAAAGATAGTTCAGCGGCTTTCCTCCGGCGTACTCCTGATAAATCGGGCAGGAGTGGTAAGTTGTCGAAAACAGGTAAATTTCCTGCGCATCTGCCATCAGATAGAAATTCAACTTGTTTTCTTCCTGCGTACAAAATACCTTAGCGTAGACGTGTTTACTCATCTTAATTCCTCCTTGATGAAAAGAATTTCATTGCGGTACAGAAAAATGGTCGAAAACCATTAGTCTGTGTTGAACATGGTCATTTTCACGCATAGCTGAACAAATACTGCCATAGATTTTGTGTATTTTGAATAAAAATAGTGAAAAATAAACTACTTTCATTATAACATACAACTAAAAATTTGTCAAGCCCTTTTTGAAAATTTTTTCCCTAAAAATTAAAAATTCCCTCCGGTGTGAACCAGAGGGAAAAATTTATTTCTTCGTGTACCAGCAAAGCACAAGAACATTTTTCCCTAAATGGGAAGTAATTGTACAGCCTGCACGGACAATGTGAATATTTTTACAGCCGGAAATGCGTTCTATTTCGGTTTTGCAGTCCTGAAGAAAACCATGTTCCAGACCAGTATGCCCAATCATGAAATGATTTTTATCCATGCTGTCGGCGGCTTCTGTGACGTATTCCTGAATGAATTTCGGCGTGCAGTTCTGGAATTTTCCACGAAATCTTTTTCCGGCTTTCATAATTCCGTCAGTGGGGTCAATGTAAAGACTGGGTTTAATATTAAACAGCCCCGCTAAAACTGTTGACACCGTGGAAGCCCTGCCGCCTTTGTAAAGAAATTCCATGTCATCTAACAAGAACGGACCCCTTAAACGGGAAATAATGCTTTTCGATTCCTGAATAATTTCTAAAGAAGATTTCCCTGCACGGAGCATTTCAGCGGCAGCAATTAACACGAGACCTCCGGCAACGGAAGCGGTTTTCGAGTCAATGACAGTGACTTTTTTCGGGAAAGTTCCCGCCGCAGTAACGGCATTTTCATAAGCCTTTGACAATGTGGAACTCAAGCTGAAATGAATAACTGTGTAACCCATATGCACAAGACGAGTGAAAAATCTTGCAGTTTGTTCCACTGTGGGGGGCATGGTGACAGCGAGGTCATCAGTTTTATCATGATAGGCGAGAATGTCGTCCGGCGTGGCTTCTTCAATATCAAGGTATTCCGAACTGCCCATACGGACAATCATCGGAAGTACCCGAATATTATATTCTTTCACTAAATCCGGACTTAAATCCAATGCACTGTCGCAAGTAATCATTATTTTTTCTTCCATAGTTCATTCTGTTTATTTTTAAAAATAAACAAAACCTCCTTTTCATCAGTATGTGGGAACGTCTCTCACTATTACTTTTATTATAGCATTCTTTTTTCCATATGTCAAGACCTGAGAAAAATAAAAATTTCCCTTGCTGAGATTAACAAGGGAAATTTGCGTTAATTCAGGAAAAATTTTTTCTTGCTTGTTCAGCGGCGGAAACTAAATTTTTCAGGCTTGGGATTGTTTCCTGAAAATTTCTTGTTTTCAGACCGCAGTCAGGGTTAATCCATAGTTTTTCTATGGGAACACGGGTAATCATTTTGTCAATGACAGCTTGAATTTCTTCCGTTGAGGGGATTCGTGGGGAATGAATGTCATATACTCCAGGACCTGTTTCTGTGCGGAAATGATTTTCTTTCAGTACGTCAAGAATTGACAAATCAGAACGGGAAGCCTCAAAGGTAATCACATCAGCGTCCATGTCATCAATTTCCTGAATAATATCGGCAAATTCGCTGTAGCACATGTGCGTGTGAATCTGCGTTTCCGGCTTTACGCCGCTATGCACGTAACGAAATGCCGGAATTGCCCAATTCAGGTAATCTTCTTTCCAGTCAGCTTTCCGGAGGGGAAGTTTTTCTCTTAAAGCAGCTTCATCAATCTGAATTATTTTAATTCCGTTTTCTTCCAGTGCAAGCACTTCTTCACGAATTGCCAGCGCAATTTGAAATGCGCTTTCTTTTAAAGAAATATCTTCACGAGGGAATGACCAGTTCAGAATAGTAACAGGACCTGTCAACATGCCTTTCACGGGCTTTTCGGTTAAACTCTGGGCGTAAACCGACCATTTCACCGTCATAGGCTTTGCACGGGAAATGTCTCCCCAAATCACCGGCGGTTTAACGCAACGTGTTCCGTAAGACTGCACCCAGGCTTTTTCCGTGAAAATATACCCATCAAGGCATTCTCCGAAATATTCTACCATGTCGTTCCGTTCAAATTCACCATGCACAAGAACATCTAAACCAATTTCTTCCTGTAAAGCAATGCATTCAGCAATTTTTTCTTTAATGAAATTTTCATAATCCTGTTCGGAAAGTTCACCATTGCGGAAAGCCTTTCTTGCAGATTTCACTTCCGCTGTCTGTGGAAATGACCCAATTGTCGTTGTCGGGAAAATTGGCAAATGGAAACGCTTTTTCTGAATGGTTTCCCGTTCGGAAAATTCCGGCTGACGTTGGAAGTCTTTTTCTGTTAAATGGGAAATTAACGTTCTGACTGCATCATTTCGATTTTCTTTCGGTTCTTGATGTAAAGCAACGTTTTTCAGAAACAGTTCTGTTTCAGTGGGGTGTTCTGCCTGTAAAATCTGTTTCAGTTCAGAAAGTTCGGTTAATTTTTCTTCTGCGTAAGCGAAATGTTTTTTCACGTTTTCGTCAAGGTGAGATTCATTTTTCACCGTGCAGGGAACATGCAGTAAAGAACAGGAAGTGCTTAATACAAGATGATTCGTGTAAGCAGCTAATTCTGATAATTCAGCTACCGTTTCAGCGTAATGATTACGCCAGATATTTTTTCCGTTGACTAAACCAGCGAACAGAAATTTCCCTTCAGGGAAACCGTTTTTCTGAATCAGCGACAAAGTTTGTTTCCCTTCGAGGAAGTCAAGCCCGATACCGTCCACAGGTAAAGCACAAAGTTCCTGATAGCAGTCACGAACATCACCGAAATATGTTTGTAATAAAACGTTCAAATTTCCCTTATGGGAAAGAATTTTCTCGTAAAGCGAAACAAACAGGGAAATTTCTTCTTTCGTCATGTCCATGACTAAAGACGGTTCATCAAATTGAACCCATTCTGCGCCTGATGTGCTGAATTTCTGGAGTAATTCGGCGTAAGCCTTTGCGGTATCGTCCAGAAAATCAACAGCAGATTTTTTTCCGGTGTATTTTGCTAATTTCAGAAACGTATACGCCCCAATAATCACGGGTTTTGTCTGAATGCCGGAATTTTTCGCTTCCTGATACAGGGAAAACGGTTTCGTTCCAGTTAAACGGATTTCGGTGTTGTCGCTGATTTCCGGCACCATGTAATGATAATTCGTGTTGTACCATTTTTTCATGGCAAGGGCTTTCACGTCGCCTTTTTCGCCTTGATAACCTCTTGCGGCGGAAAAATAAGTATCTAATTCCGATAACCCGAGTGAAGTGTACCGTTCCGGCACGGCATTCAGCAGAAATGCTGTGTCCAGTATTCCGTCATAATAGGAAAAATCATTCGACGGAATGAAATCAATTCCGGAATTTTTTTGCAAAAGCAAATTATTCAGGCGAATGGTTTTCGCAGTTTGTTCCAATTCTTCCTGGGAAATTTCCTGACGGAAATATTTTTCACAGGCGAATTTCAGCTCCCGTAAATTTCCAATTCTTGGATAGCCAATTACAGATATATTCATATTCATTTACCTCCGGTAATTTTTCGTTCAGTTCAACTGAACATATTTAATTATAGCACATTTTCCGGAAATGTGTTAATATGAAATTTTCATGCTATGCCATAGTGAAAAGCTATATCAGGAAGAATACGCTGAAATATATTTTTTCAGGTGAAGTAAATATTCACTTGTGATTTGATTCATGGGGCGTTCTGTTGGAATAATATAGCCAATTTCCATAATTTCTTCTGTTTCTAACGGAATGGAAACAATATTTTTTCCGTTTAAATCTTCGCTGAGAATGCCGGAAGAAATGGTATATCCATTCAGCCCGATTAACAGATTAAACAGCGTTGCCCTGTCGGAAACAATAATATTTTTCGGAGATTCGGCAGTAATATGTAATTCTTCCGCAAAATAAAAAGAATTTTTCACGCCTTGGTCATATGTTAAACGGGGAAAGGCTTTTAATTCCTGTAGAGTAACTTTTTCTTTTCCGGCAAGCGGGTTTTCTCTGCTCACGAAAATATGCGGTTTTGCCGTGAATAATTTGTGAAACTGAATGCCTTCTTCATGCAGAATATGCAAAATTACTTCATGATTGAAGTGACACAGGAATAAAATGCCTATGTCACTTCTATGTGTGCGGACATCTTCAATAATTTCAGCTGTTTTCAGTTCACGCAAGGCAAATTCATATTGACTTTGTTCGTATTCACGGACAAGCTCCACAAAAGCATTAACCACAAATGCATAATGCTGTGCAGAAACAGAAAATAATCTTCTCGGCAACGGGGAAGATTTATAATGATGTTCAAGCAAGGCAGTTTGTTCAACAATCTGCCTTGCGTAGGATAAAAATTTCGTTCCTTCTTCCGAAAGATAAACGCCTCTGTTGCTGCGGTTGAAAATCACAATGCCCATTTCTTTTTCCAGTTCGGCAACGGATTTCGACAAACTCGGCTGAGCAATGAAAAGCCGCTCTGCTGCCTGCGTAATTGACCCTGTTTCAGCGATTTCAATAATATATTTCAGTTGCTGTAAAGTCATTTGCTGAACACTTTCTGGAAAGCAGTGAAATTTTCCGTTTCTCTCGGCGTATGATAAACCGCAAATTCAATATGCTGGAAACGATTCCGGAAGGCATTTTCTTCCAATATTTCCTGATAAGCCTGCGCAACAACATAGGGATTGTTGCGGAATGCTCCGCAGCCGAACGCCCCCAGAACAAGAATATTTTCTTCATGGGCGGCGGCAATGGTCAATAAATGCCTTGCCCGTGAACGGTGAATGTCTTTCAGTTCTTGTTCTGTAAGGTTTAGCGCATTGCCTTTCCCGGGGTTCATTATGTTGTAAGGCTTCGTTCTTAAATTCGGAGCGGCACATGTGAGTATATCCACCTGACAGAAATTTTCTTTCGGAAGTCGTTCAGGGAAATCTGTATCGCTTTTAATAATTAACACGTTCGGGGAATAAATGCAAGAATCCGTGTAGCGCACGTCTTGCCGTTCTCGGTGAAACTGGTAGAAATCTTTCCATAAATCTTCCCTTGTTAAACAAGTATACAGCGTTGAACAACGGCATAAAGATTCTTCCTGCGCTCGTGAACCGTTCGTGACACCTCCGCCAGGGTTAGTTGCTGATGCGAAATTATGCACGGCAATTTTTGCTTCCGGAAATTGTTCTCTTAATGCGCAAGCAGCTTCAAAAGATTTACGCCCCGTCACGGAAATGGTTGTATTCACGGGTTTGTATTCCGGCAAATCGGGAAATTCTTCAGCAGAATAAAGAATTGTATTTTCCCGTGAATTATTCGCCGACTGCCGCAGTTCAGCATCAGAACGAATCCAGTTTCGGGTATCTTCAAATATGTTGACTAATTCATTTCGAATATCCATAAAATAATCACCTCTGTTTTAAGTATACACGAAAAAATAATATCTGTCAAGTTTTTTCCACGGCAACAGCATTTACTTTTTCACAAAAATATGATAAAATATAGGTATGAAGATACAAAAACTAACAGAGAAG
>CANPYZ010000007.1 GCA_947589035.1 uncultured Clostridia bacterium | reverse complement strand
GCGACATAAACAATGACGGCAAAATAGATATTGTTGATGTGCTGACGGTCAATCGGTTTATCTTAGGAAAAACGAGTCTGACTTCTGCACAGCAGAAATTAGCAGATGTCAGCACAGACGGGCAAGTTACTCCGGAAGATGCGCTGCTGATGATGAAAAAAATTGTCGGCATTATTAGTTCTTTCTGATTTTTTAAAAATCCCCTGCTTCGGCGGGGGATTTCGTCATATATACCGAAATTCGGACGGAAAATTTAGCAAAAGTTCTGATTTTTGAAAAATCTCCGGAAAGGGCTTGTATTTTATGAAAAAATATGTTATGATAAATTTAATATAAAATATAAATATATATAAAGATAAAGGAGGGAACGTTTCATGTATTGGAAAAATTTATTCTGCATGGCGGCATTGTCCGGAATGCTCTTTTCCGGAATGACTGTTCATGCTGCCGATTCCGCACAAGTTATGCGTGATGAAGTCGTGACACAAGTCAACGAACAACGGGAAAAAAACGGCATTCCGGCATTATTTGAATCAGCGTTACTCAATCAGGCAGCACAGACACGGGCGGAAGAATTAGCACAGGGATTTTCTCACGCAAGACCGGACGGAAGAAACCCGTTCACAGCGTTTACGGATTTAGGCGGAACCGCAAGCGCAATGGGGGAAAACATTGCTTTCGGGTATTCGAATGAAGATGAAGTCATGCAGGGCTGGATGAGTTCAAGCGGACACAGGGAAAATATTTTAAATCCGGCATATCAGGCAATTGGCATTGGCGTATATTCCGCCGGGGGCGAAATGTATTGGGTGCAGATGTTCACGGACGGGAAGAATTTAACTTCTTTGTACACTTTAGCGGACGTGAACGGCGACACGAAAATTAATGCACAAGATGCAGCGGACGTGTTACAAGATGCCGCTGAACTCGGTGCAGGCATGAAAGGCGCACTCAGCCGAATGCAAAGAAGTTATGCGGATTTGAACGGCGACGGACTGATTAACGCACAAGATGCCGCTTTAATGCTGCAATATTCTGCTTATGCAGGCGCAGGCGGAAATGACTCTTTGGAAAATTTTCTGAATGCGGAAAAATAATTTTTCACGGAAAGTTCTGCTTTCGCAGGGCTTTTCTTTTTGATAAAAATAACAGAAACTATTGACAAATTTTCAATTTCATGGTAAAATAGAATTGTCAGGATTTTTGACAAGTGTAAGTTTACACAAATTATAAGGAGGGTTTTATATGGCGTTAGAAGGCGCACTGACCACGAATCAGAAAGTATTGGATTGGGTGCAGGAAATGGTTGACCTGTGCAAGCCGGACAAAGTTGTCTGGATTGACGGTTCACAGGAACAGTTGAATGCACTGATTGATGAAGTCACATCTTTACCGGACGGAGACCCGAACAAGATGTATCATCTGAATCAGGAAAAATTACCTGGTTGTCTGTATCACAGAACCGCAGTGAATGACGTTGCCCGTGTAGAGGACAGAACATTTATCTGCACCAGAACGAAAGAAGACGCAGGTCCGACAAATAACTGGATGGACCCGAAAGAAATGTATGCTAAACTTACTCCGATGTATGACGGAGTCATGAAAGGGCAGACAATGTATGTCATTCCGTACAGCATGGGTCCGGTAACTTCTCCGATTTCTAAAGTTGGCGTAGAATTAACAGATTCCATTTATGTTGTACTGAACATGAATATTATGACCAGAATGGGAAAAGCTGCATTTGACAAATTAGGCGATTCCAACGACTTTGTGCGTGGTTTACATTCCAAAGCAGACGTTGACCCCGAAAAGCGTTACATTGTGCAGTTCCCGGAAGATAATACTATCTGGTCAATCAATTCTGCATACGGCGGAAATGTGATTTTGTCGAAAAAATGTTTTGCCTTAAGAATAGCTTCTTTCCAAGGGAAAAATGAAGGCTGGATGGCAGAACATATGTTAATTCTCGGCGTGCAGAAACCGGACGGCGAAACGAAATATGTTTGTGCGGCGTTCCCGTCTGCATGTGGGAAAACGAATTTAGCGATGTTAATTCCGCCGGAAGTTTACACGAAAAAAGGCTATAAAGTATTCACTGTTGGTGATGATATTGCATGGCTGAAACCAGGGAAAGACGGCAGATTATACGCAATCAATCCGGAAAACGGTTTCTTCGGTGTAGCACCTGGAACGAATGAAAAGTCGAATTATAATGCATTAGCTTCCACGAGAAAGAATGCCATTTTCACCAATGTTGCATTAAACAATGCAGACAATACAGTATGGTGGGAAAAATTAACGAAAGAACCTCCGGTAGATGCAACGGAATGGACTGGCAACAAAGTCAACGGCGTAGAATATACTGCACAGGTTGACGAAAAGACCGGAAAGAAGAAAACGCTTGCGCATCCTAATTCCCGTTTCACCGCTCCGGCAGAAAATTGCCCTTGCTTATCACCGGAATTTAACAATCCGGAAGGCGTGCCGGTATCAGCAATTATTTTCGGCGGAAGAAGAGCTTCTACAACGCCGTTAGTGTATCAGTCATTTGACTGGACACATGGAACATATATGGGTTCAGCAGTTTCTTCTGAAACGACAGCAGCCGCAACGGGCGCAGTTGGCGTATTAAGACATGACCCAATGGCAATGAAGCCTTTCATTGGCTATAACGTTGGTGATTACTGGAATCACTGGTTGGAAATGGGTGACGTATTAGGCGATAAAGCACCGAAAATTTTCAACGTGAACTGGTTCAAACAGGACGAAAACGGAAACTTTATCTGGCCAGGATTCGGCGATAATATGAGAGTGTTAGACTGGATTATTAAACGCTGTGAAGAAGCCGTTGACGCAGAAGAAACCGCAATTGGCTATCTGCCTAAGAAAGGCGACATCAACACAGAAGGCATTGAAGATGAAGTAACTCCTGAAGTAATGGATAAACTTTTAGAAGTAGACACAGACCTCTGGAAGAAAGAAATTGCCGAAATGCGCAGATATTACGATGAAGACATTGCCGCAAAGGGCGGAAGAGTACCGCAGGCATTGCGTGATGTTTTAGACAAAATCGAAAATAATCTGAACAAGTAAAAATGAATCCCCCTGTTGCAGGGGGATTTTTTTGTACAAAATGACAAAAACCGGAAACAAAATTTGTAAATGATTTACAAAATCACCGGAAGGGATTGCAATTTTTCTGTTAATGTGCTATAATAAACTTAATCAAATTTAACAGATGCATGAAAGCGTGTATCAATTATGTAAAGGAGTTCGAAAAATGGCACAAAAAGTTTGTTACAGCTGTGGAGCGAGATTAGCGAATAATCAGGTAAGCTGCAAAAATTGCGGCGCACATCAATGGCGCAAAGGTACAGACAAAATGAGCGTTGACAAGCTCAAGGAACTTGCTGATGAAGAATATCGTCAGGGCAGATTAGGCACAAGTGAAGAGCATAACCGCCACATGGAAAAATCCATGTTTCTGTATTCGATTATTGCGGAAAAGATTGCCTACATGGCACCGAAAATGGAAGCAATTGAACCAATGGAACGCTGCATTCACATGTTGGATTATATTCTGATGCAGGAAAGACGGGCAAGTTTTTTAGGAGACGAAAGAAGACAGGCACGTTATCGGGAATTGATGAACCAGATTACGAATGCGAAAGACAATTTAGTTTATGAACGTCTGGAAAAGGCACATGCAACGGAAAAGACAAAGAAAAAAGCTGCACCGCCTCCAGCACCAGAAGTAGAAAATTCAGCGGAAGTTTCCGCACCAACGCCAGCACCAGAACCGAAACCAGCACCAGAACCTGTACGGGACGTGTTAGATGATTTGGTAGACTATGCCATTTTCACAGTTTCGGAAATGGACGAAAAAGGCACATGGACGTTCTTAGGCAAGCCGAGAACAAAGAATTACATGATTAGCATGTTAAGCTTTTTACGGGAAATCAAAGGGCAGATTGACACATTGGAACAGAAAGAAAAAGATGTGCTTTTGCATGTGATGTTCCAGGTAGCTGACAGTTACAAGAACGGAACATATCCGTTCCCGCAGAATCCGGACAGAGCCATTGCATGGCACACGGAAGCATCTAACAGAGGGTTAGTGTTGTCACAGCTTTCCATCGGGGAAATTTACCTGAACGGCAGCGGCGGACTTCGTGCGCAGCCGGAAAAGGCTTTAGAATGGTATCAGAAAGCATTAGATGCGAACAGTTCCGAAAAAGTGAACGAATACGCAAAGGCAGCCATTGACCATATTAAGTATACACTGGGGCAGCAGTAAGTTCAAATTCAGCACTCTGGAAAATTCCGGAGTGCTGACTTCAATAGTTCAAAAAAATTTCAAAAGGGGAATTTTACCATGACAGAACAGGAAAAAATGCTATCTGGGGAAATTTATGACGCATCTGCGCCGGAATTAGTGGAACTTCGGCAGAGAGCGCATAAATTATCGAAAGAATATAATTTTACGGAAGATACAGAAACGGACAAACGGCAGATTATTTTGAAATCGTTATTTCCGAACGCTGGGAAAGAATTATATTTGCAATCGCCGATTCAGTTTGATTACGGGAAATTCACAACATTTGGTGACAGGTGCTATGCGAATTTTCATTTTACAGTGTTAGACAGTGCGCCGGTAACAATTGGAAATGATGTATTTTTCGGACCGAATTGCACGATTGCAACGCCAATGCACCCGTTCAATGCGGAAGAACGCCGAATGAAACGCCATGAAAACGGAGAGTTATATAATTTAGAATATGCAAAGCCAGTCATCATTGGTGATGATTGTTGGATTGCAAGCAATGTGACAATCTGCGGCGGTGTAACAATTGGGAAAGGCAGTATTATTGGCGCAGGCAGTGTTGTGACGAGGGACATTCCGGAAAATGTTCTTGCTGCCGGAAATCCTTGCCGGGTCATCCGAACAATTACAGAACAAGACAAAAAGCCCTGAAACAGGGCTTTTAATTTACAGTGATGAGTAATTCCATTTCAGGAGGGAAATTTTCTTCCAAAGGGAGATGATTTTTTTCGAGAATGTCTTGTATGCCGATTACATCAGCATGTGCGGAAAACATTTCCTGAATGGCAGACAAGCATTGTTTTTCGACGAGTTGCCGGAAGGAATGATTTTCGTCAGGGGAATTTGTCCGAATGAATACATGATACAGTAAATGTTGATTTTGAATTTGTTTTTCAATG
Organism: uncultured Clostridia bacterium; assembly: GCA_947589035.1. Classification (GTDB taxonomy): domain Bacteria; phylum Bacillota; class Clostridia; order Oscillospirales; family Ruminococcaceae; genus UBA3855. The sequence continues at coordinate 72,628 of CANPYZ010000007.1, read as the reverse complement.
TGGCAGCGGCGAATGAATAATTGTTTTTCGCCTTCCGGAGTTGAGAACGTGAATGAAAAATTCCCTGAATTTTTCCTTAGCCAGAACATTCCCTGAACGGCAGAAGAGGAAAGTTCTTTGCAAGTGCCGTTTTTATTTAACAGAATTAAACTCGGTACGGAAGAATTTTCTTTCTGAATGGGAAGTAAAGCCGTTTCGCCGATGCCGTTCCATTCAGTCAGGGCAGTGGAAAGTTCTGTTTCTGCGAGTAAACCATTCTGTTCAGCCATGCGGATAGTATGCACGAAAGAATTGTTTTTTTCGTTCCGGAAATACTTTTCCGGATTGGTGTAAAGCAATTTACAAGCAGGGGAAAGCCCATAATTGAAGAGTAATTCTTCCATTTGGGGAAGAATGCAGCTGCCGTCAAGGCATAATAATTCTGTATGCCCGATGAACACTTTTCCGCCGTTGAGGGCTTCTTCTTGTCTAAGCAATTCGGAAATGCTGATTCCGTCAACGGGAGGGGAAATTTCCTGATGAAAATTTTCAGCGTAAAGAGTTAAATTTTCATTTTGAGTTATTCCAATAGATTGCGTGTAAAGCCTGTCAGAAATTGTTTCTGAAGAACAGCCGACGAAAAGAATACAGCAAACCGGAAGAAGATTAAATAATTTCATGGGAAAACTCCTTTTTGTGCATACTGCGGAAAAATTGCTGAATGCGTATTCCTAAGGGAATAAGAAAAATTAACACAGGCAGACACCAGAAAATGACAGATTCTAAAAAAGCACTGCTGAATAAATATGCCGGAATTAACATGAAAATTAGCGAAACAGGAGCAGACCATTTTTCAGCGATGGGAAACATTTGTTCAGCAATGTGTTCAATCATGCCTGTTTGCAAAGTAATGTGTAAAATATGCAGCATGACGAACACTAAAATATATAATGCATCTGCTCTTTGCCCTTGTAAAGGCTGTGAAAGAGCTGTTAAAGTGAAAAACGGATAGCCGTTTAACGTGCTTAATCTTCCGCCTGTGGCAATGCTGAAAAATAAAATCAATATGCAGAATAATGCTTTTGCGATGAGGTAACTGTTCACGGAAGATTTTCTATTTTTGCGGAGGCTGTCGGAAAGTACCCATACAGCAGGAAGTTCACCGCTTAAGGAAAAATAAGTTCTTATTCCGGAAGAAAGGTTTTCCGTCTGGAAAGCGATTCGGTTTAAATCGGCTCGTTTCCATGCGCCGAGAATTAACACAAAAAGCGAAATGACAAATAAACTCATCATTACCGGGGCAGCTTTTGCAGTTGTTCTTAATCCGGCGGAGCTGGTGTAAAAGCAAGTACAGGCGATTAACACAGCAGCGGTAAATTTTCCGGAAGAGGGAAGAAGTTGAGGCGGTGCAGCTTCCCAGAGCTGAGAAAAGCCATTCGCACCGCAAATGATAAAAAATACAATGAAGATAAAGCCAAGAAGTTTATTTTTCCGGATTTGGTGAATGAACGTTTCCGGTTTCAGGGCGAGAACAGGAAAACAAAGTAAAATTTGCAGGACACAGGAAACTGCAACGGCGAATAATTGAGAATTGCCATATAAGCAGGGAATGCAAATCACTGACCATGCACCGGAAAGAAATAACACTGTTGTCAGCTGATGAGAATCAATTTTGTTCATAGTATTCCTCCACGGTAAAATTACCGGACTGCATTTTGCGGAAATTTACTCTTGTTGCCACGTCACGCATAGAACGGCGGTAAAATGGGGAAAGCGGAGCTGTAACAGGGAAATTGAAATTTTCAGTTGCACAGAGATTATATAAAATCATCATTCCGAGAAGACCAATGCCGAACAAACCCCATAAGCCGCCGACAATAACGAATGCAAGGCGCATAATTGTCACAGGGGCATTTAAATCAGGAATAACAAAACCAGCAATCACAGAAATAGCGGTCATTGTCAGCATTGGTGTGCTGATTAAACCGGAAGAAACAGCCGCATCGCCAATAATTAAACCGGAAACAATGCTGACTGCACCGCCGACGGCTTTCGGAAGTCGTAAACCAGCTTCACGAATAATTTCATACATTAACAATACGAAAACAGTTTCTGTTGGTAAGGAAAGAGGGGCTTTCTGTTCAGCGTCTGTTAAAATTAAAATTAGCGTACTGTTTAATAATTCAGGGTGGTGCATACTTACGGCAATATATAACGCCGGAAGTAGAATCGCAATGAAAAAGGCAATATATTTAACCCAACGAATGAAAGCAGCATAATAGGGTTTATGCGTGTAGTCGTCTAACGTCTGGAAATTTTCAACAAATAATTTCGGAATGACAATTGCGAACGGGATACCGTCCATAAGAAGAACAATTCTGCCTTCTAAAAGTTTAGAACAAAGAATATCCGGTCGTTGACTTAAACTGACACTGTCGAACAAACTACCACGGCATTTTTCAAGAAAGGGCTGAATATATCCCGGGGAAAGAATTGTATCTAATTGCATTTGCTGCAATTTTTGTTTCACTTGCTGAAGAAGTTGCGGAGGAACTCTGTCTGTGAGCCAACACAAGCAAATATCTGTCTGACTTAACTTTCCGGAAACGGATAATTCGAATTTTAATGTTGTTGTTTTCATTCGTCGGCGAATGAGGGACATATTTGTTCTGACGGATTCCGTTAAGCCGTCATGTGCGCCGAAGAGGTTCGCTTCACCGGAAGGTTCACTCACGGAACGTTTTTCGTAACCTTGCACGCCGAATGCAAGTGCGAAATTCTGCCCTTCAGCGGCAATGACAACGAAACCGGAATATACTAACCGGAAAAATTCTTTTTCATTGCGGACAATAGGTCTGTCTAACGAAAGCAATAAATTTTTTTCTAAATATTGGAATAACTGCTGGCTGTTCGGCTGTACAGGAATTTGCATTAACGGGTCAATGACTAATTCGGTGAAAATTGCCGTTGACAGCATTCCTTCACAGGTGAACACAGCGCAGGGAATGCCCCCGACAGAAATTCTGTTAATTAAAATATCTGAACTATTCTGGCAAATATGGCGAATCTGGGCAATTAATTCTTCAAGAGAACCGGAAAATTGCATAGGCATACACATCAACTCCTGAAAATACTATTTCCTTTCTGAAGAAATTTATGCGTAAATTTGAAAAAACTGTTGCATTTTGCAAAAAAATGTGTTATACTAATACTGACTGTGATTTTTCGGAAAGTCAGAAAGGAAATGGCTATATGAAAATAAGACCTATTGCATTACTGACAGCAATAATGCTGATGACCCTGACGGGGTGTTCAGGAGTGGAACAGCAAAATGACAGCTATGTCATTGATATTGGTTCAATGGGTATTCCAGACGAAACAGAACCGCCGACAAACCCGCCATTCACGAAAGCGGACGTAAGTATTTTAGCAGTGGGAGAAAACATGATTCATTCGAGTGTATACAAGACTGCCTCAGCCCATGCGGCAGAGGGTGACACTTATGATTTCCGCTATTGTTACCAGCATATAGACGACAGAATACCCGATGCGGATATTTCTTTGATTAATCAAAGTACGCTGATTTGCAATGATGAAATGGAACTTGCCGGGGGGAGTGATATATTTAATTCTCCGGTGGAATTAGGATATACCCTTGCGGACATGGGATTTGACGTGATGAATATTTCCAGCAGGCACGTTTTGGACAAAGGTGCGGAAGGTTTAGAAAAGACGTTGAATTATTGGGATAACTTACAGAAAGAATATGCGAATGTTTCTGTAGTGGGTGCATATCGCAGTGAACAGGATATGCAGAATTACCGGATTATTGAAAAAGACGATTTATCAATAGGATTTTTAAGTTACACAACAAGTACAAATGACAGGACGTTGCCGGAAGATACTTCTTTAATTGTGCCGATGGCGCAGCAGGAAGACTTGATGCAAAGACAAATTAAAGCATTATCCCGACAAGCCGACAGTGTCATTGTTTGTATCAATTGGGGAACACCTGACAGTACGGAAGTAGAAGATTCACAGAAAGAATTAGCGAAGAAAATTATTGACTGGGGCGCAGATGTGATTATTGGGACGGGTTCGCACACATTGCAGTCAATGGAATATATCAGCCGTTCGGACGGAACGAAAGGTTTTGTGTTTTATTCGTTAGGGAATTTCATTTCAGCGCAAACAGAAAATATTAACATGATAGGCGGAATGGGAGAATTTCGGATATGTCGGGACAATCAGGGGAATATTTCCGTTCAGGACGTGCAAGTCACGCCAGTCATCACGCAATTCAGTTCAAGCATGACTGACGTGCAGAGTTACCCCTATGATGAATATACAAAATTACTCATGGAGAAGCATAATATTCCGTATTTTTACGGAAATCAATGGGACTGGGAATTTATTGACAGTGTCGTGGAAGAAAATATTCCTAAAAAATACCAGAAAAATTATACAAATCAGTCTTCTGCCACAGAACCCCCGACAACAGAAGAAGATGAAGAAAAAGATGAAGAAGAAAATGAAGAATACGAATAAAAATTTTCAAAAACTCTTGACAGACGGAAAAAAATATGTTATAATAAAATCACATGAGAAAGAAGAAAGCTGAAACCAACCTGAAAGAAATTTTGTGACTGTACAAATTCGGAATCAGGGAAGAAAATGGGAAGAAATTTTTGTGAAAAAGTGAGATTTTTCAGAAAAATCCAAAAAAGGCTTTACATTTTTTCGAAAGTGATGTATAATAAAAAAGAACAGGATTTGCATAGCAAAATGCACAAAAAAAATGTGCTTGTTTTGGTAATCTGTACAAAGTATAAGAAATTCTCTTGACTTATGTGCGAATTTGTCCTATAATAACTATAAGTAGTAGATGAGGGGCAGTCCTGTTAAGCTAAACTGGAAAAAATTTTCAGAGTTTCCAGGAATAAAATTTCTAAATTCAATAAGAGGAGGACGAGCGAGATGAGCATGAAAAAAATCGTTGCCGGACTGGCAGCTGTTTCGATGTTGGCAGCCGTTTCAGCGCAAATGGCATTTGCCGCAGATGCAGTAAGTCTTACCGGAGATAAAGCCACCGCTACAGCAGGTTCGGAATTTACCCTTTCGTTCAAATTGGAGGGTGTGCCGAAAGCCGGAATCAATGCGGCAGAATTTGCATTGAAGTATGATGAAAAAGCATTGACGATTACGGGCATAGAAGCCGGAAAGATTGTCAATACAGAAGCAACTTCAAAAGAAGGTTTAGAAGGTCTGACAGTATTTTCGACAGATACTTCAAAAGCCGGAACAGCGAATGTCACCTATGCTGTAGCATTAGATGATTCTGCATACTGGGTAACCACAGACGGCGTATTTCTGACAGTCACCGGAACGGTCAACGAAGGAACAAAAGACGGTACTTATCCAGTAGACGTGACACCGATTGACCGTGAAACACATGACGGTTCAGGGGAAAATGTCGGAGCAATTTATGTCGGCAATATGTCGGGCGACAAAGTCACCACATACGACGTGACGACAACGGCAGGTTCAGTTGTTGTTGGCAAAGCAGACGATACAAAACCAACAGAGCCTAAGCCGACAGATACTAATCCGACAGAAGACACTACCGGCGCAGGCAGTTCCGGCGACACCAAGGTGAAAAAAGGTGACGCTGACTGCAACGACACAGTAGACATTCTTGACGTAATTTTCATGAACAGACAGATTTTAGGCAAGGCTACATTTAATCCCCAGCAGTTCAAGAATGCTGATTTGGACGAAGATGGAACGATTACTCCGGCAGAAACGCTTGATGTCATGAAGTATATCGTAAAAATTATTACAGAACTGTAAAATAAGTCCGCCAATTCTGACATCTTATGTTGAGACAAAAAGAAAAATCAATAATTTGGCAGGCGGCGACAAACGCCTGACACCAAACAGAAAGGAACTAATTAGTTATGAAGAAGGTAATTTCTGCACTGACGGCTGCTACAATGGTAGCAAGTATGTCCACAAGTATTATGTCCGTATTCGCTGTTGAATACACAGCTGACAGTTTTGGTTATGCACTGAGAGCTATTCCGGATTGTTACTACACATCAGTAGAACAAGAAGTAGATGGAAAAGTGCAAACCGTTTCTACTTATCACAAACAGGATGCTAAATTTACAGTTTCTGAAGACGGCAGCACAATTACATTTGCCAGTGCAAAAGATGCAGCAGGCGTAAATTTTGGTGTAAATGCATATATCACTGATGCAGATGTTACACAGGCTGGTGTGCAAATGTCTCTTGGTCTGGTAGAATCTTCTGATAAAAAAGTGGACATGGAAGCTGGTGCTTCTTACACACTTCCGGCAGAAGGTGCGCCGACAGTAGAATATACTGATGGAACAGGTGAAACATTCAGTACAAATATGTTTGTAAACACATTCAGCCAGAATAGCCTGTTAGGATTTAGTAGTGGTACAGGCGCAGGAATGTATGGTACTGATGAAGGTTATCCGGATTATAAATATGACCATCAGTGGGTTTCCTGGAGCTGGACATCAGACTTCAGTGCAAGTCAGGAAGCTGCACCATATCTCGGTGAAAAGTCCGACTCTTTCCCGATTGCTAACTTTACTGTATCACTTGCTGATGATATTACAGATGGTACTTACACACTGGATTTTGCTGACAGTTTCTATAAACCAGCTGATGCAACAAGTGATGGTGGCGAAATGGATTACTGCTTTGTTTCCACACCAGTTGCCAGTGACCCGACATACAAGACAGTTAAGCAGATTACACCTAACAAGAGAGAAGGTTTGACTATCGTCATCGGCGATGCTTCTAAAGAACCCGACTCAACAGATACAACAACAGAACCTGCAACACAGCCTGGTACACAGCCCGCTACACAGCCTGCAACGCAGCCCGCTACACAACCTGCTACACAGGATGCTACAGAACCGCCAGCAGAAATTAAAGGTCATACACTCAAGATTGAAGACACCACATTTGACCCTGAAAAAGATGCTAAGGGTTTAGTTCTTGAACTGAAAGTTTACAATGACCAGGGTACAGCAGGACTTCAGATAGGACTTACTATTGATGGAAAATATCTGGATGATCCGGATTGTCCGTTTACGTTTAAGCAAGCATTAGTGGATAGTAATGTATATGGATTTGGTGGTATTCCGGAACCAGGTACAGGTTACTACGCAGTAGCTGATTCAGAAACTGGTCAAAATACAACAGCTAAAGACGGCGCAACATTCATGAAATACTTGTTGCTGCCTAAGGCAGATGTAGACTATGCTCCTGGCACAAAATATAAAGTAGAGTTCCAGGCACCAGAAGGCTGTAATTTGCTTGTAGGGTATGTTCCGGAAGGTGCTGATGAAGATCCGACAAAGACCATGGAAGGATATGATAATATCACTTACCTTGGTGGTACAATCACCATTCCTGGTGGCGACAACGACCCGACAGAACCTCCAACAACAGAACCAGCTACACAGCCTGCAACAACACCTGCTACGCAGCCCGCAACACAGCCAGGTACACAGCCCGCAACACAGCCAGGTACACAGCCTGCAACACAGCCAGCTACGCAGCCCGCAACACAGCCAGCTACGCAGCCCGCAACACAGCCAGGTACACAGCCTGCAACACAGCCAGCAACAAGTGGCAATGACCCTGCTAAATATCTGTATGGTGACGTAAACAAGAATGGTAAAGTAGAACTCGTTGACATTGTTATGCTCAACAGATTCCTCACGAAGTATGACAATCAGGCTCTTGATGCTTATCAGGTAGAAGTAGCAAACTGTGCTGAAAATACCACTCCAGGCAAATCGAAAGAATCTGACCTGAACGGTTCTGACTCTGTAGAAATCCTGAAATGGCTCATCGGTCTCGTTGACAAACTCGGACCAACTGCCTGATTTAATCCCTTATACAGGACTTTTCTGAAAATATAAGCTGTGTTCAGGCAGTTCCTGTCTGAACACACTTTTAAAAAAGCTGGTTTTTGTATCAGCATAGGGCATGAACTGCCCGAATTTACGCCTGTGGAGATGTCCGGCACGATGTCGCTGAAGCAGGAAATCCATTGTCATTTGCAATGGATAAGTTCACGGTCCTGAAAATAAATTTCAGAAAGGAAATATGTGCAATGAAGAGAATATTATCTGCATTGACAGCGTTGTGCATGTGTGCATCTTTGACCGCAGGCGCACTTCCAGCTTATGCATTGAATGCCCTGCCGCCAACGGATGCTATTGTGGCTCAATCAGGCGGACATGAATTAAAAATTGTAGATACTACATTTGACCCTGAAAAAGATGCTAAGGGTTTAGTTCTTGAACTGAAAGTTTACAATGACCAAGGTACAGCAGGACTTCAGATAGGACTTACTATTGATGGAAAATATCTGGATGATCCGGATTGTCCGTTTACGTTTAAGCAAGCATTAGTGGATAGTAATGTATATGGATTTGGTGGTATTCCGGAACCAGGTACAGGTTATTATGCAGTAGCTGATTCAGAAACTGGTCAAAATAAAATAGCTCCAGATGGCGCAACATTCATGAGATACTTATTGCTGCCTAAGGCAGACGTAGACTATGCCCCTGGCACAGTATATGATGTAGAATTTGCTGCACCAGAAGGCTGTGATTTGCTTGTAGGGTATGTTCCGGACGGTGCTGATGATGATCCGACAAAGACCATGGAAAAATATACCGACATTATTTATACTGGCGGTACAATTACTATTCCTGGCGGCGACAACGAGCCGACACAAGCCCCGTCAGCTGACCCGACTGAACCTGTAACGCAAACCCCGACAGCTAAGCCAACAGAACCTGCCACACAAGCACCGACTCAGCCCCCGACGGCTAAGCCCACACAAGCACCAACTCAGACACCAACTGCTAAGCCCACACAAGCCCCAACTGCTAAGCCTACACAAGCCCCGACTCAAGCCCCGACTGCTAAGCCTACACAAGCCCCGACTCAAGCCCCGACACAAGGCAACACGCAGAATCCCACAAATGCACCTACTCCAACAGAGTCACAGTTTGTTGAACAGCAGAAAGATGTTAATGCAGAATGGGTAATCGGTAACACAACCGCTAAACCCGGCGAAGAAGTCACCCTTGACGTTTCTGTTAAAGGCAATACAGACGGCTTTAACAGCTATATCACAAAATTGAAATATGACAATGCAGTAACCTCAAAAGAGGCAGCAAACGGTATTGAAATATTCGATTTTGTTTCCAATAACGACGAAAAAACATTCGGCGGTACAGATTTCAATGAAGGCAAAGAAAATTATGCTGAAGACGGCACAGTTTTCTCCGTGAAATTTGTTGCTCCGACTAAACCAGGCAGATACATGATTGAGTTTGACACACTCGAAATCTACGATGCCAGCATGACGAAATTAAACCCGAAAACAACTGCTGGTTGGATTGAAGTTGTGGACGACGAAACAGAATTTGTTCATGATAAGAAAGACACCGCTGCAAAATGGATTATTGGCAAAGAAGAAGCTGAACCAGGCGAAACAGTAAGAGTTCCTGTTTCTGTACAAGGCGACAAGGACGGAATTAACAGCTATAAATTACAGATTACGCAGGACGACGGACCAGTTGCGACAAATGCCGCAATCGGTGATGCGTATGCAGAACTTGGTTTTGAGCAGAATCTGAAAAATTTATCTTTCGGCGGTACGAATCACGCTAAAAATGAAAATATTATTGCCCCTGACGGCGATGTATTCTATATTGAATTTAAAGTTCCGGACGATGCAGCACCAGGTTCATTATATAACCTGAAATTCGCTGATATTGATTTGGAAGACATTGACATGACACAGCTTGTTCCGCAAACAGAAGACGGCTGGATCAGAGTCAAGAGCGATACTCCAGTAGAATCTGCCGGTAAGTGGGTAATTGGCAAAAAGACTGTAGCACCAGGCGAAGAAGTGACAATTCCGGTAACCGTAACAGGCGACGTGAACGGTCTGAACAGCTACATCATGAAGATGGGCATGGATAAAGGACCAGTTGCAACTAAAGCAACGAATGGTAATGCCTATGAAGAATTATCTTTTGTAGATAATTTGGATAATATGTCATTCGGCGGAACGAATACAGAATTAAAGAAGAATCTTGTTGCTGAAGACGGCGCAGTGGTATTTAATGTAACATTTACCGCACCGACAGAACCTGGAAGATATAATCTGACATTTGATAATCTGGAAGTTTATGACATTAACAAATCCGCATTAGCACCTGAAAAGGAAAACGGCTGGATTGAAGTAGTGGCAGAAACGACAGAATACACACCACAATCTGCTGGTAAGTGGATTATTGGCAAAAAGACTGTAGCACCAGGCGCAGAAGTAACCATTCCAGTGACTGTAGAAGGCGATGTCAACGGCTTAAACAGCTATATCATGGAAATGGGCATGGACAAAGGACCTGTAGCAATTAGTGCAGCGAATGGTGAAGCCTATGCTGAATTATCTTTCGAAAATAATTTAGACAACATGAAATTCGGCGGAACGAATACAGCATTAAAGGAAAATCTTGTTGCTGAAAACGGCGCAGCTGTATTTTATGTGACATTTACCGCACCGGAAGAACCTGGTAAGTATGATTTAACGTTTGATAATCTGGAAATTTTCGACATTAACCAGGCTGCTTTGACTCCTGAAAAGGAAGACGGCTGGATTGAAGTAGTGGAAGATGCTACAGCAGAACCGACAACAGAACCTGCAACGAAACCTGAACCAGGTGACCCTGGTATGTGGATTATCGGCACAGCAACAGTAGCACCAGGTGCAGAAGTAACGATTCCGGTGACTGTAAAGGGCGATGCAAACGGTTTGAACAGCTATCTCATGAAAATGGGTGTAGTAGACGGACCTGTAGCAACTGCCGCAGCGAATGGTAATGCCTATGAAGAATTATCTTTTGTAGATAATTTAGATAATATGACATTTGCCGGAACAAATACTACATTAGACAAAAACTTAATTGCTGAAGATGATGCAGTGGTATTCAATGTGACATTCACCGCACCGACAAAACCAGGCAAATATGACTTAACATTCGATGATTTGCAGGTTTACGACATAGATATGTCTGCATTAACACCGAAACAGCAGAATGGCTGGATTGAAGTAGTAGAAGGTGCAACAGCAGAACCGACCACAGAGCCTCCGACAGCAGCACCAACGACAGAACCGGCAACAGCAGAACCGACAAAACCTGCACCAGGTGACCCTGGCACATGGATTATCGGCACAGCAACAGTAGCACCAGGCGCAGAAGTAACCATTCCGGTGACTGTAAAGGGCGATGCAAACGGTTTGAACAGCTACCTCATGGAAATGGGCGTAGTAGACGGACCTGTAGCAATTGGCGCAGCGAATGGTGATGCTTATGAAGAATTATCTTTCGTAGATAATTTAGATAACATGACATTTGCCGGAACAAATACAAAATTAGATGAAAACTTAATTGCTGAAGATGGCGCAATCGTATTCAATGTGACATTCACCGCACCGACAAAACCAGGCAAATATGACTTAACATTTGAAGATTTGCAGGTTTACGACATAGATATGTCTGCATTAACACCGAAACAGCAGAATGGTTGGATTGAAGTAGTAGAAGGTGCAACAGCAGAACCGACCACAGAACCTCCGACAGCAGCACCGACCACAGAGCCTCCGACAGCAGCACCAACGACAGAACCGGCAACAGCAGAACCGACAAAACCTGCACCAGGTGACCCTGGCACATGGATTATCGGCACAGCAACAGTAGCACCAGGCGCAGAAGTAACCATTCCGGTGACTGTAAAGGGCGATGCAAACGGTTTGAACAGCTACCTCATGGAAATGGGCGTAGTAGACGGACCTGTAGCAATTGGCGCAGCGAATGGTGATGCTTATGAAGAATTATCTTTCGTAGATAATTTAGATAACATGACATTTGCCGGAACAAATACAAAATTAGATGAAAACTTAATTGCTGAAGATGGCGCAATCGTATTCAATGTGACATTCACCGCACCGACAAAACCAGGCAAATATGACTTAACATTTGAAGATTTGCAGGTTTACGACATAGATATGTCTGCATTGACACCGAAACAGCAGAATGGTTGGATTGAAGTAGTAGAAGGTGCGACAGCAGAACCGACAACAGCACCGTCGACACAACCGACAACAGCACCGTCGACAGAGCCGACAACAGCACCGTCGACACAACCGGCAACAACAGAGCCGACAGAACCAACAACAGCACCGTCGACGCAACCGGCAACAAAAGAACCAACGCAACCAGCAACAACAGAGCCGACAGAACCAACAACAGCACCGTCGACGCAACCAGCAACAAAAGAACCAACGCAACCAACAACAGCACCGTCGACGCAACCAGCAACAAAAGAACCGACAGAACCAACAACAGCACCGTCGACGCAACCGGCAACAAAAGAACCGACAGAACCGGTAACAACAGAACCACCGACAACGGAACCGCCGACAGAAACACAAACAAATGCACCTACAGAACCGCCGACAGATGAACCGACAGGTGAAACAGAGAGTCAGTTTGTTAAACCGGTTACTGATCTTCAGGCAACTTGGGAAATTGGTAAACGTTCAGCTACATTAGGCGAAAAGAATGTAAAGATTCCAGTTTCTGTAGAAGCTGATGATTTGGAAGCATTGTCCATTAACGCATTTGATTTCAGCTTGGATATTGCCGAAGGTCCTACCTATACAGGATTTGAATGGGGAACAGCCTATGAAGCAATGGCTGATAAAACGAATAATGGATTACACTTCATGGGTGAAAACTCCGCAGGCGGAACAGTACAGGCAGACAACGCCTCCAGTGTCATTATTCTGAGTTTCGACATTCCAGCAGATGCCGAACCTGGCAGATATGCAATTTCCTTTGACGGGGAAGTTACTGCCCAAAAGATGAGCATGGCAGATGTCGATGTTAATGAAGTAGATGGTTATATTGATATTTTGCCGGACGGCGTAACCGTAACAACGATAGAATATCAGTACAATGTAGAAGGCAAGGGCAAATTCTACTTCGCACATGACCCAAGAGAATTTGATCCGGAAGACCTGCTTTCCATGTCTACATTAAGAAGACGTGAAAAATACAGTGAACCAATTGCCGGAAATGAATACAGCGACTGGACAATTGCGAACGAATTTGACGGCGTAAGCTTTGAAATTCCGGAACAGGATCTGGTATTCAATGATAAAACATATCATCTTTCCAGCGAACAGGTAGCAAGTCCGAAGGGAATTTACGACACAGCAATTGAACCTTCTGTAGTGATGGGTGAAGAAGGCACGAATGCATATTTCAGAAGCCCGATTGAATTTACAATTGTAGATGCTAACGCCGCTGAAGGTGTAGAAGTAAAATTCGTTACAGTTGCAGAAGACGGAACAGTAGCAGATGCTAAGCCGGTAACAGGTGAAGTCTTTATCGGTGTGAAGGGCGATACTTCCTTGAATGGTATTCCGAACGCAGTAGATGCAGCATTAGTTTTGACTTATGCAGCAAATTATGGTGCAGGACAGCCAACGCCTATCAACACAGCAGATGATGAATTGCTTGAGAATTTCGTTTACTTCCTCAGTGATGTAACAGGAGAATCAGAAGACCATGGTGCTAATGATTCCAACGGCACACCTTACACAAGCAATGCTTTGAATGCAGAAGATGCAGCATATATTCTGGTATATGCAGCTGAGTATGGTGCAGGCAATAATCCTGACTGGTACAACATTTTGCCTGAACCACTGCCGAAGTACACGAAAGAAATTGGACCTCGTGAAGGTGAAGCAAACAAAAAATAATCTGCTTAAGCAGACACTTAAAAGAACCTCTCATTCCGAGAGGTTCTTTTTATTTATAAATTAAATTAAATTAAATTTAAGATTATAAGATTAACAAAAATGCGGGTAGTCTAATAAATGAGATAATAAAGCAATATTGACAGCGGATTCCACGCAGGGAACGAGTTTAGGAAGAATGCAGGATTCAGGAGCGGAGACAGGGGGGAGGGATTCTTTTTCCATGCTGGAAAGGTTAATGGTTTCCTGAGCCGTACCGAGGGAGGCGGGCGGGCGGAAAGCAGCTTTTAAAATAATTGGCATACCGGAAGAAATACCGCCGAGAATGCCACCGTGATTATTGGAAGCGGTGCGGACATGTCCGTGATTGTCAACATAATAGCTATCATTGCATTGACTTCCGGTCATGTGGGTGACATCGAAACCAGCCCCGAAAGATAAACCTCGAATATCCGGTAAAGCGAATAAAAGTTGGGAAATCGTATTTTCTAAGCCATTGAATAAAGGTGAACCAATTCCGGCAGGGACATTCACGGAAGCGCATTCCACTGCACCGCCGAGCGTTTCACCACCTTGTGCAGCTAATTGAATGTCTTCTAACATTTTTTCTTTCTGGGAATTTTTAATGACAGGGAAAGATTTATACCGTACGGCGAGAATGTCTTCTTTCGTGACGGAAAGATGATTAAATGGCGAGTCGTGAATGCCGTGTAATTCTTCAATATGTGCGCCGGTGTAAATTCCTCTTCTTTCGAGAATTTGTGCGCAAACAGCACCAGCGAAACAAATTGGCGCAATCATAGAAGTGGACAAATGCCCCCCGTCACGAATATCATTAAACCCTTTATAGCGGAGTGTTCCGGTATAATCAGCATGTCCCGGGCGGGGAAGGCGGTTAATTTGGGAAGAATCGGGCATTTTCGGGGAAGGGTTCTGAATAAATGCACAAAGAGGTGAACCGGTTGTTCTGTCGTTTAACATTCCGGACATGACCTGAGTAAATACAGGGCGATTTTGATTAGTTTTTCCGCAGCGTTCCATAAAGCGGGAAATTTGGTGAGTATCTAAATATTCGCCAGGGGGAAGATTATCAATTGTAATGCCGATTGCCGCACCTTGTGTTTCACCGAATACGGAAATAGAAATCCGGTTATTCCAAATGGAAGCCATTGACAACGCCCCCTAAATTTTGATAATCCTGGAAAAATGCAGGATAAGATTTTTCGACACATTCTGCGCCGAGAATTGTCACAGGTTCGGAAGCCCGTGAAGCGGCGATTGCTGCACACATGGCAATTCGGTGATCTCCGGCACTGTCAACTGTTCCGCCATGTAAAGCTGAAGGGAAAATTTCCAGTCCGTCGGAAAGAACGGTGACTTTTCCGCCGAGATTGTTCAGCATATCAGCAGTAGAAACAAGGCGGTCACTTTCTTTAATGCGTAAACGCTGGGCATTACAAATTACTGTTGGTTTAGTGCTGAATGTTGCTAAAACGGCGAGAATGGGAACGAGGTCAGGAATATCTTTCGCATCAATGATAAATTTTTCTTCTGAATCGGTTTGGTAGCAAATTTTTTCGATTAATTCAACAATTTTCCGGTCGCCCTGAACGGAATTTGAAGGAATATTTTTTAAAATAATTTGATTTCCGATTGCATTAGCAACATAGAAAAATGCTGCTTGTGAAAAATCGCCCTCTACAGAAATATTTTGCGGGTGGTAATGCTGATTGCCGAACACGTGCCAGCCGTTTGGAATTTCTTTCGTGCAGACTTTAAATTTTTCCATGCAGTCAATGGTCATTTCGGCGTAGGGGCGAGATTCTAACGGGGAAGTGAGAATAATTTCAGAATCTTTTTGCAATAAGGGTAAAGCAAGAAGTAAGCCGGTAATAAATTGTGAAGAAATATTCCCTTCTAAAGAAAACGTTCCGTTTTGTAATTTTCCGCTGATAGTGAATGGCATAGTATTCTGATAGTCATGAAAATCAATAGATTTCAATTCCCGAATGTAAGGCGTAATTGGGCGTTGAGGGAGTTTTCCTTTTCCGGTGAACGTGGTTTCAATACCGAGAGCAGCGGCAACAGGAATTAAAAACCGAAGAGTAGAACCGCTTTCGTTGCAGTCGGCAGTGGCAACCGGAGGACAAGAAGAAATTCCCGTAACGGAAACAGTGTCTTCTGATTTCTGGAAATCCGCCCCGAACGCCTTTAACACGGAAATAGTTGCTTCAATGTCTTTAGAAAAGCTAATTCCAGAAATTTGGGAAACGCCTTTACTTAAAGCGGAGCAGATGAGCATTCTGTGGGCAATGCTTTTAGAAGAGGGAATTTTCACTGTTCCCATGAGTTTATGTGGCTGAATTTGTATATTCATGAAATTTTCCTTTCAAGTCAAATGAAAATGTTTCCGGAAATCCTGAAGAGAATCGGAACGAATTTCCGCATTTCCCACGGGGTCACAGACGATATAGCGAAGAACAGAGCCGGAGCGTTTTTTATCGTTACCGCAGAGGGAAAGTAAATCGGGAATAGAAGCCGGAACGGAAGAAGGGAGCTGATAACGTTCCACGCAAGTTTTCAGCTGATGATAAATTTCAGGAGAGCCGCAGAATTTCGTCATTAAGCACATTCCGGCAGCAACGGCGCAGCCGTGGGTGTATGTTCCGTAATGGTAATAGGCTTCAATGGCATGTCCTAAAGTATGACCGAAATTGAGAATCATTCTTTTTCCGGTATCGAGTTCATCTTCAGCGACAACATCACGCTTAATTGAAATGCATGTGGGAATGATTTCATCAAGATGTTGATGAACGGAAGATAAATCATAATTGCATAACTGTTCGAAAAGCGTTTTATCCGCAATCATGCCATATTTAATGACTTCCCCCATACCGTCAATGAAAAACTTTTCCGGAAGCGTGGAAAGCGTGTCGGGGTCACAAATGACAGCAGCAGGCTGTTTGAATGCGCCGACAAGATTTTTTCCTTCTGGGAGGTCAATCGCTGTTTTTCCGCCAACGGAAGAATCGACTTGAGCAAGTAAAGAA
This sequence comes from uncultured Clostridia bacterium, assembly GCA_947589035.1. Lineage (GTDB taxonomy): Bacteria > Bacillota > Clostridia > Oscillospirales > Ruminococcaceae > UBA3855. The sequence continues at coordinate 55,705 of CANPYZ010000007.1, read as the reverse complement.
GTAGGAATTTGAATATAGCGGATACCTCTGAGGAAAGTTGCCGCAGCGAAACCGGTAATATCCCCGACAACGCCGCCGCCGAGGGCAATTAAACAATCGGAACGGGTAATTTCTTTCTGGCAAAGGAAAGAATAGATATTCAGGAGCGTGGCGGAACTTTTAGAAGATTCCCCATGAGGGAAGACGAATTTTTCCGTATGGAAACCGGATTGTTTAAGGGAAAATTCGACAACATCGGCGTAAAGCGGAGCGACATGGTCGTCAGTGATAATGGCACAAGTAGAAGCCGGACAAAGAGAGTGAATCATTTCTCCGCAACGGGAAAGTAAATTCCTTTCCACGAAAATGTCGTAAGCCTGTTGAACGGGTACATGAATTGTTTGCATGATAACCTCCTGATATTTGAAAATTTGGGAAAATAAAATCCCCCTACTTATATTATACTGAATTTTCACGAATCCGTCAAGTAAAATTCTGTAAATTTTTGTCGACTGGCGCAAAAAAAGAGCATTGCCGTTGCAATACTCTTTTTGAAGTTAAATTTAAACTGAATTTGAAGTTAATCAAATGTAATTAGTTAGTGAAATGGTTCTGACTGCCGTCACCGTAGAAATAGAGGTAACCTTCATTAAAGGCGGACGGGTCAGCGAAATAGAGGTCAACAGCGGAAATGACATTTTGAGTCACTTTGCTGGTATAACCGGAATAATTTGCGTAGGAGGAAGAACCGCTGAATTGATATGGCTGAGTAATTACGCCGTAAACGGTATTCGGGAAATTAGAAGAGGCGACACGGTTCATAATGACTTCTACAACACGGGCTTTATTTTCGATAGAAATATTTTCAGAGCCTGCCTCATGGGCAACGCAGTTGCACAGGAGAACATAATCGCTATCGTTTACAGAAGTAACAGAAATGATTTCAGGGTTTTCAGGGTCATCAGCAGGAAATTCTTCAACTTCTTCAATATTTTCTTCAAAAACTTCTTCTGAAAATTCTTCCACTTCCGGAGCAGTTTCCACTTCTACATAATCCACATCGAGCATATCATCGAGGTAAACTTCCGGCACTTCTACGACTTCTGGGTTAATTACTTCAGGGGGAACAGTTGTTTCCGTTGTGGTGATAATTGGTTCAGTCGTTGTCGTTTCCGTAGTGGTTTCTGTGGTTGTCGTAGTAGTGGTAGTAGTGGTTGTTTCTTTTGTCGTGGTAGTTGTTGCTTTCGTCGTTGCCTTTGTAGTAACTTTCGTTGTTTCTGGAGTAGTAGCTTTAGTAGTCGCTTTCGTTGTGGTTTCCTTATGTGCAGCAGTGGTAATGTCCGCTACTGTGTAAATCGTTTCTGCGGAAGTTTCTTCTTCAGGTTCGGTTGTTTCCGGAGCGGAAGTTTCCGTGGAACGGTTCACTGCAATAGATTTCACGAAAATTCTGGAAGTTGTTTCTTCCGTTGTTTCTGGTTCAGGACTATCTAACGGAACATACTGTTTTGTTTCCTCTTGTGTTTCAATTTCTGTTGAATTTTCTACAGGTTCTGAAAATTCTTCAGTATTTTCATTATTTTCATTTTCAACTGGTTCAGATTCTTCCGGAACATAAAGCGGTGTTTGTTCTTGGGGTTCTGTGCTTTCCTGAACAACAGGTTCTTCATGCTGGAAATCTGTGTGGGCAACAGTCTGTTTCTGTGCCTGAAATTCTTCTTCCGTCGGTTCTGTCTCCGGCTGAACTAATTCGATTTCAGTTTTCACCGGAACATAAAGGGGTGTATAATCTTCATAAGATTCAACAGTTTCTTTGAGGATAATATGATCAGAAGCGGAAGGGGACTGTGCAGCGGTCTGGGCTTTACTTGCGCTGATTGGCTGAGGAGCGTCGGGAGTGCCTGCTGCGCTTTCGTCTAACGTTACAGTTGCCGCATCTGCGACAGCGTAACCTCCGAATAATAAAGAAGCGATAATGCCCATGCTAATAGCTGCAACTTTTGCCTTTCTCATCAACTCATTCCTTTCTAAGAATTTAATCAACATAAATTTTAAACTTATCAGGGTTTGTTCCTGATACCAGTAACATCATAACATATTTTTTCCCAAAAGGCAAGAGTTTTGCAAGCGATTCTATGAAACGTCCAAAGTTTCAGGAAATAATCCCCCTGTTTCATAGTCAAATTGCACATAAATTTTGTAAAAAAATTATGAACACGGAAATAAAATATCTGATTTTCAAGAGAATAAAATTACAAATTCATTACAGCTACAACAAAACAGTAACTGTTTATTGGCAAAATAGTTGATTTCCACTGTTAAAAACTGTAAATTTTCCACAATGCCGAAAGAAAATGCCTCGTTCAGAATGGTGTCAGACTTTGGTAATTATGCACAAACGAAAAAGGTTAATGCTGAATTTTGTAAAAGATGACAATTTGTATATCTGCACAAAAAATAAGAATTAAATTTGTGCAGTTTAAATATAGAAGTGAACGTAAAAATATGTTATAATAAAAGTGTATATTTTATCATTAAGGAGGTTTTTTTCATGAGGCGTTCAATCAGGAAATGCATTAGTGCAGTAATGGCGTTGTCCATGTTTGCCGCAGGAACGGGAATTTTTCCGGTGATTGCGGAAGAAACTGACACAAAAGCATTACCATTAGGTACTTATGAAGTGGAAACATTTGACGGTGCGGAAGTCTGGACATCGATTTATGAAACGCAGTTACCGGATTATTCCGGAGAAGGGTTTGCCTATTTAACAGCGAATCCGATTAACTTCAACGTGGAAGTAGAAGAAGAAGGCATGTATGAAATTAAAGTCCGTGTATGCCAGATTTTAAGCGAAGAAGGCAGAATGCAGACAATTTCTGTGAATGGAATTGATTACACTTATAACATGCCCTATATTGACAAATGGCAGGAAGTTAGTTTCGGCGTGTTCCGCTTGAAAAAAGGCGTGAATGAATTAAGTTTAAAACCGGTTTACGGCTATGCGGCTTACGACACAATCACCATTGAAAAAGCAACATTGGAAGAAGTAAAGGGAACAGGTGTTCCCAGTGACCCGAAAGCAACTGATGAAGCAAAATCATTATTAGGCTATTTAAATTCTGTTTACGGGAAAAATATTCTTTCCGGACAGCAGGAAATTTACGGCGGCGGACACGGGAAAGAAACAACGATTCGTTATGATGCTGCAACGAATACTTGCGTAGATGCGGACGGGAAAACATATACTTTCGATGAAGCGGACAAAGCAACAGCGGACGACGGTTCAACATTCGTCTGGACATGTTATGATGAAAAAGGGCAAGACTATCATTATAACGAACAGAACCGAGGATATACTTATAATGATTACAATGAAGAATGTGAATATCTGTATAATTTAACGGGTCATTATCCGGCAATACGGGGATTTGACTTCAACTGTCACAATCCTGGTTTTGCGTGGGAAGACGGCGTAACAGACAGAATGATTGACTGGACAATTAACAAAAACGGAATCTGCACTGCAAGCTGGCATGTGACTGTTCCGACATCTATGGAAGATTTTGAAGTAGATAAAGAAGGCAACATCACGAAAATTTCAAACGACTGGCAGAAATTCACTTACGGCATTGACACCGACTTTGTGACAAAGAACTGCATGATTGAAGGCACGAAAGAATATTATTTCTTTCAAGAGGCAATGAAACTGTTAGCGGAACAGATTCAGAAATTGCAAGACGCAGGAGTGCCGTTAATTTTCCGCCCGTTACATGAAGCAGAAGGCAACCCTGGAAATAATGGTGACGGTTCCGGTTCCTGGTTCTGGTGGTCGAAAGAAGGCGCAGAAACTTACAAAGAATTATGGAAACTGTTATACACGACATTAACGGAAAAATACGGCTTGCATAATATTATCTGGGAACAGAATTTATATGCATGGTCGGAAGAATCCGCTTTATGGTACAGCGGCGATGAATGGGTAGATATTGTAGGTTTTGACAAATATAACACGCAATACAACCGTCATGACGGGAAAACTTCAGGACCTAATGAAGATGCGGAAAGTAAAATTTTCTGGTCATTGCTTGATTATGTAGATAACAAGAAAATGGTCTCCATGCCGGAAAATGATTCTATTCCGAGCTTGTCGAACATGCAGATTGAACAAGCGAAATGGTTATATTTCTGCACATGGTATGACGAAAGCAGCAGCCCGAAATTCATTTCCGGTGAAGAATATCAGAATCCGGAAACGGTGAAAGAATTATACCAGAGCGATTACTGCATTACATTAGACGAACTGCCGGAAGATTTATTTAAACGTTCCGGAACGCAATCACCAACGGAAGAAGACCCGACCGGAACAGAACCCCCAACAGAAGAAACCACCGGAACGCAAGACCCCACAGGAACAGAGCCACCGACAAAAGAAGACCCCACAGGAACAACGGATAAAGACGGCATTGTTTACGGAGATGCAGACCTGAACGACAATGTAGATATTTTAGATGTGATTTTACTGAACAGAAGTGTTCTCGGAAAATCAGAACTGACCGAACAAGGCTTGAAAAATGTTGACTTCAACCGGAATGGCACGGCTGAACCATCAGAAGCGTTATCGATTATGAAATATATCGTACAAATTTTATCAGAAGACGACCTGAAAAATTACAAAGAATAAGAATAAACATAAACAAAACCCCTGCTGAACTTCAGCAGGGGAAATTTTTTAAATTAAACACCATATTTTGCAGTAGCTACCGGAACGCCAGGACCCATTGTAGAAGTTACTGTGCAAGATTTTAAATATGTGCCTTTAGCGGCAGCAGGTTTAGCCTTGACAACGGCTTCTAATAAAGTAGAAAGATTCTGGTCAAGTTTTTCCGCACCGAAAGAAGCTTTCCCGATAGGGCAGTGAATAATATTGGTTTTATCGAGACGGTATTCAATTTTACCGGCTTTTGCATCGGTAACAGCCTTAGCCACATCTGGAGTAACTGTTCCGGCTTTCGGGTTAGGCATTAACCCACGAGGTCCGAGAATACGCCCTAAACGCCCAACTAAGCCCATCATGTCAGGGGAAGCAACGACAACGTCAAAATCCATCCAGTTTTCTTTAGAAATTTTGTCTACTAAATCCTGACCGCCGACATAATCTGCGCCGGCAGCTTTAGCAGCGTCATATTTATCTTCTTTGCAGAACACGCAAACTCTGACATTTTTACCTGTACCATTCGGTAAAACAACAGCACCACGGACTTGCTGGTCAGCGTGACGGGAGTCAACGCCTAAACGAATGTGTACTTCTACTGTTTCATCAAATTTCGCCTTAGCATTTTTGCAAACGAGGTCTAATGCTTCCGTAGAATCATAGAGCTTGTCTGCTTCAATCGCCTTACGGCTATCGACATATTTTTTACCATGTTTCATGTTAAAATCCTCCTAATTTGTGGTAATAGCGGAAAATTCCTCCCACGGGTGTTATTGCTGAAATTAGTCTTTAACGACAACGCCCATTGAACGAGCAGTTCCGGCAATCATGCTCATAGCGGCTTCAATAGAGCCGGCATTTAAATCTTTCATTTTGGTTTCAGCGATTTTCTGAACCTGTTCTTTCGTTATGGTAGCGACTTTTGTTTTATTCGGCACACCGGAACCGCTTTCAATGCCGCAAGCCTTTTTGATTAACACAGCAGCAGGCGGAGTTTTCGTAATGAACGAGAAAGAACGGTCTGCATAAACAGTAATGACAACAGGAATAATCATTCCAATATCGCCCTTAGTTCTTTCGTTAAATTCTTTGGTGAATGCCATAATATTCACACCGTGCTGACCTAAAGCAGGACCAACCGGAGGAGCAGGAGTAGCTTTTCCTGCTGGAATCTGTAATTTAATATAGCCTGTAACTTTCTGAGCCATAATCAATCGTTACTGAAAACGAATGAAAAATGAAAACATTTTTCTGTTTCATTCCTTGTTCAACGTGTCCATGTTCAGCGGAAACTGTTCATGTTGGCATGACACTCCGAAGGCGTAAATTCCCCATTAACGCATGGGTACACACGATAATTTTTAATAATATTTAATTAAATATTAAATTTAATTATCGTGCCAGTAACATAATTCCTTTCTGTTGATTTGCCAAAATAAAGTAAAATTTCTGTATCAGTCTAACTTTTCTACTTGATGCAAGGCAACAATAGTAGGTGTTTCCTGTCCGAACATACTAATTAACACTTCAACCTGTTCATTTTCGAGGTCAATATTTTTGACGATACCGGTTAAACCGTCCATATTTGTACCGGAAACACGAATCAGGTCGCCGACCTGATAATTCACTTCAATGACGGGTTTCGCATTGATACCCATAGAAGCGACTTCTTTGTCGGAAAGGGGAGTAGGTTTAGACCCCGGACCAACGAAACCCGTCACACCACGGGTATTTCGAACAACAGCCCATGAATCATCAGTATAAATCATTTTGACGAGGACGTAACCGGGGAAAACTTTCCGGTCGAACTCTTTCTTTTTCCCGTCAATGATTTCCGTAACGTGTTCTTTCGGAATGTAGACTTCCTGAATTTGTTCATGGAGTTTACGGTTCTCCACGACTTTTTCAATGTTCTGTCTGACTTTATCTTCATAGCCGGAGTAGGTGTGAATGACATACCATTTAGCAGTCTGAGACATAGAGAACCCCCTTTTCGAAACTAAGCATTCTGACCGAGACTGAGCAAGAATTTAATTAAAGCGAGCAGACCAGTATCTAAAAGCCCAACAAAAATACTGGAAATAATAATCGTTCCGAGAACGATACCGGAATTGACCATTACTGTTTGTTTCGTAGGCCAAGTGACGAGACGAAATTCGGTTTTTAAGTCTTTGAACCATTTCCCGACACCGCCGGATTTTTTTTCAGTGTTTTTGTCTTTTTTGGGTTTATCTTTGGATTTAGATTTTTCTTTTTTGTCCTGCTTGTCTTGTTTGTCTGCTTTTTCAGCCTTTGCCTTTTTGGGTTCTTTTTCGTCGGAAGTCAGAGCATCTTGTTTTTCTTGTTTTTCTTTTGCCATAAAATGAACCCTCCGTTACTTGGTTTCCTTATGCAAAGTATGCTTGCGGCAGAACTTGCAGTGCTTGTTCATTTCGAGACGTTCGGGGTCATTTTTCTTGTTTTTCTTAGTGACATAGTTACGACGCTTGCATTCTGTGCAAGCCAAAGTAATTTTCGTTCTCATGATAGCGGCACCTCCTGATAGATTAAAATTTTATCCGACTGATCCGGATAGGAAAAAATTGCCTCCCTCATTGTGAAGCAATACAAAATAAAATACCTCACAAAGAGGTAATTTTATTATAGCACAGAATAAATCGCTTGTCAAGGGTTTTCCGGAAAAATTTTTAAAGAATCTTAGAAAAGATTGCTGTTAGCGTTAGCGAGACGGGAATAATAATCGCTTAAAAATTGTGCAGCTTCAGCAATAATTTGATTTGCCTGCAAAACTCTGTGAGGGTTGGCATAAATACCGGAATTGGCTTCTTCAGCGGCGGAACGGGCGTAATTCACCGCTTGCTGAATGAGGTCAGCTTGTCCGGAACGGGAAAGCTCACGGGCAATTTCAAGAAGAGCAATACTTCTCAATGCGTGAAGTTCATCTTTAAACATTCCCTGCGCCGGAATGGTGTTGACTAATTGCTGATATTTTTTTTCAGAAAGTAATTGTTTCGCCTGAGTAAGTGTTTTCACATTAGGCAAATCAGAAGAATCAGAATCTAAATCTTCCCATGAATCGGAAAGGAGTTTATCCATGGGAATTTCGAGGACATTAGAAAGATATTCAAGCGTTTTCATTGACGGGGAAGCGTTACCGCTTTCGATTAAACTAAGCATATTACGGGTAATGAATGTACCAGCGACATCACTTTGAGTCATTTTTTTGGCAAGCCGTGCAGTTTTAATGCGTTTCCCTAATTCTGCATTATCCATGAAATCATTCCTTTCAAGTAAATTAAGTTTACGCCGTTTTCACTATCATAACATAAATCAGAAAAAAATGCAAGTGTTTTTTGAAAATTTTTCAGAAAAAATACTTGACAAATGCTGAAAACTGTGTTATGATAGTTTCAGTAAATCAAATTTACATGAAAGAAGGGAATTTCATGCAGTTATGGTGGGAAAGTCTGACGTTAGTGTTAAGAATATTATATTGCATTGCGATTCCGTCAAGTTTAATTCTGCTGTTGCAGATGATTTTAGCAATGATTGGCGGGGGGCATGATGCAGGGGTAGAATTTTCGGACACTTCCGGAATAGATGATTTAGACTTGAACGGGGACGGTTTACCGGACGGAATGCAGGCAGATTTTGACACAACTGTTTCAGACGGAGGAAATCCGGCAGATTTCGGAACGCTGAAATTATTAACATTGCAGACGATAGTTACATTTTTTGCAGTGTTTGGCTGGGTGTCAATTATTTGCATTAGTTCGGGGCTGTCGAATCAAGTTGGAATGTTAATCGGCGCAATTGTTGGCTGGTGCATGATGGTAGTGGTGGCGAAAATCGTTCAGGCGGCAACGAAACTCGCTGAAAATGGGACATTAAATTTAAAGAATGCAATTGGGGAAAATGCTACAGTATATCTTCCTATTCCGCCGAAGAATGAAGGCACAGGGAAAGTGACGATGCAGTTACAAGGAAGATTCTGTGAACTGGACGCAATCAATTCCGGAGAAGAACTGCTTCCGACAGGGGCGCAAGTATTAGTTTCCGATGTTGTCGGGGATACATTGGTGGTAGAAAAATGCTGAAACGGAAAACAACGCCCGCTGTGAAAGTTTTGTCGCTGATCATTCCGGTGTTATTATTAGGGGTAATCGTATTGTGCAGGGACATTGCCGGATACAGGGCAGGTTCAGACACGGAATTTGGCGCAGTTTATCGGATTATGTTTCAGGGCGGAACAATGTGGAAATGGTACGTTTTCAACCGGAATGGAACGATACGGGAACAGGCACTAACGAAAGAAACGCCGTATATCTTTCAGAACGACGACAGAATAACAGTCATTTTGCAGAAAGAAGGGGGAATTTACGGAGAAACGGAATATAGAAATTATTCTTTAGAAAATCCTGATGCAGAAGTCACAGAAGTGCATTATTCTGACGTACCGGAAATTTCCGAAAAATTAAACATATATTATTGTTGGGCGAAGAAATTAAACACTGGTAACGAATATGTAAAATTTTACCAATTTAGCAATAAAAAAATGCCTGCAAAATTATATGGCTGGAATGCTTTTGACAAACAAGGAAAATTCATTTGGGGTGCATTCAGTGAAACGGAACCGGAAATTTTCGTACATTCTGAACAGGAATACGGAATTATTTTTCAGTTGGAGGGGGAACAGAAAGAAACGGCAATGTTTGTTAATCCGGAAACGGGGGACACGTCGCATTTTTATCATTTAGAAGAAAACGGAACAGTGTTCACGGAACAAGTTGTTCATCAAATGCAAGGTTTAACAGAACAGGTCATTCATCAAAATATCAATTCGCAGGAAAATCATTTTGTGAATACGGACACAGTGGAAGAACTAATTTCATTAGATGATGTTTACGCAAGGGCAAAACGGGAAGTGAATATTGATTATTCGTTAGTGACATTCTATCATGATAACGTATTTTCAGAATGGGAAGTTAAATTTTCCGACAGGGAAAATTCTGAAAAATGGCAAATCATTTGCATGACGGACGAAGGAAAAACGGAACTGATTCTGAACGGAGAAACCGTTGAATAATTTTTGAATTATTTTTTAAAAAAGGAGAAATTTTCATGGGAAATATTGGAGTATTAATTGCAGTATGTGTTATTGTACTGGTATTGTTTGCCGTATTGGTAGCGGTGTTATCCCGTTACCGGAAATGCCCGTCAGACAAAATTTTAGTCATTTACGGGAAAGTTGGCACAGATGAGAACGGACAGCCACGCAGTGCAAAATGCATTCACGGAGGCGCAGCGTTCATTGTTCCGGTGATTCAGTCATATCAATATTTAGATTTGACACCAATTTCAATGAATGTTGACTTACGGAACGCACTTTCTAAACAGAACATTCGAATTAATGTGCCGTCAAGATTTACAGTGGGCATTTCCACAGAACCTGGTGTTATGCAAAATGCTGCTGAACGGTTACTGGGTCTGAAAATGATTGAAATTCAGGAATTAGCGAAAGATATTATTTTCGGGCAGTTAAGGTTAATTATTGCGACAATGGACATTGAAGAAATTAACGCCGACAGAGATAAATTTTTAGTAGCAGTTTCTAAGAACGTAGAAATTGAACTGAAAAAAATCGGTTTACGATTGATTAACGTCAATGTCACGGATATTACAGATGAATCCGGTTATTTAGATGCTTTAGGGAAAGAAGCCGCCGCAAAAGCCGTAAACGATGCGAAAAAGAGTGTAGCTGAACAGAACCGTGACGGTGAAATTGGTCAGGCGAACGCCCAGCAGGAACAGAGAGTTCAAGTTTCTGCCGCTAATGCTGCCGCCATTGAGGGCGAAAATAAAGCGAAAGTTGCCGTTGCACAATCGGAAGCAATACGCCGTGAACGGGAGGCGGAAGCTTTACGGCAGGCGACCGCAGCGGAAGCAGTACAATCCGCTAAAGCGAAACAAGAAGCTTACGCCGCACAGCAGGAGGCAGAACAAACCCGTGCAGAACTGGAAAAAGCCACACAAAAGGCTGATGTCATTGTAAAAGCGGAAATTGCCAAAGAACAAGCAGAAATTGCCGCTGAGGCAGAGGCTGAAGTCATTCGCCGGAAAGCCCGTGGTGAGGCAGATGCGATTTTCTCTAAAATGGAGGCAGAGGCGAAAGGACAGCAGGAAATTTTAATGCGGCAGGCGGAAGGCATGAGAAAAATTGTAGAGGCTGCCGGCGGAGATGCGAACGCAGCAGTAAAATTATTGATTGCGGAAAAAATAGAAGAATTAGTTTCAATACAAGTGGAAGCGATTAAAAATATTAAAATTGATAAAATTACTGTATGGGATTCCGGAAAAGGAACGGACGGAAAAACATCAACAGCGGATTTTATTTCCGGAATGATGAAATCTGTACCGCCATTGAATGAATTATTCCAGCAAGCCGGAATGGAATTACCGGATTTATTAGGAAAGGAAGTGCAGCCGGAAATTCAGGAAATTCCGGAAGTAAAAGACTAAACATAGAATACAGATAAGAATTTTCAGAAAAACCCTTGACAGGGAAAAAAATTCATGTTATAATGGAGACATAAAATTTCTGTTGAGGTGAATGAGATGAAAAAAATATTAACAGTAAGCATTATTAGTTTAATCGCCGGAAGTCTGACAGCGTGTGCAGCATCACAGAGTACATCTGTTGAAACAGTTACCTGTCCTGTAGCGGTAGAAACGACAGCACCGCAACAGGTAGTGGAAACAACAATTCCTGTTGTTGCGGAAACTTCTGCCCAAATTCCGGAAACAGCTGCTCCAGCTGCGGAAACAGTTCCGGCAGTTTCCAATGAATTACCCGTAACGAATGCGGAAACTTCTGCGGAAACTTTACCGGCAACGAATCATGAAACGGAAATTTTGTCCATAGTGGAAACGCAAATGCAAGCGGTCAAAGATAATGACTTGAATGCATTTTTAGCGACAATTGACACGGAATTTCTGAAAGCGAGCATGATTGCAGACAATGAAGCCGATGATGCAGCGGAATTAGACAGGGACTTGCCGGAAGAATTTAATGAATTATGTCGGGAGATGTCCGGCTTACAGCAAATGGAGACAATTCAGGGAAGTTTGTCTGACATTCGCTTAAAAGAAGAAGAATATCTTCCGAACAGTGTAAAATCAGAATACACCATAGCCATGAACGGTTCTCCCGTTAGGGTAGAATGCAAAGTCTGCACAGTAGGAGAACAAATTTCCGTGATGTTGGAAGGGTGGGACGACTGATTTCTGAAGAAAGGATTGATTTTAATGGAAAATATCATTTTGCGGGTAATTCTTTTCGTTGTAGGAATGATTGCGCCGTTAATCATGTGGATTTGCGGTAAATGGCTTCAGAACGATTTATGCAACGAAAGAAATCAATATATGGGCTATCGTACGAAATTATCGTTGAAAAATGATAATACATGGAAATTTGCGAATGAATATTGTGGAAAGTTATGGATTTTTTCAGGGAAAATGCTTTTGCTGATTTCGCTGATGATTATGATATTAGCAGTAATGTTCTGCGAAAGTAATATGATGATTTGCTGGATAGTGGTGATTTTAGCAATAATTCAGTCTGTCGTGATGATTTTTTCTATGATTCGGGTAGAAAACGCCCTGAAAGAAAATTTTGACGAAAACGGAAACCGAAAATAACACTTCAACGCCTGAAACGATTTCGGGCGTTGTTCTTTTTAAGAAAACTTTCTCATAAACTGAATCGAAGAAATAAAATTGCAATTTCAGAAAGTTTTTTTGGAAAAAGGCTTGCAGTTTTTTCAAAAATGTGATACAATAATAAAGCATTGTTTAATGCGTAAAGGAGATGTTTTGAATATGGCAAGATTGAAAGTAGCTGTATTATTCGGGGGTGCGTCAAGCGAACATGATATTTCATTGAAATCTGCGACGCATATTATTAAGAATATTCCCCGTGAAAAATATGATGTAATTTGTGTTGGCATTACGAAAAAGGGCAGATGGCTGTATTACCCGGGAGACGTTTCAGAAATTATTTCCGGACAGTGGGAACGGAATCCGGATTGCGTTTCAGCAGTGTTATCCCCTGACCCGCTGCATAAAGGCTTTTTAATTATGGATAACGGGCGGGCAACCATTCGGAAAGTAGACGTAGTTTTTCCGGTTCTGCACGGGAAGAACGGTGAAGACGGAACAGTGCAGGGGCTTTTGGAATTAGCGAAAATTCCCTATGTTGGTTGTGGGCTTTTAGCCTCAGCGGCTTGCATGGATAAGGCAATGGCGCATACAATTCTGGAATATTACGGCATACACATGGCGAAATGGGAACAAATTTTCCAGAGGGATTTCCGGCACATGGAAGAAAAATGTGAAGCAATTGCCAAAAAATTAGGCTATCCGTTATTCATTAAGCCAGCGAATGCAGGTTCTTCCATAGGGGTAAGCCGTGCGGAAAATAAGCAGGAACTAATTGACGGCGTAAAGCAAGCATTTATTCATGATGACAAAGTTATTATAGAAGAATGCATTGTCGGCAGAGAATTAGAAACGGCTGTATTCGGCTATCATTCGCCATTCGCCTCCACAGTAGGGGAAATTTCCGCAAGCAATACATTTTATGATTATAATGCAAAATATGTGCAGGAAGATTCGAAATTGACTATTCCGGCAGAATTACCGGAAGAGAAAATTCAGGAAATTCAGGAAATTGCCGTGAAAGCGTATATGGCAATTGGCTGCTGTGGATTATCGAGAGTAGATTTCTTCCTGAAAGAAAGCGGAGAAGTGATTCTGAATGAAATTAACACCATGCCGGGATTTACTTCTATTAGCATGTATCCGAAACTCATGGAACATTTAGGCATGTCGCCAAGTTATTTAGTGGATAAAATGATTGAACAGGCAGCCGCAACGGAAAGAACTTGCTGAAACCGGAGGAAAAGCAATGAATCGTGATGCAATCGGGGTATTTGATTCAGGGTTAGGGGGCTTGACAGCGGTCAAGGCACTGAATGAATTATTACCTAATGAAAATATTATTTTTTTCGGGGACACAGCAAGAGTACCTTACGGAACGAGAAGCCGGCAAACTATTTTACGTTACACGAAAGAAGATATTGCTTTTTTGCGGCGGCATCCGGTGAAAATGATTATTGCCGCATGTGGAACAGTCAGTTCCATGTTAGGGGCAGAATTACCCGTGAAAGATATGCCATTTACAGGGGTAGTTTATCCGGCAGCGGAAAAGGCAGCAGAAGTAACGGAAAACGGAAGAATTGGCGTAATTGGCACACCGGCAACCATTCGCAGCGGGAGTTATGAAACGGCTTTACACAGTGTTAATCCGCATTTAGATGTCACAGCAATGGCATGTCCGTTACTGGTGCATTTAGTAGAATACGGCTATACGAACAGGAATAATCAAATTACCCGATTAGCGGCGGAAGAATATTTAACGCCAATACGGAAAGCCGGAGTAGATGTGTTAATTATGGGTTGCACGCATTATCCAATCATTCGGGAAATTATTGCGGACATTATGGGCGACGGCGTAAAATTATTATCTGCCGGAGAAGAAGCCGCCCAATATGCGAAAATTTGTTTAGAACAGCAGGATTTGCTGACAGACAGCACGGAAGCAGGGCATAATATTTATTATGTGAGTGACAGTGTTTCCAGTTTTCGGGATAATGCGAAAAATTTTCTTCCTGATGCGGAATACGGGCAAGTCTTTAGCAGTCGAATTTAAACGAGGTGATAAATATTTGGAAAAGCAGAAGAAAAAATTTTCCATGCAGTTACGAAGTATACAGTATGATGAAGATGAAAAACTGGAAACTTTGTTAGACACAGAAATTACTTATACAATTGAAGAAGACAATGAACGAGTAATTCGGTATATCGAAACCGGAATGGAAGGCATGGGAAAATGCGAAATGCAATTAAGAATTTCTCCGGAAAACCGAATTATGATTATGCGTTCTGGCGCATATCAGACAAATTTAGTTGTTCAAGAGGGGAAAAAGCATTTTTGCCATTATGAAACGCCGTTCGGAACATTCGCTGTAGGCGTATGGGCGAAATTTGTTGAAAATGCATTAACTGACGACGGCGGAAAATTAAGAATGCGCTATACAGTAGATGCTAATTCAACATTATTATCTGATAATGAAATTATTCTTGAAATCAAGCAATATGGAGTGGAAGAAACATGATAGATATGATGAAAACAGCGCAGGCACAGCTGAAAGAAATGTTAATGCAGGCAATGGGTCAGCTTGTTACGGAAGGGAAAATTCCGGCGGAAAGTATACCAACGTTTCGGGTAGAAATTCCGGCGGATAAATCGCACGGCGATTTTTCAAGTAATATTGCGATGGTGTCGGCGAAAGCTTTACACATGCCACCGAGAAAAATTGCGGAATTGCTAACGGAAGTATTATATTTCGGGGGCAGTTATATTGAACGGGCGGAAACGGCAGGGCCAGGATTTTTAAATTTTTTCCTGAAGAAAAATTGGTTTTCAGATACGATTAAAGCCGTTTTAGAAGAAAAAGACCAGTACGGAAAATCAGACATCGGAAAAGGGAAACGGGCTTTAGTAGAATTTGTTTCAGCGAATCCGACAGGACCAATGCATGTAGGGAATGCAAGAGGTGCAGCATTAGGTGACGGCATAGCTTCACTGTTAGAATGGACAGGCTGGGAAACGGAACGGGAATTTTACATTAATGACGCTGGAAATCAAATTGAAAAATTCGCCACGTCTTTAGAAGTCAGATATTTACAGAAATGCGGTCAGGAAATTGAAATGCCGGAAGATGCTTATCAGGGTGCGGACATTACCGAACATGCGGAAAATTTCTATCAGGAGAACGGGAACCGTTACGCTGAAGTAGAAAGCGAAATCCGCCGGAAAGCGTTAGTGGATTTTGCATTGCCGAAAAATATTTCCGGTTTGGAACGGGATTTAAAAAGTTACCGTGTAGAATATGACCATTGGTTCAGCGAAAGCACGTTACATAAAAGCGGGGCAGTTATGGACATTGTGCAGAAACTGAAAGAAAAGGGCTACACTTATGAACAAGAGGGGGCAATTTGGTTTAAAGCGGAACAATTCGGAGCGGATAAAGATTTCGTTTTAGTCAGAGCGAATGGAATACCAACATATATTGTCCCAGATATTGCCTATCATTGTGACAAATTAGTCACGAGAAATTTCGACAAGGCAATTAACGTGTTAGGCGCAGACCATCATGGTTATGTGCCAAGACTGAAAGCAGCCCTGAACGCCTTAGAAGTAGACACTTCCAAATTAGATGTTGTGTTAATGCAAATGGTGAAATTATTGCGTGACGGCGAACAAATTAAAGTCTCTAAACGGAGTGGAAAAGCAATTGGTTTAGTGACACTTTTAGAAGAAATTCCGTTAGATGCGGCAAGATTTTTCTTTAACATGCGTGAAGCGGATTCGCATTTTGAATTTGATTTAGATTTAGCCGTGGAGCAATCTTCGAAAAATCCGGTTTATTACGTTCAATATGCACATGCGAGAATTTGCAGCATTCAGAGAATGTTAAAAGAAGAAGGCTTATATCAGGAAGGCACACCCTTGAATGAACTTCCCGTTCCGGAAAAACCACAGGAAATTGAATTAATTCGTCATCTTGCGGCATTCCCGTCTGAAGTTGCAGCAGCGGCGAAAATTTACGACCCGTCAAGAATAACCAAATACGCCATTGAATTAGCAACGTTATATCATCAATTTTACGATGCGTGCAGTGTGAAGAACGCAGAAACGCCTGAAATACGTGAATTTCGGACAGACCTTTGCCGTGCAGCAGGGCAGGTTTTACGGAATGCAATGGCAATTTTGAAAATTACTTGTCCGGAAAAAATGTAAGTTTCCGGCTGAAAAATTACAGAACAGTTACAACGGAAAAGAAAAAATTTGTGATGAATACACAAACAAGTGAAAAAAAATTCACTGTTTTCACGAAAATAAATAAAAAATTAACATTTTGTTCATATTACGTTCATAGTTATATGTTACAATTTGTAATATGTAAAGCAAAGAAAATCATACTCAGATAGTAAAATTTTCAAGAAGAAAGGATTTACAGCTTATGTCAAATAGATTGTTTCAGGGACTTGTACACCAGATGAGGGACACAATGGATGCCACAATTGGGGTAGTCGATGAGAACGCAACAATTATAGCGTGTAGTGATTTATCGAAAGTCGGAACAACGAATGAATTTGTTTCGTTAGATTTAAGTGACACACGGGAAATTTTCATTCGGGACGGGTACACATACAGACCGTTCGGAACACGTTCAAAACCGGATTACGCTGTATTTGTTGAGGGAACGGATGACACTTCCGCAAAATATGCGAGCATACTTGCGATTACGCTTTCTAATATTAAGCAATATTATGATGAAAAATACGACCGGAATAATTTTATTAAGAACGTTGTATTAGATAACGTATTGCCTGGAGATATTGTGATTAAAGCAAGAGAATTGCATTTCAATGCAGAAATCAGCAGAGTTGTTTTGCTGATTCGGATTGTATCCTCGAATGATATTTCGGCATATGATGTGATTCAGAATTTATTTCCGGATAAAAACAAAGACTTTGTATTTAATATTACGGAGTCAGACATTGTGCTTGTCAAAGAAATTAAAAGCAGCGTAGATTCCAAAGACTTGGAAAAGCTTGCCCGTTCGATAGCGGACACATTAAGCAGTGAATTTTACACGAGGGTCAATGTGGGCATTGGTACAGCCGTAACCACAGTGAAAGACTTAGCCCGTTCTTTTAAAGAAGCGCAAACGGCGTTAGAAGTTGGGAAAGTCTTTGACACGGATAAAATTATTGTTAGCTATGATAATTTAGGCATAGCCCGTTTAATTTATCATTTACCGACGACATTATGTGAAACGTTCCTGCATGAAGTATTTAAGCGTGGCAGCATTGAGTCACTCGACCATGAAACGCTGTTTACGATTCAGAGATTTTTTGAAAATAATCTGAATGTTTCGGAGACATCACGGAAATTATTTGTTCATCGAAATACATTAGTTTACCGACTGGAGAAAATCAAAAAGCTGACAGGGCTTGACTTGCGGGAATTTGACCATGCAATTATTTTCAAGATTGCGCTTATGGTAAAACGGTATCTACAGGCAAATCCGACAAAGTTCTGATTTTTCCGGAAGGAAACGGGAAATTGCCTGATACCTGCGGTGAAAAACAGCAGTTGTCAGGCAGAAACTTTGTCAGGAAAGTGGAAAGGGTGCAACAGGATTATGGTAGAATTGAAAGATGTTTCTGTCACATATTCCAGCGGAGTAGATGCGCTGGAGCATATTCACCTGAAAATTAATGATGGAGATTTTGCATTTGTGGTAGGAGCGTCCGGAGCAGGGAAAAGCACGTTAATCCGGCTTTTGCTGAAAGAAATTGATGCAACAAGCGGAGTCATTACCGTGAATGGCTATCAACTGAACACACTGAAAAAAAAGCAAATACCGGAATTAAGGCGAACAATTGGGATAGTATTTCAGGATTTCCGGTTAATTTCGACAATGACTGTGTATGAAAACATTGCTTTTGTTATGCGGGTAATTGATTCACCGGTGAAACTCATTCGAAAACGAGTGCCGTATGTGATGAGTTTAGTAGGGCTTCAGGACAAGGCGAACGCTTACCCGAATGAACTTTCTGGAGGGGAAATGCAAAGAGTAGCCATAGCGAGAGCCTTAGTGAATGACCCGAAATTGATTATTGCCGACGAACCGACGGGAAATATTGACCCTGAACTTTCTTATGAGATAGTAGAATTATTAAGAACAATTAACATGCAGGGAACAACTGTGTTAATGGTTACACATGACCATGAATTAGTGAAACGTTTCGGAGGAAGAATTATTAATATTACAGGCGGACAAGTTGTCTATGATGATATAATGGAGGGAACTGCCGATGAAATTTAGCAGTATTCGCTATTTAACGGAACAAGGAATTGAAAACATCTGGAAAAACCGCATGATGGCATTTGCTTCTTTCTGCGTATTGTTAGTTTCTTTATTGTTAATTGGCGGTTCAATTTTAGCCTATGAAAATATTAATTCCGTTGTTGGCGGAGTGGAAGAACAAAATGAAATTATTGTTTACATGGAAGACGGAACACCGGAAGAAAAACTGAAACAAACAGAAACGCTGATTAGTGCAATTCCGAATGTTGGACAAGTACAATTTCGTTCCAAAGATGAAGAATATCTTTCTTTAAAAGAACGCATGGGGGAATATGATGTTTTGTTTGATGCCTTAGGAGATGATAACCCGTTAATTGATTCATTTCGGGTGAAAGTGCAGGACATCAGCCAAATGAACAAAACCATTTCGCAAATACAGCAATTAGAAAACGTCATGCAAATCAATGCACCATAT
Source organism: uncultured Clostridia bacterium (assembly GCA_947589035.1). Lineage (GTDB taxonomy): Bacteria > Bacillota > Clostridia > Oscillospirales > Ruminococcaceae > UBA3855. Next base: position 36,540 of record CANPYZ010000007.1, on the reverse strand, counting down.
GAATTTGTGAGTTTTTTAATTCAGCTCAGAGTTCTATTAACTTGGGTAATGGGAACATTGATAGCAGCAATGATAATTGTTTCCGTAGTGATTATTTCCAACACAACAAGAACAAGTGTCTATGCAAGGCGGGAAGAAATTCACATTATGAAATATGTCGGCGCAACAGATGCATTTATTCACGTGCCATTTTTTATTGAAGGCATGGTCACAGGATTCCTTGCCGGTTGCGGGGCATTAGTGATTACCTGGCTTGTGTATACAACCGTAGTAGACATTATTCAGAATCAGGTTGTTGTGATGAATATTATCGGAATCGGAAGTATTATTCCGTTTCATCAAATTTATTTCCCGACAGTGTTTGCGTATCTGTTCGGCGGTGCTTTAGTGGGTGCAATCGGCAGTGCGTTCAGCACGAGAAAATACATTAACGTTTAATCAAGGAGAGTGAAGATTCTGCATTTTGCAGATAGTTTTATGAAAATGTTGACATGGAAAAAAGCCCTTGCAGTAGTTCTTGCGGCAGCAAGCTGCACATTTATCTGGACAACCCGACCGGAAAACGGAAAAATGACAGAAACCGTTTATGCTGCTGCAACAATTGCAGAGTTAGAAGCCAGAAAACAGGAAAATCAGAAGAAAATTCAGGAATATGAAAATCAGTTATCTGCATTTTCCGAAAACCAGAAACAAGAAGAAGCCTACCAGACAACTTTGCAGAATAAAATCAATGCCATTCAAAGTAATATGCAGATTTTAGACACAGAACTGGAAGGCATCAAGAAAAATATCTATTATTTAGATAAAGACATCAGCAAATTAGAACAGGAAATCACCCAACAGAAAGCCGACATTGAAAAAGGCTTAGAAGAATTTAAACTGCGTATTCGTGCGATGTATATTAACGGCAATGACAGTTTAATTTCCGTGCTTGCCGGGGCAACAGATTTTTATGACTTGCTTTCTAAATATGAATTGATTGCCAGCGTGGCGAAACATGATGATGAATTTGTCAGCCAACTGAAAACAGAACTGGAAACATACAACCAGAATAAAGACACTTTAGAGGCACAGAAAATTGAACTCGAACAGGCGCAAACCGAAAAAGAAAGCAAACAGAAAGAAATGCAGGATTCTATGCAGGAATTGCAAAATTCCTATGCAGATTCACAGGCAGAACAGGAACGTTTGCAATTAGAGCAAGAAATGGCGAATAAATCCATTGAAGAATTGGAAAAAGATAATCAGCTTGCCGATTCAGCGGAAGCGGAAATTCGTGAACAAATCCGGAAAGCGGAAGAGGCACGCAAGAAGGCAACACAAACAACGAAAGTTTCCGCTGCGAAAACGAATGCCACAACAACGGCAGTTGCAGAAGAAGTTGAAAAACGTCCCGCACCGGAAACAGCACCAGTAATTTATACAGCACCGCCGAAAGCAACTACAGCTACAGCGGAAGAAACTGCTCCGCCTGTGCAGACAATGACAGCCGTTGTGACAACGAAAGTAATGACTACCACGAAGGCAACCACAACCACGAAAGCAACCACAACTACGAAAGCAACGACAAAAGCTACTACTACGACGACAACGACAACAACAGAAGCGATTCCGGAAACGACAACGGAAACTGTAACAGAAGTCATTCCGGATTATGATGATACTTCTTTCGGCTGGCCTTGTCCGGAACATTATTATATTTCGAGTGGTTATGGTTCGAGATGGGGAACAACGCATAAAGGCATAGACATTGCCCAGAACGCCGGAGCAGATGCAGTTGCTTCCCGTGCAGGGAAAGTCATTAAAGTGAACACAAGCTGCACGCACAATTACGGAAAGAATGCGAATTGCTGCGGGAATGGTTACGGCAATTACGTATTAATTGACCATGAAGATGGCACATATTCCACAATGTACGCACATTTACAGTCAGTAATTGTTTCAGAAGGCGATTATGTGGAAAAAGGGCAGACAATTGGTTACGTTGGCACAACGGGCTGGTCAACAGGGTATCATTTACATTTTGAAATTCGGAAAGACGGCGTTGCCGTGAATCCGAGTGACTATTTAAATTATTGATGATTTATGAAACAAATTCGTTTGTTTACCTGTATTGGCATTACGGCGTTATTCAGTGCGCTGACATTTACAGGAACAGTATTATTCATGCAGTATCATTACCGCCGAACAGCGGAAAAATTTGAACGGCTTGCGGATTTAGACAGCTACGTGCAGGAAAATTTTTACACGGAATATGATGAAGAAACGTTAATAGACAGTATGCTGAAAGGCTATGTTTCCGGATTAGGAGACAGGTATTCCCACTACATGACACCGGAAGAATACGATGCCTTAATGACCAAAGAAGCTGGAAAAACAATCGGTATCGGCGTAACAGTCAAGCAAACTGAAACACATTTTCTTGAAGTGATTGAAGTGCAGGAAAATTCACCGGCACAGAAAGCCGGAATCCAAGCCGGCGATATATTCACGAAAGTGGAAAATGAAAATATTGCTGAATTAGGTTATGAAGAAGCCGTGGAACAAGTAAAAGGTGAAGAAGGCACGACAGTGCATTTAACGCTTGAACGCAAAGGAAAAGAACAGGAAGTTTCAATTGTTCGGGAAGCCTTTGACGTGCAGACGGTAGCCGGAGAATTATTAGACGGGCATATTGGCTATATACAAATTAGCAGTTTCCGGGAAAACACAGTAGAGCAATTCGAAAAAGAATTAGATGAATTACTGAAAGCCGGAGCGGATAGTTTACTATTTGATGTCCGGAATAATGGCGGCGGTTTATTGAGTGCATTAGAAAAAATTCTTGACCCGCTACTTCCGGAAGGGGACATTGCCACGGCAACGTATCAAGGCGGAAAAACGCAAGTTGTAGTAAAATCAGATGCAAAAGAATTAAATTTGCCAATGGTCGTGTTAGTGAATGGAAATTCAGCGAGTGCAGCGGAATTATTTTCCGCATCGTTGAGAGATTTCCGGGGAGCGAAACTTGTTGGAACGCAAACATTCGGGAAAGGCATTATGCAAGTTACAGCGAAAATGGAAGACGGCGGAGGGCTGACTTTAACCGTAGCCACTTACCAGACGACGAAATCAGAATGCTATCATGAAATCGGTTTAACTCCTGACGTTGTTGTAGAAATTTCAGAAAACGATACAACAGATGTACAATTAGAAGCGGCGAAATCTTTGTTAAGAGAGGAAATTAAAAATGAAGATTAACAACAGAAAGCAATATGTGATTCTTTCTATAATTATTCTTTTAGAAGTTTTCATGATGGTATATGTAGGATTTCAAAAAAAAGACTATCATATTGATGAAATATACAGCTATAATTTATCTAATAGTTATGATGCAGATAAAATTAAAAATGCGGATTGGATGTGGAATCAATGGATTAGTGGCAAAGATTTTCATGAATTTGTCACTGTGCAGAAAGGAGAACAATTCGCATATGCTAAGGTATATTTTAACAATTCTACAGATTGTCACCCACCATTATTTTATTGGCTATTGCATACCATATGTTCGTTTACTCCAGATAAATTCAGCAAATGGTCAGGATTATCTTTAAATATTTTGATATATATCATTTCAGCAATTTTAATATACAAAATATCAGCTATGTTATTGAAATCAGATAAGTGGACATTTATTCCTGTAATTATGTGGGGACTTTCTAAGAATGCCGTAGATAATTGCACGTATATTAGAATGTACATGTTGTTGACTATGATTACGCTATGGTATGTATATTTTCATATTAAAATGTTTCAAGAAGGAATAACATTAAAGAAAATGATTTCTGTTTGGATAATGATTTATCTTGGAGCAATGACACATTATTATTCGCTGGTAGTTAGTTTTTTTGGAGTATTGTTTTTTTCATTATATTTATTATGGAAAAAAAGAATTAAAACAATGTTTACTTATGGTATAGGTGCTTGTGTTAGTGTTGGGGCAATGTTTTTCAGCTATCCTTATGTTGTTGAACAGGTAACAGGATCATCTACAAATAATGTTGGAAATCAAATTGTAAAGAATCTTTTTAATTTCAATTTATGGATAAAACAATCGAAAGGACTTTTAAAAAGCTTAATTGCAGAAATTACTTATAATGGAACAATTTCATTTATTCTTACAAAAATATTTATTTTTGTGCTATTAGTATTGATTGCACTAAACATTAAAAATAAATCTATAAAAATAAAAGAGTGGAAAGAATTGTTCTGGGTAGCAGGAATTTGTGCATTTTCTTTTTTAAGTATTACATTTATTGGCGGAGAATATGTTTATTCAAGATATATTTATCATATTGTTCCTGTTATATATATAATAATAATTGTTATATGGAATAAAATTTATATCGGGGGGGGAACGAATCTTATTTTAAGTATATTAATTCTTTTTTCTGTTTCTAATGCAGCATATGGAGCAATAAACAATAAATCATCTTACTTGTATTTAAATTCGGTAAAACAGCAGGAAGAATTAAAACCATATACTAATTGTAGTTTATATTTTATTGGAGAGTCACCCTCAAGCGCAGGTGTGACTGGAAATTTGACGAAATTAATAAATTTTGATAAAATCTATATGTCTTCTGAAGAAAATATCATAGATAATAAAATGATATTTGATACACTTCAAAAACAAAATTCATGTGTAGTTTTTATTACAACAGATACATATTGGTTATCTGGTTATGATGCACAAGAAATTTTAAGTAAAATATCTAAACAGTGCGATGTAAAATATGAAAAAATTATAAATGGTAGTTTGGGTGAGTTTTATTATCTTGAGAAAAACTGATTACCAAAATTAGAAAAATTTAATGAAAAACTCTGTAAGCAACAACTTACAGAGTTTTTTTAATATAAAAAATAATAATTATGCAATAATTTTCATCTTCCGAAAAGTGCTTTCATTCGGTTAATGCTGATATTGTCATTTCTTTTTGTTTCATACCATGCAGGGTCATTGTGTGTCATTTCAACGAGTTTCCATGCAGAAAACTGACCATATTCTTCATATACATCTTCAAGAATTACTTTAACATCTCCGGAAAAATCAGGAGCTTTTTCAGTGGTTTGTATGGGCTGCCTTCCAAAATCTTTGTATTTCTGATACACTTCATTTACTACGGGACCGTAATCCCAAGCGTACAGTTGTTCATTGAATAAGGTTTTCCCCGTATATTTCAGGCTTAACACCTGAGCATAATAAAGCAGTTTTTGAAGTTTAAGATTCGTCATAAAATCGGCATTTTCGTAATGATTATTATAATGGATAAGCCATAATGCAACATCAGTTACCGGAATATTAAAACTTTCGCTTTGCGGTAAAGTTTCTGTTATGGTAAAATGTTCAACCCGAACATGGTCATCTTTTCCGTTGACATAGTCAACAGCCTGGTCAAGTCCTTTAATGATGCTCTCATACACACTCATATAATTTTCTCCTTTCGTTAATTTCGCCTGTTTCGATGTCTTTAATTCGTTTTTTAATTTCATTGCGTTCTTCTTTTGAAAGATTGCTTTTTTCATTTTTTCCATAGGCAGTTATCAGATAAATTTTTTCTGTCATTAAAAAATCAACATATATTATTCTTGCTCCGCCGCTTTTTCCGGAATCATTCATTGCAAATCTTAATTTTCTTGCTCCGTGAGTGCCTTGTATCATATCTCCGCTGCAAGGATTAGATACCAGTATGCGTTCAAGTTCTGCTAAAGCAGAATCGTCAAGATTTAGCCTTTTCCATGCTTTTTCAAATTCTTCAAGTATTACAAAAACCCGTGTCATTAGTTTCCTCACTTTTTATTAAAATATTGCTTTAAATTAAAATTTCATATAAACCAAACCTCTGAACTAAGCAGTTCAGAGGAATGCAGGAAAAATTTTTGGTGGAGCATACGGGATTCGAACCCGTGACCTTTACACTGCCAGTGTAACACGCTCCCAACTGCGCTAATGCCCCTATGCGGCTAATTCTATTATACACGAAAAAAACGGTTTTGTCAAGAGAAAATTGAAAAAAACTATTGACATTTTCTGCGAAATCCGCTAAAATAATAGCAAAGGAGATGAATTTTGTATGCAGTATTTAGATACTAAAGGGGGAACACTGTTAGCATTACTGGCAGAGCATTTAAATGCCGATGATTTAGGCGACATGCCGAATATTGAAACGAAAACGCTTGGCGGAGAAGTCTGGTGGGATACGTTAATGAATGTTGACGGCTGGAGACTGCAAGTGCATAAAATCGGCGGAAATGCGAGAATTCTTGACCCGCACAACGTCCGGAAAGCATGGGGTTCCCGTTCAGCAATGGAAGAAAAGCTGAAACGCTTAACTTCGGAAGCATTTTTACAGCCTGGTGACATTATCGGCGTAAAGCGGGGAATTTATGAACATTATGCCGTATATATCGGAAATGATAAAGTGATTCACTATGCGGCGGAAAACAGTGATTTTGAAGGCAGTCCGGTAACGGTGCATGAAGCCCCGATGAGTGAATTTTTAAGAGGAAGTTCAACATTTTTCTTTATTAACTTTCCGGACAAAAACGGAAAATTCGAAAAGATTTACACGAATCACGGTGATTCAGTATTCAGCCGATTATCTGACACAGTAGATTTACAGCAGGTACTGATGGGAATCAATTATCATTTGTACACGCCGGAAGAAACGGTAGAACGGGCGAAAAGCCGTTTAGGGGAAAATGAATATGACATTGCGCTGAACAACTGTGAACATTTTGCGTTCTGGTGCAAAACGGGTCTTTCTGATTCGCATCAGGTAGACACGATTATTCAGAAAATCGCCGGAGCGAGAACGGCACTTTCTGCTATTTCTGACGTACTGAATGTGATTCCGGAAGCGTAAAATTGAAAGCTCCTGTAAAGAAATTTACAGGAGTTTTTTGTGAATGTTAAGAAAATGCAATTCCGGCTTAATATCGCCGATTTCGTTAATGGGTGACGGTCGGTGACAGTCAATATATAAAACCCCTTTAGGGCTGAAATTTTCAGAAAATTAGTGCTATAGAAAGTTTTGGAAATGACCGTCATCGACTGTCACCTTTTTCAATATATGGCTAATTATAGCGAAAAATTGCTTTTTGAAAATTTTGATTGGCTATATGAACAAATAGCAAAACTAAAATTTGTTCATTATGCTAAATTTAAAAAAACAGGAAAATTTTTTCAGAAAACCCCTTGACAAATGAAAAAAGAGTTGCTATAATACGTATATAAATTAAATTCTTATGAAATTGCTGAAAAAACTTGCTGCTGGTTGTATTGCCGCAACATGTTTATGTGCCTCTGTTATGGCAATTTAAGGGGGAGTTATTAGGAAAAAGAAATTTAAGGTAATTTCTGCATTGACTGTTTGTGTAACATGTCTGTCGATGGTATCCTTGAATACTTCCGCTGCAACGCTCAAGGAAGAAAACGTGTGGATAAATGTGAATGAAGAAGATTACGGATATTCTGGATATCCTTGTAAAGTTATCAGTATTGAATCTGACTTGTTTAAAGCCAGTTACAGTGAGCATTATATAGACAATAATCCTGCAAAAGGAATTAGCTATTATAATGGAGCAGTAGTAACAGATGTTGTTGATGCAAACTACATGGTTACGAATGTAGCCTATAATGGCGATGAACCTGTTAAATATCTCTTACAGCCCTTACTGAATACTGGAAGTCGTTATGTGATGAAAGAAATTAGTCAGGAAAATGTGTTGTTAGGGTTGAAAGGCGAGATGCCAAAACCGGGAGATTTAGTAAAAGTTGAACAATATGATGATTGGGGAGAAAGTTTTCAATTGTACCCATATCCAGAAGATTTTGAAAATGAACTTTTGGGTGCTAAAGAATTGTTTGGTTCGCCGACTTTTACAAATTATGGTAATGGCGTTGAGTTGTTAGGAGAAGATTTCAAAAAAGTATTGTACTATGCTACAATAAGTAATGGTGGGACGGATTATTCAGCTTCTAATGATTTCATGGATTTTCATTCCATAGAAAGCAGACTTTCTGCTTTAGGAATTGATTTCTATGATAAAGGCAATGTGGATAACAGTGACAATGTAGATATCCTTGATGTTGTTCTCGTCAACAGAAATATTTTAGGGAAATTTCAATTTAATGCTTATGCAAAAGGTTGTGCTGATGTAAACAGCGATGGCGTAGTTGATGCAAGTGATTCCCTTAATATTATGAAAAAAATTGTTGGCATTGTGGATTCTTTTGATGAAATTAAGAGTTAAATTGATTGTCAACTTAAAAGCTCCGGTGAATGCCGGAGCTTTTTTGTGAATATCATCAAACAGACGGAAAATAACTACTTGACATTTTTCAAGAAAAGTATTATAATTAAAATATAAAATAGAAAGGAGAATCTGAATGGACAATATTTCAAAACAATATCCGTTTAGAAGAAGTTTTTATTATGCCGTGGAAAAAGCGTTACAGGACAGTTGTGTAAGTTTTATTTTAGGTGCGAGAAAATGCGGTAAAACTATTTGCATGAAACAAATAGCAAGTCAATTTTCAGATACTGTGTATGTAGACATGAAAAAAGATTTCGAAAGTGCTATGGATAAAATTTTGTTCGTGAAGAAAATAGTATCTGACATAGAGAACGACAAAGCAATAATTTATTTGATTGATGAAGCGACATATCTTGATTTTCCGGACAGAACAATAGAAGAAATTGCTGATGCATTTTCAGAAGTGAAAAATCATCATACAAGAGTAGTTTTTGCAGGAAGTCAGTCAAAAGCGTTAGATTCATGGGGACATCGGGCATTTGCCGGAAATGCTTCTTTTGTGCAGGCGGACTTTTTGAGTTATCCGGAATGGCTTGCATATCAAGGAGTTGCAGAAGTATCAGCGCAGACATATAGTGATTTTATCAAAGGAACGAGAGAATTTTATCCTGAATTTACAAGTATAAAAGAGTATTTGAAAGGCTGTTTAGAAGAAACAGTAATTTCCAATCATAAGGCGGCGGAAATGATTTTCGGGAATGACTGTTCGGAAATTACAGTAGATATGCTTCTTGATGTGTTGTATTCTTCTTTAGTTACTTTGCATAATCATGTAAATTATCCGTCATTTGTTCGGCGTGAATATTTTCAGGAAACATTCAGGCATTATTTTCCGGAAAGTTATTCTCAAATCGGCAATGAAAATTTTCTGAAAGAAATTGGCATAATCATGAGAAAAAGATATACAAATTTTAAAAATATGAATCCTTGTCAATTGAAACAGTGTCTGCAATTTCTGACGAATTGCGGATTGATTACAATTACATATGTTACAGATGATTTTTCAGTAAATCCATATATCTGTCAAAATATTCTGTCAGATTTCAAAGATACAGTTTCAAAGACTGAAATCATGGAAAGAATCAATATTTGTATAAAATATCCGATGTTTTATGTAGATATGATAAAATCTTTATTGAAAGAACAAATGCCGTCTATATTGCCAAAACCGCTTCTTGGCAGTATTGTTGAATGTCATGTCAGGGGGCTTTTGCCGGAAACAGGCTGTTTTGAATACCATGATGCACAGGAAAAAGAAATTGACTATGTCAGCAACAGTCAATTTACAGCAATTGAAATTTCCGTATCGAACAAAAAAACTTCTGCAACGAATTTTAATCTTCTTCCGGAAGGATATAGAAAAGTTCTTTTAACAAAAGATAAAAGCGGATTTCAGGGAGATATAGAATGCGTTCCCTATTATCAATTTATTTATGAAAATTCTGTGGGCAGGGAACTTTGTGAACCGCAAGCAGAACAAAAGCATTGTGACTGTATTATTACGCCACGAATGTTTGATGAATAAAAGCTCCGGTGAATGCCGGAGCTTTTTTGCTGAAGTTTATGATTGCTGGGTTCAGCAAGAAGTTTTTGTTTCAATGCCAACCCGTGAAACGAATCAGTTCTTGTTTCAGTGCGCATAAATCAAAAATATTGATTTGTCCGTCACGATTAAAATCCGCTTCGCTTATATTGACAATCTGAACATCATATCCAAGTAAAAATTTCTGCAAACATATCACATCTGCCAAATCGAACGAGGTATCCCCGGTTAAGTCGCCCCATGTTACGCAAACAGTAGGTTCTTCTTCTAAGACAGTGATGTCTATTTCGGCTGTTCGTCCATCGGAAGTTTTAGCGGATAAAGTTGTTGTTCCTGCTTTAAGAAGAGCAATTCCAAGATAATTTTCGTCAGTGTCTTCAACTACTTCAGCAATTGTTTCATCAGCAATAGTGTATTCAATATCATTATCGCCAATGCCGTAAACACGGAAGATTTCAGTAACAGTGGCATAACCGCTGACAGAATCTACTTCAAATCTCAATGCTTCATGACTCATTGAAGAATTTTCAGTTTCGGAAGAAGAATCGGTTAATTCTTCGGCATTCACGGCAAGTGCAGAAGGAATGAACAAAGATAACCCCAAAGTGAAACTCAACACATAGCAGAGAAGTTTATTTTTTTTCATGACACATCACCCGTTTCTAATTTAGTTTAATTATTTCGGAACTGTTTTTAAGATAATTATAGCATGTTTTTGATGTTTTGCCAATTGGCATTATCCCTGAATTTAAACTTAATTTTTTGTGCAGAATAACAAATTAAAAAGCACCGAAGTTTTCCGGTGCTTTGTTTTTTACTAAATTTATGATTGACGTTCAGCAAGAAGTTTTTGTTTCAGTGAAACGAAATCAAAAATATTGCAGATATTGTCCTGATTAAGGTCAGCAATTTTTTCCTGCGATACCGTGAATGCATAATTGCCCTGAAGATAATTCTGCATAATCTGTAAATCTTCCGTGTTGATTTGCTGGTCAGCGTTGACATCTCCGGCGGGAACAACATCAAATTCAATGCGTGGACTATCGACAAATCCGAATGAATTATACGCCGAAACGTAAACGCTGTAATGCCCGCATTGGTCGAACATGTGAATGTAAGTATTCCCTTCCGCAACTTTAGGCGTAAGCAAGCGTTCCCCTTCGTAATCAATGCCGAGATAATACGTTGTTCCGGAATCGGAATTTAATGTGAAAATCACTGGTTCTTCTGTTGTGAAGGCTGTCCGTTCTCCCTGAACGGCAATACTTGCCACGGAAGGCTTTTTCATGGTTTCATTTACTTGTGAAAAAAATAAATTCGCTTCTTTATTTCTTCTGTTGACTAATCCCTGCAAACGTTTTCCGCCGGAGTAAACAATATAATTGCTATATTGATTTCTTGCGTCTGTAGCGGAAAGTTCCCCACGGAGATATTTTGTTAAAGGGCTGTTATAAATTCTGTTCAATCCGCCGCCGCAATTATACGCAAGGCTAACTAATGCATCAAACTGATTTTGATTTAAGTCAAGACCTTGTGTCTGGTTACGGACTTTCAGCATGTAATTATTCTGAATGCCAGAACGCATAGCGTTCATGGCAGCTTCTTTGGTAATGGAATGTAAACCCGTTTTGTGCGGCTGAACGGAAGACCCCGTGCATTTTGTGCCGTATCCAATGGAAGACTGTGAAGAATCCCAATAGCAAGTTGAACTGAATCCCTCTAAACCGCAAATAAATTCTATGCCGTTCTGGCTGATGTCCATATCTTTAGACAAAGAAGCCCGAACGGGGAAAGCCGATTGACATAGCAATCCGGCAGAAAGTAAAGTGACTAAAATTCCGGCAATTCGATAATTCATGAAAAAACTCCTTTTTTAATTTAAAATTTAATTCTACTTTTATTATACAGAAAATTTCCTGTTTCGTCAAGTATTTATGGGAAAATCAGGCAATTTACACAAAATCAGAAAATTTTTGTAAAAAACAAAACTGACTTTGAACAAATTCACAAAGTCAGTTTTGCCAAGATGAGAGAAGTTAAAGAAATTATGGTTCTAAATCAAATAATTGATGATAGAAATCAGCATAATCCGTTCTGTTTTCTTTCGTGAAATTGATAGCGGAAGAGGGGTGCAGGTTCATTTTTCCGGTAAGGAGATACTGCACATCATAGCCCCATTTCAAGCCGTCCTGTTTCAGTTGCAAAATATGTTCCTGATAGAATTTTAAAATTGGTGTTAAATTATATTTAGGATTTTTCAGGAATCCGAGTAAAAGTTCCATTGCACAATTTCCGGCACCTCTGCCCATACTGCCGACAGTTGCATCGAGGAAACTTGCGCCCATGGAGCAGCTTTCCACAGTATTGGCAAAAGCCATTTGCTGATTATTATGTGCATGAATGCCGACTAATTTTCCGACGGGTTCCATATATTCCAAATACATTTTCGTTAAGAATTGCACTTGTTCAGGGAAGAGTGCGCCGTAGCTGTCCACAATGTAAACAGTCTTAATCGGAGATTTCGCAAGCAAGCGGAGAGCTTCTTCAATATCTTCTGTTCTTGCTTTAGAAATCGCCATAATATTACATGTTGTTTCGTAACCGAGACTGTCCGCATATTCAATCATTTCAATTGCTGTGGGCATTGTGTTAATATACGTCGCCACACGAACCATATCTAAAACGCTGTCTTGTTTCGGGAGAAGGTCACGCTGAAGATTAGCTCTTCCGACATCTGCCATAACGGAAAGTTTTAATTCTGTGTCATTATTTCCCACGATTCGGCGAAGATTTTCTTCTTTGCAGAATTTCCAGTCGCCGAAATTTTCCACCGGAAAAGCATCTGTATCAGCGAGATAGCCCATTTCCATATAATCCACACCGGCGCAGAGATTCGCTAAATAAAGAGCTTTAACAAATTCATCTGTAAAATAAAAATTATTCACCAGACCGCCGTCACGAATGGTCGCATCGAATACTTTAATATCCGGTCGGTAAGTCATTAAATTGCCTTTACGTTCCATGTTTGCAATATGCCTCCAATTTAAAAAATAATTTACCGGTTTAAAGCGTTCACGCATTAAACCGCTATAGTCTATCATAGCATGTTTTTCCGAAAAAATCAAGTATTTTCAGAAAAAAATTTAATTTTGTGTATTTTCGACAAAAATAGCCCCTGTTAAGGGGCTGTTTTAATTGATTTTACCAGACTTGATATTGCTGATTCACGAAATAAACCAATTGCGACAAGCGGAGATTTTCAATTTTCACGTTTTTGTCCTGTAACGCTCTGGAAATCGTTTCGAATTTCGAGCTAATCCGGAGTAAAGCATCAAGTTCTTCCTGTGACGGGCGGTATTTCCGGAAAAATTGTTCGACAGCGTCGGCAATATACCCGAAACTGCGCACTTGAGATTTTTTTAATGTAAATTCCGGACTTCCGTAATTGAAAACAGGAATTAACGAATCATTATCCCGAAAATTTACAATTAGTTGTGCAGCAATTTCCGGAATGAAACAGGTTAATTCCACTGCAATGGAATAATCCGGAGCGAGTTTGTGAATTTCCTGAAAAGCTTTCTGGCGGGAAACTTCATCTTTGATTGACATAAGCTGGTCTAAGGCGAGGAAAGTTAAATCACCAACATCTTGTTTAGAAAAAGGGCAGGGCTTGAATGTGGATTCGTCCTGAATGAACAGGAAAAACGTTTTATCAATGCTGATTTCATGTGTTTTTCGGGAAAAAATTTCCTCATAAAGGCAGTCTGTCAAATCAGGGTAAAGCGTGCCGTTAATACGTGCTTCACAAATCTGAGAATTTCCGAGGTCAGCGGAAAATAATTTCACCCAGTAAACTTTTTTTGTGCCTAAATATTCCGGCAGTTTGTTCCGGACTACGCCGAAAAGGTCAACAGGGGGAGTTTTCCCTTTATGAAGAATAATTGGATTGTCAGGGCAGTGAAATACATATTTCCGGTGAATGATTTCCGCCGTTAAAGTTTCCGTTCCGGAATGTTCAAGGGAAGTCAGCACAGATTGCAGAACACCTTGCGCAAATTCTTCCGCACAGGCTTTCATGGCGTTTTCGAGAGAAGAACCGGAACTGGCGCAGGATTCCACTAAATCTTCATCAAACCAATCATGCCTTAAAATAAATAAAATTTGTGCGCTGTACTGGTCATTATGACTGCTTGTCCGTCCAAATTCCAAATCAACATGCAGCGCACAGCGGGTATAATGCAAAGTATCGCCTTCCCAGATTGCACCGGGGCAGAAGTGCTGAACGAGTTCTAATAATATTTTCCGCTGTTGTTCGGGCGGAAGAATAGCAAAATCGGGCATAAATATTCTGCTGCTCAATCATGGAATGATTTAAAGCAGCTACTCCTTTCATCTGAATGATTCTGTATTCAGTATAACACAAAATTGTGATTCTGTCAAGAAAAATCCCCTGCCGGAACAGGGGAAAATCATTCAGGAAAAATTATCAATAATTTTCACGATATATTTCATAATCATCAGGGCTTCATCTGGTTCAGGATAGCCATTTTTGTTGAAATCTACGGCATTTACCTGTTCAGCCGTAAGAGAAGACTTGCCGAGAATCGCCCGATTGACAAGAATCACATCTAAAATGCTGATGTCGCCGTCGCCGTCAGCATCACCTTGTTTTAAGGCGGTGCTTTGTGCAATTGTTGTTTCATAACTGCCGTTGTCGTCAGTGTCCACAGCAACGCCAATAGTATTTTCATCAATTTCATAAATCAACACTTCAGAATATTCCGTGCTGAACTTCAGAGAAGGGCTGGAATTGTCACTTTTTGCGGAAAGAGAAACATTTTCTAAATTATCTGCCTTCATGATGTAGCCGTCGGAAGCCTTGGAGAGCTGTACTTCTCCGGCAGTTCCGGAAGCGTTCATTTCGTACCAGTCAGTCGGAGCGTAACCATCATTGGAAATGAAATCTAAAGCATACTCAGAAGTTTTCCCTGAAACGGAAACATAACCGGACGGGTCGAAAACAACGTTGTCTGCATGTTCAAAATCTGCCTGAATGCGGTCATTTTCGTAACGCATGGACAAATCAATTTCGTCAGGCTGTTTCAATTGCATCATACAGCCTTTTTGATTGCCTTTGATGGCGAATTTCATATCTACAGGAACAGCATTATCAGTGAAAGAAGAGAAAGGTTTAATTTCCTCATCAGCATCAGAATTGATTGTCCATGAATCGCCGTTAAGGGTAATTCTCTTGAACGAAAATTCCGTGTCGAGAATGTCGGAAGTCAGAACGGGAATATATTCCTGCATCATGCCAACATCTGAACCGTCAAGATAACCATGATAGTTAATAATATCTAAACTATCAGAAGTCATGCCGAGCGTTCCACCATAATATGTGTCGGCAGAGAAATAATAGGGAATTTTCCAGCTGTTTTCAGAAGTATTGATATACATGCAGGCATCGTCATCGAAATCAATAGCATTATTATCATAAGTAATAATTTTCGTATCGTAAAATTCCCCGTCAATCATATAGCTGTCATGTTCCACGCCATAGGCAACAATTGCATGACCGCCGCCGGACCCTAAGAAAAACGTCAGCAGGGTAGGCTTCCCATTTTCTACTTGCCGGATTAGTTTCTGAATTTTTTCTGATTCTTGCGTATCATATACTGCTCTTGCGGTGTACTGATAAACTTCATCAGTGACCTGTAAAGCAAAATAATAATTGATTAAGGATTGCACTTCTTTTGTCGGAGGTCCGTCAATGTCATGCAGACAAGAGGCATCTTCCTGATAAACGGAAGCATCGAAAAGATCATCATAGCAGGAAATTACGGACGTGCAAGCCATGCCATAACAAGAACCGCCGAAACCACCACTTAAAATATCTTGCACATCTGCACGTTCTGTACGGGAAAGCCCCTCAAGTAATTTTCTCAGATAGTCTGCACGGATATAATAGCCATCTCCGAAATTATAGCTTGAATTGGAGAAACTCCAGTTATTGACTCCTTCTGTGAATGTTGTCGGGTGACTTGGTGCAGGAGCAGTGTTTTCTGTTGTTGTCGTGGTTGATGTTGTTTCTGTAGTAGTAGTTTTTGTTGTAGTGGTAGTAGTCGTAGTAGTAGTTGTTGTCGTCGTCGTTGTCGTTGTTTCAGTTGTTGTGGTTGTAGGTTTTTCCGGTTCAGGTTCAGGTTCATCATCAAGTGCAACGAATTTTCTTCCGTATTTTTCCGCATAAGCCTGTGCAGTAGAACCAGAATATCCATAAATCGTTGCTGTATCGGAAATCGTTTCCGCTTCATCTTCAATTTCGCAATCGGCATTTTTAATTCTGATTTCCTTTAACGCTGAGCAATCGTAAAATGCATTTCTCCCGATACGGTGGACATTTGCCGGAAGAGTGATTCCTGTCAGGCTTGTGCAGTCAGCAAATGCAGAAGATTCAATCACTGTCACGCTATCCGGAATGGTGACTTCTGTTAAATCCGTACAGCCTGAAAATGTTGCATTCCCAATATTGCTGACTTTTTCCGGAATGGTGATTCCTGTCAGTCCGGAATCTTTAAAGGCACTGTTTCCGATTTTCTGCACGCTTGCCGGAATCGTGATTTCTTTCAGTTTGTAGCAGTTTTCGAAAGCACTGCCGCCGATATTGGTCAGATTATCCGGAAGAACAATTTCTGTCAGTGCGGAACAATTGAAAAATGCACTGCCTTCAATGCGGGTGATACTGTTCGGAAGGCTGATTCCTGTCAGGGAATAACATTCTCCGAATGCATTGTAACCGACATTCGTTGCGCCGTCCGAGATAGTGACTGCGTGAATGTCATCTTTGAAGTATTCCCACGGAACAGAAGGCGGGTCTAAGCTGGCTGCGCCCCAGTCGTCCATTTCACCGGTTCCCTGTATTAGCAGGTCGCCAGCCGATTCATCAAAGGACCAGGTCAAATCATCTCCGCAAGTACCGGAAAGCCCGTAATCCTGAATGATTGGTTTAGTTGTCTCTTCAGGCATGACTTCCAGTGCGGAAACGGGAAGGCTTGTCATGCTTAAGCTGCACACGCAAAGAAATGCGGCTAATTTTCTGAAATTTTTCATCGAAATTCCTCCTTAATGAATAATTAATGATAATTTAGTATAGCATATTTTCCTGAATTTGTCAAGATTTTTTGAAAAAAAATTCCCCCTGCCGGAGCGGGGGAAAATTTTAATTTAAGAAAAATCAGTAATAATGCCTACAATATATTTCATAATCATCAGGGCTTCTTCCGGTTCGGGGTAGCCATTCCCGTTAAAGTCAACGGCTTTCACTTGTTCAGCAGTAAGAGAAGACTTCCCTAAAATTGCCCGATTGACGAGAATGACATCTAAAATGTTAATGTCGCCATTGCTATCAGCATCGCCCGCTTTAATTTTAGGGCTTTTCTGGTATTCACTGAACAGCGTAAGCTGAAGCGATTGATGAACATGTTCAGCAATGCCTTGATAAAATTCTTCTTCTGTAATAGAATCCATTTTTGAAGCAAGAATATTTCCATATTCATCATAACAGGACGCATCAGGAAGTTCAGCATAAAAATATGGATGTTCTTCATTTTCATAAGCATCATAAAGATAGGATTCTTGACAAATCAAAGCACCATTTCTGATTAAATAATAGTCATTTCCTGATACATTTACACTACCTGAACTCTGTTCACAAAGTTCTCCATTTTCTCCGAGGAAAAAAGCATCTCTTTCGCCACTGGAGGCTAAATGCACAACGTCTTCGCCGTCAATTGTGTACACATCACAAATCATGTCGGAATATCCCTTTTCCGGAATGTCTATCACACTGACAAGCAGTTCTTCCAAACCGTCATGATTCAAGTCAATAAATTGATAACCCGTTTCAGAAAGTGTTTTGTTTTTAAAATAAGCTTGCCACATATAGCTAACATTATCTAATGTCAAACCTCTTATGCCATATGTTCCGTTAGAGAACCCTTCCCAATTGTTGGAAATATTTTCATAATACATATCTAAAATATCCCGATAGGCATTCAATGCCGTGGGAGAAACTGTTGTTTCTTCTGTCGTGGTTTCTACCGTGGTTGTGGTAGTTGTTGTAGTACTTTCTTCTATAGTTGTTGTTGTTGTTGTCGTTGTTGTTTCAGGGGTTGTTTCTTGATGAAATTCGATATATCCATCGCTAATTATTGGCGAAATAGAAGTTTTTCCATTTTTCCAGACTTCTACAGAAGGCTTGCCGTCTGCATTGATACCTTCTGTCTTATAAATAACAGGATATTGCACATCAAGTGTAGGGTTATCTATTGTTACCATAAATAAAGCAAGACAAGTTCCATTTGATTGAGGTGAACTAAATGAATTAACTAACCAAGTGCTTTTGCTGTCATCATTCACAGCAAACGTCATACCCCAATCGAGAGCTTCGCCGCCCTTAGAACCAGAATCGGAAGCAATATTAAATACTTCATAACTGACTGCTGCATCATCATAAGCTAAATCGGAAATTTCTATGCCAAATTCAACATCAGTGACAGCTGTATGGTCACCATTTAATCTGACAAAAACAGGCACTGTATAAGAATTTCCCGATTGAATAACTTTTGCTGTTTTATCTAAACTTTCTTTTTCTTCAAGTTTAAATGTTTCTGGATTACATACGAAAATGCCCGCATCATTTTTAGTGACTGCACTTTTAACAGAATTATCTTCATTTAAGGTAATAGTCACCTGATCAAGTCCGACTTTTAATTCTGAAGCGTGTGCTGTAACTGTTGCTGCGCTTGCAGTCAGAAGAATAGCCGCAATAGCAATAAGTTTTTTTTGAAAGTTAATCTGTTTCATTAAAACCAACCTTTCATTTTAGAATAAATACAAAACGCATTTTTGAACAAACATAATAAATTTGTTTTTGAAATACTGATATTATGATTATAACATATATAGAAATATTTGTCAAGTTTTTTCAAAAAAATTTTCCCCTGCCGAAACAGGGGAAAATTATTCAGGAAAAATTATCAATAATTTTCACGATATACTTCATAATCATCAGGGCTTCATCCGGTTCAGGATAGCCATTTTTGTTGAAATCTACGGCATTTACCTGTTCAGCCGTAAGAGAAGACTTGCCGAGAATCGCCCGATTGACAAGAATCACATCTAAAATGCTGATGTTGTCGTCGCCGTCGGCATCGCCTTGTTTCAACGGTTCAGTCTTGGCAATTGTTGTTTCATAACTGCCGTTGTCGTCAGTGTCTACCGCAACGCCGATAGTATTTTCATCAATTTCATAAATCAACACTTCAGAATATTCCGTACTGAACTTCAGAGACGGGCTGGAATTGTCACTTTTTGCCGAAAGGGAAACGTTTTCTAAATTATCTGCTTTCATGATATAGCCGTCGGAAGTCTTGTAAAGTTTCGCTTCACTTGCTGTTCCGGAAGCGTTCATTTCGTACCAGTCAGTCGGGGCGTAACCGTCATTAGAAGTTAAATTCAGCGTGTAAGCAGAAGTTTCTCCGGAAATTTCCGCATAACCGGACGGGTCGAAAACAATTTCATCAGCAAGTTCCGATTTTGCCTGAATCAGGTCATTTTCGTAACGCATAGACATATCAACAGGTTCATTTTCTTTTAATTTCAGCACACAGCCTTTCTGATTGCCTTTAACAGCGAATTTCATGTTTTCCGGCGTGTCTTCATCAGTGAAAGAAGAAAATAATTTTATATCATCATCAGGAGCGGAATTGACCGACCAGGAATCGCCTTCAAGATTAATTCTTCTTAAAGAAAAATTAGTATCCAAATTTTCTGAAGTCAGAACAGGAATATATTCCTGCGTGGATTTTTTTTCTGTTCCGTCAAGATAGCCATGATAATTAATCAGATATAAATCATCTGTTGTCATGCCGATTTTTCCGTCTTTTCCGGAATTTGCATCGAAATAATACGGAATTGTCCAGATATTTTCGGAAGTATTGATATACATGCAGGCATCATCATCAAAATCAACAGCATTACTATCATAAATAAAGACTTTTGCATTATAAGCTTGCTTGTCTATCACAAAACTGCCGTATTCCACATCATACGCCACAACAGCATGACCGCCGCCGGAATCACGGTAGAACGTCAGCAGTGTAGGGGAATCGTCTTCCAGCTGCGAAAGTAATTTTTCAATTTTTTCTTCTTCTGTTAAGTCAGTTAATGCATGAGTAATATATTGCTGCACTTCATTTGTTTCCTGTAAAGCGAAATAATAATTAATTAAAGACTGCACTTCTTTTGACGGTGGCGCATCAATATCATGCAGGAAATTCGCCTTTTCCTGATAATCAGCAGGCTTTAAAATATCATAACAAGAAAGAATAGACGTGCAAGCCATACCATAACAAGAACCTTCGAAATTTTTGCTTAACAGTTCTTTTATGCCAGCCTGTTCTGTACGGGAAAGACCATCTAATAATTTTTTCAGGTAATCTTCGCTAATATAATAATTTTCCCCGAAATTACGATGAGAATTGGAAAATTTCCAGTTATTGATACATTCTGTGAATGTTGTCGGACTATCTGGTGCAGGAGAAGTTTCTGTCGTTGTGGTAGTGGTTGTTGTCGTCGTTGTTTCAGTCGTTGTTGTGGTTGTCGTTGTTTCAGTCGTTGTTGTTTCAGGGGTTGTCTCTTGATGAAATTCAATATATCCGTCACTGATTGTTGCGGGAAAAGAAATTTCTCCATTTTTCCAGATTTCTACAGAGGGATGACCATCCTGGTTAATGCCTTCTGACCTGTAAACAACAGGATATTTCACATCCATTGTTGGATTTTCTATGGTAACCATTACCAAAGCAATATTGGTTCCCCCAGATTGATTTCCATAATCAAAAGCTTGTGTAAGCCAGCACATACCCCTGTCTTCACTGAGTGCCCAGGTCATTCCCCATTTTCCGCTGGTCAGTTCCCCGCTAAATGGTCCAATATCTGTGGGTGAAGGCAAATCAAGACTGATTTGTGCAGGGTCGCCTTCAAGTGGGGGTGCTTCTACTCCAAATTCAATTGCTGTCAAATCTTCATGTTCATCATTCAGCCGCACGAATATAGGTATAGTGTAACTTGTTGTGTCATATTGCTGTATTTTCGATGTTTTATCCAAGCTTTCTCTTTCTTCGGAAATAAATGTTACCGAATCGGGAACAAAAATTCCTGCATAGTTTCTGACAACAGCATTTTGGACAGAATTATCTTCATTTAATGTAATAGTTACTCTGTCAATGCCTACCATCACCCCTGAAGCACTTGCGCTGAATATAGTAATATTTGCAGCAAGTAAAACAGCAGAAATACCAGCAATCCATTTTTTGAAAAATTGTTTTTCCATTAAGAATTTTCTCCTTTCATAAACAGGTTCATTATAAAAATTATAGCATATATAGAAATATTTGTCAAGATTTTTTTGAAAAAAATTCCCCCGCTGAAGCAAGGGAAATTTCTGGAAAATTTATTGTTCGAGCCATTCAGAAAATGATAAAGAAGTCACGCCAGCACCATTTTCAGCGGCGTAAGTCAGAACAACAGAAGCATCAACTGCATTGACAACGCCGTCCTGATTGACATCTGCCATTTTGGTTTGTTCTTCGGTGAATGTCGCCTGTCCTATGCCAATATTAGCGGCTTCTGTGAGAATCATTGCAGAATCTTCCGCATTGGTTTTATCGTCTGCGTTCAGGTCGCCGACTGTCGTCACAGCTGGAGTACTGCCGATTAGCTCAAAATGATAGCCGAAATTATCTGCATAAATTTGAGCAGTTGAATTTTCATAGCCATAAATTGTTCCATAAAATTCTTCGCCAGTATAATCAAAAAATTCATTACAAATTGTATGTCCATAATAAGCAATTATACAATCTGGATTTTCAACAATAAATTTTGTTAAATTTTCACAGCTCCAAAATGCAAGCACTCCAATATTTGTCACACTTTCTGGAATTGTAATAGAAGTTAAATTATCACAGGTTGAAAATGCATAACGCCCAATAGCGGTTACATTATCCGGAATAGCAAAATCTCCTGTACATGTATCCGGATTTGAAACAATAATTTTAGAACCAACAATCAAAATTGGATTTTTTTCCAGTTGTGCATCTGCCCAGGGAGTATCCAAAAAAACCTCATCTCCCACATTGGTTACATTTTCTGAAATAGTAACAGAAGCCAATTTTTCACAATAACCAAAAGCACTATAGCCAATAGTTGTCACATTTTCTGGAATTATCACAGAAGTCAAATTGTTACATCCACTAAAACTCCAGGCACCGATATTGGTTACACTTTCCGGAATTGTCACAGAAGTCAATCCATTACATCCTTCAAGAACATTATCTCCAATAGTTATTACTCCTTCTGGAATGGATACAGAAGTCAAATTTTCACAATAGGAAAAAACATCATTTCCAATAGTCGTCACGCCTTCTGGAATGGATACAGAAGTCAAATTTTCACAATAGGAAAAAACATTATTTCCAATAGTGGTCACACCTTCTGGAATGATAAGATCACCTGTACAGGTATTTTTATTCGAAGCAATTATTATAGAATTAATAACAACAAAAGAATTTTCTTCTAATTGTGCATTCAACCAAGGTGTATTAGAAAATACATCTGTTCCAATATGAGTGATATTTTTTGAAAGTGTTACAGAAGTTAAACTGAGACAATTCTCAAAGGCATAATCTTCAATATTTTTTACACTGTCCGGAATTGTAATGGAAGTTAGATTTTCACAATCAGAAAAAGCAGAAATATCAATAGTGATTACACTTTCTGGAATAGTCATGGAAGTTAAATTTGTACAACCAGAAAAAGCAAAACCGCCAATAGTTGTTACACTTTCTGGAATAGTTACAGAAGTTAAATTTGTACAATCAGAAAAAGCACCATCACCAATAGTTGTTACACTTTCTGGAATTATCACAGAAGTTAAATTTGTACAATCAGAAAAAGCACCATTGCCAATAGTTGTTATACTTTCTGGGATTACAAGATTTCCTGTACATGTATCTGGATTTGAAGCAATGATCATAGAATTAACAATAGCAAAAGGTTTTTTTTCTAATTGTGCATCAAACCATGGAGTTCCCAAAAAGGCTTGTTCTCCAATTTCAATATTGGTTACACTTTCCGGAATTGATACAGAGGATAGGTTAGAACAACTATAAAAAGCCCTATGTCCAATAGTTGTTACACTTTCAGGAAGCACCACAGAAGTTAAGTCATCCCATTCGAAAGTTTGATCGCCAACATTAGTTATTCCTTCTTCAATCACAACTTTTTGAAGAGGAAGATCAGCCCACGGAGCAAAAACGGGAAATTGTCCCATATAAACGCAATCTCTCATTTCACCTGTTCCGCTGATTGTCAGTGTTCCGGTAGCTTCATCGAAATTCCACATGACATTTCTTTCGTTTCCGTCTGCGCCGAAAAATCCGGAAGTGACAATATTTCCTTCAGTTTCTTCTCCGTCTTGTGCAAGTATTTCCGTTTCTGGCTGTGCTATTTCCAATGCCGACACCGGCAAGGGCATTACGCTCACAATGCACGCCATAAGAAATGCAAGTAATTTTTTAAAATTTTTCATGAAAAATCTCCTTATAATTTGAATGTTTTAATTATCTGATTTTAATTTTAGCATATTTGAAAAAATTTGTCAAGATTTTTTTGGAAAAAATTCCCCCGCCGGAGCAGGGGAAATTTCTGGAAAATTTATTGTTCGAGCCATTCAGAAAATGATAAAGAAGTCACGCCAGCACCATTTTCAGCGGCGTAAGTCAGAACAACAGCAGCATCAACCGCATTGACAGAGCCATCCTGATTGACATCTGCCATTTTGGTTTGTTCTTCAGTGAATGTTGCCTGTCCTATACCAATATTAGCGGCTTCTGTGAGAATCATTGCAGAATCTTCTGCGTTGGTTTTATCGTCTGCGTTCAAATCACCCATTGTCACTGCAACAGAAGAACCGCTTCCAGTGAGGATTGTTTCATAGCTTCCGTTTTCGTCAGTATCCACGGCAACGCCAATGGTGTTTTCGTCGGTTTCGTAAATGAACACTTCAGAATATTCCGTACTGAATGTCAAAGAAGGGCTGAAATTGTCGCTTTTTGCAGAAAGAGAAACATTTTCTAAATTGTCTGCTTTCATGATATAGCCGTCGGAAGTTTTATAAAAAGTCACTTCACTTGCTGTTCCGGAAGCGTTCATTTCGTACCAGTCAGTGGGAGCGTAACCATCATTGGAAGTCAAATCCAATGTATAAGCAGAAGTTTCTCCGGAAACAGAAACATAACCAGACGGATCGAAAACAACTTCATCTGCGTGTTCAAAATTCGTCTGAATAAAGTCGTTTTCGTAACACATGGACATATTAATTTTTTCAGGTTGTTTTATTTGCATCATGCAGCCTTTGGTGTTATCTTTGACGGCAAATTTCATATCCGCTGGAGCATCTCCGGAAGTGAAAGAAGAAAATTGTTTAATTTCGTCATCAGCAGTAGAATTGATTGACCATGAATCCTCATTAAGCGTAATTCTTCTTAACGAGAAATCAGAAGAAATTACTTCTGAGCTAAGAATAGGAATATATTCCTGTGGCATATCAATATCTGAACCGTCAAGGTAGCCATGATAATTGATAATCTGCAAATTATCTGTTGTCAAACCGATTGTTCCTCCATCGGCAGTATTTGCCGTAGAATAATACGGAATTGTCCAGCTATTTTCGGAAGTATTGATATACATGCAGGCATTATCATTAAAATCCACAAAATTGTTATCATAAATTAATATTTTTGTGTCATAAGATTTAGAATCAACGGAAAAATTACCACGTTCCACACCATACGCCACAACAGCATGACCGCCAGCATTTTCACCAAGGAAAAATGTCAGTAACACAGGTGAATCATCTTCCAGCTGTTGCAGAAGTTGTTGAATTTTTTCTTCTTCTGTTTGATAACATAAAGCCTGTGCAGTAAGCTGATGCACTTTATCTGTTGATTGTAAAGCGAAATAATAGTTAATCAGTGATTGCACTTCTTTTGACGGGGGCGCATCAATATCATGCAGGGAATTTGCATTTTCCTGATAATCAGAAGGCTTGAGAATATCATAGCAGGAAAGAATGGACGTGCAAGCCATACCATAACAGGAACCCTTAAATTCACCGCTTAAGATACTCAGCACTTTTATACATTCTGTGCGGGAAAGACCCTGCAATAATTTTGCCAGATAATCTATACTGATGTAACGAGTTTCTCCAAAATTACGGCTGGAATTAGCAAAACACCAGTTGTTGTTTCCATCTGTGAATACTGTAGAAGGGGCTGGTTCAGTTGGAGGTGGTTCAATTGGAGCAGGTTCAGAACCACTGTCAAGTGCTTCAAATGTATAGCCATATTGTTCTGCATAAGATTGTGCAGTAGAATTTACATAACCGTAAATTATGCCATGATAATATTCGCCGTTTTCGTCTTCTCCGTTAAAAATCGCATTACTAAGAATTTCACAATCAGAATTTTTAATTGTGATAGACTCCAATTTTTCACAACTACCAAAAGCTCTCGAATTAATTTCTGTTACACTTTCTGGAATCACCACAGAAGTTAAACCTGTACAATCAGAAAAAGCGTAGGCACCAATATTTGTCACACTTTCCGGAATAGTTATATCCGTTAAATTTGGACAAGTGTCAAAAGCCCAGTCTCCAATAGTGGTTACACCCTCCGAAATAGAAACAGAAGTCAGATTTGGGCAGGAACGAAAAGCAAAATTTCCGATAGTTGTCACGCTATTAGGAATACTCACAGAAGTCAGATTTGGGTAATTGGAAAAAATACCGCTTCCGATATTGGTCACACCGTTTTCAATGATGAGCGTGTGAATTTCTTCTTTAACATCAGACCATGGTGTTGAACGGAATAAAGACCAATTTTGCATATTTCCTGTTCCGCTAATCGTAAGTGTTCCTGTTTCAGTGTTGAAATTCCAGGTTAAATTGTCGCTCCAGGTGCCAGATGTGGGAGTTTCTTCTCCGTCCTGTGCTAATATTTCCGTTTCTGGCGAATCAAATTCCGATGCTGAAACCGGAAAACTTGTTGTTCCGATACTTAATACGGCAAGTATTGCCAGTAATTTTTTCAGTTTTTTCATGAAAAACCTCCTTATAGTTTGAATATTTTAATTTTAGCATATTTGAAAAAATTTGTCAAGTTTTTTTTCAAAAAAACCCCCGCCGGAGCAGGGGAAAGAAATTATTTCGCTTTCGTGGCAATTTCAAGGGAAAGTTTTGACAAAAGTTCCTCAACGGACATATTGCCGAGGTTATCGCCTTTTCTGGTGCGGACGGAAACATTTTCCGCTGTTACTTCATTGTCGCCGATGGTCAGCATGTAAGGAATTTTATCAAGGGTAGCCTCACGGATTTTCTTTCCGATTTTTTCCGCACGGTCGTCAATGGAACAACGGATTCCGGCGTTAGCGAGCGTTTCACGGATTTTTTCAGCATATGCGGAATGCCTGTCCGCAATGGGAATAATTTTGACCTGTTCCGGCGCAAGCCAAAGCGGAAGCGCACCGGCGAAATGTTCCAGCATATAGGCAAGCGTACGTTCGAAACAGCCGAGGGAAGTTCTGTGAATGATGTAGGGCGTTTTTTTAGAACCGTCTTTGTCAACGTATTCCATGCCGAATTTTTTCGCAAGCATCATGTCAATCTGAATTGTGACGAGGGTGTCTTCCTTGCCGTAGACGTTTTTATATTGAACGTCGAGTTTAGGACCGTAGAAAGCCGCCTCATCAATGCCGACAGTATATTCCAAACCGAGGTCATCTAAAATAGTTTTCATTGCCTGCTGGGCTTCTTCCCATTGTTCCGGCGTGCCTTCATATTTATTCTTAGGGTTAGCCGGATCCCACTGTGAAAAACGATATGTGCAATCGTCAAGAAGTCCGACAGTACCGAGGAAATATTTCACAAATTCGAGACAGCCTTTAAATTCTTCTTCCAGCTGGTCAGGGCGGAGAATGTAATGCCCTTCCGAAATGGTAAACTGCCGTACACGGATTAACCCATGCATTTCGCCGGAATCTTCATTCCGGAATAACGTGGACGTTTCCGTTAAACGCATAGGAAGTTCTTTATAAGAACGCTGTTTATTCAAATACACCTGATACTGAAAAGGGCAAGTCATCGGACGGAGAGCGAAACATTCTTTTGATTCGTCGTGAGGGTCGCCAATGACGAACATTCCGTCAAGGTAATGATCCCAGTGACCGGAAATTTTATACAAATCCCGTTTAGCAATGAGCGGTGTTTTCGTTAATAAGCAGCCGTGTGCCTGTTCGTAATCTTCCACCCAACGCTGAAGTAATTGAATAACTCTTGCGCCCTTAGGAAGTAAAATCGGCAAGCCCTGCCCGACATAATCCACCGTAGTGAAATATTCTAATTCTCTGCCGATTTTGTTATGGTCACGGCGTTTTGCTTCTTCACGGCGTTTAAGTTCTTCTTCGAGTTGTGCAGCTTTCGGGAACGCTGTGCCGTAAATTCTGGATAAAGATTTATTTTTTTCAGAGCCACGCCAATACGCCCCCGTGCAGGAAAGTAATTTAAACGCTTTCACAGGTTCTGTTGTTAATAAATGCGGACCAGCGCAAAGGTCAGTAAATTCTCCTTGCGTGTAAAAGGAAATATTTTCGCCTTTCTGGGCGTGTTCCTGGCAGAGTTCCACTTTATAAGGCTCTTGCATTTCCTGTAATTTTTGTATTGCCTGTTCAGGGGGAAGCTGAAACGATTCCAAAGGCAATTTTTCCTTAACGATTTTTTTCATTTCGGCTTCAATTTTGAGTAATTCTTCCGGTTTAAATGGGTGTTCCGTGTCGAAATCGTAATAGAAACCGCCGTCAATTGCTGGACCAATAGCGAGTTTTGTTTCTGGGTAAAGCCGTTTCACAGCCTGTGCGAGAATATGAGAAGCCGTATGCCAGAATGTTTTTTTCCCGTCGGGGTCGTCGAACGTTAAAACTTCAAAAGAACAATTTTCCGTTAAAATTGTTCTGAGGTCGGCGACATGACCGTTAATTTTCACAGCGCAGGCGGCTTTGAATAAGCCCATGCCGATAGATTTTACTGCATCAGCAGCGGAAGAATTTTCCGCTACTTCACGGACAGAACCGTCTTTGAGTGTTAATTGAATCATGATAAAAAACTCCTTTTATGATAAAAATATTAAAAGCCCTGAAACCATGACAAAAAGCACAGTTTCAGGGCGATAATGACCGCTGTTCCACCTGAATTTGATATAATTTATTTATATCTCTCATTAACCGGATAACGGGGGTGAACCGCTGTGGATTGGACAGACTCGGGAGATGGTTTCTGCAAAAAAGAAACAGCCTGTTTGTTTCAGCCTATGCAAACAGTTCTCTGTCAGTTTCGGGAAGTTTTTGCAAAATGCTCCGTCAACGCTTTAAAATATATATTATTTTCATTTAATGTCAATCTAAGTCGAAATTTTTTGGGCGGAATAAATCATGTTGATATTTGTAATCAACTAAAAGCAAATAGCATTCATGTTGTTTTTCAGAAATAGCTAACTGAATTAACTCATCAATCTGATTAGTTAGCATATACTGAATACAATGCTTTCTGATTTTGCTTTCTAAAACTTTAAGCAAATTTTCTGTTATTCCATGCGCAACAGCATAACGGGCATATTTCCCGACATCAGCTAAAGGCAATTCATCAACGTCTTTACTCCGGAAAAGTGGAACATATCCGTTCATTGTGCGATACCAACCGTATACAATAGTATCATCAATGGCAACATGTTCTCTTTTTGCTCTGGTTACCGTGTATAATTGTTTTTTTGATACTTCAGCAAAAGTTTTTTTACTGTACATTGGCAATCCAGTAGAACGGCAATAGTCTGCTTCATACTGCTTACTCCATGCATGATAGCCTTCTTCATGTTCTTTAATCAACATATATTTATTTTCCTCAGCCCCTGTAATAATGATTTTGCTTTACAGGTTTATTTTATCATATTTTTCGTAGAATGTCAAGCGATATTTTTATGATTTTTCTATTTTTTTATGTTATCCAATCAAGAAACAATTTCTGCTTTTTCAAAGAAAAACGCTAACATCTGATGTTCTTCATCAACGAGTTTGTAACGGGATTCAGGAGAAAAGCCTCGTTCTTTCAGGTCGTAAAGCACGAAAAAAGGCTGAATCATAGAACAAATAGCGAGATTATCGGTTTGTAAGTCAGAAATATTCTGAAATCTGATTCGGAGTTTATCTTCATAGAAAACATCGTCATTAGTTAAAGTAAGAATTAAATTCGTGTAATATTGATTAGAAATAAAATCATAAGATTTATAAATTTCAATATTTCGAATATATTTTCTTTGTTGAATTTTTTCTTGTAAATGTTGAAATTTTGACAAAATCATCATTCCTTTCTTCCTGGCGGGATTGGTTTATGGCGGTGGTCAGGGAGCTGGTGAAATTCAGCGGAAAGCAGCCCCATAGTGGCGAAAGTGTCTACTTCATTATCGGAAATATTTTTCCCGTGTCTTTTCAGAATAGGTTTTTTTCCGACAAGCATATTGCATTGTATATCATCTAAACCGGCATGGAGAATGGTGAACACAAATTCCCCATTAGAGAGCGTACCTTCTAAATAACAAGTGAAACGCAAAATCCCTTCATTCACTTTTTCGCCGTCAATATACAGGCAAACTCTGGAAGACTTTGCAAAGGAGCGATGTTTCATTGTAATCATAATTTCATAATTCTGGTAGCGATAACTCCAGATTTCGTTTTTTCCTTTGAAAATTTTATTTAAAACAGACATTGGTTTTTCTCCTTTTACATGAACATGAACGGAATTAAGAATCACTTCTATTATAACATAAATCAAAAAGAATGTCAAATCTTTTTTTCTTTTTTTGAAATTCAGAACAGAAGGATTAGAAAAATCATTTTTTCGCTATATATCGCCATTGTGACAGTCGTGGCGGTCATTTCCTAAACTTTCTATATCACTAAATTTTGAAATTTCAGCCCTAAAGGGTTTTATATATTGACTGTCACGACCGTCACACTTTTTAAGATTTCGGCTATATTAAGCCGAAAATGAAAAAATTGCCATTGCATTGAAATTTTGATTTTCTTTAATCATTCACAAGACAAACACAAAATTTTTTTCCGAAAAGACTTGCCTGTTTTCTGAAAATGTGCTATAATGAAGAAAATATCAAAAGGAGTTGGTCAGCAATGCGTTTATTAATTGTTGATGATGAAGCGAATATCCGTGCAGTTGTGCGGGAATATGCTGAATTTGAAGAATACGAGGTTGACGAAGCCGAAAACGGCATGGAAGCCGTAGAAAAATGCAAGCAAAAACAATATGATTTAATTATCATGGATGTCATGATGCCGAAACTTGACGGATATTCCGCAAGCAAGGAAATTAAAAAACATAAGAACACGCCAATTATTATGCTTTCCGCAAGGGGGGAAGAATATGATAAATTATTCGGGTTTGAAATTGGCGTTGATGATTATGTCGTTAAGCCGTTCTCGCCGAAAGAACTCATGGCAAGAGTGAAAGCTGTGTTAATGCGGAGCAAGGCAGGCACACAGGCAGAAGAAACCAAAGACAACAGAGAAAAATTAGTATTCGAGGGCTTGGAAATTGACATGGCAGGCAGAGAAGTTTACGTTGACGGAAAGAAAGCCTCTATGACTCCGAAAGAATATGATTTACTATTTTATTTAGTGAGGAATAAAGGCTTAGCCTTAACTCGTGATAAATTATTAGAATCAGTATGGGGTTATGATTTTTTCGGAGATGACCGGACAGTGGACACGCATATTAAAATGCTCCGTAATAGTTTAGGCGAATACCGGAAATTCATTGTTACCTTAAGAGGAATGGGATATAAATTTGATGCCAATGCAGAATAATCCGGTGAAACAAGGGGGAAAACGGTTTTCCATGCATACCGTTTTAGCGTTAGCGTTTCTGCTGTTCACGGTGATTACGTCGGGACTGTTATTGACGGAAGTCATTTTTCTGGAGAAATTTTATCATTATTTTAAAATACAGGAAGCGAAACAAGTTGCCAGTCAGTTATTACAGGCATACGGGGAAGAAAATTTCAAGGAAGAAATGGATAAAATTGCTTTCCGAAATCAAATATGCATTTCCGTGATTGACGGAAGAAATTATATTTTATATCAAAGTGACGTTATGGGAAATCGATGTTTATTGCATGGCTGGCATAATTATATTTTTGCCATTCAGCAGGAAATTAAAAAAAGCGAAACGGGCATGATTTGCATGAATGTCTTTGACGAACAAATCAACATGGAAACATTAGTATTAGGGAGCGTCATAGGAGATGTTCAGAATCCTGACGGGTATATGCTGTTCAATACGGCGTTGGAACCTGTGGGAACGACAGTGCAGTTATTAAAATATCTTCTGTTTATGATTGCAATATTATTATTAATTGTAGGAATTATTATTGCGCTTACCGTTTCGAAATGGCTTTCCGTGCCGATTATCCGCATTACAGAATCTGCTAAACACATGGCACACGGAAATTATGACACGGAATTTCAAGGCGGAAGCTATCAGGAAGTGAACGATTTAGCACGAACATTAACCTATGCTGAACGGGAAATTTCAAAAGTGGACACGATGCAAAGAGATTTAATTGCGAATGTTTCGCATGATTTACGAACGCCATTAACCATGCTGAAAGCTTACGCCGAAATGATTCGTGATTTGTCGGGAGATAATCCAGTAAAACGAAATGCCCATTTGCAAGTGATTATTGAAGAAACAGACAGATTGACATTATTAGTTAGTGATATTTTAGATTTATCCCGACTGGAAAACGGAAAACAAAAATTAGAATTAACTGAATTTAACGTCACGGAATGGCTGACAGAAATTTGTTCCCGTTATAAAGGCGTTTCAGAACAAATGGGTTATCATCTGACATTTACACCGGACGAAGAAAAGCAAGTCATTTGCGATTCCGGAAAAATGGAACGTGTGGTGTGCAATTTAATTCACAACGCCATTAACTACACCGGAGAAGACAAGCAAGTATTTGTCCGGCAGGTCAACACGGAAAACGGCGTAAGAATTGAAGTTCGTGACACGGGCGCAGGAATTGAAGAAGACAAAATCAATAAAATTTTCGATAAATACTATCGCAGCGAAAACCATAAGCGGGAAGTTGTCGGAACGGGTTTAGGCTTATCCATTGTGAAAGCCATTCTGAAAATGCATAATTTCCCCTATGGGGTGAAGTCGAAATTAGGGGAAGGGTCAATTTTCTGGTTTGAAATTCAGGAATTATCACAAAATTATCACAAAAACAACATGCATTCATCACAAAGATAAGCTATAATAAAATCCAGTCAGTGAACACTGACTAAGTACTTATTTTGATTATAACGTTTTTACCCCAACGTTATAATAATCCCCAATAATCCCTATATCATGCACAAGAGTCCTCGAAAGAGGATTTTTGTGTTTTTTGTTTAATATTTTGTTGTTTAAAAAATAAAAAACAAATGAAAAATTCTCTCTAAAATTTTCATATGGTTTTCGCATAATTATCACAATAGCATAGTATACTATAATTGTTCTTGAAAAAGAACATTCTCCCCCTTTTTAAAATGATTAACGTTTCTCCAGCGTTAATTAAGAATCCCTATATCATGGCAAAACACCCTCTGCTTTTTGGCAGGGGGTGTTTTGTATATTCAGAAAATTTTAGCTTAAAGTAATTTTTCCGCAGCGGCGATTTTTACGCATAATACGAATAAATCCATTGCTTTCTGAAGTTCTTCCGGTTCGGGGTAAGTCGGCGCAATGCGAATATTTTTGTCGTCGGGGTCTTTCCCATAAGGGAACGCCGCTCCGGCACCAGTCAGAACAACGCCGGCATTTTTACAAAGTTCTACAATACGTTTAGCGCAGCCTTCAGGAGCGTTGAACGAAACGAAATAACCGCCTTTAGGTTCAGTCCAGTCACCAATGCCAAGGGGCTTTAATTCGGCGTTGAGGGTATCCAGAACAATGTGGAATTTCGGTTCAATTAAAGCACGGTGTTTTTCCATGTGGGCGAGAACGTTTTCGAATTTTCCGTCGAAAAATTTCACATGCCGCATCTGGTTAATTTTGTCGAAACTAATCGTGAACGTTCCGAGTGCGTTAGCAATGTCTTTCAAGTTTTCCTGTGAGGCGGCAATCACAGAAACGCCTGCGCCGGAATAAGTGACTTTAGACATAGAAGTAAATAAATAAATCATATTTTCATGATGATATTTTTTTGCTTCTTCTAAAATCGGAAGAACAATTTTCGGATTGTCGCAAAGATGATGAATGCAGTAAGCATTATCCCAGAAAATGCGGAAATCCTTTGCTAACGGTTCCAAAGCGGCAAAACGTTTCACGACTTCGTCACTGTACACCACGCCGGAAGGGTTGGAATACTGCGGAACGCACCAAATGCCTTTAATGCTTTCATCTTTGGAAACGAGTTCTTCCACAAGATCCATGTCAGGACCGTCTTCATTCGTGGGAATGTTAATCATTTCGATATGGAAAAATTCTGTAATTTTAAAATGCCGGTCATATCCGGGAACAGGACACAGGAATTTCACAACGGGTAAATCTTTCCACGGGGTATTGCCTAAAAGCCCGTGTGTATAGGCATAGCAAACGGTCATATACATTGCTTGCAAGCTTGCATTACCGAAAATGAAAATTTCCTCCGGCTTTACTCCTAAAAGAGGAGCAAATAATTCTTTCGCTTCGGGAATCCCGTCAAGTAAGCCGTAATTCCGGTAGTCGCCGGATTTCGTAATTAAATCATCATTATCAAGGCAGTGCAGTAAATTTTCGGAAAGGTCGAGTTGTTTCGGGGAAGGTTTTCCTCTGGACATATCGAGTTTCAGATGTTGCGCCTGATAATCCTTGTAAAGTTTCTGACAGTCGTCGTAAAATGCTTGTAACTGTTCTTTAGAGTAATTGTTGAGATACATAGAAAACATTCCTTTCTGGTGAATCAAATTTCATTCTTAATTATACAGCGGAATTGTCAGATTTGCAAGTAATCTGAAGCATTTTATCTGAAATTTTGTCGCATTACACGAAATTAACAGCAAATCAAGGCAAAACCCTGTGAATTTTGTACGCAACACAAATTCATTTGTATTTCACAGGCAAACAGTTTTAAAAAAAATCAGAGTTCTGAAATTTTTTTTGCATATCCCCTTGACAAATTGCTAAAAACGGTTTACAATAATAATATTGTGAAAGTTACATTGCCGTAAGGTAATGCGTTTTCTTGCGAACTTGTGCAGGCGGATTTGCCGCTTTTGCTATTTATACAACGAGCCGGAAATTTCCGGTTACTATAAAAATAGAATCAATAGAAAAAAAGCAGCATTTCGTCTGTGCGTTTCTGCGATAGAACAAAAACTTCTACAGAAATTTCAGAGGAAGGGAATGAATGCGTAATGACAGGTTTTTTAATCGGGCTAATTGTTGTCCTGATTGCTGCTATTGTTTTGATGTGGAATCACTATTCCAAAGAAATGAAATCAGTACAGCGGGAAAGTTTTAAAAAGGGCGTGGAACACCGCCAGAAAGAAGAAGCGCAAACACTGGATACAGCAGAAAAAAAGCTGGAAACTGAACTACAGGCAGCCAAAAAGAAAAATGATGAAGCACAGCGAATGATTCAGCAAGCGCAGCATCAAATGGAGGAAGTAGAAAAAGAAGCGGAAAACCGCAAAAAAGAAGTCCTCGTGGAGGCGAAAGAAGAAATTTATAAACTTCGTCAGGAGGCAGAAAAAGAAATTCGTGACAGAAGGAATGAAATTTCCAAACAAGAACGCCGGATTCACCAGAAAGAAGAAACTTTGGATAAAAAAATGGACACACTCGAACAAAAAGAAGAAGCCATTCAGGAACGATTGGATTCAGTGGAGAAGTTAAAAGAAGAAACAGAATCCATAAAACAGGAAGAATTGAATACTTTGGAAAAAATTTCCGGACTGACCCGTGAACAGGCGAAAGAGTACATATTGAAAACATTAGAAGAAGGGCTTGTGCATGAAAAGGCAGTGAAAATTTCAGCGTATGAACAACAGCTGAAAGAAGAAGCGGAAGAAAAAGCAAGAGGGTATATTTCATTAGCGATTGCGAAATGTGCCTCTGACCAGGTTTCAGAAGCGGCAGTTTCCGTAGTGCCGTTACCGAATGATGAAATGAAAGGCAGAATTATTGGGCGTGAAGGCAGAAATATCCGTACGTTGGAAATGTTGACAGGCGTAGACTTAATTATTGATGATACGCCGGAAGCGATTACATTATCCTGTTTCGACCAGGTACGGAGGGAAATTGCGAGAATTGCTTTACAGCGGTTAATTGCTGACGGAAGAATCCACCCAAGCCGCATTGAAGAAATGGTAGAAAAAGCCAAAAAAGAAGTTGAACATAAAATTAAACAGGAAGGCGAACGTGCAGTCATGTCCACGAACGTCAACGGCTTAAATCATGAGTTAATTAAATTATTAGGAAGATTGAATTTCCGGACGAGTTACAGGCAGAATGTTTTAACACATTCTATTGAAGTGGCACAGCTTTCCGGCGTGTTAGCGGCTGAATTAGGCGTAGACGTGAATTTGTCCAAACGTGCCGGATTACTGCACGACATCGGGAAGGCTTTAACTTCTGAAATGGAAGGTTCTCATGTTCAGCTTGGTGTGGACATTTGCCGGAAATATCATGAAAATGCGGAAGTATTACATGCAATTGAAGCGCATCACAACGACGTTGAACCGAAAACAGCAGTTGCCTGCATTGTACAGGCAGCAGATGCAATTTCAGCAGCGAGACCAGGCGCAAGAAGTGAAAATTACGAAAGCTATATCAAGCGTTTAGAAAAATTAGAAGAAATCTGCATGGGATATAAAGGCGTTGAAAAATGCTATGCCATTCAGGCAGGGCGTGAAATTCGTGTTATGGTACAGCCGGAAATTATCAATGATGAAAAAATGGTTTTAGTTGCCCGTCAGATTGCCCAGCAGATTGAAAAAGAAATGGAATATCCCGGACAGATTAAAGTTAATCTGATTCGTGAAAGCCGGGTTGCGGATTACGCAAAGTAACCTGAAAGGACGGCGTTCAGCCGTCCTGATTTTATATGTTACAATAAATATTTTAAATTCAAAAAACGTGCAAATAAAGCCAAAAAATGATAAAGGAGCTTACAGAAAATGATTAAGACAATCAAAGTCATGCTTCTACCGAACAACAGGCAGAAAACAAAATTGTTTGCATGTGCCGGAACAGTAAGATTTGCGTATAACTGGGCATTGGACTATGAACAAAAAAATTATGCAGCAGGAAATCAATTTATTTTTGACAGTGAATTAAGAAAAGTATTTACGAAATTGAAAACGCAGCCAGAATATGCGTGGCTGAACGATTACAGCAATAATATTCCGAAACAGGCAATCAGAGATGCAGT
>CANPYZ010000006.1 GCA_947589035.1 uncultured Clostridia bacterium | reverse complement strand
AGTAAAGCTGATTTTAGAAGTATCCGCATAAAAAGACGGCTTTGACTTTCTTCTGCTCTTGTATTTTGGGAATCCTGCAATACCGTTGAAAAATCTCTGATATGCTGTTACTGCATCTCTGATTGCCTGTTTCGGAATATTATTGCTGTAATCGTTCAGCCACGCATATTCTGGCTGCGTTTTCAACTTCGTAAATACTTTTCTTAATTCACTGTCAAAAATAAATTGATTTCCTGCTGCATAATTTTTTTGTTCATAGTCCAATGCCCAGTTATACGCAAATCTTGTCAATCCTGCACATGCAAACAATTTTGTTTTCTGCTTGTTGTTCGGTAGAAGCATGACTTTGATTGTCTTAATCATTTTCTGTAAGCTCCTTTATCATTTTTTTGGCTTTATTTGTACGCTTTCTTTTAAAATTATAAAAGTCAATACTCTATGACAACATTTTATAGAAATGTTTTAACTGTTAAACGCCTCCTCATTGAAAAATAAGGGTGTACCAAAGGCACACCCTTGCATTCCTTGCAGCTATCAATACTTGCGCTTGCGAGCAGCCTCAGACTTTTTCTTGCGTCTTACTGAAGGTTTTTCGTAATGTTCTCTTTTACGTACTTCAGCAATTACGCCGTCTCTTGCGCAAGTTCTCTTGAAACGCTTTAAAGCGGTATCCAGAGATTCATTTTTGCCAACACGAACTTCTGCCATTGTTATTCCCTCCCTTTACTCAGAGGTTCTGCCTGCTTTCGCAAACAGATATACTAAATTCCTGAATGGAATTAGTTTTCCCTAAGTGACTTTCACAGTAATTGTCAATCCATTTTTTTCTTCATAAATGGCTTAATTCCATTATAGCATATTTCCGGACTTTTGTCAAGAAGATTTTCATATTTCCTGAAAGTTTGTTATTTTACAACAAAATTCACAAGTTTATTTTGTACATAAATCTCTTTGACTAACGTTTTTCCAGAAATTGTTTCGGCAATTTTCGCATCGGCTTTCGCCTGTTCTAAAACGGAAAGCTTGTCCGCATCGACCGGAATATTCAGACGGGTTTTTAACTTTCCGTTGACCTGCACAACGATTTCTACAGTTTGTTCCGTGCAGAGGGATTCGTCATAGGAAACCCATTCCTGTTCGTGAACGTAACCGCCGAATGCGCAAACGGAATAAATTTCTTCCGTTAAATGCGGTGCGAACGGATTCAGCAAAATTAATAATGTTTTATATTCGGCTTTGTTAATGTTTCCGGTAGCGTAAATTTCGTTCACTAATGCCATCATTGCGGCAATTGCCGTATTAAATTTCAACGCTTCAATATCTTCTGAAACTTTTTTAATTGTTTTATGAAAAGAAGATAATACTTCCGGACGGTAATTTTCGCCGTCAATTAAAATTTCCTGCAACGCCCACACACGGTCAAGAAAACGTTTACAGCCCTTAATGCTGGAAGAACTCCACGGAGCAGTTTTTTCAAAATCGCCGATGAACATTTCATACACTCTAAGCGTATCTGCGCCATACTGGCGGACAACGTCATCAGGATTAACGACATTCCCACGGGATTTAGACATTTTCTGGCTATCTTCGCCGAGAATCATTCCATGAGAAGTTCTCTTCATGTAGGGTTCTTTATACGGCACAGAACCAATGTCATATAAAAATTTATTCCAGAAACGGGAATATAATAAATGCAATGTGGTATGTTCCATTCCGCCGTTATACCAATCAACCGGCATCCAGTATTGCAACGCCTCTTTAGAGGCTAATTCTTTGTCATTGTTCGGGTCGCAATACCGTAAGAAATACCAGGAAGAACCCGCCCATTGCGGCATAGTGTCTGTTTCCCGTTTCGCTGGAGAACCACAACAAGGGCAAGTGGTATTGATGAAACTTTCCAAAGTGGATAACGGTGATTCGCCATTGTCCGTTGGCATGTAGCTTTCCACTTCCGGCAAACATAAAGGCAATTCTTCTTCCGGAATGGCAACCCAACCGCATTTCGGGCAGTTCACTAACGGAATCGGTTCACCCCAATATCTCTGACGGCTGAATACCCAGTCACGCAATTTATAATTCACTTTCCGGTGTCCGGTTCCGGTTTCTTCCAGCCAATCTTTAATTTTAATTTTAGCCTCTTCCACAGATAAACCGGTTAAAAATCCGGAATTGACCATTGTTCCCGTTGCACAGTCGGTAAATGCCGCCTCTTCAATATTTCCTCCGGCAACGACTTCCACCATAGGAATATGAAATACTTTCGCAAATTCCCAGTCTCGGTCATCATGCGCAGGCACTGCCATAATTGCCCCCGTGCCGTAACTCATTAAGACATAATCTGAAATGAATATCGGAATTTCTTCATGATTGACCGGATTAATTGCTTTCACGCCGTCTAATTTCACGCCGGTTTTTTCCTTGTTCATTTCCGTCCGGTCGAAATCGGATTTTTTAGCGGAAAGTTCCTGATACGCTTGAATTTCCGGCATATTAGTTAATTTATCCGCCCATTTTTCAATTAAAGGGTGTTCCGGCGCAATAACCATATAAGTTGCCCCGAAAAGTGTGTCCGGTCTTGTTGTATATACCGTTAAAGTATCTCCGGCAGTCGTGGAAAAATCCACTTCCGCACCTTCTGAACGCCCAATCCAATTTTTCTGCGTGGTTTTAATTTTTTCTAAATAGTTCACTTCACTTAAATCATCAATTAACTTTTGTGCATATTCCGTAATTTTCAGCATCCATTGGCTTTTGACTTTCCGAACGACTTCACCGCCGCAGCGTTCACAACAACCGCCGACAACTTCTTCATTAGCGAGAACAACTTTACAAGAAGTACACCAGTTGACCGCCATTTCTTTCTTATACGCTAAACCGTGCTTGAATAATTGAATAAATATCCACTGTGTCCATTTGAAATAATTCGGGTCAGTGGTGTTCACTTCCCTGCCCCAGTCGAAACTTAAGCCTAACGCTTTCAATTGTCCTTTGAAACGCTTGACATTATTTTCGGTGACGATTGCCGGATGAATTTGATTTTTAATGGCAAAATTTTCCGTTGGCAGTCCGAAAGCGTCCCAGCCCATTGGGAATAACACATTATAGCCCTGCATTCTTCTTTTGCGAGCGACAATGTCCATTGCGGTGTAAGGTCTCGGGTGACCGACATGCAAACCCTGTCCGGACGGATACGGAAATTCTACTAAAGCGTAATATTTCGGCTTAGTGTAATCATTTTCCGCATGAAACGTCTGATGTTCTTCCCAGAAATCCTGCCATTTCTTTTCAATCTTTTGGTAATCATATTTTTCCATGAAAAAATCATTCCTTTCTTAAATGAGAAATTGAAATTATTCCCGATAATCAAAATAATTCTGAATGTCCTGCGAACGAATCAGCAACCCAGCAACGCCAATGTCTAAAATGCCTTCTGTTAAATACAGCCAAGTGCCTGGCAAACCGGTAATATTCCCCCAAAGGTAACGCAAGGCGTTCAGGGCAATCAGTCCGGCAGCCACATAAGGCGTATATTTCCACAAACGCAAATACAAGAAAATCACAATCAATACAGGAAAAATCAATGACCCTAATCCTGCACCGAGAATAATATTTAATACTTGTTTAGCAAGTAAATAAATGCTCACGCCTGTTAAAAGCTTTTTCCCTTGTTCCATTTAATCGCCTTCTTTAACCAGTAAATGGGAAATATCTATTTGTTCCGCATCTGCCCAGAGTTGCTCTAAACGGTAGAAATCCCTTGTTTCCTGATAGAACACATGCACAATGACATCGCCGTAATCCAAAATATACCAGTTAGAACCGTTCATGCCCTCACGGTGATGTGGTTCAATGCCTTTCTGCGAAAGCTGAAATTCCACTTCTTCTGCTAACGCTCTTGTCTGTGTGGTGCTGCCTCCGTGCGCAATCACAAAATAATCCCCTAAAATGGTTAAATCTTGAATTTTCAGCACCTGAATATTTTCGGCACGTTTCGCATCTAATGCCTTGACAATGACCTGAATTTTTTCTTCAGCTGTCATATATAATCACCTCTTAGAAAAATGTTTCGTTGTTGTTTCGGTTTCTTTTGTTGTTTCTGTTTCATGCCGTTTGTCGTAATCGGCATCATATTTTCTTTTGTAGCTGGAACTTAAATCGGGGTCAGCACTTTGATTTTCGTCAATGTCCTGTAAATTAGCGTTCATTTCGTCGTAATCCGTGCTGAGATATTCGCCTTCCGGAATAAATTCTGTCAACATGCTTTTTTCGGAAGTTAATTTTACTTGTTGTGTCCGGAAATATTCGTTTAACATATCAATTGCGGCGGATTTATGCACCGACCAAATCGCCTGGTCTCCGGAAACGGCATCTTCCCCGGGGAGCATGAACACATTGACATTTTCCATTTCAATTGTTCCGGCTAAATCGGCTAAACGGCTCATATCTTCCATACTCATATCTGTAGCAATGAGTTCTTGTTTATAAATTTTATTCACTGCGCTGAAAATTTGCACGGAATTCATGCTAATGGCTTTTTTCATTGCTGCCGCCATGAAAATTCTTTGCGCCTGTACTCTGCCAATATCGCCGTTTTCGTAACCTCTCCGGAAACGTAAAAACCATTCTGCTTCTTCCCCACTTAGCACTTGTTCTCCGTTAGGAATGGTTTTGTCCGCCTCGAAAACAATCGGATAAGGCATATCAATGGGAACACCGCCGACAATGTCAATAATTTCCGCAATGTTGTCACAGGTCGTTGTCACATAAGCATCTACCGGAACACCGAAACATTCCTGAACGCAATCCACTACACGCTGAATATTACTTTTCTTTTCGTTGCCGAAAGTATATACGCTGTTAAATTTATTCGTGTAAGAATAGGTGTAATCCGGCATATAGGTATCCCGTGGAATTTGCAGAATGTTCATACTCGCCTCACGCAAATTGAATTGAATTAAATAATTCACGTCATGCAAACTTCCACTTCCATTTTCCACGCTGTCGAACCCTAAAAATAATACCGTGAATTGCCCTTCAATGGTTTGTTTCAAGTCAAGCCCGTCATTGAACGATTTATCCACATCTTCCCGAATTTCTAATTGTTTCTGTGGCATTGCCTTAATCTTTCCCTCAATATATTGCATAGGCTTTCGGGTTTTGAAATATTTCATAATGGAAATTTGCGTAATCTGGTTGAAATTATCCGCTGAAGTATATTCAATAATTGGCGCATAAAGCACCATCAATATGATTAACCCGATTGTCACGAAAATTGCCCCTAATTTCACGCCAATATTCAAGGCGGTATCATGTTCACTAATGGCAGACTGTTCCTTTTTCCGGTCAGACTTCATTAAAAATTTCTCCTTCCTGCATTAGGATGATTTTTTGGCTGTGACAGATTTAATTTCTTTCGGTTCGGAATTTTTCAATACATAAAAATTATACGCCTCAATGGTATTTTGCGAAAGCAGACCATTTTTTTTCAACACAGAATTTAATGCATCTTGTAAAGCCTCCAGCATTGCCGCATCTAAATCTTTCTGCGCAAGGCGGCGCATTTTGTCCACGCCTTTGTAATCTCGTTCTTCGGAAATCATGTCGGCAATGTAAATAATTTCTTCTAAAAGGCTCATGTTCGCTCTTCCCACAGTATGATAACGCACTGCGCAAAGAATATCCCTGTCTTCAATGGAAAATTCCTGCTGAATGAAATTCGCTCCAGCAATGCCGTGCCATAATTTTTTCGAATGCATTTCCGCTAAATCCGGCGTGAATGTGCCTTCATTCATTAACGCAAATTGTTCTTCATAGGGAATTTCTTTACAAACATCATGCACCAGTCCGGCAAAATAGGCTTTTTCCAAATCTGCACCGTACTGCTGCGCAAGTTGTCGGGCGGAACGGGCAACATTACAAGAATGCTGAAACCGTTTTCCGGACAGGCGATTTTTTAAAAAAGCAATTTTATCTTTAATATGATACATGGGCATCACTTCCTGTATAAATTTCTCTCTGAGATATATTTTACTATGTTTTCCGTCAAATAGCAAGAACAATTCTGATTTTTTCGGAGCATATCTCTAATTTTTGTGGAAGATATGGTAAAACTTTCTGAATTGACTAAAAATATTTTGCCAAATTGACGTAAATTTTCCGCATAGGGC
The DNA here is from genome assembly GCA_947589035.1 of uncultured Clostridia bacterium. Classification (GTDB taxonomy): domain Bacteria; phylum Bacillota; class Clostridia; order Oscillospirales; family Ruminococcaceae; genus UBA3855. Next base: position 72,144 of record CANPYZ010000006.1, on the reverse strand, counting down.
AATAATTTTTGATATTCGTTCTGTTCACGGGCGATACACGCCAAAGAAACCAGCTGTAATAATTCTTTCCACTGAAACCATTTCGTGAAACTGGTCAGCATGTCACTGCCAATTAACAGGAAAATTTCCGCCTGAGGGTAAATTTTCCGGAAATGTTCCGCTGTGTAATAGCTATAACTAATATTCGGCTGTGTTAATTCAAAATCATTCGCCACAAGGAAATTTTTTTCTTTTGCGAGAAGTTGACACATGGCGAAACGGTCAGAATCCGGCGCATATTCGGCATTTGATTTATGCGGGGGAATCCGTGCGGGAATCAAATCAATTTCATCAAGGTTTAACGCATCATGCAACACTTCCGCCAGATGTAAATGCCCTTTGTGGGGCGGGTTGAAACTTCCGCCGAATAAACCAATTCTTTTCATATTTTTATGCTTTTCCGGATTTTAATTCAATCACTGGGGCTTGAGGATTTCGTTTAAATAAAACAAATCTACTTCCAATCACCTGCACAACATCAGATTTTGTTTGTTCGGCAATTTGGTTCGCTGCCTCATGAGCGGTTAAAGGGGAATTGTCCAATACACGCAATTTAATTAATTCTCTTTTTCGGAGAGCGTCATTCACTTGCTGAATGAGATTTTCAGAAATTCCGCCTTTCCCAACTTGAAAAATTGTCTCATAAGTAGAGGCAATTCCCCGCAGATAAGCCCTTTGTTTACTGGTTAGCATTTCAATTTCCCTCCTGAAGTGTTTGTGTTAAATAATCGTAAATTTTCCGGAAAGCCTTTCCCCGATGACTGACGGCGTTTTTCTGTTCGGGGTCGAGTTCAGCGAAAGAAACATTTTCATATAAAAATATTGGGTCATAGCCGAAACCATTCGTTCCTTTCCGTTCATGGGCAATTGTTCCGGAGCAAACGCCCTCGAAACAAAGTTCTTTTCCGTTTTCGTCAATCAGAACGGCAGCCGTCACGAATTTTGCGGTGCGTTCGCCGTCGGGAACGTTCTGCATATTTTGCAAAAGCGTTTCACAAAGTAAATTTTCCGGAGCGTATCTCGCAGAATAAACGCCTGGTGCGCCGTCCAGCGCATCCACGCACAAACCGCTGTCGTCCGCAATGACGGGCAATTTCACTAATTCATGCACAGCACGGGCTTTAATCAAGGCATTTTCAGCGAAAGTTTTTCCATTTTCTTCCGGATTAACAGAAATTCCAGCATCTTTCTGGGAAAGAATGTCAATTCCTAACGGGCTGAAAATTTCCCGTGCCTCTCTTAATTTATTTGCATTATTTGTAGCTAAAATGATTTTCATGAATTAATCTCCTTTTTTCCCGAAAGAAAACCATGATTTCTTTTTTGGTTCAGGTTCTGCAGGTTCTGCATTTTCCGAATTTTCTGAATTTTCTGCATCTTCTGGAGAAGATTCTTTTTTCTTTGAACCGCCGATTTCCATAAACAACCAAGAAAAGGGCTTTTTCTTATCTTCTTCCGGAGTTTCTTCACTGGAATCTTCTTCAGAATCTGAAGTTGAATCTGAATCAGAAGTTTCTTCTGGAATTTCTGGTTCTGGTTCGGGAACTTCTTCTGGAATTTCTTCCGGAATTTCTGGTTCTGGTTCGGAAACTTCCACTTCTGGAATTTCCTCTTCCGGAACAGTTTCTTCCGGTTCATTTAAATTTACGTCGTCTGAATGGTCAAATAACGCCTGCACGAAATCTTCATTCCGGAAACGCTGTAAATCTTCAATTTTTTCCCCAACGCCAACTAATTTCACCGGAATGCCTAATTCATTTTTAATGGAAACAATAATTCCGCCTTTTGCCGTTCCGTCAAGTTTCGTTAAGACAATGCCGGTAATTTTCGCCGTTTCATTAAATAGTCTTGCTTGATTGACGGCATTTTGTCCAGTTGTCGCATCTAAAACCAAAAGCGTTTCAATGGCACAGCCTTCTGCTTTTTGTTCTAAAATGCGGTTGATTTTGGCTAATTCGTTCATGAGATTTTTCTTGTTGTGCAGTCTTCCCGCCGTGTCAATAATTAACACGTCCACGTCACGGGCAATTGCTGCCGTAATCGCATCGAATACCACGGAAGCCGGGTCACTGCCTTCTTCATGTTTCACAATGTCCACGCCTGCACGTTCTGTCCAGACTTCCAATTGTTCAATTGCCGCCGCCCTGAAAGTATCCGCCGCCGCAACGAGAACTTTTTTCCCGTCCTGTTTAAATTGATGACATAATTTCCCGATAGTTGTAGTTTTCCCTGCGCCGTTCACGCCAATGACCATAATAACAGAAGGCTTTGTAGACAAATTTAATTCTGTTTCTTCGCCGAGCATGTCACTAATAATTTCTTCTAACAAATCCATAATTTTTTCAGGGTCTTTCACGCCACGCTCTTTGACTAAAGTTCTAAGCCGTTCGCAAATTTCAACAGAAGTATCCACCCCCATATCACTCATAATCATGGTTTCTTCGAGTTGTTCAAATAATTCTTCATCAATTTTCGTGAACGAATGCAAAATTTTCCGCATTCTGTTCATCATTGCATCACGGGTTTTCTGTAAACCTTCTTTAATTTTTGAAAAAAAGCCCATAATCTTTCTCCTTATTCGTTGGTAGATTCTTCCGGTAAATCTTCCGGCTGTTCGAGTTTCAGCAAGCGGGAAATGCCGTCTTCCTGCATGGTTACGCCGTATAAAATTTCTGCCTCTTCCATTGCGCTTCTTCTGTGGGTCACTAAGACGAATTGCGTATTTTTTGTAAATTGCTTTAAATACTGCGCATAACGGCGAACATTCGCCTCATCTAACGCCGCATCAATTTCATCTAAAATGCAAAACGGCGCAGGTCTTAACTGTAATATCGCAAAATAAATCGCAATCGCCACGAATGCCTGTTCCCCTCCGGAAAGGGAAATTAAATTTTTAATGACTTTTCCGGGCGGTGCAACGTTAATCTCAATTCCGGAAGTTAATATTTGTTCCGGTTCAGTTAAAGTTAATTCTGCCCGTCCTCCGCCGAATAAATCCTGAAAAATTTTCTGAAAATTCTGGTTAATGAGCTGAAAATTTTCGTGAAAAATTCTGCTCATTTCGCTGGTTAAATGCTGAATCATTTTTTCGAGTTCTTGTTTCGCCTTGCGAACGTCTTCAATTTCATGCGCATAAAAGCTATGCCTTTGGGAAACTTCCGCATATTCCGCAATAGAATCCGTATTGACTGCACCCAGCGCACGAATTTTCTGTTTAATTCCGGAAAGCTGTTTTTTCGCCTCTGCCAACTGTTCAATTGGTTTGGCGAATGCCTGTGCCTCTGAACGGGTTAATTCGTAAATTTCTAACAAGTTCGAAATGATTTCATCATATTCTGTTTGTACGCTGTTTTGGCGTTCAGTTACTCGGGAAAGTTCAGCGGAAAGCTTTTCTTTTTCGACATGTAACGTCGTTAAACCTGTTTGTAACTGCCGAATTTGAATATTTTCTAAATCATGCTGACGGGAAGCTGATTTCGCCTGTTGTTCAGAAGAAGAAATTTTCTGTTCTGTTTCGGCATACTGAATTTCTTTTTCCTGAATTTGTTTTGTTTTCGAAAGAATTTGCTCTTGATGTGCCTGCTGTTCGGAAAGAAATTTCCGTTCCCGTTCCTGAAGAAGTTGCAATTCCTGTTGTTTTTGCTGAAACGCCTGTTCGGAAGAAAGTTTATCCTTTTCCGCCTGTGCAAGCCGAATTTTCAAAGCATTGCATTGTTCAGCGGCGTTCTGCTGTTCGGTGAATAAGTGCAATTTCTGTTCTTCCGCTCCGGAAAAAAAGTTTTCTGCCTGTTCGATTTCTGAAATTTTCTGTTCGTAATGCTGCCGGGATTCCTGAAGAAAAATTTCCGCCTGTGCGGACTGTTCCTGCAAAAGCTGAATTTTTTCTGTATCTTCTGTGAATTGTTTTTGATACTGTTCAATAGGGAAAAAATCTTTTTGTGTTTGTGTCTGCTGGTGAAGAAAAGTTTTCCGGAGTTGTTCGGTTTTCTGTGTAAGTTCTTGTAAAGCGTTTTCTTTCTGGGCGAAATGTTCCGCACTTTGGCGGGCGAAATGTTCCGCCTGATTGCATTGCAAGGCAAGTTTTCCGATTTCTTCCTGTAAAGAATGAAGTTCTGTTTTTCGGGTAAGCATTCCGCCGGTTTTCTGCACGGAACCGCCCGTAAAGGAACCGCCTGCGTTAATGACCTGCCCGTCAGAAGTGACAATTCTATAGCGGTAATGGCTGATTTTCGCAATTTCCGTGGCGTGGTCGAGGTGGTCGGCAATAATAATTCTGCCGAGAAGATTTTCCGCAATTTGCCGGTAACGCTGTTCGCACGTCACTAAATCACTGGCAACGGCAATAAAGCCTTCCAATTTAGAAATTTCCTGCAAATCCTGTGCAGGGAGATACCTGCCTTTAATCGTTGTCAACGGCAAAAAAGTTGCTCTTCCGGCGTGGCTGTTCTGCAAAAAGCGAATGCCGTCTTTTGCTGCCTGTTCATTTTTCACAATCATATGCTGAACGCTTGCGCCCAAAGCCGTTTCCACGGCAATCCCGTAAGCCTGTTCCACCTGAATCAATTGCGCAACACTGCCGTAAATATCATTTAATTGCTTTTGCTGAACGGCACGCATAATGGCTTTCACACTTCCGGAAAACCCCTCTAATTGATTTTCCAAATCGGTTAAAATTCTATGCCTTTGCTTTTTCTCCCTAAGTTGAAAACCAGCCTGCCGGAATTGTTCTTCTGCCTGTAATTTTTCCTGATGTAACTGTTGTACTTCTGTTTGTAAAGTGTTGAATAAATGTTCCTGTTCCTGCAATTCTTGTTTGAGTTGTTCTAATTGCGACTGGCTTTTCTGGTATTGCTGTTTTGCTTGACATAAAGCCTGTTCAGCGTGGTGAATATGTTCTTTTCGGTTATTAAGTTCCTGTGAAATGGTTTGTAATTTTTCTTCCGCTGAACGAATCGTAAATTGCAATGTATTTCTTTCCAAATATTGCTGATGTAAAACATCATCTGCTTGATGAAACTTCACTTCTCCCTGCTGGAAATTTTTTTCTGCTTTAGCGAATTGTTCCTGTGCATCAGCAAGTTGTTTTTCTGTTTCGGTGAATACTTTCTGCATATCCTGCATGAAAATTTCCGCCTGTTGAAGTTTTTCCGTTCGGGCGTGAATTTCCTGTAAATCTTCTTCATGACGGGAATCGGCATAATGCATTGCCTCTTGATGATGAAGAATATCATTTTTTAAGACGGCAATTTCCGCTTGAATTTCGGCATTTTCTTTTTGAAATTGTTTCATTTGCGCATGGAATTCTTCTGCCTGAACGGAAAATTCCTGCATTCGCAAATACCCCTGCTGAATTTTTTCTTCTTCCTGAATCATTTCCCGCTCTGTCTGTTCATATTCTGAACGAGTGGCAAGGCATTTTTCTTTTAGAAATGCTAAATTTTTCTGTAAATCTGCTAAATGCTGCACCCAAACAGAAACTTCTAATTGTTTTTCCTGTTCGGCGAGAACTAAATAATTTTCCGCTTTTTCTGCCTGAAGTTTCAACGGTTCAAGGCGGTTTTCCAATTCCTGAAAAATATCCTGCACCCGTTCCATTTTTTCCTGTGCAAGGGCAAGCTGACGTTCTGCCTCAGCTTTTTTATAGCGAAAGCGGGAAATTCCGGCGGCTTCTTCGAAAATTTCACGGCGTTCCGTACTTTTTGCGCTGACAATTTCGGCAATTCTGCCCTGCCCAATAATGGAATACCCGTCTCTGCCAAGCCCCGTATCCATGAATAATTCATGAATATCTTTCAAACGAACAGCTTTTCCGTTAATTCTAAATTCGCTGTCGCCGTTCCGGTAAAGTTTCCGGCTAATGCTGACTTCTTCGCCGTAACCGTCAAGGCGGTTTTCAGTATTATCAATAATTAGTGTCACCATAGCGAAACCCATTGGTTTTCTGCCGACCGTACCGGAAAAAATAACATCTTCCATTTTATTCCCACGCAAAGTTTTCGTAGACTGTTCCCCAAGCACCCAGCGCACGGAATCGCCGATATTACTTTTTCCGCTTCCGTTCGGACCTACCACAGCAGTTAGCCCCTTGTCAAAATACAGCCGGATTTTGTCCGGAAACGATTTAAAGCCTTGTAATTCCAATGATTTTAAATACAACAAAATCCCCCCTGTATTATTTTACTTCATATAATAATAAATCATCATCGCCAATAATTTGAATTTTTTTCTGGAATGTTTCCTGAAAATACTGCAAATTGCTTTTTTTCTGTCCGATTGCCTTACTGAAACAATTTGGATGAACAGAAAAAATAGTTTTCGTCTGTCCGGACTCCTGAAATAACGCAAGCATTTTTTTCCGATAAATTATATTTTCGCAAAGTTCCCGAAATGCGGGGTGATAATAGCCGGCGAGACAATCTTTCTGCACAAATTCGCTTGCATGTAAACCGCACTTAATGACACGGATTCCCGCCTGATGATATAACGCCATTTGTTCACTCACGAACTGAACCATTTCTTCAAAGGGAAACAAAATATATTTTCCTGACTGATAATATTTTGCGAGTAAAGTGTTCGAAAGCACCACAACCGGATAAATTCTGACCGTTGCCGGACGCAATGCCCGAATGCGTTCTCCAGTTTCCCGTTCATTTTGCCATGAACTTTGATACAAACCCGTCATGACCTGCAAGCCTAATTCTATTCCGTGTTGTTGAATTTTCCGGCTTGCCTGCTGAACGTCTTCAACAGAATGCCCCCTGTGATTCGCCTGTAAAACAGAATTACACATAGACTGCGCCCCTAATTCAACCGCCGTCACATGATAACTTTTCAGAAACGTTAATATTTCGTCATCAATGCAATCCGGTCTTGTGGAAATGCGAATGCCTGAAAATTTCCCTTCCCCTAAAAATTCCTGTGCCGCCTCTAACAATTCCCGCATGTAAGGTTCCGGCATTGCTGTAAAACTTCCCCCGAAGAAAGCAATTTCCGTCTGTGATTTGTGTTTAATTTCTGCGAATGCCTGACGACAAATTCGGCGGACATCTTCCGCACGAGGTAAATGTTCCTGTTCCGTAATGGTATTCTGATTACAAAAAGAACACCGAAACGGACAACCGGCATGGGGAACGAAAATCGCAATATTATTATGCATCTTCTGAATAGCCCATTAAGGCGAGGGCTTCCTGTGCGGCACGCTGTTCCGCCTCTTTTTTGCTTTTTCCGATTCCTTTTCCGATAATATTCGAATTTAAGCAAACCTCTATGACGAATGTTTTATTATGATCCGGTCCAGATTCTTCAATTAACACATAGTCCACTTTTTCTTCCGGATTTTTCTGAATGACTTCCTGTAAAGCGGTTTTATAATCCCCGAACAGTAAAGAATGATTTTCCGGTAAATGTTTCGGAATGAACCGCAAAATATGCTTTCTTGCCGCCTCCAGTCCCCCGTCAAGGTAAACCGCCGCAATGACTGCCTCAAACGCATCTGCCAAAATAGAAGGTCGTTCTCTTCCTCCGGTGTGTTCTTCGCCTTTTCCTAATAATAAATATTCCCCTAAATGAATTTTTAATGCGAATCTGTGCAAAGATTTTTCACAAACTAACGCCGCACGGATTCTCGTCAATTCCCCCTCCGGAAAATCCCGGTAATGTTCAAATAAATATTGCGAAACCACAACAGACAACACGCTGTCCCCTAAAAATTCAAGCCGTTCATTACTTTGCCGTTGTTTTTTCTTTTCGTTCGCATAGGAAGAATGCGAAAGTGCCTCATGAATCAAGGCTTTATCCTGAAAAACATAATCAATTTCTTTTTCAAATTCGGCAATCGTATATTCCAAATTAGACCCCCTCTTTCATTGTGGATAATATGCGGGTAATTTCGGCAATCATATTTCCGTCAACGCACTTTTTCGCTTGACGAATGGCATTGAAAAAAGCTTTCGCATCAGAACTGCCATGTGCTTTAATGACCGGATAGGCAATCCCTAATAAAATTGCCCCGCCTTCTGATTTATAATCCATTTGTTCCTGAAATTCTTTCAGATTATTTAATACTAATAACGCCGCAAGTTTCCCGTTCACGCCGCTGAACCATTTTTTAATTTGGTCACGGAACATTGCGCCCATGCCCTCATAGCATTTCAGCGTTGCGTTTCCGGTAAAGCCTTCAGAAACGACAACGTCTATATTTCCGCTGGGAATTTCTCTTGCCTCAATATTTCCGCAAAAGTTAATCGGCGCATTCTGTAATAAAGCATAAGCTTCTAATTCTAATTCTCTGCCTTTGGTATCTTCTGCCCCGACATTTAATAAAGCGACTTTCGGATTAGGAATTTCTTTCACGCATTTCATATAAGCAGAACCCATGACGGCGAATTGGGCTAACATTTCCGGACGGCATTCTAAATTTGCTCCGGCATCAAGTAACATTTTCCTGCCCTGTACCGTGGGGAGCATTGGCGCAAGAGCGGCACGTTTCACGCCTTTAATGCGTTTCGTGAGTAACGTTGCCCCCGTGACTAATCCGCCAGTACTGCCTGCACTCACGAAAGCATCGCCTTTTCCCTCACGCAATGCCCGCAAGCCTAACGCTAAAGAAGTATTTTTCCCCTCTTTCAGAATGCTTTGCGGTTGGGCGTGAATGTCGAATACTTCTTCTGTATGAATAATTTCTACATTAGGAAGTGATAAATTTTCCTGCTGAATGGCTTGTTTAATTTTCTGTTCATGTCCAGTTAATACAATATCGACTTGTAATTCTTTTTGTGCGAGTGCGCAGCCTTTCAGCACTTCTGCCGGAGCGTGGTCTCCTCCGAAAGCGTCAACAATAATTTTCATTTTATCCCTCCATATTTTGTAAAAATTCCGTCAGACTGTTTATTGCCTGTTCAGCAATTCGCTGATAGCGTTCTTGTTTTCCCCGGATTCGTTCGGTGAGTGGCGGAAGAAGTCCCATATTCGCCCCCATTGGCTGAAATTCTGCCGTTCCGCCGTGGCTGACATAATGCGCTAATGCGCCCATCATGGTATTTTCCGGAAGAAGGTAAGCAGATTGATTTTTCATTTTTCGGGCTAAACTTTTTCCGGCAATGATTCCGCTTGAGGCTGATTCCATGTAGCCCTCCACGCCGGTCATCTGTCCGGCGAAAAAAATAGTTTCTGCTTTCCGCAAAGAATAATCCGCATTTAATAATTCCGGACTATTCAGAAAAAAATTTCTATGCATGACGCCATAACGTAAAAATTCAGCCTGTTCTAATCCGGTAATCATGCGAAATACTCGTTTTTGTTCGGAAAATTTCAAATTTGTTTGAAAACCCACTAAATTATACATTGTGCCGTCACGGTTTTCTTTCCGGAGCTGAACAACGGCATATGGGCGTTTTCCTGTTTTCGGGTCACAAAGTCCGACGGGCTTTAAACAAGCATAACGCAGCGTTTCCGCCCCTCGGGAGGCTAACACTTCCACAGGCATACAACCCTCATACACTCGGAAAAATTCCCGGTCATGGTCATGCAAAGGGGCTTGTTCAGCGTGAGTTAATTCTTCCCAGAAATGCGCATATTCTTCACGGGTCATGGGGCAATTTAAATAATCCGGTTCGCCACGGTCATAACGTGACTGCTGAAAAATTTTCGTTCTGTCTAAGCTTTCCGCTGAAACAATCGGCGCAGCCGCATCAAAAAAGCTTAACCGACTTCCGCAAAGTGTTTCAATTTCGGCACTTAAGGCATCAGAAGTTAAAGGACCCGTCGCAATAATCGTATTCGCTTTAGGAATTTTCCTGACTTCTTCACGGATTAACTGAATATGTTCATGTTGCTGAATGCGTTCGGTGACTAATGCGGAAAATTGTTCTCGGTCTACAGCTAAAGCCCCTCCGGCAGGAACGGCACAGCGTTCAGCGCATTGCATGAGTAAACTGCCTTGCAATTTCATTTCCGCTTTTAATAAGCCGCCAGCAGAATTAATTCTAAACGCTTTCAGCGAATTAGAACAAACTAATTCCGCTAAATTTTCCTGATGATGTGCCGGACTATAACGAACGGGTTTCATTTCGTATAATTTCACGGGAATGCCAGATTCCGCAAGCTGCCACGCCGCCTCACAGCCGGCAAGCCCTCCGCCGATGACGTTTGCAAACGCTTGCATTATTTCAAATCCCTTTCGTAACCGCAGCCCTCAAATTCACAAACTAATTTCCCGGGCTTTTTCCCTTTCTGGAATAAGGCATGATTGCATTTCGGACAAACATCTTCTACAGGAATATTCCACGTCATGAAATGGCAATCCGGATAACCGGAACAACCGTAGAAATTTCTTCCTTTTTTGGATTTCATGAGAACCATTTTTTTGCCGCATTGCGGGCAGAAACCGCTTGTTTCCTGCATGACTTTTTTCGTATTTTTGCATTCAGGGTAACCTGTACACGCCATGAATTTCCCGAAACGCCCAATTTTAATGACCATAGGCTTACCGCACTGTTCGCAAATGACATCTGTTTTTTCTTCTGGAATTTTCATATGTTTTCCGTCCATGGCGACTTCCGCAGCACTTAATGTTTCGGAAAAATCTTTGTAGAAATCTTCTAACATGCTCACCCAATCGCCCTTGCCTTGTTCGATGTTGTCAAGTTCAGATTCCATTTTAGCAGTGAAATCCGGGTCAACAATATGTTGAAAATGCTCCCGCATTAATTGCGTGGTAACCGTTCCTAATGCCGTTGGGCGCAATTGTTTTCCTTCCCGTTCAACGTACATTCTCGCTAAAATAGTCGTAATCGTCGGGGCGTAAGTGCTTGGTCTGCCGATGCCGTTTTCTTCTAAGACTTTAATTAACGTCGCCTCGGAAAATCTCGCCGGCGGCTGCGTGAAATGCTGATTTCCGGCAATGTTAATCACCTGAAGTTTATCCTGCTCTTTCAATGGCGGAAGGGCTTTCGGGCTGTCGTCTTCCGTTTCCTGCTTTTCGTCGTAAAGAATGGTAAAGCCGTCGAATTTCACGGTATAACCGGAGGCTTTAAATAAGCAGTCTCCTGCAGTAATTTCCACAGAAATGGTATCTAATAAAGCGTTCGCCATTTGACTGGCGATAAATCTTTCCCAAATTAATTTATATAATTTATACTGGTCACTGGTTAAACTATCTTTAATGCTGTCCGGCGTGACGTCGGGCATTGTCGGACGAATGGCTTCATGTGCATCTTGCGCATTTTTTTTACTTTTAAACACTCTCGGCTTGTCGGGAAGATATTGCGTGCCGTAATTCTGCCGAATGAAATCTTCAGCGGCTTTCTGCGCATCGGCGGAAATTCGTAAACTGTCCGTTCTCATGTAAGTAATTAACCCAACAGCCCCTAAACCGTTCACGTCAATGCCTTCATATAATTCCTGTGCCGCCTTCATGGTGCGTTTCGCCTGGAATCCTAAGCGTTTAGAGGCTTCCTGCTGTAAAGTAGAAGTAATAAATGGCGGAGCGGGTTGTTTTTTCGTCAAGCGTTTTTTGATTGACTTGACAACAAATTCAGCAGTTTTTAATTTTGCTAAAATTTCATCTGTCTGTGCTTTATTCTCGAGTTCGGCTTTTTCGCCGTTCACATAAGCGAGTTTCGCTGCAAATTGTTTCTCATTCGCACTAAGCAGAGCATCAATGCTCCAATATTCTTTGGAAACGAATTGATTAATTTCTTCTTCACGGTCAACAATTAACCGCACCGCCACAGACTGCACCCTTCCGGCAGAAAGTCCCCGTTTGACTTTTCGCCAAAGAAACGGACTTAATTTGTAACCAACTAATCTGTCTAAAATTCTTCTTGCCTGTTGGGCGTTGACTAAATCCAAATCAATTTGATGTGGATTTGCCATTCCGTTTTGTATTCCTGTTTTGGTAATTTCATTAAACGCAACACGGTTATTGGCTTGTAAATCTAAATTCAGCATCTGTGCTAAATGCCATGAAATGGCTTCTCCTTCTCGGTCAGGGTCAGTTGCTAAATAAATCAATTCACTTTTTTTTGCCCGTTTTTTCAGGTCTTTAATGACATCTGCCTTATCTTTCATGTCCGTGTATTCGGGCGTGAATCCGTTGTCCACATCTACACCGAGTTTAGATTTAGGCAAATCCCGCACATGTCCCATTGACGCAACGACTTCATAATTTTCACCTAAATATTTTTGAATTGTCTTCGCTTTCGCTGGGGACTCTACAATCACCAAATTTGACATAGCTCTGCCGGATAACCGGCACACACTCCTTTCATGTTTCATGTGCTGTTTTACTGATTTGCAAGCTTGTAAAAACCGTCCGTGTTAGTAATCCAGCCGTTCATTTCCATTTCCAATAAACAAACGGATATATTTTCAAATGTCATGTTCGTATCACAGCAAAGCATATTGACTGTTTTCGAACCATCTTCAAGAAGATGAAGAATGGCTTGCTGTTCTTGACTGATTTCATCAGGAAATTCATCTTGCTGAACCGGATTTTCTGAAACAGACGGGGAAATTTGTTCTTTTTCTGGAATTTTCGGAGAAATTTTTTTCTCTGTTTTTTTAATTTTTGTTTTTTTGATTTCAGGCTTTTTTTCTGCAAAAAAGTCTTTATCTTCTAAAATGTCTTCTACTCCGTATATAGGCGTTGCGCCATCTCGAAGAAGACTGCGCTGTCCGGCGTACCTCGGGGAATAAATATCCGTCGGCGGAATGCAATAAATTGGCTTAGACTGTTCAAGGGCATGACTTGCTGTCACTAAACAACCGCTGCTACTTCCTGCTTCAATAATTAAAAGCTTTTTACTAATTCCGGTCATTAACCTGTTACGAACCGGAAAATTCCCTCTGTAGGGCGGCGTTTCCGGAAAAAATTCTGATAGAAGAAGACCATTATTAATAATTTGTTCTTTTAGTTCCTGGCTTCCTTTCGGATAAGGATAATCCACGCCGCAACCGAGAACAGCAATTGTTGGTTTACCGTTTTCCACAGAAGTTTTATGTGCGATTGTGTCAAGTCCTACTGCACAGCCGCTGACTAAAGTGCAATTCGCATCAACTAATTCCTGATATAAATGTCTTGCTACCTGCAAACTATATTCCGAAGGGGAACGTGTTCCCACAGCAGCAATTAAATTTTCTCCCTGTAAAACTTCCGGATTTCCTTTGTAAAATAATATTGCTGGCGGATAGTAAATTCTTTTCAGAATTTCCGGATAATATGCATCATTGCATGTGAGCATGTTAATTTCTTTCTGGCAGCATTTTTCCCAAATTTTTTCTGCTTTTTCCAACGGCGTTTCTAACGCACGTTTTTTCTGTTTTGCATTCATGAACGTACAGCTTGAATCAAGCATGTGATGATACATTTCCTGTATGGAAGAAAAATTTTCGATTTGCGGAACGGTTTCTTTATGACCGATTCCCATCACAATCACAATCCAAATCCAATAGACTTCTTCCGGCATGATTTTCCCTTCTTTCAGCGTAAAATTTCCCAAAGTAAAATTCCTGCTGCCATTGCTGCATTCAGCGATTCCGCACCGCCACGCATAGGAATAGTGATTTTCTGGCAAGAAGAAATAATTTCTTCCGGCAAGCCGTTGCCCTCATTGCCAATCCACACAGCACAACCAGAATTGAACGCACATGAAGTCAAAGGCAAGGCATTTTTGTCCGGAACAGAGGCATAAGAAATAATTTTTAGCTGATTCAGCATATGCAGTAATTCTTCTGGAGTATTTCCGAAAAACATTGGCACTCGAAAAATTGACCCCATTGTTGCCCGAATGGTTTTCGGGTTATAGACATCACAGCATTCTGTGAATAAAACGCCTTCTATGCCTAACGCATCGCAAGTTCTTAAAATCATGCCCATATTTCCGGGGTCTTGCAGTTGGCATAAGACTAAATATTTTCCGGAAGGGGAAATTTCCGCTTGTTGTTCCGGCATACGGCACACAGCGAAAACGCCTTGTGTGTGTTCCGTGTCGCTCATGAGTTTTCCTAACGCATCAGAAACTTGAATGATTTTCTGTTGCTGAAATAATAATAATTCAGAATATTTTTTCAGGGCAGTTTCTGTGCAGAATATTTGCTGTACCTGTTCCGGCTTTTGCAAAGCGTCCTGTACAATGCGTAAGCCCTCAATCACGAAAGCCTGTTCTTCCTGACGGAATTTTTTCTTATCCCTTAATTGCAAATACTTCCGAATGAAACTATTTTCTTTAGAAATAATGTTTTTGGCAGGCATGGCAAATTCCTTTCTCATGCGGCGATATAACAAAACACGCTCTTTATTGGTCAAGAGCGTGAATGGTTTTCTTTCTCATCAAAGAGCAGCTTTTGCTTGTGCAGCGATTACTGCAAAGCCCTCAGCATCATGAATCGCAATTTCAGAGAGCATTTTTCTATTGAGTGTGATACCGGCTTTTTTGCAGCCGTTCATAAAAGTGGAATAATTCATTCCGTTCAGTTTTGCGGCAGCGGAAATTCTGGTAATCCATAACTGACGGAAATTTCTCTTCTTCTGTTTTCTGCCAATGTAAGCATACTGCCCAGACTTCATCACAGCCTGTTTTGCCATTTTGAAATGTTTACTCTTTGCGCCAAAATAGCCTTTAGCGAGTTTCAGTGTCTTATTTCTTCTTTTGCGTGTGGCTAACGCACCTTTAATTCTTGCCATAGGGCAAATCCCTCCATTTACTTCAAATTAATTTAAATTACTTCAAATTACAGATACGGAACCAGTTTTTTCAGTGTTGGTGCATTGGAAACATCTGCAACACCAGCATTTCTGGCAATTCTTTTTCTCTTGGTGTCTTTCTGTGTCAGTCTGTGACGTTTGTTGGTGTGCTGATATTTCAGCTTGCCGGAAGCGGTTAATTTAAACCGTTTTTTTGCTCCGGAATGTGTCTTAACTTTAACTTTCTTTGCCATAATCAAAAATTCCTCCTTAAATTACTTGGATGCTTTCGGGGAAATGAACATCACAATGCTTCTGCCCTCTGCTTTAGCGGGCTTATCCACAACGCCATATTCACTGCAAGCCTCTTTAAAGCGTTCGAGCAGTTCTTCTCCGAACTGCGGATGTGCAATGGCACGCTTACGGAAACGAACGGAAACTTTTAATTTATCTCCGCCTTTCAGGAATTTAATTGCCTGATTGACTTTTGTGTTGAAATCGTTCGTATCAATCGTTGAAAACATGCGAATTTCTTTAATTGACATGACTTTCTGGTTTTTTCTGGCTTCTTTTTCCCGTTTCTGCTGTTCAAAACAGAACTTGCCATAATCTAAAATTCGGCAAACAGGCGGTTTCGCCTGCGGAGCAATTTTCACCAAATCTAAATCTTTTTCATAGGCGAGCAACTGCGCATCACGGGCAGACATTACGCCGAGTTTCGTTCCGTCCACGTCAATGACCAGAATTTCTTTATCTCGAATCATTTCATTGACTTGCATGTCCTTGTTTTCCTTGCTGCTTATAATCAAGCACCCCCAAGCATAAATTTTTCAAAACAAAAAATAGAGTACAGATATTCCGTCCGTACTCCTGCACAAGCCCTCACGAAAAGGGCAATTTGTTCACGAAAACCGTTTCGGCATGTTTCAGTCAAACGGTGAGACACGGAAGGCATCTGCTTTGTTCCGGAATTTATTATACCACATCGGAAAAATTTTGTCAAGTGTTTTTTTGAAATTTTCTGAAAAAATTTTTCCACAGGATTATTTTCACAAAAATTTTTGCAAAAGACTTGATTTTTCTGTGAAAATATTGTATAATAGAAAACAGAACGCTATGAAAGAATAGGTGAATAGTTTGACTGAAGAACAAATTCATTTTCAGAATCCTGCCAGCATTCAAACCGTGTTCGGCAGCTATGACCAAAATTTACTGACTTTGCAAAAAGAATATCATGTCATGATTGCCGGAAGAGGGGCGGAAATTTTCGTGACGGGTGAACCGGAAGGCACTGCAAGAGCGGTTCAGGCTTTGCGAATGCTCGGAGAACTCGCCGACCAGGGACAGCAAATTTCTGAACAGACCGTTCGGTATGTGATGACCATGCTTTCTGATGGTGAAGCCGAAGCCATGAAAACGCTAACGCATGACGGCATTTGTTTAACTGTTAGCGGAAAAGTTGTCCGCCCGAAAACCGTTGGACAGAAAAATTACGTTGAGGCAATCCGGAAAAATACCATTGTTCTCGGCGTTGGTCCTGCCGGAACAGGGAAAACTTACCTTGCTGTAGCAATGGCAGTGACGGCATTCAAGGCGCATGAAGTCCAGAAAATTATTCTTACTCGTCCAGCCGTGGAAGCCGGCGAAAAACTCGGTTTTCTCCCGGGAGACTTGCAAAATAAAGTTGACCCTTATTTAAGACCGTTATATGATGCCTTGCTGGACATGTTCGGCGGGGAAACATTTTCCCGTCTAATGGAACGAAATTCCATTGAAGTTGCGCCTTTAGCCTATATGCGGGGCAGAACGTTAGACGACGCATTTATTATTTTAGATGAAGCCCAGAACACGACTTCTGAACAAATTAAAATGTTTTTAACCCGTCTCGGCAATCACAGCAAAATGGTGATTACAGGAGACATTACGCAAATTGACCTTGCCGAAAAACGCCGTTCCGGTTTAACCGAAGCCATGAAAATTCTGAAAAATATTGAAGATATTGCCATTATGCGCCTGAATGAAAAAGACGTTGTCCGGCATAAACTTGTGCAGGAGATTATTCGGGCGTATGAAAAATTTTATCAATCCCGTTCGTGATTTTCATTAAGAAAGGAAAATAGTTATGCAGAAACCAGGTAAACTGAAAGTCAGCATTAAAAACAATCAAAACGCCGTGAAAATTCCTTCCGGCATTCGTATGCTGATTCGCCGCTGCTGCCATGCCGTGCTGATTTCGGAAGGCTTTGCGCAAAATGCAGAAGTCAGTGTTTCATTCGTTTCCAATGCGGAAATTCGAACGCTGAATAAAACTTACCGCCAGAAAGACGCTCCGACAGATGTGTTATCTTTTCCGCTGACCAGTGAAGACGGCACAGTGGAAATTAACGCTGAAACAGGTTTTGTTCTGTTGGGGGATATTGTGATTTCGATTGAAACGGCTGTGAAGCAGGCGAATATTTACGGGCATTCACTTAGTCGGGAAATTGGTTTTTTAACGGTGCATTCTATGTTACATCTTTTAGGGTACGACCACGAAAAAAGCCCACTCGATGAACGCATTATGCGTGAAAAAGAAGAAGCCGTTCTCGAAAAACTCGGGATTTCCAGAGAACTGACTTATACCAATTCAGGGAGTAATTAATTCATGATGCAAACAAAATCGATTTTTCTCACGCTTTCCGGCAGAACGAACGCCGGAAAATCAACGCTGCTCAATGCCCTTGTCGGGGAAAAAATTGCCTCTGTGAGCAGTAAACCGCAAACCACACGCACCAGAATTACGGGCATTCTTACCCGGGAAGAAACGCAATTCGTGTTCATTGACACGCCAGGTTTACACCGCCCGAAAAATAAACTTAGTTCCCACATGCTCCAGACGGCGGAAAATTCCGCTAAAGATGCCGATGCTGTGCTTTACGTTCTTGATGCGACAAAGCCCTTACATGCACAAGATGAATCCATGCTTCGGACGATTACCCAGCAGAAACATTCCTGTATAATTATCTTAAATAAAATTGATTTACTTCAGGATAAGTCTGCCCTTATGCCGTTCATGCTTAGATTAGAAAACGCCTATCACCCTTACGCCATTATTCCGGTTAGTGCGGAACAGAAAGACGGTTTAGCAGAAATTCTCTCCACTGCTGGAGAGCTTGCACAACCTTCTGTGCATTTCTTTCCCGATGAGAAATTCACTGACCAGCCGGAACAAGTTCTCGCTGCGGAAATGATTCGGGAAAAATTACTTCGCTTACTCAATGAAGAAGTCCCTCACGGCGTTGCCGTGACAATTGAAACCATGAAGGAACGGCAGGATAAAGAGTTACTCGATATTTTCGCCATTATCTACTGTGAACGGGAATCCCACAAAGGCATTATCATTGGCAAAAACGGCGCAATGCTGAAGAAAATTTCCATTTCTGCCCGTCAGGAATTAGAAAAATTCTTCCAAATTCAAGTCAATCTCCGCTGTTTCGTGAAAGTCAAGGAAGACTGGCGCAATAAAGAAAGTTTAATCCGCAGTTTCGGTTTATCAGAATAATCCAGAAATATTTTCTTTAAATATTTTTTCCCCCGTGGCGAATCCTAATATTAAAAAAATAATATTAAAAATAATATTAAAATTTTTTGATGAGGTGAATTTGAAATGTTACTTGACCAGTTATGGGAACAATTCGAAAAATCCGGAAAAATTGCCGATTATCTCCAATATACCCGACAGAAAGGAAATGATGACCATTAAAGGGCTTGTGCTTTCTCAGAAAAATTTCGGCGAAAATAGCAAATTCATTGACATTCTCACGGAACAGGGCATTGTGGAAATTTTGGTGAAAGGTTCTAAAACCTCTTCCCGCATGTCGAAAACTTCTTCTGCCTCTCAATTATTCGCTTATTCGGAATTTGAATTTTCCGAACGTTCTTCCCGAAATCGTCCGCAAATTTTAACCGGTGTCCGCCCGATTTGCATTTTTTACGACTTGCGGAAAAATCTTTCCGCCGTGGCATTAGCGTCTTATTTTTCGCAAATTGTGTTATATTCCGCCTTACCGGAATCCACTACACCGGAAGCGTTGCGTTTATTTCTGAATACACTGCATTTTCTTTCCGAACCGGAACCGGATGAACTTCTTCTGAAGGCAATTTTTGAATTGCGCATTGCTGCACTTTACGGATTTCAGCCTGATGTGGTGATGTGCCGGAAATGTGGGAATTATTTGCCCTCTTCGGTGCGTTTCCCTGTTGAAGAAGGCTGTTTCTTCTGTGAATCCTGCCATGCGGAAGGCATACTCATGCCTTCCGGCGCATTGCAGGCAATCCGGTATATTATTTTACAAGATTTTGAAAAAATTTTCTTCTTCCGGCTTGCGGAACATTGCCGGAAACCTCTTGCGGATTTTGCGGAACAGTTTCTGCAATATCACCTTAACCGGAAATTTCCTGCTTTAGACTATTACAAAAAACTGAACATCACTCAAGGAGAATTTCATGAAACAATTTGAACAAGTTCTGGAATTAGATAAAATTTTACATCAGGCGGAGCAATTCGCCTCGAATGACGCTACCCGTCAAATGCTTTTAGCCTGTCAGCCCATGTATGACCTTTCCGAAATTCGAAAAGAAATTCAGAAAACTGACGATGCGTTACAGCTTGCATTACAATTCGGAACACCGCCGTTTTCTGATTTTCACGATATTTGCAATATGGTGACGAGGGTATCTTCTGGAGCGAGGCTTTCTTTAAAAGATTTGCTTGATGTTGCGGACTTGCTCCGGCAAGTGCAGAATCTTTATCAATGGTACGGGCATTGCAGTGAAACAGCAACATCATTAGATGATTTATTTTGTCTAATTATTCCCGATGATGAATTATTGCATTTATTAGAGCGTTCCATTATTTCTGAAGAAGAAATTGCCGACAGCGCAAGCCCTGCCCTTTCCGAAATTCGGAAAAAATTACTCCGTTCCCGTTCGCATTTGCGGGAGACGTTAAACCAGATGATTAAAAATAAAACCATGCAGAAATATTTGCAGGAAAACACAGTCACGCTCCGTGACGGGCGTTTCGTTCTTCCGGTAAAAGCCGAATATAGAAGTAACGTTTCCGGTTTAATTCACGATACTTCTGCCAGCGGACAGACGATTTTCATTGAACCGCTCCAAATTGTCGAGGCGAATAATGACATTCGTCTTCTCGAAAGTCGGGAACTGGAAGAAATTGACCGCATTATGCAGAAACTTTGCAACGCCGTTGGCGCAAAGGCTAATTCGCTGAAACGCTTACACCAGACTTGCGCAGAATTAAATTTTTATTTTGCCAAAGCGAATTACGCTCTTTCGTTAAACGCCGTAAAGCCCGTGATTAGCGACGACGGCATCATTGACTTGAAAAAAGCCCGTCACCCTCTTCTTGACCCGGAAAAAGCCGTGCCTGTGGATATTTCCCTCGGCGAACAACACAGAGTGTTAATGATTACTGGACCCAATACAGGCGGAAAAACAGTTGCCTTAAAAACAGTTGGTTTATTAACGGCAATGACGATGTGCGGATTGTTAATTCCTGTGGCAGAAAACAGCCGAATTTCCATTTTTCAGCATATTCTTGCCGACATTGGCGACAGCCAGAGCATTGAACAGAATTTGTCTACTTTTTCCGCCCACACGCTGAACGTGATTGAAATTTTAAGTACTGCTGATGACAAATCATTAATTTTAATGGACGAACTCGGTTCAGGCACTGACCCTGTAGAAGGCGCAGCCTTAGCGATTGCGATTATTGATTATTTAAAGCAACTCGGCGCAGAATTAATGGTCACTACGCATTATCAGGAATTGAAACTCTACGCCGCTGATACGCCGGACGTGATTAACGCCTCTTGCGAATTTAACACAGAAACATTACAGCCCACTTACCGCTTAATTCTCGGTTCTCCCGGGAAATCGAACGCTTTCGCCATTTCCGGTCATCTCGGTATGCCGGAAGTCATTTTACAACATGCGAAATCTCTCGTCAGTGAAGAAAATCAGCGTTTCGAACACGTCATTGAACAATTCGAACAAGCCCGAAAAGAACTCGAAAAAGAAAAAACCCTTGCGGAAAATTTCCGCCGTGATGCGGAAAATTTAAAATCAGAATGGGAACAGAAAAATCATTTATTACACCAGCAGGAAAAAGAAACACTCGACCGTGCCGCCGCACAGGCAAGCCTAATTGTGGAACACACGAAAGCACAATCGAACGCCTTACTTGATGAACTCGACCAGCTCCGCAAAGAAAAAGAAAAGGCAGATTTTTCCAGCCGTGTTTCTTCGTTGAAATCTTCCAGCACACAGCAATTGCGGGAAATGTATAAAACCGCTAACCCCGTCATTGGCAGCATGAACGAAAACGGAGAATATGTTCTCCCCCGTCCGCTGAAAAAGGGCGATACTGTGTTAATTGCGGATTTACAGCAGGAAGCCGTCATTGTTTCTGAACCGAATGAACATGCTGATTCTGTTTTCGTGCAAATGGGTATCATGAAAATGAAAATTCAGCTTTCCCGCCTGCGTTTACTGGACACTTCCCGAAAAACTCAACCTAAACAGAAGAAAAAGCGCACGAATCAAGTTTCCGCTAAAGTCGAACGAAAAGGCACTATGGAATTAGATATTCGTGGATATTCCTGTGACGAAGGCGTTCATGAAGTGGAACAGTTTCTTTCCCATGCCATGCTTGCCCATATCGGAACAGTCACAATCATTCACGGAAAAGGAACGGGTTTACTCCGGAATGCCGTTCAGCAGAAATTAAAATCTATGAAATGCGTGAAAGACTACCGCAACGGCGTTTACGGTGAGGGCGAAAACGGCGTAACAATTGTTACGTTAAAATAAAATTTTAATTTTTAATTTTAGAAATAATTATTAATATTAATAAAGGAGTTTTTAATCATGAAATACACGTATCAAACACAAGGCGTTTGCGCAAGACAAATTACTTTCGACATTGACGGCAACGTCATTCGGAATATTGCTTTTTTAGGCGGCTGCAACGGAAATTTAAAGGCTTTATCTAAAGTTTTAGACGGCTGGACGGTTGAACAGATTGAAGAAAAACTTTCCGGAAATCTCTGCGGAATGAAAAATACTTCCTGCGCCGACCAGTTAGCGAAAGCCGTTAGAAAAGCGTATGAGGAACAAGCTTGAATGTTCTTTTCCTTGACAAATTCGGAAAAATATGCTATACTTGAAATAGTTTGATTCACATTAAGGAAAGGATAATTTACTCATGAAGCAATATCACACACAAATGGAAGCCGCTAAAGCCGGTATCATTACGCCAGAAATGCAGATTGTCGCTGAAAAAGAATTTATTTCCCCTGAAATGCTTAGGGAACTCGTCGCAAAAGGTGAAGTTGCCATTCCCTGCAACGTTCGCCACACGTCCATTTCTCCGGAGGGAATCGGAAATCATCTGCGCACGAAAATTAACGTGAATTTAGGCATTTCCGGCGATGTGAAAGATTATGATGTAGAAATGCAAAAAGTTGACATGGCAATTCAATTCGGTGCTGAAGCCATTATGGATTTAAGCAATTACGGGAAAACGAATCATTTCCGCCAGAAACTGATTGAACGTTCTCCGGCAATGATTGGGACTGTTCCTATGTATGACGCAATCGGTTACTTAGAGAAAGATTTACTGGAAATTTCCGCAAAAGATTTCTTAAAAGTTGTTCTCGCCCATGCAGAAGAAGGCGTTGACTTCATGACGATTCACGCCGGAATTAACCGTCGGGCGGTGGAAGCTTTCCGGAGAGACAAGCGGAAAATGAATATTGTTTCCCGTGGGGGGTCTTTGCTGTTTGCGTGGATGATGATGACCGGAAATGAAAATCCCTTTTATGAATATTATGATGAAGTGTTGGACATTCTGCATGAATATGATGTGACAATCAGTCTCGGCGATGCACTCCGCCCGGGTTGCATTGATGATGCGACTGATGCCGGACAAATCGCTGAACTAATTGAACTCGGCGCATTAACTGAACGAGCATGGGAAAAAAATGTGCAAGTCATGGTAGAAGGTCCTGGACACATGGCAATGAATGAAATTGCCGCTAACATGAAATTACAGAAACGCATTTGTCATCATGCGCCGTTTTACGTTTTAGGTCCATTAGTGACAGACATTGCGCCCGGGTATGATCATATTACTTCTGCTATTGGCGGAGCGATTGCTGCCGCAAATGGAGCGGATTTTCTTTGTTACGTGACACCCGCCGAACATCTCCGCTTACCGGACGTGCAGGACGTGAAAGAGGGTATCATGGCAAGTAAAATTGCCGCCCACGCTGCGGACATTGCGAAAGGCGTTCCCCACGCCCGTGAAAAAGATAACGCTATGGCAGAAGCTCGTCATGCGTTAGACTGGGAAAAAATGTTCCAGATTTGCATTGACCCCGAAAAAGCAAGAACTTACTACGAAAGCACCCCCATTGCTGAACGGCATACTTGCTCAATGTGTGGAAAAATGTGCGCCGTTCGGACAACGAATAAAATTTTAAACGGCGAAACAGTCGAATTTTGCACTGAAAAATAAAAAATAAAAATTTCCCCCTGTACAGGGGGAATTTTTTTAGTCATATTCTACGACATCGACCCATTTCAGCAATAAATCCCGTTCTTCTTCGTGACCTTTTACGGATTGGGAAGCCGCAACAATGGGGAGCCAGCTTTGAACATATTGTTTTGCGGTGTCGCTTTTCCGGCAGAATAAATTTAAATATTTCTCCGCCCGTTCTGCTCCGTAAGTTAAACTAAATTTTAAGAATGTCCTTGCGGCATCTGCGGAGGCGTTCCCTTGCGTGGCGTGCGCCCAGTCAATAATGAAATATTTCCCGTCAGCCGTCAGAATGACATCTCCTAACCCTAAATCGCCGTGACAAACTTTATGATGTTTTGGCATTCCGTTCAGGCGAATGTCTAAGTCATAGCGGGTTGTAGCGTCAAGTTTCGTTTCGGAAATTTTCCGGCGCATTTTGTCGTGGAGTTTGTTCAACGTAACCGGAGCAGGCGTTTTGTGAATGTTAATCTGAATATCCACGAATTGATTTAGTAATTCTTCTTCCCGTTCCGGTTGTTCCAAAAGCAGCTGTTTCATGGTTTTTCCGGCAATGTATTCCATTAAAATTTCCCATCTGCCTTCTTTTTTCCGGACTTCCACGAGTTTTGGAATGGGCAAGCCTGTTTCTTCCACTCTTGCCTGATTCACGGCTTCATTGAGTACGTCTGATTTGGAATAATCAGCGTCGAAACTTTTCACCGCATAGTCACCCTCACGGTAAATGACTTTTTTCGGACGTTTTTCAAGGATTTCCATAAAAATCCTCCTTTCATAAATTTTAAATTTTAAATTTAAATTTTAGCTTAATGCGAAATTAGCCGTTTCGCTCATGTCATGAAATTGTTTTTCTAATTGTTCAGCGGGAATTTGCAATTCTTCCGCCAGAACATTCCAGTTAATGACTTCAGAAAGCTGCTGTTCGTTTCCGTCGTACACGTTCGAAAATGCCATGCTTGCCATTTCTGCCGCACAAGACAAGCGTTCTAAAGCAGATAAATTTTCCGGATTCCGGCAATATTCCGGAAACTGTTCAGAAATAACTCTTACCGCATGAACAGCAAGCCCTTTCGCATAATCGGAAGTTTCTTTAGAAAGAAAGACATACGCCGCACTTCTTAAGGCAATCATACTTGTGAAAGCAACGGCTTTCACGTCTTGTTTCTGAATCAAATCAATATCAATTACACTCATGTCCGGCAATAAGGCATAATCCTGCACGCCGAGTTCCGAAAGCGGAACTTTCATCGAAAACGGGCTGACTTCATCGCCGACGAAATCCCCTGCCGCTACCGCAATGAAGTAAATTTTCCCCGTGTGCAGAACATTCAGCGAACGGTCACGCAAATTCACTCGTTCGGAAAGTTCCGAAAATGGTAATTCAGGATTTTCCGCTAAAATGCGAATTAACTTTCCGGCAGTGACGGCGATATTTCCAACAGCAAGTAAGCAATCAATTGCATTTTTCCGGCAAAAATCCACGCCGTCTGAAACCGACTGCAAAGTTTCTTCCACGGGGAAAACGCTATACCGAATTTTCGAATGAAATAATTCCTGTTCAATCGGGCGGGTACTTCCCTTTCGGAAATGTTCTGTATCTGTCAAAATTAACACATTTTTCCGGAAATTTTGCAGTTCCCGTAAGGCAATCGGCAATGCGCCTCTCCGGAAATAAATTTTCTGCGGAACTCTGAACCATGCTAAATTTTTTTCTAAATTTTCCTGCATCATGATTTTTCTTTCTTTCCGTAGTAATTGCGTAAATACAGTTCTTTAATTTCGGAAATTAACGGGTATCTCGGGTTTGCGCCTGTGCATTGGTCGTCGAAAGCATCTTCTGCCATTTGGTCAAGGCGTTCCAGGAAGTCTTTTTCATCTACGCCGTATTCCTGAATGGAATGCTTTACGCCGATAGCGTCTTTTAATTTTTCTAATTTCGCAATAAATTTTTCGAAAATTTCTTCATTGCTGTTTCCAGTTACACCGCAAGCTTTCGCACATTCGCAATAGCGTTCCAAAGTGTGCGGGTATTGATATTGTGAAAACGTTCCCATTTTGGTTGGCTTTTCGCAGGCGTTGTAACGCATCACGTCAGTAATTAACAAAGCGTTTGCAATGCCGTGTGGCAAGTGATGATATGCGCCTAATTTATGCGCCATAGAATGACAAACCCCTAAAAAGGCATTCGCAAAAGCCATTCCTGCCATTGTGGAGGCTGTCGCCATTTTTTCCCGTGCAACAACGTCTGTTCCGTCCTGGTAAGCTTTCGGCAAATATTCAAAAATTAACTGCATTGCCCGAATCGCAAGCCCGTCCGTGTAATCTGTTGCCATAACAGAGGCGTAAGCCTCTAAAGCGTGTGTCATGGCATCAATTCCGGAAGCTGCGGTTAAGCCTTTCGGGGCGGTCATCATTAAATCCGTGTCCACGATTGCCATATTCGGCAATAAGGAATAATCCGCTAACGGATATTTCTGTCCGGTTGTCTGGTCAGTAATTACCGCAAACGGCGTAACTTCTGAACCTGTTCCGGAAGAAGTCGGAACGGCAATGAAATAGGCTTTTTCGCCCATGTTCGGGAAAGTGTACACTCTTTTCCGAATGTCAATGAACCGCATTGCCATATCTAAGAAATCAGCATCGGGGTGTTCGTATAATACCCACATAATTTTCGCTGCGTCCATTGCTGAACCACCGCCGAGGGCAATAATACAATCCGGTTCGAATTTCCGCATAGCCTCTGCGCCTTTTTGGGCTGATTCTAAAGTCGGGTCAGGCTGTACATCGGCAAAAACCGTGTAGGCAATATTCATTTCAGTTAATTTGTTCGTAATGCATTCGGTAAAATGATTCTTGTATAAAAATTCATCTGTCACTAAAAAGGCTCTTTTCTTGCCCATGACGTTTTTCAATTCGTCTAAGGCAACCGGCAGGCAACCTCTTTTGAAATAAACTTTCTGAGGCGTTCTGAACCATAACATATTTTCACGGCGTTCCGCAACGGTTTTCACGTTCAGTAAATGTTTCACGCCAACGTTTTCAGAAACAGAATTTCCGCCCCATGAACCGCAACCCAACGTCAAAGACGGCGCAAATTTGAAATTATACAAGTCCCCAATTCCGCCTAAAGAAGACGGCGTATTCACTAAAATCCGGCAAGTTTTCATTCGTTCAGCGAAAGCAGTTAATTTTTCTCTTCCGGCGGGGCTTTCGTTATCAATCCAAAGTGAAGAAGTATGCCCTAAACCGCCCGCATTCACTAAAAGTTGTTCGGCTTTTTCGGTAGCATCTTCGAAACTTTCCGCTTTGTACATGCCTAAAATTGTCGTTAATTTTTCATGTGCGAAAGCCTCGTCAACGCTGGTGTCTTCTGCCTCACCGACAAGCACCTTGACATCTTCCGGAATGGTTAAACCGGCTAATTGTGCGATTCTGTAGGGACGTTGACCGACAATTTTCGCATTTAATGCGCCGTTAATTAACATTGTATTCCGGAGTTTATTTTTTTCTTCTTCATTCAGAAAATACGCTCCACGGCGAATGAGTTCCGTTTTGACGGCTTCGTAAACGTCTTTATGCGCAATAATGGTTTGTTCCGTTGCGCAAATCATGCCATTATCGAACGTTTTGGAATGCATAATGGAATTGACTGCGTTCAGAATATCCGCTGAACTGTCAATGACTGCTGAGGCGTTTCCGGCTCCCACACCTAACGCCGGAGTTCCGGAAGAATATGCTGCTTTCACCATGCCGGGACCGCCAGTCGCTAAAATAATGTCCGATTCTTTCATAATCATATTTGTTAATTCTAACGACGGCACGTCAATCCAGCCAATAATGCCTTCCGGTGCGCCTGCTTTCACTGCCGCCTCTAAAATGATTTTCGCTGCTGCAATTGTGCAGTTTTTCGCTCTCGGGTGCGGGGAAAAAATAATTCCGTTCCGAGTTTTCAGCGCAAGCAAAGATTTGAAAATTGCCGTAGAAGTCGGGTTCGTTGTCGGAATGACTGCCGCAATTAACCCAATTGGTTCAGCGATTTTGGTTACGCCGAAAGTTCTGTCTTCTTCAATTACGCCGCAAGTTTTCACGTGTTTATAAGCGTTATAAATATGCTCTGAGGCATAATTATTTTTAATGACTTTGTCTTCCATAATGCCCATACCCGTTTCTTCTACTGCCATTTTCGCAAGCGGAATGCGGGCATGATTGGCTGCTAATGCCGCCGCCTTGAAAATCTGATCCACTTGTTCTTGTGTATAGGTAGAAAATTGCTCCTGAGCCTTTCGGACTTGTTGAATTTTCGTCCTTAGCGTGTCGACATTGTCCACCAGCATTTCATTGTTCATGAAATCGTCTCCTGTTCTGAAAAAATTGTTCAAAAATAAAACATTCTTACAACTACTATTTTAGCACATTGTTATTTTTTTGTCAATGGATTCCCGCTAATTTCATTTCATAATTTTGTGATGATTTTTTGAAAAGTTTTATGCATTCTGCCGGAAATAGTTTGTGTTAAACTTGCCGTGAATATGCAATAAAAACATAAAAATTTTCACAGTCACCCCTTGCTAACTATTCAGCAAGAACTTGTGTCCGGTTCATTAACCGAACACAAATTGATAACAAATGCCAAGCCATTCCCTTACCCAGTAGGACGGCACTAAATACCATGAAGTTTTCGCTGAAATGGCGTAAGGCTTTAAGCCAATGCTTTTCGCAATGTTCGCCGCCCGTAACTGATGAAAACCGTCAGTGACAATGGTAATTTCGGAAAGCCAGTCCTCACGGGTGAGAATTTCTTTGGCGTTTTGTAAATTTTCCATTGTGGAAACGGAAGAATTTTCTTCAATAATTCTATTTTCGGCAATGCCTTTATTGATTAAATACGTTTTCATGCACTCGGATTCGCTAATACTTTCGTCTTTCCCCTGACCGCCGCAAACGATGACGGGAACTTGTTCATGCTGTGCTAAATAAGAAAATGCCGCATCTAAGCGTTTTTTTAGCATTAAGCTTGGTTTTCCGTTTTTTACTTGACAGCCCAGAATAACAACAGTATTTTCATTTTTCGGAGAATGCACGGAGGCTTTCAACATAAATATGCTAAATAGTAAACTTAATATTACCCCCGTTCCCAAAATGCCTATCACCACGCACAAAATAATATGCCCTGTTCCATTTTCCCAAATTTTTTGCAGTAATGCCGAAACCGGCGCATTCAAGCCAAAAAATATTATTCCTAAAATCGAAACAATCATTCCCGTGATACAGCCTGAATGATGAATCCCCAAAAATAACGGAATCACGAAGAAAATTAACGCTATGCTGAATAAGGCAACGCCTGCAATTTTCAGCCACAATGCAGAAATGAAAAATATTGGTTTATCCATAAATATTATTCCAAAGGGTTCGCCGTCAGTCTGGCAACACCTGAATCAATTGCCGCCTGTGCAACGGCTTTCGCCACGGCTACGGCAACACTCCGGTCGAATGCATCCGGCAAAATAAATTCCGGCTTAAGCTGATGTTCCGGAACGCAATTCGCAATGGCTTTCGTTGCGGCGAGTTTCATTTCCTGGTTAATGTCTTTCGCCTGAACGGCTAAAGCCCCTTTGAACACGCCCGGGAAAGCGACAACGTTATTAATTTGATTCGGGAAATCACTTCTTCCTGTGCCAATAATGAACGCTCCGGCTTGTTTTGCCTCATCGGGCATAATTTCCGGCGTGGGGTTTGCCATAGCGAAAACGATTGCTTTTTCGTTCATAGTGCGCACCATTTCGCCCGTGAGTAATTTCGGGAAAGAAACGCCAATGAACACATCTGCACCGTTGACCGCATCGGCAAGACTTCCGTGCCGTTTTTCCGGATTCGTCAAAAGCGCAATTGCATTATGCGCCGGATTCGGATATTCTTCATCAGAAGAAATAATGCCCTTTCTGCCGACCATTAAAATATGTTTCACGCCTAACGCCATTAAATGTTTCGCAATGGCAATGCCTGCCGAACCTGCCCCGTTAATGACAATCTGTAAATGTTCTAATGATTTTCCGGCGATTTTGCAAGCGTTTAATAATGCTGCACCAACAACAATTGCCGTTCCGTGCTGGTCGTCGTGGAAAACAGGAATGTCTAATTTTTCTTTGAGTTTCTTTTCTACTTCGAAACATCTCGGCGCAGAAATATCTTCTAAGTTAATTCCGCCGAAACTTAAGCCAATATTGGCAATGGTTTCCACAATTTCGTCAACATTTTTCGTATTGACACAAATCGGAAACGCATCAACGCCGGCAAATTCTTTAAATAAGGCGCATTTCCCCTCCATAACGGGCATTGCCGCAAGTGGTCCAATATCGCCTAAGCCTAAAACGGCTGTTCCGTCGGTAATGACGGCGACTAAATTATGTCTTCTTGTCAAAGTGTAAGACAATGCCGGATTTTTGGCAATTTCTAAGCAAGGCTGTGCAACGCCTGGCGTGTACGCATGGGAAAGAGCGTCTCTGTCCTGAATGGGTACACGGGAAATGACTTCAATTTTCCCTTTCCATTCTTCATGGCGTTTCAGGGAAGACTGCATAATATCCATTAACATGACATCTTCTTTCTATTTTTTTAAATTAAAATTAAAAGTTAAAAATTAAATTACCAAACAAAATCAGTAATTTGCACACTGTCGCCCTGTGCGCCTCTTGCGGCGGAATATTCCAAAATAATTGATGCATCTATGGCATCAACATTTCCGTCTTTGTTCACATCTCCGGCTTCTTTAAAGCCTGTCGGCGGTTCATTCGCCATACCTGCTGCAAGGCTTGCCGCATAATATAAAATAATCTGTGCATCGCTGGCATTGATTTCATGTGAACCGTCGGGGTCACCGAATGAACGTTCCGGAATGTACTGCCCTTCAAATTTCCGAATTTCGGTTTGTGATTCTTTGGAGTTAATCGCAAACATGCTCCAATAATAAGAATATGTAGAACCTTGTTTAAAGAAATACCCTACGCCAATATGGGTATTGGTTTCATTCAGCACGTTTGCTCTATGCCCTGGGGAGTTCATCCACTGTTCCACTGTGCCTACAGGAGAAGCATTTCCGGCAGCGATATTTTCAGAAGTACCGCCGTAAGGAATATTATTTTCTTTGAGAAGAGTAAAGCAAGAACTACCGTCAGGACGGCTATGACCGAATACTTGTTCTGTTTCTTCCGCACGAATGCAACTTAATTCATTTAGTAACGGAAAAGTATACATTTCGTTCAGACCGTTTTTGAATCTTTCGTTATTTAATGCGTTAATGGCAATGTCGATTTTCTCTTTAATTTCCTGTTCTTCTGCTGTCATCGACTTGTTCGGGTCCAACATAATGGCAGAAGTGTTCATTGGCATGGCAAGCGCACTCACCGCTAAACAACACGCAGAAAATATTGCGCTAATTCTGTGTCTAATCATAAGACCAACATCCTTTCTGAAAATTTATAAATTTGTCAATTTATCCCTAATCCCTATAGTTTCATTGTAACATTTATTTTCACTAAAGTCAATATCACATTTGAAAATTTTTTGTGAATTTCATCATTTTTTCAAAAATTTTTAAAAAAAGACTTTCTTTTTTCTGGGAAATATGTTATACTATAACTAAGTTTGAAATTCAAGGAGGCTTTTTTACATGAGAGCAGTCATTACAGTCATTGGAAAAGATACTGTCGGGATTCTTCATAAAGTCAGCGGAATTTGTGCCGCACACCACGCAAACGTCATTGAAGTGACACAAAGTGTTATGCAAGATATGTTTGCGATGATTATGATGATAGACATTTCCGGAATGACTTCTGATTTTTCTTCTTTGGCGGACGACATGACAACATTAGGAAAATCTGAACACTTAGACATTCATTGTATGCATGAAGATGTGTTTAATTCCATGCATGAAATCTAATCCGGAGGAAATTTATGCTAAATACGTTTAATATTTTAGAAACAATTCGTATGATTCAAGAGCAATGCTTAGACATACGGACAATTACCATGGGCATTTCGCTGTTAGATTGCATTGACACGGATATTCAACAGGCTTGCCGGAAAGTTTACGACAAAATCACCGCTAAAGCAGAACATTTAGTAGAAGTCGGCGAACAAATCGAAAAAGAATACGGCATTCCGATTGTGAACAAGAGAATTTCTGTTACGCCAATTTCGTTATTAGCAGCCGTATGCCCGAATGATTCTCCTGTAAAATTTGCGGAGACGTTGCAGAAAGCCGCCGATACTTGCGGAGTGAATTTTCTCGGCGGATATTCCGCACTCGTGCATAAAGGATTCAGCGCAGGGGATTTAGCGTTGATTGAATCCATTCCGGAGGCGTTAGCGAAAACAACAAATGTTTGTTCTTCCGTGAATATTGGTTCAACAAGAAGTGGAATCAATATGGACGCTGTGGCGTTAATGGGGAAAATCGTTCGGCAATCCGCTGAACAAACCGCCGACCAGCAATGCATTGGTGCAGCGAAATTAGTTGTTTTCTGCAATGCCGTTGAAGATAATCCGTTCATGGCAGGCGCATTTCACGGAATCGGCGAACCGGATTGTGAAATTCACGTCGGCGTTTCCGGTCCCGGGGTCGTTCGTGCGGCAATTGAAAAATACCCTGACGCAAGCATTGACAAGCTTGCGGACGTGATTAAGAAAACCGCTTTTAAAATTACTCGCATGGGTCAGCTTGTCGGAACGAGGGCTTCCAAAATGCTGAATGTTCCGTTCGGAATCGTGGATTTATCCCTTGCGCCCACTCCGGCAGTGGGTGACAGTGTCGCACACATTCTGGAAGGAATGGGTTTAGAATGCTGTGGCACACATGGCACAACGGCAGCGTTAGCATTACTGAATGACGCTGTAAAAAAAGGCGGTGTTATGGCGTCTTCCAGCGTGGGGGGCTTATCTGGAGCATTCATTCCCGTTTCGGAAGATGCCGGAATGATTGATGCCGCCGTGAATGGCACGCTTTCCTTAGAAAAATTAGAGGCAATGACGGCAGTATGTTCCGTTGGTTTGGACATGATTGTTGTTCCGGGAGACATTCCGGAAGAAACAATTTCCGCCATGATTGCCGATGAAGCCGCTATTGGCATGGTCAATCATAAAACCACTGCCGTCCGGTTAATTCCGGCAATTGGAAAGCAAGTCGGCGAAATGTTAGAATTTGGCGGTTTACTCGGTTCAGGTCCTGTCATGCCCTATAACCAGAAATCTTCTGCCCAATTCATTTCTCGTGGCGGAAGAATCCCCGCACCGATGCACAGCATTAAAAATTAAAAAATAAAAATAAAAAATTCCCTGTTCTCTTAACGAACAGGGTTTTTCTTATGCATGAATTTGAAAAAATTGTTCTGTATTTTGTTTCGCATGGGCAATGAGTTCTTCTTCTGGAACGTGCATATATTCCGCCAGCGTGGCAGCCACATATTGAATATTTTCCGGAACGTTAATTCTTCCAATGCCTTTCACGTTGCGGGGAATTAAATAGGGCGAATCTGTTTCTAACATCACTCGTTCTAAGGGCAAAATTTCCACGGCTTTCCGTAAATTTTCCGCTCTCCGTTCGTCGCAAATCCAGCCAGTAATCCCAATGTAAAAGCCCATGTCTAAATAAATTTCCAGCGTGTTCCGGTCTCCCGTAAAGCAATGCACAACCGCCCGTGAACAAAGGTTTTGATGTTGCCGGAAGACGTTCACAAATTCTTTTGCCGCCTCCCGTTCATGTAGAAATAACGGCTTTCCGGTATGTTCCGCCAGTTCGATATGCTTTTCTAAACAGCGAATTTGATTTTCTCTTGTGGAAAACATTCTGTCGAAATCTAAACCGCATTCCCCAACGGCAACTAATTTCGGATTACGGAATAATAATTCTTCCATTACCTGAAAGTCTGCACTACTCGCCGAATCGGCATTATGCGGGTGAATGCCCACTGTCGCCCATGCGGAATGCGTTTGTACGAAATCGTGAAGGCGTTCACTTTCTTTCCGGTTCGAACCGGTTAAAATGCACGCTACGCCGGCGGAATTGGCTTGTTCTAAAATTTTTTCCGGCTTAGAAAACTGCCTGCTGAATAAGTTCACGCCTATATCATAATAGTTTATTTCCATCATGAATCATTCTCCTGTTCTAATTTAATTATAAATTGCCTTGCCTCGGCAAGAAGTTTTTGATCAATTAAGGCATTAACAATAATGCCTTCTGAAGTGTACTCTTCTGTGAAAATTTTTCCTTCCTGCCGGATTCGTTCCGCAAAACCGCCGTTCTGATAAGGAATGCATAATGTTAAGCGTTCAGCCGTCTGGGGAAGATTCTGCATGATTGCATTTAATAATTCCGGAATGCCTGCATTACGTTTCGCACTAATCCAAACAGTTTGCGAATGATTTTTCTTTTCGATATTTTCCACTAAATCGGATTTGTTTAACACGTGAATTTGTGGAATTTCCGCACAGCCTAAGTCATTCAGAAGTTGCCCTGTTAAATTCATTCGTTCTTGTAAATCCGGTTCGGAGGCGTCCAACACGTGCAAAATTAAATCCGCCTGTGCCGTTTCTTCCAGCGTGGAACGGAATGCTTCCACTAAATGATGAGGAAGTCTCCGAATGAAACCCACGGTATCTGAAAGAATGACCGTTCTGCCGTCCGGCAGTAATAATCTCCTTGCGGTCACGTCCAATGTAGCGAATAATTGATTTTCTTCTAAAACGCCTGCGTTCGTTAAAGCATTAAATAACGTTGATTTTCCGGCGTTCGTATAGCCGACAATGGCAACGGTTAAGAAATCATTTTTCTGCCGGCATTTGGTTAAAAATTTCCGATGTTGTTCGATTTCAGCAAGTGCTTTTTTCAGGAAAGCAATTCTATTGCGAATGTGGCGTTTGTCTGTTTCTAAGCGAGTTTCCCCGGGTCCTCTTGTGCCAATTCCGCCGCCTAAGCGGGAAAGGGCTTTTCCCATTCCGGTTAGGCGTGTCATTCTGTCCTGATATTGTGCCAAAGAAACTTGAATTTTCCCTTCTGCCGTTCTTGCCCGTGAGGCGAAAATATCTAAAATTAACATTGTTCGGTCAATGACTTTACAGTCGGCAATTTCCGAAATATTGCGCATTTGCATTCCGCTAAGTTCTGTATCGAAAATTAAGCAATTGATTTTTTCTGTTTTCACCAACTGGGCAATTTCCTGTAATTTTCCTGTTCCAATGCAAGTTGCTGCCTCTGGAGCGTGGCGGTTTTGTATGTAAGTGGAAACGACCTGACAATTGGCTGTTTTCGCTAATTCGTTCAGTTCCAGCATAGAAAATTCAGCATCATATTCTCTGGTGTTAATGCCAATTAACATCACTCTGTCTTGCTGTTTTTCCTGTTGTAGTTCGTGTATCAATGTTCTTCCCGCTTTCTGTGGCTAAACTCTATTTTTAGTATAGCACAAAATTGAAACAAAGTCAATGACATTTGATGAAAACTTTTTTCTATTTCAACAAATGTTGTAACTAAGGTGTATTGCTTTTATTTTTTCTATCACTTTCATAATGTAAGTTATATGTCCAAATGAAAGTAATAGTGCAATTTGTCTGTTCGTACTGCATACGAAATCGCTTACAGCAGAAAGAAAATAAAAAGCTGTGGAGCGGAAACACTCACACAGCTTTCAGCAGAATTGCTAAAATCAGTCTAAATATTCTGAATGATTATTCAGAAAATCAATTTCTTGTTTCAGCAACGTTCGAATAAATTTAATTTATTTTCGTATAAATATTTGATAATAAATGATTACAGGAAGATGTAAACCATAAAATAATTTATTATAGCATCTTCTGGAATATTTTGTGATGATAGACTCAAATTCAGAATGACATGAATTACAAATATCATCAAACAAGTTCCAAAAATCAATCAGAAACTCACAATCAATCTCTGTGGGAATAAAGGCTTTCTGAATTTGTGAACGGCTGCCAGTCACTACCCAATAGTTGAGCCTTTCTAAGTCATATAGTTCAGTATTTTTATAGCAAAAACCCAATTTGATGATTGTATCCATAGCAGACTGTTTACGACCAAAACAGACTATTTTATGATTATGAGTATACAATTCTTGTACCATATCAAATATGAATTTAATCCTTCATAAGCAGATTCACCTAATTCAATTATCCATGCATCTGTCATCATATCACTTCCCTATAAAATCGATTATATTAAAACATTAAAATAAAATCATACAGGAATAAAACCGCAAGCATCAGAAAATGGAAATCTGAAGCAATGTTATCTTAGTGTAAAGGATATAATTTCATTTTCCGGATATTCTTTTTCAGATGCACCTAAAAGAACATTGTCAAAAGCATACAAGAAACAACTACACATGGGGCATTTATCAACCCAACCCTGCAATAATTTTCCATTATGATTTATTTTTATATCGTAATCATCGCTTTCGATATGTGTCATGTACTGATGTTTGCAATATGGACATATAACCTGTCTGCATTTACCCATAATTATTCCCTTTGAATGTCATATCATGTTCCTGAGCATAAACCTTGATTTTATCACTTTCACCCTTTGCTGACGTGCATAAATAATTTATTTTGATACAAATTAAAATATTGTTATACATGTTACTGCATTTTCGTAATCGGATATTTCAGTGATAAGATTTTCGTTGTGCTTTATCCAGGCAATTCTGAAAATAATTTCCGGCAGGGAGTAATCAAGCATGTTGAATGAAAAGCCCGACCAATCCGGCAAAACAGATAACAAGTAACCACGAAATTCAGATATATCATAATATTCCGGTGGTTGCCATCCAATTTTTACGTTACCATCATAAATGGGAATATATTGTCTGTCTTTTCCATTATCATTCGGATCATATGCGCCAAGGCTAAGCGAAAAGCCATTACTTGTAACGACATTTGCAATTGCATTTTCATCACTTGCCCCAAAACAATATTGATTATTTCCACAAAGACAGCAAGTGTAAGTTTCACCAACGTTAAGCGAATTTGCAGGAACGCAAATAGTTTGACATATATTAGCGACTTCTACCCAGTCGGACTGTATTTCATCATATACAGCAGTTTTATGAATTTTGTCTATTGGCTTGACTTCAAACGGAATACTATTTTTATTTGAATCAAAACATCTGAGAATCCCGCAGGGCGTTTGAAATTCTGTTAAAACTTTCATCATAACCTCCAGAATATTTTTTTTGAAGTGATTAAAGCAAAAAATTCAGATTTTTTACAACAATATTATATCAGATTTTTATGGCATTGTCAATAAATTTTCAAAAAAATTTGTAATAAATTTCAAATTGATATGAAAATGGCAAAGAGAATAAACCTCTCCACAGGAAATTCAATTCAACTGCATGGAGAGGTTTTCACATATTTTCTCAAACTTGGCAATGTTCCGTTTAATTATATCCATGGGAGAGTTTTTTAATTATTTTTCTTTGGATTTTTTGAATGTAATTGGTAACAGGATTAACGAGCCAACCATTAATGAGAAATAGAATTTTAAGTTAAAATTATCGCCTGTTTTCGGAGAAGCATATTCTGTGTTTGTCATCGTTCTGGACGATTTACGCACTGTTGTATTTGTGGAAACAGATTTGCTGGTTGCTGAAGTTTTCTTTTTTTCCGTTGAAAAAGATGAACCTAATGTTTCTGTATTTGTCTGGATTGTTTTTGTTGAGGAATTTGTCTGTGTTGTACCATCAACGGAAACAATGGTTGTTATTGCTGTCTGCATTGTTTCTCCACTGGATATCATGGCAGTTGTTGAAGTATGGGTTTCTTCTCCACCGCCAACATTGCTATTTTCTGTACTTGTTTGAATTGGTTCAGAAGTTGTTTCTGTCGGAGAAGTCTGCATGTTTTCTGTTGTGGTTTCTGTTGGTGCAGGTTCGCCTTCAGCACTGAACACCCATTTAATTAAGCCCAGCAAATCAAGATATTCATTGTCCATTTCTGGTGAAAGATACAGGCTGATGTTGACATTTTTCGTTTCGCCACTGCTGAATTTTCCCAAAGAATAGGGAAATTTCATTGAACCTGTGCCGTAAATATCCTTGTCGACATTGCCCCATATCGGTCCGTCATAAATGACAACACCGTTTTCATCTGTAATAATAATATTTGCATATTGGCGCAGAAGCTGATTGACAAGTTCCATTGTTTTTGGGTCAGCGTTTTCTTGGTCGACGTAATCCGCCCAGAAATAAATTTCCACATCATAATCCCAAATATTAGTAATTTCTAAAATCTGACTTCTTGATTCACCTGGAATTAAATTTTTGAAATTGGCAAACAAATCACCGCCGTTGACATCGAATGTAAACCCATTTTCAGGATTCTGGAACGTGACAGAAGTGGTAATTTCTGGCTGTTCTTCCTGCTTATAGGAAATTCCGAGGTCATCATAGGACATATCCCAGTAAGAAAGCGAATCGTTTGTCGCCTGAATGATTTCCATTGTAACAATAATATCTGCAAATTTATTCCGGTATTCCTTGCCGGATTTTTCGCCGTTAATCCGGAAACTGTCAAACAGGGAATTGGTCACTTCTTCCGGTGAGAGTATGCCGTTGTAGTAAAAATAGCCGTCTTTCGGATTATACGTCCAGTCTTTCGTGTTGTAAGTAATTTCAATATTTTCCGTACTCAGTGTAGGGTTGACAAGGAGATTGCCGTTTTCATCTCTGCTGTCGCCCCAGACTTTTTCAATTTTCACCCTCGGAATGGCATCAATCGTTCCGGTATTTTTCACCTGAACAATTTTCGTCACGTCCGCATCGGGATAAACAACAGTATCTTGTGCAAATTCTTCCATAATCTGTCCACGGACACTGCCCATTGTAATTTTGTTAATGGTGTCGTCCTGCACTTTCCACGAAGCGTATGTCATTCCCGTGGAGAACAGAAACGTACAGGCGGAAACCGCACACAGAAAAGAATACACAGCAGATTTTTTCATCAGCACACCTCCTCATACAAATATTTTATCATTTATTCCGGAGAAACTGTTCTTCCGGCAATGGTGAATATGGAATCCGAATCTTCGTCAACGGTCTTGTAATTCTGGTCAACAGTGGATTCCGGCATAGCGGAAATTTCCTCGTCCATTGCGGCAAATGCAGCGGCTGAACTTGAAAATCCTGCGGACTGAATTGCCTGTGCCTGCAAAACAATCTGATATTTGCCTAATGTTGTCACTTCTGCGTGATTCCAGTCAGTAGGAATTACCGCATCGCTGAACAATTCCGCTTCACTGCCCTGCTTGAAAATGCCGTTGTAATTGTAGTAATAAATTCCAGCAGTAGATTTTTTCGTGTCCAGTGTGTACAGCGTTTCATTGACGGTCTTGTATTTAGAAAGTTCGTCAAGGGAATAGCCCGTACCTTCTTTCAGGGCATCATCTTCAGCATAGCGGATTGTCTGTAAAATCAGGTTCAGGCGGTTTTCGTCCGTGATAACATTTCCGTCCGCATCTTCCACCATCATGACAACTCGCATATAGCTGTCGCCCTCAATAGCGGAAACAGTCGGGTCTTTGTCTCTTGTATCCCCTGGGGTAAGGTTTTCACCGTCGCCTGGCGTGCCTGGAGTATCGTCTCCAGGGTCTCCAGGCGTTCCGCCGTCATCGTCGGGCGTGCCGTCATCGTCCCATTGCGATTCGTCAATGGTAATATCTAAGTCTCCCATGCTGAAATGGTTCGTGACCTGTTCGGAATCCGTCAGAAACGCCAGCGTTCCGCCGATACCGAGTGCAGCCACGGTACAGATTGCCAGTGTTCCGACAAGTATTTTTTTGCTGCGTTTCATCGCTTTTTCCTCCTGTTATGGATTATTCAGTAGTAAGTTTATCGGGAGAACCGGTAATGCCTGGGAATTTAACAGTTGCAGGATGATCATCATCAGGTGTATTGTTAAATACAGCTTTTTTATTATCATCTGTATTACCTACCCATGCAGTACCATTTTCAAATTCACTCTTCTGTACTGCATAGCCTTCAATCCAGATTGCGAAACCGCCCATATCTTCTAACTTTTTAACCTGTTCTGTTGTTGCAGAATCTGCTAACTTAATACTATTAAAGATAGATGTTGACTCTTTGCCAGTTGTAGTATCCAAAGCCGTGTCATAGTAGAAAGTCATTTGGTCTGTATAATTGTTTCCATCAAAAGTACCCTCTGGTGCGCCTTCTTTAAGATACCACTTTTTTCCACCGTCTGCAACAGAAGTAGTATCAGCAGTTGTTGTTCCCCAGTCAATTTCAATAACGGGCATAATATCCTTTTTAACAGTCTCTGAAGGAATCGGCTTTCCAG
Organism: uncultured Clostridia bacterium; assembly: GCA_947589035.1. Lineage (GTDB taxonomy): Bacteria > Bacillota > Clostridia > Oscillospirales > Ruminococcaceae > UBA3855. Next base: position 32,455 of record CANPYZ010000006.1, on the reverse strand, counting down.
CATCTTTCGAATCTTCACCATAAACAAAGGTAACTTTAGCGGCAACCCATTCATCCATTTTGCCTGTATTTGTAATCATCGGGTCTTTGTTTGCAACACGTCCGGGAACCATTTTCTTTGCTTCGAGATAACCTACAGATTCGTCTTTATACGTTTTTGGTGGAAGAAGTTCATCGACATTAGCAGGCGGTTCTTCACCTTTTCCTTCTTCATCATTAGTTACTGGTTTATTGGGATCTCCATCTGTATAGCCCCAAATAATTTTACCGTCTTTTTTGCCATATGTAGGATAAATTTTATTACCTACATATTTATAGCCGACAACGCCGTCCCATTTCGGCTCGGTGAGCATTGCGTCAAGTCCTTCAGTTTCAAACGTGAAGTTATTTGCTCTTTGTTCTGTAATGTGTGTCAGATAAGCCACTGTTCCGGTAATGGAAATGGCTGCGGTCAGTGCCAGTGCGCCTACACCGGTCAAGATTTTTTTAGTTTTTGCGTTCATTATGATTTCCTCCTTTAATAGTTGGGCTGTCTGGTGCGTTCTTTTTGTCCTCATCGGAAAACAGCAAGGAGAACGCCACCAGTGCAGCAATGATTATTCCTGCGATAATCTTACCCTGTAGCGTTGATGTCCAAATGGCAAGATACCCCAGATATGGTATGTGATACACGACTTTCCCCACAATATTTTCATATCTCGTCGGATTGTCGGGCGTGTTGTTGGCTATGCCCTGCGTGGTGATGTGCCGTGTTTCATCATCTTTTTTGATGACTCTGTGAGTCACCAATGTGAGACTTTCGTCCCGGACGAATGTAATGTCATCGCCGATTTGTATTTCTTCGTAAGAAACGGGCGAAATCATCAGCAGACTTCCTACCGGCAGTTCCGGTTCCATTGAACCCGTCAGCACGACTTTCATCTCCATGCCGTAAACCAGTTTCAGAATCAGTATCCCTGCCAGTGCGGCAAACAGCACCAGTATCAGCAAATCTGTCACGATATTCGCCAGTTTCTTCACTTATCAGACCTTCTTTCTATAGGAATCATATTTTGTTTACGTGGTTGGTGTTTCTCCGGTATAGGTTGTAATTTTACCACTATCTATGTTGGCAAAGGCATTTTCAGCAGGAGTTACACTGCTTGGGTAATAAATTTTTGTAACATTATTGCAACCAGAGAATGCAAGCTCACCAATAGTTGTAACTGTCTTAGGAATGATGATATTTCCCGTTATACTGCTACAACTAGTGAATGAACCATTACCCTCAGCACCACTTGCATAGGTTCCCTCTGTCGTTACAGAAATTTCTTTAAGTCCGTCATGCAGAATAAGTTGTGTATACTTGCCTCCGCTGAATACACCGTATCCAATTTTTTCAACGCTTTCAGGAATTTCAAGTGTTCCGGTAAATGGACAGTGGAAGAACGTGTTCATGTCAATGGATTTGAAATTACTATTATTCGGCAATTTCAAAGTTCCATTAAGATTATTACATTCAGCAAATGCTCTATTACCAATTTTTTCAACTGAATCCGGTATTGTCAAACTACCTGCAAGATTTTTACACCAACCAAATGCACCACTACCAATTTCAATTAGCTTGTTTCCATTAAATGTGAGACTGGTAATATGCGAACCTTTGAATGCGTCATTTCCTATCTTTTGCAAAGATGATGGCAAATTAAGCTCACAATTAAGGAAGTCTGGATTTTTTGTACCCCAATCATCCTTATTTTTGAAAGTACTGTTTCCAATTGAAGTCAATTGACTTGGTTTTTCGGGTGAATCTTCAAAAGTAAGATTTTTAAGAACAGTACAACCCTCAAATGCATTTTCACCGATAGTTTTTACACTATTAGGAATGTTCAAGTTATCGAGCTTAGTACATTTTTGGAATGCTAAATTTCCGATAGATGTTACATTGTCAGATAACATCAAATTTTTTACTTTGCAGTTTTGGAACGCACAACGTCCGATAGTAAGCTCTTGAGTACCCTGTTTTCCGAAATCAATAGTAGTAAATCCACAAAAATTGAATGCATAATCACCAATTTTGGTCAATGCACTATCGTCTTCAAATTTCAAAGTCAAATTCAAAGTGCCGTCACGGTCGTTGTATACACCTGAAAATGCACTCTCTCCGATTGTTTTTACACTCTTTGGAATTGTCAAATCTCCGCTTAATCCGCTACTGCTGAATGCACTGTCACCAATTGTTTCCAATTTGCTGTTCGGTGCAAATACTAAAGAAGTCAAGGAAGAACATTGCTGAAAAGCACTATTTCCAATTTTTTTCAAAGTTGCCGGAAGTTTTAACTCACCACTCATTTTTACATTATAAAATGCACTTTCACCGATTTCTTCCAATTGGCTGTCTTCCGGAATTGTTAGAGATTCTAAACTATTCCGTTGATTAAATACATTATCTCCTATTTTTTTGATACTTGCGGAAAGTTCTACATTTTTCAAACCATAAGCATATCTAAACGTACCTGTTCCAATTTCCTCTATACCCTCTGCAAAAATTATTGAAGTAACATCATTAGGTTTAGTAAATATATTATTTGGGTATGGGTAACCAAACTCATCAAGTTCAGCAGCGACCGCTTTTACTTTGTAAGTTTTTTCTTCTCCGCCTTCTGTTGTCACAGTAAGTGATGCAGGGAATTTTACTATGCTTGCCTTGCCTGTATACTGATAGATTGAGATTACACCGTCGTATCCGGCTGCGGATTCATCTTCCATGACAGTATATTTAAATAAATTCAGAATGTCTGTTTTCACCGAGATGAAGTCCGTGCGGGTTATCGATCCCTCCGTGTAGGAAACTTCAACCAACTGGTCTTCATTCGGCATTCCGGCATCTACCGGACCTATCGTATAGGGATAGTTGCCGTCTGTGGGTTTCAGTTCTTCCTGCGTACCGTTGTCGTAGAATGCATACACGGTGACATCTGCCGGTGAAACAACATCGTCCATCAAAATTCCGCCGGTATACTCGGCTGCAATGGAAATCAGCGTTCTGTCCTTATTCAGTGTATTGGTCACTAAATCGCTGTCAGATGTGCCGGACTGGTCAATTTTTTCATTCTCGAAAATAAATTCAATATCTTTTGTTTCGTTGTTCAGTGTAAATTCTACTTTTTTATTTGAATTATCTACCGTCACGCCTGTTTTGCCTGCCGGTTCAACAGTAATTCCTTTGAATTGATAACGATTTACGGAAACTTCCGAAACTTCATACTTTCCTGTCGGTACAACAAAAATCACGGAAGCTGTCACATAATCGCCAACTATATTCAAACTGTCCTCATTAAAGGCAACTGCCTTGCGGTAAATGTGGTCATCTTCTGTATTTTTCGCTTCAAAAATGAATGTCGGGTTGCCGTGTTCGAAAATAATATCTGATTTTTTAATTTTCTTTGTCACGGTAAACTGAAAACTCGTTACGGGGTCTTCTATCTGAATTTCCTGTGTCCTTCCGGCGTTATCCTGATTGACAACAAACCGGAATTTTTTGTCATTCAAGCCCGCAGTGGTTGCTTTCTTTTCAAGGAAATAGTAACTTCCCCACGGGATTTTTTCCACTTCAGCTGTTCCGTCAGCTTTCGTTGTGATGTCGTCTAAATAAATACTTCCGTCCTCACGATAAAGCGTAAATTTTACGTCTTCCATTAACTTTCCTGTCGAATCTGTCTTCACTAATTTGACAGTACCTGTTTTCTGTTCATCTTCATCTTCATAAATAAACGGTTTAGAAACGGTGCTTGCATCAATCCTAAATTCAAATTTTTCATTGCTGATTGAATAACCTTTCGGGGCTTTGTACTCTTTAAGAACATATTTTTCAGTCAAATCTGTTTCACTGTTCCACGGCAAATCGAAAATTTCAATGAAACCCTCTGTTTCGTCCGTCAACATATCTGTCGTTTCGCCGGATTTGTCATAATGATATTTTCCACTTTCAATACGCAATTTTAACGGATTTGCAAACGCCGTATCTGTGGACAAGTACAATCGGTAAACGGCATTTCCGACTTTTGTGGCAGCGTGAATAGCATCGCCTGTACCGGTTGCTGTTTTGGTTAAAGACACCGTTCCGGTCTTTCGGGAATCTGCTGTTTGCACGGTTTTAAATGCTTTGGTGTGTTCGGCAGTCACTTCAAATGAAATTTTTTTCTCATAGAGTTTATAGCCTGCCGGAGCTGAAATTTCTTGAAAATAATATTTTCCGAATGTCAAATCCTCTACGTAAATTGCACCGTCTTTATCGGTTACTTTTCTGGTAATCGGGTTGTCAGGTTCATCTTCTTTATACAGTGCATAAACCGCACCTTTCAAGGGCTTTTTTGTATTCAGTTCAGCATCGGAAGTCACCTTGTCATAGGGTTTTGCCAGCTCATATTTAACAAGTTTTGCCTTTGCGGGAATTTGTTCATTTTTAACAGTAACAATTCCTAATTCACTTCCGGCATTATTGTCCGCATTGATTGTAAATTCAATCTTTTCATCGGAAATTTTATAACCGTCGGGGGCTTTTGTTTCTTTCAGGTAGTAACTGCCCCATTCCAGATTTTCTAATTTCAATTTGCCGTCTGCACCTGTTATATATCCGCCCTTGACAAGTTCGCCATTCGATTTGTAGAGTGAAAATTCCGCACCCTGCAATGTAACTTTCGGCTGTCTGTCGGAAACTTTTTGAATTGAAAATGTGCCTGGTTTACGTTTATTTTCTACAATAATATTGGTAACTCCTTCACCGACTTTAACTTCATATTTTTTTGTTGCGTCCAATTCATAACCTTTCGGGGCAGTTATTTCTTTGAAATAATAGTCTCCGTATTCCAAATCATTGATGACTAATCTGCCGTTCTGGTCAACGGTATATTCGCCAATTTCTTTATCTTCTTCTGCACTGCCGGAAGATTTATATAATTTGAATGTTGCGCCTGTAATGACGGATTTGTCTTTTTCATCTTTCTTTGTTAAAACAATTTTGCCTTTTGCCACGTAAGTCACGGGAACAATGTTAGAATCTAAATGTTCTTCTGTTTGTTTACCACTTGCATCAATTTTTTCATAGCTTATAGAGCATTTGTTTCTTGCAATTTTATTGAAATTTTCAGAACTTTCAGGAGCTTTCATTTTAATTTCAATCTGCAATGTTGTCCCGGGGGCTGCTAATCCCTCGCCAAAATCTACAGCTACAGCACGAATTTGTTTTGCGTCAGTCGGCTTTGTCTTTGTCCATTTGTCCGATTCAGTAAACGTATCACGATCAAATTTATTATGTTCTGCACCGCCAACGCCTTCTTCTTTGGCAAAAGCAAATTCTTCAGTGGAATAGTAAATTGTCGGCTCAGGCTTTGTTCCGCCTGAATACGTCAATTGTGCTAATGCTTTTGAATAGTCTATGCCTACAAATTCACCTTGCCATTCAGAATTATCTTGAGTTTTGCTTTCAATTACATCGGCGAAAATAATATTCGTCGCACCACCGCTTTCTGTAGCGTTCTTTGTGCTGACACTTGCTTTCAGAATGTAGGAATAGTCACCGCCGACATATGTTTTCGGAGTAGGTTCGTTTTCCTCTGGACTAACTAAACCGTTTGTCAGAGGAGTTTTTACATACTTTTTCAGTGCGACGTATGTTTCCACAGCGAAAGTAAACCGGATATTGTGGCTTGCAAAGTCTGCCGGTTCTTCAATGTCTCCGTCATCGTCAATATCGTTATTGCCGTTTATGGCGTAACTGTCAGTGTGGCGGGAGTTCCATTTTCCGCCTTGATTCACCAGTAATGCCCCGTGCAAAGTGTAATTATACGATTTGTCTTGTTCAAATTCGCTCTTGTCGGCATACATGGGAATGCCATTGATCATCAGCGTTTTCGTTTGAATTGGATTGTCACTGAAATCAAAATGGAATTGAATATACTGTCTTCCGTTGTATTTTTCGCCTTGCAGAATTTCAATTTCCACATGGGAAGCAATATATGCAGAAGTCATGCCGTTTGAAGCACTGAAGTTCAATTTACTCAGCAAATTATCCGGATTGTTGTACATCTCTTCAATCCTCAATCCCTCAGGAACAATCATATACATGGAGAAATTTTCAAGTGACGTTCCTTCTCCTAAATTGAAACTTCCCTCAATAAGTCCATTGAATTTGTAAGCGGACGAATCTGTGTTAGCCAAAGATTCTAATTTAACCTGTCTGATAGAAAATTCATTCGGGATTTCTATAATTGGTGTGTCGTCTTTTTCACGGTCAACGCCTTCACCGTATATCTTAAAATCTCTTTGATATTCTCTGTCGGTAGAGTATTCGCCGTTTTCATAAGTATAGCCCGTATTTGCCCATTTGCGATCTCCATTATCATAATTATCATACCGCTTAAAGAACATATTGTTGATAACATGACCACCAGGTATTGGGATATTTTCCACAGTTTCTTTTTTCATGTGGAATGCATAATAGCAGCGTACCATAGTTTGGGAAGTATTCGGATTGTAAAGATAGCCGATGTTTTCAGTAACACTTTTGAAACAAACGCTTATACCAACAATATCATTGTCTTTAATTTCAATAATCTGTTCTTTATCGGAAAGTGTATATTCTCCCAATGGTACATTAAATTCGCCCTCTTTAGTATTCACTTTTCTGCCTTTGATTACTATAGAATAATTTCCTGTTATGGGCTTATTTTTATCATCCAAAATTTCAGATTTCGGAGGAATCCTGATTTTTGTAAAATGATATTCATCATCTGTAAGCTGATAAATATTTCCGTCTTTCATCTGAACGTCAAGAATATCATCTACAAATTCAAGGTCGTGTGAAGTATACCCTCTATCACTGTGGAATTTCAGGCGAATTTTCAAATCAGAATAGTAATCGCCTTTTCCGTCAGTCAGATTTGCGGAATCAATCGCACCTGTATCTGCATATTCCTGGTCGATTGTCATATTGTGAATGCCGTAAGATTCTTTTGTCACGTCGTACACATCACCAGGAATATCCTCATAATCATAAACATTCAAGGCAAGTGGATATTTTGCATCAGTGAGTTTTTCTCCTATTGTATTCTCAGGAAGATAGTCTTCTTCATAATATTTGCCGTAAGCGTAACCATAAACAGTGACTGTCTCCCCGTTATATTTGCCGGGATAGACAACAACAATGTCTTTCAGGCTGAGCGGGTTTGTATTGGTGATATTTTTTACATAAGTATATTTTTTATAGGTATTTTCGTCGTCGGCGAAATCATTTTTTGTTTCATCAGTTTCCACAAGACCGCCGCCACTGACAGTTGCATCTTCCAAAAACCAAAATTCAAAAAGTTCATCTGTGAAAACGTCCTTTGACTTGTAATCATCTGAACAGCCAATATCATAGACCACTTTCAAATCTTTTTCTGTTTCACTTTTCTTTATTCCTGTCAAGCTTGTGTGCGTTATGTTGAGTTTGTACTCATCTTTCTTACGTGTCTGAGAATAGTTAATTGTATTACTCTGAATTGTTTTCGGACTGCTGTTTTCACCTTTTCCGGGAATAAACATTTCTGCCTGAATTTCCAAATTTTTAAGTTTATCTATTGTTTCTCTTGACGGCAAACTCCAGACAATTTCAAATGTTCCCTCAAATACAGATTGCTTTTCCACAGTAAAATTATTTGTGAACGTATAAGTATCTGTTGCTTCTGTGTAGGAATAACTCCAGTTGTAAATTTTACTTCCGCTGCCTTCTTTGTCGGCTGCAACACTTGAAGCAATGTAAGAATTTCCCGAACGAACGGCATCTTTAATGCCTGGCACGGTGATAATCAGTTCCCCGGGGGCGTAAGCCTCTGAAACCTTCTTATTGGAAAAAGACACCTCCAAATGAACATCTCTGATTTCAGGTGAACTACTTTCATATATGTAATTATTTGGGTCATCATGATTCCATTTAATGGAAATCTGAAATTCATCGTCCTCAGCGGACACGCTGAACAAAGATTCAGGAATTGACGTGAAAAACATCATCAACACAAGAATAAAAGCAAGCACTCTTTCAGAAAAACAATGTTCTGTTTTTACAGTATTCATGACTTAAACACCTCCTTAAGAAAGTCCCCATGCTTTTTCGTAGGTTTCGCCCTCTTTAGCACCGCAGGACTCCGCATAAATCAGAATGTCGAAATTGACAAGTTTGCTTTCATCTACTTTTTCTCCTCCAGCAAGTGTTTCTTTTATCTGCATATTTCCTGTTTCTCCTGAACTATTTGTATATTCCGTTTCAGCAAAAAGTGAGGAAGTTGTAGCATTTGGAGCAAGTTTCTGGGTATAGTAATAGTATCCGTCAGGTTGTTTTTCTGTCCACGAACCACCATTGGAATCAACAGTTTTATTTATTGTAAAATTACAAAATTTCTCCATTTCGCTGTCCGAAAAATCAGCCCTCATGCGTACCCAACAAGCAATATTTCCCGTATTTTTGACACAAGGCTTTTTCGTGAACGCAACGCCAGGAGTTAATTTTTCCGGCGGTTCATATTCTTCCGTGACTTCAATTTCGTTTCTGCCGATTTCAAAATTATTCACAACTTCATCGCTTGCCTTCATGTAGGAATACGTCGCCCCGAATGACACACCGGCAATCAACAGACAGCCGGCAAGAATCAGAACAATTTTCTTTTTCTTCATATGACTGCCTCCTTATTTAAGATATAGTTGATATGCTTTTTTCAATTTTTCTGCATCTGTTGTTCCGGAAATTTCAGCGACATTCTCCGACTGAATCGCATACACGGCTATAGGCATATCGAAATTTAACCTGTCGTTCGGCTCGCCCTCAACAACATTGGCGTAAGTAACATTGTCAAAAAGTGCAGAAGATGTTGAATTGGTTTCACTTTTTGGAGCGAGTTCTTCTGAATATGCGTAAACTTCAATTGAATATTTTTCTTTTCCGTCCTTATCGTTTTCATAGACAGATGTACCATCTTCGGGAGAAACTTTTATCCAATTTTCATTTTTTGTAAAACTCAGCAAGTTTGTCAATTTTTTCTCACCAAGCGTTTTATCTTCTTTAACAGTCTGCACTTCCGCACAGGGAATTTTCACTTCTAAAAATACATAGAGCGGTGTTTCTCCGGTATTTGTGACAGTCGGGTCTTTGTCAACAGTCTGACCGGGAGTGACAACGGGAGGATTTTCCGGATCCCATTTCGGTTCTTTCAATTCAACATCTGCCGTCACAAATGTAAAATTATTGGCACGGCTTTCAACCGTTTTCGTCATAAATGCGACAACTGCTCCGGTCACAGCCACCAGAACTGTCAAAGCAGATACTGCTGTTACTGTCAAAAATTTTTTCTTTTTTGGGTTTATCTTGTTGCCGTCCATGACTGCCACTTCCTTTCATAAAGTTCTGCCTTTTGTGAAAAAATATTCAGAAATCAAAGAAAATCAGCTTATTTTTGCGGAAATGACGGTAAATTCTGACGGGAAAATACCACATCAGACGGCAAAGGAAAATTTTTCCATATATTTCCGTTTCTGTTCCATCGATGAATGCACATATCTATTCAGAGTGAGTTCAACAGAAGAATGCCCTAAAATTTCCGACAAAGCCTTTACATCAAATCCCATAGCAACACAATTTGAAGCGAATAAGTGACGGAGAGAATGAAAATGCACTGACGGCAAATTCACGTTTTTCAGGATTCTTGCAAAGCGATACTGCATTGTACGGGATTCAATTGGTTTTCGACTACCTGATAAAACGTAAAAATTTCCCGAATTTCTGAACTTTTTCAGCATTTCCAGCAAGCATTCCGGAATGGGAATTTCACGCTTAGAACTTGCGCTTTTCGGCTCGGTAATGATCAACTTTGTTTTCTTAGCACTGTTTTCAACTTGAATCCGCTGAATTGTATGTCTGACGGTCAAAATTCGTTTTTCGAAATCAATGTCGCTCCATTTCAGGGCGCAAAGTTCGCCAATTCTGATGCCTGTATACATGGAAATCATCACGCCGAGACTTGTTCTATTCGGGTGTTTGACAAGATAAGCCTGCAATTTTTTCTGTTCCTGATTATTTAATACCTGAATTTCGGGCTTTTTCTTTTTCGGCATAACAACGTCAGCAATGCGGTTAAAAATTTGATAAATTCGATTAGCGTATTTAAACAAAGATTTTAATAATACCACAATATCTGAAACATATCTCGCAGACAAGCCATTTTTCAGCTTTTCGGCAATGAATTTCTGCACCATAGGAACAGTAATTTCCGAACAATCTAATTCCCCGAATGCCGGAAACAAATGCTTTTCCGCTTTCATGCGGTAATTGGCAATTGTGGACTCTTTCACACGGGCAGAAATTGCCTGTACCCATTCTGAAAAGAGAGATTGCACCGTCAAACCAGTTTTTTCCATTGGTTTTTCCTGTAATTCAGCCATTTTCCGGCTGACTTCCTCCCGAGAATAGCCATACACGGAATGATATTTCGGCTTGCCGTTTTCCTTGTAACCGTCACGGATACGCCCTTCAAAACGCCCGTCTTTCCTGAGATAAATATTTTTACCTGTCATTTTCTTGTACCTCCATACTGAAAATTTGAATAAATTAGGGAAAATCAATTTGTGCATTTTTCACAAAATCTAATTTTATTATAAAAAACTATTGACATTTTGGCAAGTAGGTGCTATAATGAAATTAACTAAAAAACTATTTCACAAAAGGCAGAACTTTACGAAAAATCCGGCTGTAAGTAATCAATCTTGCAGTCTTTTTTAAGGATTGACTTTTTCGGATAGATAGTGTATAATAAATGTTGGGGGAAGTCTTTGGCTTACTCTATGTAAATTAAAATTTTTGGAGGTAATAATTTGAAAAAAATTGGAATAACAATATTTAAGACTATTACTTTCTTTCTTGGCTGGGCAATATTGGCTTCTATCTTACCACTGCTACCTTTAGAAGAAGAACCTGCTTTCTGGAGGTTATGGGCGGAAATTATGCCACTTCTGGCAATTGTTGTTTTTACTTTCATTTTTTGGCTAATTGAAAGAAAAAATATAAAATTACATTTATTCAATTATCCGGTTAAAGGAATTGCATTAGGTGTAGCTGCCGGATTGGTGTGGCTTGCCATTCCTGTTTTCATCATGTGTATCATGGGAATTATACAGTTCAGCGGCGTGAATACAATTAAATTGTTTCCTGTCTGGATATTGGCAGCATTCCTGAATGTAGTCATGCAGGAACTTCTTGTTCGGGGCTATTTATATCAGCTGATTAAACAAAAGCATAATATCATTGCCGCTACGATAGTCACAACGGCACTTTTCACAGCATCACATGGCGGAGCATTTGAAGCTGGTGTAATTCCTGTGCTGAATGTATTCACAATGAGTTTGCTCATGACCGTAGTCCTTGAATATAGTGGTTCTATGATTGCCCCAACTGTTATGCATTTTATGTGGAACGGAATTGGTGCATTAGTTTTGGGTGGGGTGTCTCTTGCTGATGATTATCCAAATTTACTGATTACTAAATTTAATGGAAATAAATTTCTATCTGGTGGAATTTGTAAAATTGAAGGAAGCATTTTTGTTTTATTGATGAATATGATACTGATTGCTTTTTTTCTGGTTCTTCTTAGCAAGAATAAAACAAAGCAATAAATTTATCAAAATAATACTATCAGCACAAAAGCATTTTGTTTTGTGCTGATTTTTTAGAATAAAATTTGCATTAGAGTATTGACTTTTTCGAAAAAATGGTGTATAATCAATAATTAGAGGAAAAGTTTTTGACTTATTCTGCTAAATTAAATTTACCTTATGGAGGAAAGTTTTTATGTTTGATGAAGAACTTGTTGTGTTGTTACAAGAAGCATTTCAAAACAGTGTAGAAGCCCTGCGGAAAGATCATCCTGAAAATTTTTATTATTTCGCTTTTGTTCTGGATGAAGAAATGCACCCGTACATGTCCGCCTGGTCGTATGAATCACTTGAAAGAGACGGAAAAGGCTTGAATGAAGTAGAAGATTTTACTAAATGGGCATACTATGATTCACCATATGATAAATATGGTTATGATAATTTTAGTAAAGCAAGCAGCACCATCAGTGAACGGACAAGCAAGCTGTCAGAGGCTGAACGGCATGAAGAACAGGACAAAATAGCGTTCTCAATGGAAGAAGCATTACGCCGGCTTGATCAGGCAAGCTTTTTCGGTGTTGGAGATCAGCGGAAAGAAGTTGTTATTAACGTTGAACCAAGTCCTTTCCGTCAGGCAGAATTAGAGAGAGCTTATCGCTTGAATCCCTCTTCACCGCTGCTTGATGAGTACATAGACATATGCGGCTTATTCTTAGATAAATAAGAATATGCCAATATCAGACCCGTGTATCCTCCTTAAATCTAATCAATACCTATAGATTTAAGGAGAAGTTTAAATGAATAATCCCATTAAAAATTTATCCAAAAAAGAATGGCTGATTTGGATTGGGTCGTTGAGTATTGTTTTCATTTCAAATATTCTGTTCAGTGATGTTGACTGGCTGACATTAGCAGCGGCAATGATTGGTGTGACTTCTTTAATTTTCGCCGCAAAAGGCAATGTATGGGCGCAAATTTTAATGATTGTGTTCAGTATTCTGTACGGTGTAATTTCTTTTCGTTTTCGTTACTGGGGCGAAATGATTACTTATTTAGGAATGACTTTCCCTATGGCGGTCTGGTCAACAATCACCTGGCTAAAAAATCCTTCAAAAGAAAATGGAAATGAAGTGGCAATTCAGAAACTGAACCGGAAACATTTAATTTTGCTTGTATTTTTCGGTATTGTTGTTACAATAGGGTTTTATTTTATTTTGCAAGTGCTGAACACGCCGAATATTTTATTCAGTACAATTTCCATTACAACGAGTTTTTTCGCTGCTTCGCTGACAATGCTGCGTTCATCTTATTATGCATTGGGATATGCCTTGAATGACCTTGTGTTGATTGTGCTTTGGATTTCAGCATCAATAGAAAATCCCGTTTACATTCCTGTTGTCGTAAACTTCATGATATTCTTTTTTAATGATTTGTACGGATTTGTCAGTTGGAGAAAAAGGGAATTAAAACAGTCGCAGCAAATCATCAATAAATTCTGATTTACTGAATAATCTTACAATATCAGCACTGAACTGAATTATCTTGTTTAGTGCTGATTTTTTCAAAATTTGGTTATATTGACATCATCAGAAAATTTTACTTTGTGTTTTCTGATAGAAAAAATATACCTGTCATGTATATATTTTTCTCATTGTGCGACTATGTACAGAAAATAAATTCCGAATCAGTAACTGCGGAAGGAAAATTTATGATTGTTTCATTTGATTTAGATGATACTTTATTTGTTTCGGATAAAAATTTCAAAACAGAGCCACCGTTAAAATTTCCTATGTGCATGATTTATCATGAGAAACTCCGGTTAGGAACAGTTGCACTCATGAAATATATTCGTCAACAAAAGATAAAACTGTGGATATATACCACTTCATACCGTTCAGAACGATATATTCGGGGATTGTTTCAATGTTATGGAATTAAACTTGATTATGTAATTAACGGTGAAAAACATGAAAAAGAAGTACAAGCCAATCATGCGGACGGGATGCCTTCCAAATATCCAAGCAAGTACCGCATAGATTTACATATTGATGATGATTTATCTGTTCTGCAAAATGGGAAAATTTACGGTTTTCGTGTTTTCCTTGTCGGGCAGCAAGATGATGACTGGGCAGAAAAAATAAAAAAAGAAATCGAAAAAATAAAATCAAGGTCATGTTAATTTTTTAATTATTGCATTTAAATTTACGGAGGTTATTTTATGATTTGTTCAAGTTTAGAGGAAGTTCGTTCAAATATTGATAGAATTGATGATGAAATCATTAAATTGATTGCAGAAAGAACAGACTATGTTAAACAGGCTTCCACTTTCAAAAAAAGCGAAAATGGAGTAAAAGCCCCGAACCGTGTGGAAACTGTCATTCAAAAAGTAAGAGAAAAGGCTTCAGCTTATGGCGCAAATCCGGACATGGTCGAAACGCTTTACAGAGAGATGATTTCAAGTTTCATTAACATGGAAATGGATGAATTTAAGAAAACACAAGGCTAAATTTTAATTGATTTGAATATTAGTTAATAAAATAATTAAATTATCAGGGAAGGCGGTTATTTCATGAAACGTGCTTTAATTACAGGCGCAACTTCAGGAATCGGAAAGGAAATTGCAAAATATCTTCATCGGAAAGGCTGGCAGTTAGTGCTTACCGGCAGAAATCAGAACATGCTTGCCCGTATGGCGAAAAAATTCAGCACAGGAACTAAATATATTGCGTTAGATTTAGCGGAACGAGATGCACCGGAAAAATTATACAATTTCTGTAAAAATTTAAATATTGCATTTCTGGTCAATAATGCTGGTTTCGGAATTTTCGGCGAATTTACGGAAACGAATTTAACAGAAGAACTTGCTTTAATTGACGTGAATATCCGTGCTGTGCATATTTTAACGAAATTATTTTTACAGGATTTCGTGAAAAAAGACAAAGGCATTATTTTGAATGTTGCCTCCAGTGCGGGTTTTTTGTCTGGCGGAATGATGGCGAGTTATTACGCTTCTAAAAATTATGTCGTTCGTTTAACCACGGCAATTCGGGAAGAATTACGCCGGAGGGGTTCTCATGTGCAGATTGGGGTATTATGCCCCGGTCCGGTAGCCACGAATTTTAATGCACGGGCAGGCGTGAATTTTTCCGTTCAGCCGGTAAGTGCAGCATATGTCGCAGAATATGCCGTGAAACAATCTTTCGCCGGAAAAGGAATTATCATTCCGACTTTCACCATGAAACTCGGCATTATGGCAGCAAGGCTTGTTCCTGAAGAAATTGCCGGAATGTTCATTTACGATTTGCAAAAGAAGAAATTATCATGAATTTAACAGAATGTTTTGCTTTATGGAAAAATGCTTTTCCGGAATCGGCACAACAGGCAGAGGAAGAACGGGAATTTTATGGTGAAATTCTGGGGCATGTCATTTTTCCGGAATTGCTGTTTTATTCGGAAAATACGCCGGATTTGCGGAATTTACTGAAAACGAATCAGCAAAAAGACTGGATTCGGCGATATTGCGATTTTCTCGAAAAAATGTACACTGACGGCGACGAAGACGTACAAAATATTCTGGTTGTATCCATTTTAGAAATACTTTCAGATGATGAAACTGTCTGGAAAAATTTTGGAAAATATATTTCTAAAGAATTTATTCGATTTATCAATACAGATGCTATTCCGAATGATGCGCTTTTGTGGCATGTAAAGCCTTTGCCTTACAAGTGAAAATTTCCCCTGAATGCAAACAATCCTGAAAACTTACGCTTTCAGGATTGATTTTTTAAATATAATAAAAATATTATAAATCTGTATCTTTAACAGTAACCGGAAGCACCTGCGAAAATACCGCAAAAAATTTCATGGGAATATATTTGTCTGTGTGACATTTCCCGAAAAACCATTTCCGATATTGGCAAGCCTTTACCATATCTTCAAAAAAAGTATGAATTTCCAGCCTTTGCGCCGTGTCCACGCCTAAACAATCTTTCAATGAACCTGGTGGTTCATGCGTTAAAACATAATCTACACGATTATGATATTTTTGTAAATTCGCAACGGCAATGGTTACTTCTTTATGCGTGGGGCGTTCCTGTTTCCACCATGTTTCCGTTGTTCTGTATTCATAATCTTGACTATGCCCTCCCCCAAAAACGAAAAACGTTCGGTGTTCCAATTCGAAAATTTGCCCTCTCCGTAAATGAACAATATTCGGTGCAATCCGGTGAATTTTTCCGCCGTTCCATTTTTCTTTCGGGTAGGCTTCCAATAAATCGAAATTTTCATGACAGCCGTCTAAAAACGCTATCGTAAATGGCAATTCTGACATTTTTTTTAGAATTTGGTTTTCTTTCCTGCTCCCATCCCAGATAAAGCCAAAATCTCCGCAAATCATCAGTGTATCGCCTTTTTTCAGTTTTCGAATGGATTTATCTTTAAATCTTTCCCATTCTCCGTGCATGTCTCCTGTAATATAAATCATTCTGTTTCTCCCTGTAAAAAATCTGACCCACCGCAAAAAACGGTGGGAAAGAAAAATTTTCGTTAATCTTTCGGCTGTAATACAGCATAGCCTTCATCGGCTCTCTGGTAAACGACGTTAATTTTGCCGTCTTCCGCATTCTTAAACATGAAGAAATTATGTCCTAACATGTTCATTTGTAAAATTGCTTCTTCTGTGGTCATTGGACGAACGTCAAATGTTTTATAGCGAACAACGCTAATGTCAGTTTCTTCCACGTTGTCTTCAAATTCCTGCTTGAATGCTCCGGTTTTAAGCCGTTTTTCAAGGCGAGTTTTATTTTTCCGGATTTGACGAATAATTTTATCCACTGCCGCATCGAGGGCAACGGTTTTATCTGCTGCGGTCTGTTCAGCCCGATAAAGCATTTGATTATACCGGACGGTCAATTCCAGAACGATTCGCCCTTTTTGTTCAGAAAGCATAATTTTCGCATCGGCATCAGAATCAAAAAACTTGTCCAATTTGGTGAGGCGTTTCTGTGCATAGTCGGTAAATGCCTGTGATACCTGCATTTTTTTTGCATTAACTGTCATGTTCATAAAACATATCTGTTACTGAAAACTTAAAATTATTTGTAAAATTTTTGTTTCATTCCTTGTTCAACGTGTCCATTTTCGGCGGAAAGCCTATTCATGTTGGCGTGACACTCCGAAGGCGTAAATTCCCCGCTAACGTTCACGGGTACACACGATTCAGAAAATTTAAAAAAATTAAATTAAATATAAATAAAATCGTGCCAGTAACATTCCCTTTCTTACGGATTTGCCAAATAATTTCGGATTTGCCTTTTCAGGCTTCTGACACTTTTATTATATCATATTCACTAAAAAAAGTCAAGTGTTTTTTAAAAAATTTCAAAAATCTGTAAAACAACAGAAAATTCAGTTGCAGTTTTCGTTCAGAAATGCTATAATAGAAATAACACAAACAAAATAGAAAGAAGTGATAGTATGCAGGATTTATTGCCTGAACTTCAGCGATTGTGGGAATGGCTGAAAGAAACGCTGTCGGAACTTTGGACATTGATTACTTCTTTGCAGGTGCCGGATTTAGTGTTAAGTGCCGCCGCTGTGCTGATTTTAGATTTATTTGCAATAGCGATTATTTTCGCCGCAAGACGGGAAAGCCGACTATGCCAGAAACGTTGGCACAGGGTCAGCAATGACCTTGAATTGCAATGCCGAATTGCCCAGAATGAATATCATTATCCATTGGAAGCAGATGAAATTCTATTAGGCAGGCATAGCAGCGCAGACATTCAGATTAAAGATTCTTCTGTTTCCCGTTACCATGCTGTGATGACCGTGACGGGCGGAACGTGGTACATTACCAATTTACACGCCAAAACCGGAACATTCGTGAATGAACAGAAAATTCAGCAGAAGAAACTTGCCGTTGGTGACTGCATTCGCCTTGGAAATACTCATCTGTATTTAACAGAACGCCCATTTCCGGAAGAAGGGAGATAATTTTCATGTACAAAAATAGATTATCTTATTCCAGTGTGGTCGTTTTGTTATTCTTAACACATTTATCCATGTTAGCACTGGTATTTATTCGGGGAAGTATCGTTTCCCCGCTGGAACTAATTAAACTTGCTGCCGCTGTTGTGGGGTTAGATGTTGGATATTTGTTAATTACGCTGTGTTATACGCAAATGACGTATACGTTAGATTTTATGTTATTATGCATATTAAACATGAGTTTAATTTTCCAGTCGTGTTTCGGGGAAATTCAACTTTCAGTAAAGCATTTACTTTCTTGTGTGCTGTGCCTGTTTTCCTGTGAAATGGGTTTTCTCCTGACAAGAAACCACGAACGAATCCGGAAAAATAAAAAATGGATTTATTTGTTAATTGGCTTGCTGTTTGTTTCGATTATCTTTTTCACGGATAATCAGAAAAAATGGATTACTTTAGGAAGTTTTTCACTACAGCCTTCGGAATTTATCAAGCCTTGTTTCATTCTGGTTTGTGCGGCTTCTATCATGGAATTGCACGAAAAAATGAAAATCACGTTTTTTTATATTTCGAAAGATTCGTTAATTCTTTGCTTAGTGGCAGTATTTATTTTTGCTTTGCAATGGTGGTGTAGGGATTTAGGAAGTTTACCGACATTCGGGTTAATTTTCCTGTGTTCGCTGGTGTGCCGGTTTTGCTATCCGAAAGCGAAAATTTCAAAACGTTCTGTGGCAATTACTTGCTGTATTGGCGTATTAGTGCTAATAATGGCATGGAATTTTGCGCCGGATTACGTGCAGAAACGTTT
The DNA here is from genome assembly GCA_947589035.1 of uncultured Clostridia bacterium. Taxonomy (GTDB): domain Bacteria; phylum Bacillota; class Clostridia; order Oscillospirales; family Ruminococcaceae; genus UBA3855. Next base: position 14,008 of record CANPYZ010000006.1, on the reverse strand, counting down.
ACATGTGGATATATGGGCTGACCGTTACGGGGACGGCTATCAGCAATGTGAAGCCTTAATTGGCATTGCCCGTGGTGGCTGGCTCGGTGTGGGTGCCGGAAATGGCTCTTTACATGAAATTTTCGCTCATGATTCAGATATTGTTTTCGCTACAATCTGTGAAGAATGGGGCTTGCTGATGGCAGTGTTACTGATTATGTTAATTTTAATCATGTTAATGACTGTTCTCATGAATCCCCCGAAAAGTTATTATCACGCCATGATGACTGCCGGAGTAACGGCTTGTCTTCTTGCGCAAATGTCATTAAACATTTTCGGTTCGTGCAATTTAATTCCTTTTACGGGCGTAACATTGCCGTTCGTTTCCACTGGGGGAAGTTCTATGATTTCCTGCGGGTTTCTCGTGGGAATGCTGAAAGCCGGTCAATCTCCCCTTTTCCGGCATGAACTCATGAAACGCAAAAAGAAAAAACAAAAACAACCAACCAGAAAGGGCGTGACCAGTTCATGAAAAGTATCCGACGAGTACAACATTTAATTAGTTTAATGCTGTTAGCGTTTCTGGGAGCGTTCGGTTTTTTGCTGTATCGATTGCAAACAGAAGCAGGGTTTTATATTTCGAACGCCTCAAGCGTTTCACTCGGTTTTGTTTATGACCGAAACGGCGACGTATTATTCGACCCGAAAGCAGATGCGCAAATTTACGGAGAAGACCATTTTATTGACATTGGAAATTTTATTGGAGACGATTCACGGCAAATGACAAACACGCTTGTTTCTCAAAATATGGGAATGCTTGCCAATTTTAGTTTCATGCTTGGTGAACAGGAAGACGGAAAAGCAGCAATTTACTGCACGCTTGACCATAAAATCAATCGTCAGGTTTATGACGCTTTCGGCGGGAAAAATGGCTGTGCCATTGCTTATAATTATTTAACCGGAGAAATTTATATTTGCTTTAGTAAACCCAGCGTGAATATTTTACATCATTATGAAGATTTGGAAACTTTAGAATCCGGAAGTTTACTGTGTAAAGCATTTTATCCGGTTGTTCCGGGGTCTACGCAAAAAATTTCTACGACAATTGCCGCTTTGGAATGCATGGGCTATGATAATTTAATTAGTAAAAGTTATTCCTGTTCCGGAAGTTATACCAATTTAGGCGGAAAAGAAATTAAATGCCATTTAGCTTCTGGTCACGGTACGCAAAACATTATTGAAGCCTTTGCGAACAGTTGTAATCCATTTTTTGCGCAATTAGTAGAAGATGTAGATTTCCCTTTGCGTGAAATTCAGAAAACTTATGAAAGAATGGGCTATTTAGTCAACGAAGACGGAGAACAGGAATATATTGATATTAACGGGATTCAGGCATTCACGGCTTCTACTTCCCTACTGGAAAAAACCGATTTCAGCACGCAATGGAGCTGCATGGGACAAGGAGAAACGTTAGTCAGTCCTTTACAAATGATGCTCTGGCAAAGTGCTATTGCCAATCAGAACGGAATAATGACTTATCCGTATTTTATTCGCTATGCCACGAAAGTTAATGGAAATATTACCGCACAGGCGGAAACAAAATTCAGTCAGCAGTTATTTTCGGCGGAATCCGCTTTACACATTCGGGAAATTATGCTCGAAAACGGAAAAAATCATTATGCTGAATTACTTCCCGATGCAATTGTCGGCGTGAAATCCGGTACGGCACAAGTGGAAAACGGCACGAAAGAAAATTCTTTATTGACTGGATTTGTTGATGACGTGAATTTTCCAATTGCATTCTGCATTCAGATTGATGACCGGAAAACCGGAGAAGTCAGTACTTCTGATATTGCTTCTGTTCTACTCCAGAATTTAAAAGCTGATTTACAAAATTAAAACATTAAACAGAAAGGAATTTTATTTTATGGAACAAGAACAAATTTTCAATCCATTTTTGCCCTTGTGGGAATATATCCCCGACGGAGAACCGCATATTTTCGGCAATCGGGTATATTTATTCGGTTCGCATGACAAAGAAGGCGGAGAAACGTTCTGTATGCTGAATTATACAGTTTGGTCAGTGGAGTTGAATAATTTGAAAAATTGGCGTTGTGACGGGGAAATTTACCGTGCGGAACAAGACCCGTTATTTTCTCCGGAAATGTCTTACATGTATGCGCCGGACGTGGTGCAGGGCAATGACGGAAAGTATTATTTATATTACTGTCTTTCGGGGAAATTCGGTGACGGCGGTTATCGTGGAGTGATTAGCGTCGCTGTTTGCGACACACCAGCCGGAAAATATCAATATCTCGGCTTTGTTCGGAATCCGGACGGCTCCCCCATGAAAAAATATATTTGTTTCGACCCGGCAGTCATGAATGATAACGGCGTAATTCGGTTATATTATGGCACGGCTTACCCGGAAGGCGAACTCACTTTACAGGAACAAATGCAGATGTTCGGTAAAACCGCTGAAGAAATTCAGCACACTCCGGATAATATTATGGGGGCAATTTCCTGCACATTAGAAAATAATATGCTTACTATTAAAACTGCTCCGAAACATCTTCTTCCCTATTCTGTTCAGGGAACGGAATTTGCAGAACACCCCTTTTTTGAGGCGGCTTCCATGCGGAAAGTCGGAAAGAAATATTATTTCATTTATTCATCATGGCAAAATCATGAATTATGTTATGCAATTAGTGATTTTCCAGATAAAGAATTTCATTTCGGGGGAACAATAATTTCCAATGGTGATATAGGCTATCAGGGCAGAACACCGGAAAACCGTTTAAACATGACCGGAACGACACATGGCAGTATCATTCAGATTCAAAATCAATGGTATGTTTTCTATCATCGTTTGACACATAAATCTGATTACAGCCGTCAGGCTTGTGCAGAAAGAATTGAACTTCTTCCGGACGGGTCTATTTCGCAAGTGCAAATGACTTCCTGCGGATTGAATAATGCGCCGTTAGTTACTTCTGGTGTTTATCCTGCCGGAATTGCCTGCAATATCACGAACGGACATATGCCCCACGGGTCAAATAAAATTTTCACTGAACATTTTCCCCATGTCACGCACGCCGGAAATGAACGCTTTATTGCTGAAATTGAAAATCATACGCTGATAGGCTATAAGTTTTTCGCATTTGACCAAAAACAAAAATTATTCCGTTTGTGCTATCAGTCCACCGGTTCAGGGAAATTTTCCGTTCATACCGAAACGGAAAAACTTGCGGAAATGCCCGTTTCCCCTTGTCAGGAATGGAAAAATGTCATTGTCCCACTGAAAAACATACAAGGCATTCATAGTTTATATTTAATTTACACCGGAAATGGAGAAGTTCGCCTGTTAGAATTAGCTTTTGATTGTTATTTTGAATAAATTTTCCGGTTAATTTCAGGAAAAATTTCTGTGCAGTCTATCTCTTGACAAATTTTCCAGAATATGTTATACTAAATACAGATTTTCAAAATCAAAATATTTCACTGACAGCGACACATGCAGCACTTTCCCGTGCGTAAGCCTGATTACGGAACGGGAACTGCATGTGTTTTTTGTTGTCGGAAGGGAGAAATTACACATGCCAAAAAACCAATTTGAACGAATGATATTCGCATTACTGACAGTATTCGTCACCGTTCACGCCTATGTATTTTACAGTTTGTACGTGATTAACGGGGAAACGTTCACCGCCGCAACGGGGGAACTGTACGTTTCGGAAGCAATACGCAAAATGGGCGGAATTTTTGTTTTAGGGCGTTCTGTTCCGATTTGGGGAGTTGTTTTAATAGAATTTTTCCTTGCGTACCTGCTGGAAATTATTCTTGGCAGCCCGTGTTCATTCAAATTAGCCTGCAAAGTATTCAACCCACAGGAAACACACCCTGTATTATTTGAAACGGCAATAATTTGCGCCACAGTCGGCTTAATGTGTCCGGTAATGAGTTTTCTTGCTGCTGTATTATATTATCCATATGCCTACATGGATTTTCATGTGCTTACCCTGCTGGCGAACTGGTTAAAATTAATTTGCTATAATTTCCCGTTTGCCTTTTTCAGTCAGTTATTTTTCATTCAGCCATTAATCCGGACAGTATTCAAAGTATTATTCCGCCGGAAAGAAATGTCTTTACAGACTGCATAAAAATTCAGCCCTCTTGACGAGGGCTGAAATTTTTTATTTCATGAAAGCCTTGTGGAAAACTTTTTTGCCTTTTTTAATCACGACTTCTGTTTCAAGGGAAATCATGGTCATGGGGTCAGTAATTTTTTCGCCGTTAATGCTGATTCCGCCCTGCTGAACGTTCCGCCTGCCTTCTGATTTTGAAGGAACAAGTTTGCATTCTACCAATAAATCTAAAATTCCCATTTTGCCGTCTGTTAATTTTTCCGGAGAAATTTCTGTAGAAGGCATATTTTCTGTATTTCCATTTCCGCCGAAAATCGCTTTCGCAGCGGAAAGGGCTTTTTCAGCTTCTTCTTTTCCGTGAACTAATTCCGTCAGACTGTAAGCGAGTAATTCTTTCGCTTCATTGAAAGCTTTTCCGCTGTCTAAATGTTTTTCGAGTTCTTCAATTTTTTCAATTGGTTCAAATGTCAGCATTTTCAGGCATTTTACCACGTCAGCATCTGCCACATTCCGCCAATACTGGAAAAATTCGTAAGGGCTTGTTTTTTCGGCATCTAACCAAACGGCACCTTTTTCCGTTTTGCCCATTTTTTTCCCTTCACTGTTCAATAATAATGTAATTGTCATCGCATAGGCATTTTTGCCAAGTTTCCGGCGAATGAGTTCCGTTCCGCCGAGCATGTTCGACCATTGGTCATCTCCGCCGAATTGCATATTACAGCCGTAATCCTGAAACAGCCGGTAGAAATCATAACTTTGCATAATCATATAATTAAATTCTAAGAAAGTCAAGCCTTTTTCCCATCTTTGTTTGTAGCATTCCGCCGCAAGCATTCGGTTCACTGTGAACTGTGCGCCTACTTCCCGCAATAAATCCACGTAATTCAATTTCATCAGCCAGTCCGCATTATTCACAGCTAACGCTTTCCCGTCAGAAAAATCAATGAACCGGCTCATCTGACGTTTGAAACAGTCAATATTATGGGCAATGTCTTCTTTCGTCAACATTTTCCGCATGTCGGTTTTTCCGGACGGGTCGCCAATCATACCCGTTCCGCCGCCTAAAAGCACTATCGGCTTATTTCCTGCCATTTGCAAGCGTTTCATTAAACATAATGCCATGAAATGCCCCACATGTAAAGAATCCGCTGTCGGGTCAAATCCAATATAAAACGTTGCTTTTCCGGTGTTAATCAGTTCTTCAATTTCTTCTTTGTCCGTGAGTTGTGCTAATAATCCACGGCGTTCCAATTCTTCAAATACGGTCATGAAAGTTTCTCCTTAACTTAAAAAAATTAAAAATTTACAAATTAAAATCAAATCATTCTGATTTATTTTTCTTTTTGACTTTAACAGACTTCTGTGCCTCTTTTTTTACGGCGGAAGCCTTAGGTTTCAGGTGTACGGGTTCGGGGGTTTTCGGCTTTTGCGTGTATAACACATGCGCATAAATGCATAATACTAAATATACAGCGCAAAGAATGACACTCAGGAAAATTGCCCGGTTCAGCCATTCTGTTTTCGGGAAATGTTTTGCTAAAGCTAAATAATATTTGCTTTTAGATAGTTCTACGGCATTCGTAGCAACTAAGTCAATAGTTGTTAATTCCTGACCGGAAAATTTCAATGTCACTGTTCCGAGTTTTTCGCCTGCTTCTATTGGGGCGGAAACGTTATCTTCCAGTTTGACTTCCTGCACAACGGAATTGAAATCCGCTTCATCATACCAAAGCGTCATGAAAGGTTTTTCCGGTTTGACAAGTACATAATCTATTCCTTCGCCGTTCTGAACGTTAATTTGTCCGAGTTCCGTGTTATCGCTTAAAATGGTCTGATAATTGAAATGTGTGAATACCCATTCCAAAAGCTGCTGTGCATCTTCTATATGCAAATAGCCTAATTCCCCACTGCTATTATTAAACGGAGCGGCTAACAGTACAACTAAAAACGTGTTACCGTCTTTTGTTCCCTGGCAGATAATACTTCTGCCCTGATTGGTTAAATTCGCCGTTTTAATGCCTTTCGCCTCTGGCATATAATAACCGGAAGTTGTCTGTAACATCACATTAGAATGTGTCCATGTTAAAGGTTCTTTATGGCGGTCACTGTTATCTGTTTTAGTAGTATAGCTTACCGCAGAAGAATAAGCTAAAAATTTATTCACAGAAAGTGCATATTGTGTAATTTTCGTCATTTCCCGTGCGGTTGTAACCTGACCGGCTTCCGGAATACCTGTCACATTCTTGAAAACTGTTTGTGTACAGCCTAATTCTTGTGCTTTAGCGTTCATCATGTCCACGAATCCGGCAACGCTCCCGTTTCCAAATTCATTTGCCAACATCACGGCGGCTTCACAGGAAGAAGTCAACAATAAAGCATATAATAATTCATCAATCGTGAATACATCTCCGTTGCGAATATCTCCATAACGCAAATCATCTGGATTTTCGGCAGTCTGATAACGCTGCACCATTTCGCCGTCACAAGAAATCATTTTATCGAGTTCTGTTTCGTGATTTTCCAGAATTAACGCTGCTTCCATAATTTGCACTAATGCCCCGGGCATATATTGGGTATCTGCATTTTTTTCATAAAGCACTTCATTAGTATCTGTGTTAATTAACAAGCAAGCTTCACTGTTAATTTCAAAATTAGGCGTAAATGAAATGGCTTTTCCTGTTAATGACGTGCAGAAACTGCACAAAAAAATCACTGCTTGAAATAAACAAAGTAATTTCATTTTCATGAAAAAATCCTCCTGTTCTGTTTATTAGGTTTATTATCTTCTATTTTAGCATAACTATGCAAATTTGTCAAGTTATTCTTGACGAAAAGCATTGAAATTTTTCAGAACTGGACAAAACAGGATTGATATAATATAAATTTATAAATTATTTCTGTTTTAATTAGATTCAAACAGGGCTTTCTTCATTAAAGATAAATCAAATATATTCAACACATCATCTTTGCAGAAGTCAGCTGCTTTCCAATTGTTCAAATTCGTATCCGGAACGGCTAACAGCCATTTTTGAAACAGCACAACGTCAACAAGATTAAATGCACCGTCTTGATTACAGTCACCGTAAAAAATTTCTTCCGGTGTAGTGGTTGTTTCTGTGAATGTTTCTGTTTCTGTGCTTGTTTCAGAAATTGTGGTTGTTGTTGATGTTGTAGTGGTGGTTGTGGTTGTTGTTGGTGTTGTAGTAGTTGTTTCAGTTGTGGTTTCCGGCGTTGTTTCGGTAGGTTCTTGCTCTTGTTCTAATCCGGAAATCATGACATTACCCGAAAATCCGAAATAATAGCGAAATTCATAAAATTCCCCATTATCTGAAAGCGTTATGGAATCTGCCTGAATTAAACTATAGGGAAATTTTTCTGTGCCGTTCAATGCGAGTTCTGTTAATAATTCATACATCATAGAAATTTTTTCCGCATTGCTTGCGGAAAGATAATTTTCAGATGAACAGAGCTGTTCAATTTCACTGTCAACGGCATTCATTTCCTGAAATTGAATATCTGTGAATCGTTTCGCAATGGTAATGGTAACAGTATTTGATGTTGAACCGTCCTCTGTTACGGCATAAAAGGAAAGCTTTTTCGCATTTTCATAAGTTACGCCGGAAGTGTCTAATTCCATTTTCAGAGAATAAACTCCGTCATAGGGCAAATCGTCCCCGCTAACGGAAAATTTCCCATCATCAACCATTGTGTATTCCGTCATATTGTCCGCATTGACAAGGGTAATGGTTTCCCCTTCATAATCAGTGTCTACATAAAAGTAGGTCAGCGTGTCCTCATCGTCGAAATACGTTTTTTCGCTGCATTGCAAATTCAATGCATAATTTGCCGTTGCAGTATCTGACAATGAATTGGCTTTAACAGCAATGTTTTCCAGAAAGGAAACACCCAGCAAGCAGGAAGTGAACAAACTAATAAATATTTTTCTCATGTTAAAAATCTCCTTAAGTAAATTTTGATTTTGTTTTCACTTATTTGACGGGAGAAAAGGGAATTATTTCTTAGTGGAAATTGTGAATTTTCTGTAAATTTTAGTTGAACAAATAAAAACAGACACTTAAAAAGTGCCTGTTATTTTTCTTTCCAGATTAAAATAGGAATTGGCGGACAATTTTTCCGGTTGACGAAAGGCATTTCTAAAACAGTATAACAATTACTGTCCAGTGTGGGCAAATACTCCAGCAGTGCATCTCGTTCTGAAAAACCGTTCTCCCTGCCGTAATACAGAATTAACGTCATTAAACCGCCTGAACGCAGTAAATGCAAGCCTTGTTCCACGGCGGAAAGACTTGTTTCCGCTTTCGTGAAAATGTCATGCCGTCCTTTCGGCAACCAACCGAAATTGAACATAATGCAGGAAATCGTTTCTTCCGGAAAATAATTCTTCATCTTGGCGTGACTTTCACAATATAAAGTAAAATTATTTTTCTCGTGCTGGCGTAATAAATTTTCCGTGCTGGCAATGGCTTCCGGCTGAATGTCAAATGCTGCCACATGACCGGAATTTCCCACTAAATTCGAAAGAAATAATGTGTCGTTTCCTCTTCCGGCTGTCGCATCAATGCAGAAATCCCCGTTCTGTACATGTTTTCTGACTGCCTCGTGAATAATTTGTAAAGCGTTCATTTTTTAAATTGATTTTAATAGTAAATATTAAGTTTTGCTGATGATTGTTCCGTCATTTTTCCAGATACTGTTTTCCGGAACAACACCACGAACGCAACTCGTCGGGTAAATGCTTGTATTTTGTCCGACAATCGTTCCGGGGTTTAAAACACTGTTACAGCCGACTTCCACGAAATCGCCCAACATTGCACCAACTTTTTTCAAGCCGGTTTCTAATGCTTCTTCCGCTTTAATTACAACTAAAGTTTTATCCGATTTGACATTTGACGTAATCGACCCTGCGCCCATATGCGCATAATAGCCCAAAATACTATCACCGACATAATTATAATGCGGTGTCTGCACATGGTCGAATAAAATTACATTCTTCAGTTCAACAGAATTGCCAATAACGCAATTTTCCCCAATTAACGCACTTCCCCGAATGAATGCACAATGCCGGACTTCCGTATTTGCTCCAATAATGCAAGGCGCACCAATATAGGCACTTGGGAAAATTTTTGCAGTCTTGTGAACCCAGACATTTTCTGAAATATAATGATATTCTTCAAAATCTAACATTCCGCCAAGCGTGATAATCATTTTGCTGATTCCCTCTAATGCTTCCCACGGATAGTCAAATTGTTTCAGATACTCTCCGGCAAGGGTATATTGCAAATCATACAAATCAGTAATCTTCAACTTCTGCATCGGATAAATCCTCCTCTTCTTCACTGGTTTCTTCCTGATTTTCATCTTCAGAAGGTAATTCAGACGTTTTCGTTTCGTTCAGTTCCGGAAATAACGTTTCAGTTTCGGTTTCCATGTCTAAAAGTTCACTTGTATAGACATCAAAATCTGCATTTCCGTCAATGCCATCAATATTTCCCGTGTTACATCTCTGCCACATAGCATATTTTCCAGTGTAATCCGTTTCCGCTGCGTAATGCGCAAGCCAAATAGTTTCTTTGTCAGGATTTTCCCAGACATTTTCTAAGAAATATTTACTGGAATACAGCATTGTGGAATAGCCGTTCGTCTGCATCTGGTCGGAAAATGCCTGATACAGCAAATTTAAATCATGCAAATTGATTTCATACTGTTGAAAATTAGTAAAATCTTCCCAGTCAAATGCAATCGGAAAATCTAATTTTTCATTGTCAATCTGTTTCACAATCCAATCCGCATCTGCACGAATTTGTTCTTCGCTGGTGTCGCTGGTGTAGAAATATACCCCGACTTTCAGACCGGCTTTTTTTGCGGCGGCGAAATTACTTTCAAAATGTGAATCTTGTTCAGGATAGCCTTGACTCGTTCCCACACGAAGCATAACAAATTCACAACCGGCATTTTTCAAAGCAGAAAAATCCACTTCCCCTTGCCATGAAGAAATATCCACGCCAACAAGAGTATTTTTTTTACTTTCGTATTTAGCTTTAAATTCCTGAAAACGAACAGGCTCACCGGCGGCTTCCATTGGTTCTTCGTCACCAACAACGACATTCAAACGGCAAGAAGACTGATTTCCGGAACTGTCGGTTAAATATGCCGAAAGCATATAACTACCAGGGACGGAAGTGTCCACATCTCCGTCGTAAGTCAATGTTAAATCGTCGTCGAAATGGTCGCCATAGCCAATTAAATTCCGTAAGTCAAATTCTTCCCCTACGGGAATATAGGCACTATCGCCGTCATTCAGAATGACGGGGGCTTTTGTGTCTTTGACTTCATAGCTGACAACTTCTTCACGAGTTTCCGCACCATAATAATATGGCACGGAAACTTCAAATGTTCCGAGACTTCCTGTTTCAATTTGCATATAGGGGTCTTTCAGCGTAACATTAGCGAAAGAAACAAAATCTTCTAATCTTAGTGTGCTGTTCGCTTCCACAACGGGCATACAGCTAATATAAACTTCTTCCGGCGCAGGGGGGAGTGTTTCCGGTTCGGTCATGGATTCTTCCGGTAAAGTTTCCACTTCGGAGGGAGGTTCTTTAATTTCTGCAATTTCAATTTTCGGTTGTGGTTCTTCTGGTTCTGCTGCACACCCAGTCAGGAAAATACACAGCGGAATTGCCAGATAATTTTTCCATTTCAATGATAAAATCCTCATTTCTTGATAGTTTAAATTTTAGCGTAAACGGCGCAGAATATCATTCACATCACTGAATGACTGCTGTGCGCTAATGGAACTTTGTGTAGTAGGTGCGCTTCCGCTTCTTCTTCCGTCCATGGAAAGGTCTAAGCCGGAAGTGCGTTCTTTCGGCTGAATAATCACAATTGCCGGACGGTTACCATTCCATTCGAACATATACGATTCACCGGAAGCCTGACCGATTAAGTTTCTCCAGGATAAGTCTGTGCGGATTTCGGGGTCGCTGCCAATCCAGCAGACAGCCGCATCAGGGTCAGCTTCCAGAACGGAACGGCTTTGTAAATTGTCTAATACAATCGGGTTTCCGTCAACTAAAATTGCCACATAGGCATCAGGTCCATTTCCGGTTAATGTGGAAGTGGCTAAACCTTTCTGAGAAATCACACCTTGCGCTAAAAAGCGAATATTATATTGACAATCCGGCGTGAAGGCAAGAATATTTTCACTTTCCACGGAAAGCCGTTCGCCGTTCTGTAAACGATAAACAACAACATGCTGTGCTTCATTGGCATAGTATGTAACAGAATCACCGCCAAATTCAACTTTCATCAAAGGTAAATTTTCCCCTGTGAACCGTCTGCCGATTTGACCAAGTATAGCCCTTCCAACATTCTGTTCAGGTCCTAATAATACTTTGGTAAATTTAAAATTTTTCTGCTGGTAGCTTTCGCCGGCGATGAATGCGCCCATTTTCGAAAAGACGTAATCTCTTCCGCCGCCCTGAGAAGTAATTTTCAACGTTAATTCGTTGATGGTTTCAAATTTAATCATAATTCATTCTATCCTTTCTGTTTATCCGGCTTCAATGCCGTACATAGCGCAAAAACCGGATAAATCCCGTTTCACGCCTGAACCGACAGCATTAAATTTCCATGCGCCTTTGTAGCGGTACAATTCCCCGACAACTAAAGCCGTTACCGCTGAGGAAAGTTCCGTTAAATCCAATCTTGCGAGTTCGTGTTGACGGTCGTCAACTAATCTTGCGGAAATGCTCCGCACCATGCCAAAATTTAAATTTTGCTCCATAGCTTCATAAATTGTCACAGCAAGGGCAATTTTCTGAATTTGCGGACTAACTGCTGAAAGTTGAATTTCCATTTGTGCGCCTTTTCCGGAATTGCCGGAATAGCGGACACTTTGGTCAGGGCTTTTTGGCTGACCGTAGAAAACGAACCATTCTTCTGCCGGAACGATGTCTCTTTCCGTAAGCAAAAATGCAGAAGCATCTAAATCACAGCGAGAATCTGCCACGTCCCAATCTAACAGCAATTTCAACTGGAAAGGAGTATTTCCGGATTTGTCCGCAACGGTAAATTTCTGCCCTTTTTTCAGTAAAGTGCTATCCGCCGGAAGTGGGGGAATGGAAAATTGAGCAGGAGGCGGAGTGGGTTGGGAAACTGGCTGTTGATAATTATTTTGCGGTTGTTGGTAAGTGTTTTGTGGTTGCTGGTAAGTGTTCTGCGGCTGTTGGTAGGTGTTCTGCGGCTGTTGGTAGGTGTTTTGCGGTTGCTGGTAAGTGTTCTGCGGCTGCTGGTAAGTGTTTTGCGGTTGTTGGTAGGTGTTTTGCGATTGCTGATAAATATTTTGCGGCTGCTGATAAATATTTTGTGGCTGTTGATAAATATTTTGCGGTTGTTGATAATTATTCTGTGGCTGTTGGTAAATATTTTGTGGTTGCTGGTAAGCATTTTGTAGTTGCTGATAAGGCGTTCCATTCGGATTCAGCATTTGTCCGGCTTCCTGAATCGTTCCCGAAGTGTACGCTGGACGAATTAACGGCGGTTTGCTGATGTTGCTGTGGTCGTAACAAGATGTGACTTTCGTCTGAATGTCAAAACCCATTATTTTTCACCCCTAAATTTAAAATTTAACCATAAAATCAAAATTTCTTGCTTTTTTCGCTTATCTATAGTATACCGCATTTTTATTCATTTGTCAATAACTTTAGAAAAAATCGTTGTGTCCAAATAGAAATAGGGTGACATCTTCATTATTCAACTGAATATAGCACCATTTGAGAGAATACCCGCCTGAAGAGAAAGAAAAGCTGAAAATGAAAAAGTAATGAAATTACAACAATATCAAAATTTCTTTACAAAATTAACATAAAAAACTTGGTTGGCATAATCGATGCTATAAGAATACAGACGGCGATAACAGAAAAAATAAAAGCATGGGTATAGTTATCCACACTTACAAAGGCGTTTCCGAAAAAAGATATTTATAAAGTCAAAATCATGAAACAAAAACGCATTCAGGAATGAATAAATTTTCATACATAGGGTCTGTCTAAAAATCAAGTTTTCCTTGACAAATGTAGAAAAATATGCTAAACTAAAATTGTCGGTAGTTTAAACAGAAAACACTTGTCCATAACAAGAGATACGGTTTTATCGTCTGACTGTCCCCTATCGTCTAACGGTGAAGATGCCAGCCTGCTAAGTTGGAGACTGCGGTCCAACTCCGCCAAGGGGATTAACTGTTCAGAAATCAGCACGGAGTAAATTAACTTAGTGCTGATTTTTATTTCAGAATCATGAATGTAAAAATGAAAAAAACAGACAAGCCAATTAACCAAGAAATCAAAAATAATGCTAAATACGCTTTATTCTTGCGGAGCAATGCAATAGCGGCAATCATGATGATTATCCATGAAAATATCATGACAAATCCTAACGGAACAAAAAATAAATCTTCTTCATAGTCTTTACTTCCGGGGGAAGATTCAGGAAAAGCAAATGCCCATCCTAATATAGCAAAGTAACTGCCAAAAAGTCCCTGTAATAATCCTAATGCCAGTAATCCGGCTTTTTTTAGTATTATCTTCATCATGATAATCCCCTTTTGCTGTTAAAATTAAGTGACTGTTGTCATTTACTTAATTATACAGCATAATTGCTGAAAAGTCAACTAAAAAAGACCGTCGAAACGGTCTTTTTTACTTTATGCGTGAAAAAATAAATTTAATAATCCTATCCCTGCAATATTTTTCACCGATTTTTGAATTTTTTGAAATATTTATCTAAAAATTTATTCTTCTATTTGATTGCAACGCACCGTCACACGGGCATTTCCGGCGTAGTTGCAAGTAAATAAACTTAAATCA